>NZ_WGLO01000026.1 GCF_016125515.1 Hyphomonas sp.
ACAAAGAGTTCACCGCGCGCGGCAAACCGCCCAAAGTCGCCATCACCGCCATCATGCGAAAGCTTGTCATCCTCGCAAACGCGCTAATCCGGGACGATCGCGAATGGTCACCAAGGATGGCTTGATCAAGACGGATACTCTGCGCGAACATTATCAGCAGGAACACGTCGATGTTCCGGTTGATGAAGGAGAGTTCACGCCTTGAGGAATGAAGCGCACCGGGCACGGGCGCGCTGCCTGCAGCCCTGAGACGGGCCTGGACCGTGCGAACCAAGGTTTCCCATTCCGCCGTCGTCTCCGCCCAGCGTTTGAAGCGGATAGTCTGAAGTTCGCCGAAACCGACGGGTGGCTCGACGTCGCCGATGGCGACCGGCAGAAGCACACCACGTTCATTAGCCCGGCTCGCTTCGTCTTTTACAAATGGGCTGCGGACTGAGTTCTCCGACCATATGACAATAACAATCTTGGCGGCCGCGATGGTTTCACTGATCTCTTCACGAAACTGGTCTCCGCCCAGAAGGTCGTGATCCCACCAGACCGACAAGCCGTCGGCAATCATGGCTTCGGCAAGGAGGCGTGCCTTGGGTAGGTCTTCGCGAGCGTAAGATATGAAGATGTCGGACATGGTCAGCTGCCCCCTTCAGACGTTTCCGCATCGGCAGCTGATGGTCAGGATAGTCCCTATGCTCCCGCAAAGGAGTCCGGAGAACTACTGGGTCGCCCGGCACTCTGTTCAGTCCCGACAGACTCGCCTAGTAATTGCCTCTCGAAGATGAGGCAGATCATGCTCGAAATGCGCCCCAACTGCGAACACTGCGACCGCGACCTGCCCGCGGACGAGCCCGGCGCCTTTATCTGCTCCTTCGAATGTACCTTCTGCGATGATTGCGCGGACGGTCTCCTCGATGGCGTCTGTCCGAACTGCAAAGGCGATCTCGAACCACGTCCGATGCGGCGCGGCGGGGCACTTGCCCGCAATCCGGCCAGCACGAAACGCGCGTTCAAGCCTGCCGGCTGACGGCGGCGGCAAACGGAGACTCGGCGAAGCGCAAAGCAAGCCGGCGGGCGACCGGCGCCACAATCAGGATGGCCGGATAGGCGAGCACAAACGCCATGCCCCAGGAGTGCATCCATCGCGCGAGAAAGTCCGGCGGGAAGCCGATGTTGAGCGCTGTGATCGCGCCGGACATCAGAAAGCTCATGAAGAACGCCATGAACAGACCAAACAGGGGCTGGAATAAACGCACAGGGAGTTTTTTCGACATAGGGAAGTCCTGTCGGATTGGGTCTTCGTGGTTGGACCCTGCGTGGCAAAGGTCCGGATGAGCGCGGCGTTGACTTCTCGCCGCCCGCACCGCACAGGCAGCGTCCATGAGTTCAGCCGTTCCGCCCCGCCCGCGCACCCGCCTCTACCTGATCACACCGCCCCAGATTGCGGACGTGGCCGGCTTTGCGAAAACGCTGGAGACCGCGTTGGTCGCGGGGGATGTAGCTTCGCTGCAGCTTCGCATCAAGGGCGCGGATGGCATGATAGATATGCAGGCGACGCGGGAAGTCGGCCGCGCAGTCACGGCCCTGGCGCAGGAGGCCGGTTTGGCGGTGCTGGTCAATGATGCGCCGGACCTGGTGAAGGAACTCGGCGCCGACGGCGTGCATCTCGGCTGGACCGACATGCCGGTGAAGACCGCCCGCGGCTTGCTCGGCCCCGATGCGATCATCGGCGCGACCGCAAAGAACAGTTATCACAAGGCCATGCAGGCGGGCGAAGACGGGGCGGACTACGTGGCCTTCGGCGCGTTTTATCCCACGGCCACCAAGCGGGAGACCGTGCCGGCAGAGCTCGATCTGCTGCAGGTCTGGCAGGCCGCGATGCTCATCCCGTGCGTCGCAATCGGCGGCATCACGGTTCAGAATGCCGCGCCGCTGGTGACCGCTGGGGCCGATTTCATCGCGGTTTCAGCCGGGGTGTGGGACCATGCCGAAGGCCCCGCTGCTGCGGTCAGGGCCTTCAACGCTGTGTTTGACGACCTGGAAGAAACCTAGGACGCCGCGCCGGCTTTTGCGTTTTTGATGTCGCGCAGATCATCGGCCATGCGGAACAGGATCATGTACAGCTCACACATGAACCGCCAGAAGACGAGACCGATCGCGCCGCCGATCAGGGCCGCGATGATGGTGCCCAGTCCGGCAAAGAAGCTGTAACCCATACCGGCAAAACCGGAGAAGATTCCGGCGATGACGCCGAGCCCCAAGCCAATCAGGCCGACATAGTAGAGAATGGTGACCAGCTTGGAGCCGATCAGCTTATCGAAGGTCAGAAATTGGTTCACCATGGCAGTGCCCCTCCATCGTCAGGTGAGACCCAAGGGTGAAGCAACTTGACGCACGGGGCAACCTTGTCGTCAAAAACGCGCCGGGCGTTAACTGTCCGTGCCTTGACCCTGCGCGCACAAGGCACTACGCCCGCGCTCCCGCCTCAAAAGCGCGCAAGAGCTATTTCTCATGTCGAAACCCTCCCCCGTTGGCGCCGTTATGATCGCCGCTGCACTCGCCGCTGGGCGAAGCCTTGCGCGTGACTTTGGCGAAGTCGAAAACCTGCAGGTCTCCAAGAAGGGACCGGCAGACTTCGTTTCGAGCGCCGATCACCGTGCAGAAGAGATCATCTACACGCATCTGACCAAGGCCCGGCCCGGATATGGCTTTGTCATGGAAGAGCGCGGGATCGTGGAAGGCACCGACAAGTCAAACCGGTTCATTGTCGATCCGCTCGACGGCACCCTGAACTTCCTGCACGGCCAGCCGCATTATTCGGTCTCGATCGCGCTCGAGCGCGACGGCCAGCTGCTGACCGGGGTCGTGTTCGACGTGGCCAAGAACGAGATCTTCTGGGCGGAAACGGGCCGCGGCGCCTGGCTGGAACAGCGCAAACTGCGCGTGGCGACCCGCAAGAGGCTTTCCGATTCCGTGATCGCGACCGGCACACCCTGGCACGGCAAGTCCGAGGACGCCCACACCACCTTCGCCCGCGAGATGCTGGCGATGACCCCGGCCTGCGCCGGAATCCGCCGCTACGGCTCGGCCGCGCTCGACCTTGCCTGGGTCGCAGCGGGCCGATTTGACGGGTTCTGGGAACGCGGCCTCAAGTCTTGGGACATTGCCGCCGGCATCGTGCTCGTGCGCGAGGCGGGCGGCGAGATCGGCGAGATCGACGGCGGTAATGTCATGACCACAGGCTCGATTGTCGCCGGCAACGAGGCGGTCGTACCGTTGGTTCAGGAGCAATTGCGCCTTGCAGGTGCCTTCGGACGGCAAGCCAACGTCTAGCGCGCCCTCAAGTATGACGCACGCGTCAACTATTTCCTTTTAGGTAATCTCACGTACACTGCCTGAATGACAAAAATCGACACAGACATTCTCATCATCGGTGCCGGCCTGTCCGGAATTGGCGCTGCCGTTCATCTCCAGAAGCTGTCTCCCGGCAAAACCTACCGGATCTATGAGGCGCGCGATGCCATCGGGGGAACCTGGGATCTTTTCAGGTATCCAGGGATCAGATCAGACTCCGATATGCATACGCTGGGTTTTGACTTCAAACCGTGGACTGAGGCCAAGGCGATTGCGGATGGCCCATCGATCCGCAAATATGTGAATGACACTGCCGATGAATACGGCGTGCGCCAGCACATTACCTTCAACACGAAGATCGTGGCCGCAGACTGGTCGAGCAAGGACCAGGCCTGGCATGTCGTCAGCGAGGGCAAGGACGGTACCCGCCAGACAACGGTCGCCCGCTTCCTGTTCATGTGCGGCGGCTATTACCGCTACGATCAAGGCTACCGCCCCGAATTTCCAAACGAAGCGGCTTTCAAGGGCCGGATCGTCCATCCGCAGCATTGGCCGGAAGACCTCGACTATACCGGCAAACGTGTCGTCGTGATCGGCTCCGGCGCTACGGCCATGACCCTCGTGCCCGCGATGGCCGAGAAGGCCGTGCACGTGACCATGCTGCAGCGGTCGCCCACTTACGTCGTCTCGCGCCCGGCGGTCGACAAAGCGGCCAACTTCCTGCGCAAGGTGATGCCGGAGAAATGGGCCTATACGCTGATCCGCTGGCGCAATGTGCTGTTCCAGCAATTCTTCTTCCGCCAAACGCGCAACAATCCGCAAAAGGCGCGCGAGCGCCTGATCGGCATGGTTCGCGAAGAGCTGGGTCCGGACTATGACGTCGATAAGCACTTCAACCCGGCCTACAATCCATGGGAACAGCGCCTTTGCCTTGTTCCGGACTCGGATCTGTTCAAGGCGCTGAAGTCCGGCAAGGCCAGCGTCGAGACCGATCATATCGAGCGCTTCACCGACACCGGTATCGTTCTCAAATCCGGAAAGTCGCTGGACGCCGACATCATCGTTACCGCAACGGGGCTGAACCTCATTTTCATGAATGGTGTTCAGGTCTCGCTAGACGGCGCGAAAATCGATCCCGGCAAATTGCTGAACTACAAGGGCGTGATGCTGTCGAACATGCCGAACCTTGCGGTGACGTTCGGATATACTAACGCGTCGTGGACCCTCAAGGCGGACCTGACAAGTGAGTATGTCTGCCGCCTGTTCAACCTCATGGACGAAAAGGGCGCGACATCGGCAATGCCCTATCTCGCCGCCTTGCCGAACGAGACCGAACCGTTCGTGGACTTTTCGTCCGGCTATTTCCAGCGTGTGATGGACCAATTCCCCCGCCAGCATACCGAGGCCCCGTGGAAGCTGAACCAGAACTATTTCACCGACCGGAAGAACCTGCGCGAGCTGCCGATCGAGGACGGCGTGATGCAATTCCACGTACCGGCATCGGCCGAAGCTAAGAAGCCGGCCTTGCAGGCTGCCGAATAACGTCTTGTGACGGCTCCACGGGCGCTTATCTCTGTCCTGCACGGCCCAATGCCGGCGCAGGATGGAGGCAATCATGTGGTTATGGCTTCTCTGGTGGTGCGTTGACGACCATATCGCGAAAGCCGTCGGTGCGCCGGGCGTGGGCAGCCTGCCGATCTGGGTGCCGTTGATCCTGTCGCTGGCCTTCTCGTTCTCGCTAGACGGCGCGATCGACAGAGCCCGCCGGAAGGGCTGAAACCTAGCGTTCCGTGAACTGAAGTTCCGCGAGGCGCGCATACAACCCACCTTTGGCAACGAGCGTGTCGTGCGTGCCTTCTTCCACGATGCGGCCATTCTCCATCACGAGGATCCGGTCAGCGCGCCGCACGGTCGACAGGCGGTGCGCAATCACCAGCGTCGTGCGCCCGACTGCCGCGTTTTCGATGGCGCGGCGCACCGCGGCCTCGCTTTCGGAATCGAGCGCCGAGGTCGCCTCATCCAGCAGCAAGACCGGCGCATCCCGCACCAGCGCGCGGGCGAGCGCAATCCGCTGACGCTGGCCGCCCGACAGGCTGCGCCCCTTCTGACCCAGCGGGGTGGCGAGGCCATCCTTCTCGTCGAGAAAATTCATCGCTTCCGCCATGCGAGCCGCCTCTGCGAGGACGATGTCGTCCGCATCGTCCCGCCCGAAGCGGATATTGTCGGCAGCGGTCCCGGTGAACAGCGCCGATTCCTGCGGCGCGTAGGCAAAGCGGCGGCGCCAGTCGCGCGGATCGGCTTCGGTGGAGGCCACCCCATCAAGCCGGATGCTCCCCGCTTGCGGATCGAACAGGCGCAGGGCCAGGCGGAACACGGTGGTCTTGCCGGCGCCGCTCGGGCCGACAAGCGCCACGAACTCACCCGGCTTCACGTCGAGCGTGAAATCCTTCAGCGCGGATGCTTCACTGTCGGCGTAATGGAAGGTCACATTGTCGAAGACGAGCGCGCCCTTCCCGCCCATGTTGACCGGCTTGGAATTGGCCGGCGCGGCGATCTCCGGCGTCTCCCGGAGCACTTCAGCCGCGCGGTCAGCGGCACCGGCGGCGCGCATGACTTCGCCATAGACTTCCGCCAGCATGCCAAAACCGGATCCGGCATAGGCAGCGTACATCACCATGGTTGCCAGATCTCCGAAGCTCATCTCGCCACTGGCCACGGACCGCGCCCCCAGCCAGAGCACACCGGTGAACCCGCCAAAGAGCAGCACCGAGACCAGCACGATCATCAAGGCGCGCGCGCCGGTGCGGCGCATCGCGGCGGCAAAGGTTGCTTCGATGGACTCAGAGAAAGTCGCCAACTGGCGCGTCTCCCTGCCATAGGCCTGGACCAGTTCGATCGCATCGAGGGCTTCGGCCGCTTCGGCACCTGCCTCGGCCAGGCGCGACTGCGCCCGATTCGACATGTTGCGGATGACCCGCCCGATGCCCATCACCGGAAGAACGGCGACCGGCAGCATGGCCACGAGCGTCAGCCCCAGCTTCCAGTTCACCGCGATCATCAGGGTCAGCGCGCCGAGCGTCGTGATCAAGGTCCGCGTGGCGAGCGACGCAGATGAGCCGAGGAAGGTCTCGATCAGCGTGACATCCGCCGTGAGGCGCGAGACCGCCTCACCCGAGCGCATCTTGGCGTGATAGGCGGGCGAAAGCCGCAAGAGATGGGCATAGAGGTCCCGGCGCAGGTCGGCCGCGATCCGTTCGCCAAAGCGGGACACGAAGTAGAACCGGAAGGCACCGAGCACCCCTGACCCGACGGCGGCAGCAAAAACCCACAGGAACGCCTTATCGATCAGGCTCAGCAGGGCCGCCGGATTGTCGCCGGCATGGCGACCGGCATCGGCGGCCTGACCCAGCAGCATCGGGATTGCCAGGCTGACCGCCGAGGCCAGCACGAGGAAGACCAGGGCCACCGCCACGGTCACCCAATGGCGGCGCACATAGGGCCAAAGCAGCGCCAGGGGACGCAGACTTCGCCCTTTGGGGCGGTTGATCGCCTCGCCACCGTCGGGCAGGGTCGTCCGGCGATCATCCGTGATTTGCGCGCCCGAATTGGCCATCCGGCTGCTTTACTCCCAAATGGGCCGCGGATCAGCCGCTGAATCCCTGAAGGCGCCTCTTGCGGCACCGGAGGCTTTCACTTATACGGCCCTCTTCGATTTCAGGCTGAGACATGCCAGCGCACCCCGGGCGCCAACCGGGATTGTTACAAGACTTGAGAAAGAGGCCCAGGCCATGAAAAAAGAGGGTCACCCCGATTACCACTTCATCACGGTCGTGATGACAGACGGTACGGAATACCAGACGAGGTCGACCTACGGCAAAGAAGGCGAACGCCTTGTGCTGGATATCGACCCGAAAGTGCACCCGGCTTGGACCGGCGGCGAAGGCAAGTCGCTTGACCGCGGCGGCCGCGTCTCGCGCTTCAAGGACAAGTTCAAAGGCTTCGTGTAAGCGCCTGCGCCCACGATGTGTTGCGTAAGGAATGCCCCGGCCAGACGGCCGGGGTTTTTCTTTGCGCCCCGAAGAATTCAAGATTGCCCGCAAAGCCGACACGGCATCGCCTCTGCCATGTCCCGGTCTCCGGACACACGCTGAAGCTCGATCCTTCAACGTCACGGAACCTGATCCATGTCACAATCTCCCCTGCCCCCGCCGGTCTCCGGCGCCGGCCGATCGTTGCCTGAGCTTTCCGGTTTTCTGCCCCAGCGCTCGGCCGGTCTGAAACTCATCCTCGTCTGCGCTCTCGCCTTGCTGATGGCGATCCCCGCCCTCTTCATTTACGGCATCGTGCACGAACGCACGACCGGCCAGATCGAGGCGGCCGCCGCCGTTTCTCAAGGCGTCGGCGGCGCGCAGGCGCTGCTCGGCCCGGTTCTGGCCGTGCCGTTCGAGCGCGCGCCAAACCCACAGCGCCCGGCCCTGAAGACCTACGGCATCGCGGTCGCCTATGCCGAGGACGGAGGGGCAGATGCTGCCGTCAAAGTCGAAGAGCGCCGGCGGGGCTTGTATGTCGTGCCGGTGTTCGAGGCGGATGTCGCCTTCACTGCGCGCTTCAGTCCGGACGCATTGCGCAGCGCAATCCCGCGCGATGCGACACCGCTCTGGCATGAGGCACGCCTGTACACGGGCGTGAGCGACACACGCGGCATCCGGGATGCGGTCGATGTGACGGTCAACGACCGCAACCTGTCCATGGAGCCGGTCGATGCAAACCGCTCCGAACCCGGAGCATTCGCCATCGCGCCCCGCGCCTCTGTGGCGCTGGCGGGCGCGAAGATCGAGGGTCTCGAGACCGCCGACAAGGACATCCTCGTCAAGGCCCGGCTGCGGCTGAGCGGCGCCGAACGCCTTGCCATCGGACCGTTCGCAAAGGACACGCGCGTGCACCTGACCAGCAATTGGCCCGATCCGAGCTTCACCGGCGGCGTGATGCCGACCTCGCATACATCCGGTCAGTCGGATGCGGGGTTCGAAGCGGATTGGCGTGTGGCCTATCTTGCGCGCGGCATTGCCGGGGCGAGCGCCGATCTCGATCTGGGCGAGGTCACTTCGGCCGGCCAACGCGAAATGGCGGTCCGTTTCATGCGCGAAGCGAACCCCTACCAGAGCGTCGAACGGGCATTGAAGTATTGCGCGATGTTCGTCGGTCTCGTCTTCCTCGCCTATTTCCTGCTGGAGGTGATGAGCGGCGCCCGGGCGCATCCAGCACAGTACATCCTGGTGGGCCTTGCGCAGGCGGTATTCTATCTCCTTCTGCTCGCTTTCGCGGAGCGCCTTGGCTTTGACCCGGCCTTCGCCATTGCGGCGACCCTGACCGTGCTGCTCACATCCGCCTATGCCATGAGCGTCTTCCGGTCGGCGCGCTATGGCCTGAAGGCCCTGATCATCCTCTCCGGCATCTACGTCCTGCTGTTCAGCCTCATGCGGGCGGAAGGATTTGCCCTGATCGCCGGCGCATTGGCGAGCTTCACCGCCATCGGCCTCACCATGTATGTGACCCGGAACATCGATTGGTACGGAACCCGTGAACGGCCTGCGCAGCCCTGACCCGAAAGCGCCCCGGTCACCGGCCGGGGCGCCGTTCGTCAATGAAGACGCATCGCGAGTCCGATGAAGGGCGCTGCCAGCTCCACGAGGAACCGCTCGACCGGACTGCGCGCGAATTTACGGAGATAGCGCGACAGGCTTTGGGCCTTGTGCGCTTTGACGAAGGCAGACGGCACATCGGACGTGGACCCGTAGTGCAGCGCCCCGGCGCCGGGCACATAGATCACCGAGCCGCCTGCCTCCAGCGCCCGGCGGCAGATGTCCACATCTTCGAAATGCATGAAATAGTGCTCGTCGAACCCGCCCAGCTGGTCGAAGTCGGTCTTCCGTATCAGGAAGAATGCGCCCGAGACGGCGCCGACAGCGATCGGTGCCGCGGGCTGCGGCTCCTGGTCGAGCGTCCAGCGGGAAAGCCCCAGAGCGCGCATCAGGGTCAAAGTCTCGCGGCGCGCTCCGCGCTCTTCCCGGCCCTTGATGTCGAAGATTTTTCCGCCGGCAATCGCAGGGGCGGGCGCGCCGGTCAGCGCCTCGGCCATCGGGCGCAGGCTGCCGCGGCGGACCACACAGTCCGGATTGATCACCAGAAGGTATCCTTCTTGAGCGTACCGCGCCGCCGCGTTCACTCCTGCCCCGAAGCCGGGATTTGCGAGCCGTATCAGCTGCGCCCGGGGCGTCGAGGCCACGAACGCGTCGAGCCAGGCCTCCGTACCCGGAGGATTGCCATTGTCCGCGATCACGATCGCCGAAACATCAGGATCGCCCTTCAGTGCATACAGGCATTCCACCAGACGCGGCCCGGTATGGTAGCTGACCACAAGCGCCGTAACGTGCGCGGTCATTCAGCTTCCTCCTGCAGGGTCCGGTTCCACAGAACGAGGGCCGCCGCCGCTAGCGCCAGCGCCGCCCAGAAGCCTTCGTTCCAGAAACTGTAGGCAAAACTGAAGACGCTTGCTGCCGCCCCGGCCAATCCCGCCACGGCGAAGCGGATTTCAGGGCGCAGTTCGTTTGGACGCGGCAAGTGGAAAGCGAGTCCCACCAGGCAGAGCGCTGCCAGCACCGCGCCGACCATTCCCGTTTCGGCCCAGATCTGCAGCGCCATGTTGTGCGGATGCCCGGGAACGATGGGATAATCCTTCCAGAAATCCGGCAACTGGGCGAGCCAGTCGGGACGGCTTGAATACGTCTCCCGCCAGGTGCGGGCCGCATTCAGGCCATGGCCGATGAACGGCGCGTCCGACATCCGCCCGATCACCGTTTCCCAGGACCAGAGCCTCGAGCGGAAGGAGTCCGGTAGATGCTGCGCGACGGGATCGAGCGCGCGGATCAACACAGCAAACAGGACGGGCGCGGCCGCGATGTAGCCCGCCAGTCCGCCAAACAGCCAGCGAAAGCCGATGCGTGGCAGCAGCGCCACCAATCCGATCGCGATCCCCATTCCGACCAAGGCGACCAACGCGGAATCGTATCCGAAGAGGACAAACGCCGCAGCCGCGCCACCGGCCAGCAGCACGGCCAGCACGGGGCCAGCGGGCCTCATCCTCAGCGCAAGCATCGGCAGGAGGAGTGGCAAACCCAACGCCAGCGCATTGGCGCTGCGCCCGAGATTCTGCACGCCTTCGTTCAGGCGGCTGGCATCATCCCCGTAAACAAACGAAAGTACCCAGCCCGACAGGAAGATCGTCGAGATGACGAAGAAACCGTGAAGACCCAGCGCACCGGCGATCACGCCGGACGCCCGGGGTGCGGGCCGCGCACGCAGCGCTGCACCGATTGCCAGAGCCCCGGTGAGCGCCAGGAGAATGGCCGACACGCTGCGCGCACCGACAGCAAAGTCACCGTCCAGAAAGCTGCCTGAAATGATCGGACGGTGCCCCGGCGCCCAAGCTTCGCTTATCGTGGCCCAGGCGATGAAGCCGAAACCGATCAACGCGAAGGGCGCGGGCGGCATACGCGGACGGGCCACGGCCAGCGCGGCCAATCCGGTGACACCCAGCAAGGGCGCAAAGCCCTGCCCGCCCAGCACCGCCATGACGGGCCAAAGCACAAAGGCAGCAGCGAGAATCGGCCCGAAGGACATCAGGGCGTACTCTAGTCGCCGCCCGAGCGCCTTGTCACCGCTGCGTATCAGCGGCGCGCTTCAGATCCGGCGGAAGCGCCTCGTGTCCGAGGTTTTTGACCGCATCGGCCAGCGACACGATTTCCTGACCGTTCGAGCCGAGCCGGCGCAGCGCCAGCATGCGGCCCTCCGCCTCGCGGGCGCCGACAACGGCAATCACAGGGACCTTCTGCAGCGAATGCTCGCGGACCTTGTAATTGATCGTCTCGTTGCGCGTATCGACCTCGACCCGCAGCCCGGCCTTGCGCAGCTCGGCGGCGGCTTCTTCGGCATAGTCGCCGGCCGCATCCGTGATCGCCGCCACGACGACCTGGACGGGCGAGAGCCACATCGGGAAGGCCCCGGCATAGTTCTCGATCAGCACGCCGATGAAGCGTTCGAGCGAACCGAGAATCGCGCGGTGAAGCATCACGGGGCGGTGCTTCTGGCCATCCTCGCCGACATATTCGGCGCCGAGACGTTCGGGCAGGACATAGTCGAGCTGGATCGTGCCACACGTCCACGAGCGGCCGATGGCATCCTTCAGTTGGAAGTCGAGCTTCGGCGCATAGAAGGCGCCGTCCCCTTCGGCGACGACCGGCTCGACGCCTGCGGCCCGGGCCGCGTTCAGCATCTGCGCTTCAGCCTTGTCCCAGAATTCTTCCGTGCCCGCGCGCTGCGCCGGGCGCGTGCCCAGCGAGATGTGATCGCGTTCCAGCCCAAAATCCTCATGGATCGACGAGGCGAGCTTGATGAACGCGGCCGTCTCTTCCTCGATCTGGTCTTCGCGGCAGAAGATGTGGGCATCGTCCTGCGTGAAGGCGCGCACGCGCATCAGACCATGCAGAGCGCCGGACGGCTCGTAGCGGTGGCAAGCGCCGAACTCGGCCATGCGCAGAGGCAGGTCGCGGTAGCTTTTCTGGCCGAACTTGAAGATCTGCACATGTCCCGGGCAGTTCATCGGCTTCAGCGAAAGGACTTCGTCCTCCGCCGTTTCGGCAATGAACATGTTCTCCCGGTACTTGTCCCAGTGGCCGGACTTTTCCCAGAACGTGCGGTCGAGAACCTGCGGCGTGCGCACTTCGACATAACCGGTCGCTTCGAGGCGGCGGCGGACATAGGCCTCGATGACCCGCCACAGCGTCAGGCCCTTCTCGTGCCAGAACACCATGCCCTTGCCTTCTTCCTGCATGTGGAAGAGATCCATCTGGCGTCCGAGCTTGCGGTGGTCGCGTTTCTCGGCCTCTTCCAGACGGTGGAGGTGGTCCTTCAGGTCCTTCTCATTGGCCCAGGCCGTGCCGTAGACCCGTTGCAGCATCTCGTTGTTGCTGTCGCCGCGCCAATAGGCACCAGCCAGCTTCATCAGCTTGAACGCTTTCGGCAGCTTGCCCGTGGAGGGCAGGTGCGGTCCGCGGCACAGGTCGACCCAGTCGCCCTGGCGATACAGCGTGATCGCTTCGCCGGGCGGGATGATGTCGTCGATGATCTGGGCCTTGTAGTCTTCGCCCATTTTCTTGAACTCAGCTATGGCTGCGTCCTTTTCCCAGACTTCGCGAATGATCGGGAAGTCCGCATCGACGATCTCGCGCATCTTGGCTTCGATCTTCTCGAAGTCGTCCGTCGAGAACGGCTCCTTCCGCGCAAAGTCGTAATAGAAGCCGTCCTCGATCACGGGCCCGATCGTGACCTGCGTGTCTGGAAAGAGGGCTTGAACGGCCTGCGCGAGGACGTGGGCGGCATCATGACGGATGAGTTCGAGCGCGTCCGGATCCTTGTCCGTAACGATCTCGACCCGGGCATCGCCCTCGAGCGGGCGTTTGAGGTCGCGCAATTCACCGTCCACACGGGCGGCAACGGCTTTCTTGGCGAGAGATTTGGAGATGCTCTCGGCGACATCGAAGGGGGAGGCCCCGTCGGCATATTCTCGCTTGGAGCCATCGGGCAGCGTGACGTTGATCATGGGTCTTCGTTTCTTTGACTGGCCGCACGCGCGGCAGAATTCAGGTGATCCGGCAAAGGCATCTGGCGCGGCCACGCTTAACGCGGGTTTACCGGGATTCCCACCCTGTTTTCAGGGCTGTGCCGGGACGATTCTGGAATTTTCCGGGTGCATGAACGGGCGCGCACGAACGTGCGGGCCGAGGGCGCTTCATGCACCCTGGCGAGTTCGCGCGGTCAGTCCGGTGAGGAAGAAGCCTGCGTTCATGGCGCCCATATGTCACGCCTCGGGCGGCGATTCAACCAGACCCCGCGGGCCCGATGTCCAGTCGCCGTAGCGCCAGGGCTGCCAGAACGGAACATCTGGCCGGGTTTCGGGCGCCGGATCATACCCATGGCTACCCCCCGGCCGGCACCGGATGAACCGGGCCAGCGCCATCCAGCCACCGGGCCACCAGCCATGACGCGCAACGCATTCGGCGCCGTATTCACTGCAGCTCGGTGTGTGCTGGCACCGCGCGCCTGCCAGCTGGAACAGCTGGCTTGGCCCATGCTTGTAGATGGCGAGCAGCACGTAAGCGGTACGCCGGCGCAGACCCATGTCAGGCCGCCGCCCGGGCGGCGAGTGCTTCCTCGATCGCCGCCACGGCGGCTTCGAAGGCCAGCAGGGTGGACGCGTGGCGCGGCGGGTAGTCGGCAACGGGCTCAAGATGGCGCAGTTCCCAGAACCGGCCTTCCGGCGGCGGACCGCCCTCCTTCAGCATCGCCCGCAGCGCGTCGCGGGCCGCGACAATCTCGGCAACCGTTGCGCCCACGGCCTGTTCGGCCAGGACCGACGTCGCCGCTTGCCCCAGCGCGCAGGCCTTCGGGTCAACGGCAATCGCCACCACCCTTTCGCCCGCCTCATCGAGCCGGAGGTCGACATTCACGGTCGACCCGCAAACGCGCGAGACTTTGAGCACCGAGCCTTCTGCGTCCGCCAGGCGCCCGACATGCGGAATGCCGCCGGCCAGCTCGAGGATGCGGTTGTGATAGAGTTCGCTCATGTCCGCCTAGATGGCCCGGCGGTCGCGGACGGGCAAGAGGCGCCGGCGCTCAGAACGGCCAGAGCTGCATCAGCTTCGGCAGGGCCCGGACCACGATAAACACCGCGCCGGAGAACGTCAGGGCCGCCAGCAGCACCACGCCGCCGTCGCGGGCCGTCAGGCCAAGACCGAAGAGGAGCACAGTGAGGCCCGGCAACACCGGCCCGAACGGCACGAGACCCAAAGGATAGGTGATCAGCGCCGCAGCAACGCAGATCAGGGCTACAATCTGGACGAAGGGCGACTCGGTCAGGAAGATCAGTCGCGGCTTCACGAGCGTATCGATCATGTGCGCATACTTTTCGCCGGCGCCTGCCCCCTGCACCAGCAGGCTGCGCTTGAAACTGAAGTCCAGTGCGTCTTTCGGCAGCCAGGGCGTGCGCCGTCCCACCACGATCTGCAAGGCAAAGATCAGTGTAACAGACGCAACGAACCAGTTGGCGCCAGGAATGATCGTCAGCGGGCTGACCGCAATGAAGCCCAGCAGCAGCAGAACAGGCCCGTAGGCTCGCCGGCCGACGGCTGCCAGCAACTCCCGCACGGTGACGGTTTCACCTTCGGTGTTCAGCACCAGAGACCGCAGCAGCGTCCTCAGGTTGGTGACCGGCACTTTCGTGCCTTCGCGGTTCATTCGGCGCCCCCTGCGGAAGAAACAGACGGCGTGCCGTAGCGCACGATCCGTGATCGGACGACACGGCTGGCATCAATGTCAATGACATAGAGCCGGTCGAATTCGGTGGCCTCCACGATCTCCGGGCCGGGATCGGCGCCCAGCAGCGCGGCCAGCGCGTCGGTCGTGTTCGAATGACCCACCACCAGCTTCACGCCGGGCGTGTCCAGCAGCCAGCTGGCAAAGGCCGGCAGGGTCGACGCGTCATAGATCTGGATCGGCAGTCCGAATTCGGCGGCTGTCGGCGCGGCAGTCTGCTCGGTCCGGCGTGTCTGGGTTGACCAGACTTCGGTCACGCCTTCATCCTGCAAGAGCGCAGCCAGCGTTGCGGCCCGGGTCACGCCCGCCGCGCTGAGGGCCGGGTCGGTGCCGGCTTCCTTTTCGCCGTGGCGAACCAGAAACAGGCGGGACACAGCGTCCGGGTTCGGCTCCAGCACGGGCGCAGGTGCAGGGGTCGCGGCACACGCGGCCAACAGCCCGGCCGCCAGCAGGCCGAGGAAACGTCTCCGGATCAGACCCGCCGCCATGTGCTGCCTCCTGCACCGTCCATGATTTCGACGCCTTCTTCGGCCAGCGCCTTGCGGATACGGTCCGCCTCGGCCCAGTCCCTGGCCGCACGCGCGGCGACACGGGCCGCCACCAGCGCATCGATGCGCGCGGTCTCGTCGGCATCGCCGCCCTGTTCCCATTCTTTGGGCGTTTTCGTCAGCAGGCCGAGCATCTTGCCGGCCGCCAGCAGGTCTGCCCGCGTGGCAGCCATCATCTCGGCATCGTTCTGGTCTGCCGCCGTATTGGCTGCCGACGCAATCGCAGACATCGCCGCCAGGGCTTCAGGCGTATTGAGATCGTCTTCCAGCGCCTCGCGCACACCGCGATAGGTTGCCTTGCCGCCCTCTGCCGCCCAGACCCGGCGCAGCGCGCCATAGATCCGGTCCAGCGTGGTCTTCGCCTGCTGCAACAACTCCGGCGTCCAGTCCAGCGGCGCGCGGTAATGCCCGCTGAGCATGGCAAAGCGGATGACCTCGCCAGGCCACTGCTTCAGCAGGTCGCGCACGAGCACGACATTGCCGAGCGACTTCGACATCTTCTCCCCGCCCATGTCGAGGAAGCCATTGTGCAACCAGTAGCGCGCCATGACCTGGCCGTGCGCGCATTCCGACTGGGCGATCTCGTTTTCATGGTGCGGGAACTGCAGGTCCACACCGCCGCCATGGATGTCGATCGTCTTGCCGAGATGCTTGGCGGCCATGGCCGAGCATTCGATATGCCAGCCCGGCCTTCCCCTGCCCCAGGGCGAGTCCCATATGGCGTCTTCGGGCTCGCCCGGCTTGGCGAATTTCCAGAGCGCAAAGTCGGCCGGATTCCGCTTGTCGGGATCGACATCGACCCGCGCACCCGCCTCGTTGTCTTCGGTCTTGCGGCCGGACAGTTTGCCATAGTCTGACATCTGGCTCACCGAGAACCAGACGCCCTCCTTGCCGACATAGGCATAGTCCTTGCGCACCAGTTTCCCGATGATCTCGATCATCTCGGCCACATGGCCGGTTGCCCAGGGCTCGACACTGGGTGGCAGGACATTCAGGGCCAGCATGTCGGAATTGTAGATGTCTGCATACTTTTTTGTGATCGTGGCAATCGGCTGGCCGCTTTCCAGGGCCGCCTTGATGATCTTGTCTTCGATATCGGTGATGTTGCGCGCATAGACCACCGAGCCCTCGCCATAGGTGGCCATGAGCAGGCGGCGCAGCACGTCAAACGCGATCGGTGGGCGCGCATTCCCGATATGGGCGTAATTGTAGACCGTGGGACCGCACACATAGATCGTTATCCGGCCCGTGTCCTGCGGCTGGAATCCGCGCTTTTCGCGCGTCATGGTGTCATAAAGCTTGAGGGTCATCTGATCTCTTCGAGGCGGTAATGTCGTGAATACGTCGGCAGGGCATCTGATCCGGCCAGCCCTATGGCCCGTTGCGGTGTCAGCAGCAACAGGGGCAGCAGCCCGAAGCGTTAGTGGCGATCATCGACATGGCGGCTGCGATAGCACCTTACGCAGCGAAAGCCAATAATCCGCCGATCCATGACGCGACGGAGAGCGTAGAAACCGCTGGAAACGGACGATGTGCAGTCCTATGTGTTGTGGCATCGCCCTGAGGGTATCAACTCCGGGCGGGCGTTAAGTCCGTGCAGAGATGCCCCGGCTCGACCCCCGTCCCTCAGTGAAGGACTAAAACCAATGGCTATGGACGCCGTCACTCCCAAGACTGACATCATCCGTGCGGATTCCGTGATCCGTCCGACGCAGGAACAGGCTGAAGAAGCCGTCCGCACGCTCATCGCATGGGCTGGCGACGATCCGAAACGCGAAGGCCTGATCGACACGCCGAAACGCGTGGTCAACGCCTACAAGGAGTGGTTCGAAGGCTACACCGAGGATCCGGTGAAGTATCTGAGCCGCACCTTCGAGGATGTACAGGGCTATGACGACATCGTTGTCCTGCGCAATATTGAAGTCGAAAGCCATTGTGAGCACCATATGGCGCCATTCATCGGCAAGGCGTTTGTCGCCTACAAGCCGTCGAGCGCGGTGGTCGGGATCTCGAAACTGGCCCGCGTCGTCGAAATCTTCGCAAAGCGCCTGCAGACTCAGGAAACGATGACAGCGCAGATCTGCGACGCCATCACCGAAAGTCTTGCCCCGATGGGCACAGCGGTCCTGATCGAAGCCGAGCATCAGTGCATGTCCACCCGCGGCGTGCACCACCGCCATGTCACCACCGTGACCACGCAATTCACCGGCGTCTTCAAATCGGACGCAGACCTGCGAAACCGCTTCCTGCGGATGAGCGAACAGCAAGGCTGACCGGCCAGACGAAGCTTCAAGACACGCCCCTCATGCACAGCGTGAGGGGCTTTTTTCTGCCGGCCGCAGTTGCGCGCCGCGGCGGGGCCGTTATCAATCCTCCGGCGTAGAGTTAACCATAATCCTCACACTGCCCCCCGGAGATGAAACACCATGAAGAAAACCCTCGTTCTTGCCGCCCTCGCCTTCGCCGCCCTGCCGGCTTTCGCCGCGACGACCACGGTTGAATTTGCGCCGGCCGAAGGCGACCCGATCGTGGCTGTGTTCAGCGACGACATGACTGTCTCCTTCAATGGCGGCGAAGCGGTCGCCTACACGATGGACGAAGCCGCCAAGACGATCTGCTCCACGGTCAACGGCGCCGACAATTGCGCGACGTTCGACACCTGGGGCTCGGATGTCGGCCACGTGACGGCCTACACGACGTCGCAGGGCTCCTCGGGTACCGCCACAATCACGGCGAAGGCCGAATAAGCCCAGTTTCCTAGACGTGGAATTGGAGGAGGCGCTCGTACACCGCGAGCGCCTCCTTTTCGATTGCGGCAGCCTCGCCGGAATGGACCGGCAGCGCGCCGGGCGCGGCGCCAAAACCGGTCGACTTCCACAACGCATCATACCAGTGCGGCGCCCAGGCCCCATCCTCCGCACGCGGACCAGAAGGCCAGCTCAGCATCGCCGGATCGAACGCGAGCCCGATCGCCTCGCACAGGCGCGTCAGCACGCCCTCGGGATCGGCCAGGATCCGGTCGGCATCGACCACCGGCGGCGGCGCGCCGAGTTGGTCCGTGAGCCAATCATGCAAGGCCGCGCTTTGCGGCACGCCAATGGCTTCGAGCGATAAGGTTTCCATCTTCACAGCATAGGACGCGATCACCCGCGCCGGATGGCGCACCAGCAGCACATGCCGCTCGATCCCGCGCGCCCAATCCATCGGGATTTCCGGCACCATATGGTGCACCATGTGTTTCTGGTAGAAAACCGGCTTGCCGCCTGGCACCGGCCCGGTGAGCTGCACGCCCACCTTCACCGGATCGGCCTCATGCACACGCAGGATCTCGTCCGTCATCGGATGGTTGAGACCGGTGATCTTCAGATAGGCTGCATAAAACGGCTCATCCATGACGGCCGTATCGGGCCGCGCGCCAAAACTGCGCATCATCGTGGTCGACAGGTTGCGCGGCCCGGACCACATCGCAATCCGCAAAGGCGCGCTCATTTGATCGGCGTCAGGCTTTTCGCCTGCAGCGCCTTGTAAAGGCCGCGGATACGCTGCGAAACCGGCCCGTCGAGATGGTCGATCACGCGGCCGTCCACTTCGCGCACGGGCGTCACGCCCGCAAACGTGCCGGTGATGAAGGCTTCATCGGCAGAATAGACATCAAACAGCGAGAAACGCTTCTCCACGGCCGGAATGCCCGCCTCACGGCACACCCGCAGGATGTTGCCGCGCGTGATACCGCCGAGGCAGTATTCCGGCGGCGAGGTCCACACTTCCCCATCGCGCACGATGAAGAAATGGGTCGAGTTGCACGTTGCCACGAACCCCGCCGGGTCGAGCATCAGGGCCTCGTCGGCGCCTGCCTTGTCGGCCTGGATACAGGCCATGATACAGTTGAGCTTGGAATGCGAGTTCAGTTTCTGGTCCTGCTCCGCCGGCCCTGTCCGGCGCACGTGCACCGTGAACAGACTGACCCCGCGCGCCAGCACCTCCGGCACGGGTGTCTTGTATTCGGGAATGATGACCACCGTTGCCTTGCCGATGGTGAAGCGCGGCCCCTGATACGGCGTCTTCTTGATGCCGCGCGTCACCATCAGGCGGATATGCACGCCGTCGCGCATGCCATTGGCCTTGAGACAGTCCATCAGGCGCGCGGTCATTTCATCGCGCGTCAGGCCGATGTCCATGTCGATTGTCTTGGCGCCCGCATAGAGCCGCTTCAGGTGCTCGGGCCAGAAGGCCACGCCGCCATCCATCACGCGCAGCCCTTCCCACACGCCGTCGCCGAGCAGGTAGCCGGAATCAAATACCGAGACGACGGCTTCTTCGCGCCGCTTCAGCGCGCCATTGACCGAGATCAGCACATCCGCATTTCGGAGATCGGCGACATAGTCATGAACGCCGTGGACTTCCTCTTCGGTCATGCCGCCAGCCCGAGCCAGCCGGCGATATCGGCCACGACCTTGTCCGTACCCGGTTCATCGACAATCCAGTGCGCATGGTTCGGGTATTCGATGAACTCGCCCTTGACCGGGCTGGCTGCGTATTTCGCCGCGACCTTGCGCACGCCTTTGGGCAGCGTCGCCCGGTCCTGGCTGCCTGCAATCGTCAGTGTCGGGATCGTCACCTTGCGCTCGTCCACCTCGATCCCATCGGTCATGTCCCCATAGACCTTGCCGGAATCGTACAACGCCGTGGCATAGATCGCGTCGTGGCGTTCCTTTGGCACGAGGTTCAGGACGCCCCAGCTGAACCCGGTCTTCCACACCTTGTAGGACCGCTTGCGGTCCTGCCGCAGGATGATGTTGAGGAAAGTCCAGGCCACCGGCAGGCCAATCGCGGCGCAGCCCTTCGGCTGGGCCGGCGTCAGGAACACAGCCTTCGACACCTCGCCCCGCTCGGCCAGAACCTGCGCAATCAGCCCGCCCATCGAATGACCGATCACCGCCGGCTTCGCCCCGTCACGCGCCGTCAGGCGCCGCGCCTCGGCGGCGGCAGCTTCGACAAAGTCCGCAAAGCCGAGTTCCGGCAGGCTGGCGGGCGGGTTCTCGCGCACGCGACGGTCCGGAAACAAGGTGATCGCCTCGCAGGTCCAGCCGGCGGCTTCAAAGCCCGGCTTCATTACATCCCAGGCGCTGCCATCGCAGCCTATCCCATGGATCATCAGCAATGTCGGCATGCGCAGCGCCCCTTTTTTCGGAATTGTCAGCCCTGCGGCACCCTGCCCGGCAGCACGGGCTCCGTCCAGCGCTGGAACCGCTGGGCGACCTCGAGGTAAACCGGCCGCTTGAAAGGCACGATCAGGTCCGGCGTCTCTTCCAGTTTCGCCCAGCGCCAGGCGTCGAACTCAGGCGTGTGCCGGTCCAGCCGCACATCGCTGTCCGATCCCTTGAACCGCAGCGCGAACCATTTCTGGCGCTGGCCATGATACGGGCCAGGCAGGCGCTTTTTCAGGTCGGGCGGAAATTCGTAATGCAGCCAGTCCGGGGTCTCTTCCAGCACATCGACAAGCTTGGCCGGCACACCGATCTCTTCCTCGAGCTCGCGCAGCGCACTGTCGGCGGCAGACTCGCCGTCATCGATCCCGCCCTGCGGCATCTGCCACTGGAACGGTCCGCGCCCGTTGATCCGGCGTCCAACGAACACGTGTCCCGCCTTGGAAAACAGGGCGAGGCCGACATTCGGACGATACAGGCTTGAATCAAACTTGGGTTGGGTCACCCGCCAGTATTTAGCCCAGACATATCGAGGCTTCCAGTGCGCAGCTCCGGCGACTGCCGGTTGGTGATCGCGGAGACCGGCGAGAGGATCAGGCCCTTGTCATCAAGCTGCGAGATCCAGTTCTTGGCCGCTTCCACAGTCACCGGGAAGGCATAGCCGGACCCGAACGCCGCGCCGTTTTCCAGCGCCAGCGCTTCCAGCTCCTGCAACTCGGCGTTGATCTCGTCCGGCGTTTGCCGGCTGTCGATCGGGCCCATGGCACGCGCATAGCGCAGGCCGTTCGACCGGGCGAGGACGGGCAGCGTGGAGCGCTCGAAGCTGCCATCGTCGATGAAGGCGAGCCCCTTGGCGCTCAGCCGTTCGATGATCGGGCCGGCTGCCGACTTGTCTGAGGCGAACTTGGCGCCCTGATAGTTCACAACGCCGAAATAGCCCGAGGCACGCGACAGGATGGCGTCCAGCCGGGCAAGGTTCGTCTTGGCGTCAGCGCCGGCCAGCAACGTATCGGGATGCATCTTGGCGCGGCCATAATCATAGGCCTCCATCGGCACTTCGATCAGCACCTCATGGCCATCGGCGCGGGCAGTCTTGATCCAGTAGTCGAGCCGTTTGGAATCCAGCGCGAAGGACAAGGTCACTTCAGCCGGCAGGTCGTCGATGGCGATCTGCGTCTGGGTCGCGCTGATGCCCAGCCCGCCGATCACGAGGCCCACCATCGGGCGGCCTTCCGGATTGGAGAACTTGCGGGCGTAGATGTCGGCCGGTGCTTTGCTCTTCGCCTTGGCCGGGGCATCGGCCACCGGGGTCGCCGAAGCGAGGCGCAGCGTGGTAACGCCTGAGTCTGCACCGGTCTGGGGCACGCTGCGCACCTGGCTCAGCGACTCCCCTGCCCGCACAACGCGGCCATTGATGCGGATCGTATCAGTATTGCTGATCGCCGGACCGCCCTGGCCGCCGGTGATCCCGACGCGCACGGCGTCGCTTTCCAGCTGTGCCAAAGCCAGCTCGAGGCTGTTGTCCTCGGCCGGCTCCAGATCGGCAAGAATCTCGCCGCGCGACATGTCTTCGGGGTCGCGCGTATGGGCCACACGCACCGGCTCGGCGCCAGGCGAATCAATTGAATCGAACAGGGCAATTGTCTGGCTCGGGCTGGCGGCGCCGGGATCGGCGGTGACCTGGATACCCAGGCCAAGCGATGCCGCCAGACCGCCAAAAACGGCCAGGCTCATGCCAGCGTGGACAACTCCCGTGCGGAAAGGAGACGGCTCGGACTCGCGCCGGTAACCCATAGGCTCGACCTCTTTGGAAACGGGGGTTTAAAACAGACCCCGACCATCACCCGGCAGGGTTAACAGGTTGCAAACAAAACCGCCTTGCGACCGTATTCCGGCCGCCTGATGACAGGCTTTCCAAAGGTTAATTCAGCCGGCTTTCATCGCCAGTTTCGAGGGTGCCGCACGGCCTTCCCGCAGCATCTGGACGGCCTGTTCCAGCTGGAAATCCTCGCCTTCATAGCCTTCCGGCGGCTGCACATCGGGCATCCGCAGCTCGTGGCGCTTTTCGCCGGACTCGTTTTCCAGCGCATGCGGCAGATCCGCCTCGGACCAGCGCTCGATTTTCGCCAGTTCTTCCTCGGTGAGGCGCACCTGCGTCACCATCACGTCCGGCTCGATGCCGAGGGCCTGGATGGATCGGCCGGCCGGGGTGTAATAGCGCGCCGTGGTCAGCCGGATCGCGCCGCGATCAGCCCCAAGCGGGATGACCGACTGGACGGAGCCCTTGCCGAACGAGGTGGTGCCCACGACCAACGCGCGGTCACGGTCCTGCAGCGCGCCCGCCACGATTTCCGAAGCCGACGCCGAGCCGCCATTGATCAGCACGATCATCGGCACGCCCTTGAACACTTCACCCTTGGTCGCGTTGCGGCGCTCCACATCGATGGGGCGCCGCCCCTGGGTCGAAACGACTTCGCCGCCGGACAGGAAATGGTCCGAAACCCTAACGGCCTCATCCAGCAGGCCGCCTCCATTGTTGCGCAGGTCCAGGATGATGCCCTTCGGCTTGGCGCTGCGGCCAATGCCGTCGATGGCTTCTTCGAGCAGCAGCGTGGTGCGCTCATTGAACGTCGAAATCCGGATATAGCCTATATCGCCCGGCTCCATCTTCCAGGTCACGGATTTCTGCTGGATGACTTCGCGCGTCAGGTTGACCTCGAACGGGTCCTGGCCTTCGCGCAGGATGGTGATTTCGATGGATGTGCCGCGTTCGCCGCGCATTTCCTTGACCGCGTCGTTCAGCGTCTGGCCCATGATCGGCTTGCCGTTGATGGCGGTGATGAAATCGCCCGGCTTGATCCCGGCGGCTGCCGCCGGCGTGCCATCCATGGGCGAGATCACCTTCACGAAGCCGTCTTCCATCGTGACTTCGATCCCGAGGCCGCCATATTCGCCGGAGGTCTGGACCTGCAGCGACTGGAAGTCTTCCGGATCAAGATAGCTTGAATGGGGGTCCAGCGAGGTCAGCATGCCGTTGATCGCGGCCGACATTGCCTCTTTTTCGTCAATCGGAACAACATAATCGCGCTGGGCGCGCGCAAAGATTTCCGCAAACAGTTCAATCTGCTGATAGGTCGCCGTGCGCGGATCTTCCGGCTTGGTCGCTTCCTGCTGAGGCCAGGCCATCGCCGCAAAGCCGACAGCTGCCGCACCCAGGATACCGCCCAAGGCAGTACCGGTCAGCAATGAACGCATGTTCCACTCCATAGTCATCCCAGCGACCCTCTATTCGTCGCGCGACATCCACTCTGCAGGATTCAGCACCCGGTCGCCAAGCCTTAATTCCATGTTCAATTCAGGAGGCGGATCATCGCGGTCGGGCATCCGCCCGACGGGTTCACCGGCGCTCACGGTCTGGCCTTCGGATACATAAATCCGGCTCATGCCGGAAAGAATAACATGATATCCGTCACTTGTACGCAAAATCAGCATTTTCCCGTAGGTGCGGAACGGCCGGGCAAACTCGATCTCGCCGCCTGCCGGCGCCACAACCTGCGCCTCGGCGCGGGTTGCAAACACGAGATACTCGGTCTTGCCCCCGCTCGGCAGCGTATCGCCATAGCCATGCAGCAGCGTGCCCGCCGCCGGCTGTTTCAGCCCGCCCAGGGTGGCCTTGCCCAGCGGCTCGGAATTGATCTTCGGCGCCGGGCTGGTCGCGGTCTTGATCTTGCCTGTCTTGGTGCTCGTCTTCAGTGCGGCCAGCTGCGGACGGCTGTCGGGCTTGGCGCGCGGCGCTTCTGGTGCGTTCGATTCCAGCGCCGCGAGCAGCTCGCGCAGTGTGCCGGCTTCCCGGCCGAGCTTGTCCGCCCGGTTGCGCAGCCCCTCAAGGCTGCCCGCCAGCCCCTCATAGGACGCGCGCTTGGCCGCAGCCAGTTGCTCGATCTCTTCCTTCTTCAGCTTCATGTTCGCTTCGGCTGCGCTCAGGCGCGCCTGCTCAACCTGGATGCTCGTCTCCAGTTCATTGAGCGCGTCGATCTCCGACTTGATGGCAGCGGCGCGTTCGGTCAGCTTCGGATAGGTCGCCCGCATCAGGATGGCGCGCCGGATGGCGACACTTGAATTACCGGGACTCACCACCAGCGCCGGTGGCCGGCGGCGGTTCGCGGCAGCGAGTGCGCCCAGCAGATCTTCCAGCGTCACCTCGCTCTGCAACAGTTCGGTGCGTGCCGTCTCCCGGCGCGCGCTCAGATCGACCAGCGCGGTCTCCGCCTTGCTCGCCTGCTCTTCGCGGCGGCGGGCTTCCATCGCCGCCGACAGCAATTCACCGTCAAGTTCGCGGATGTCCATCGCGGCGATCTCCCCCTCGCCTTCCAGACGCGCGAGCTCACGCACCGCCGCCTGGCGCTCGGCTTCCAGCGCTTCGAGATCGGCGCGCGTGAACGTGTCCGGCGCCGCCGCGATCAGGGGCAGCATGAACAGGCTGGCGATAAGGGGCAAATAGCGGCGCATCCCGGTGATACTGCCGGAGAGGCGTGACTTTCCAGTTAAGCCGAAGCGCTCACCAGACCGCGGACCGCCCGCACCTCGTCGGAGATCAGCGCGAGAAGCAATTGATAACCTTTGGGATCGAACGCGGGATGCCGGAACACCAGGTGTTCGATCAGGTCCAGCACCGCCCGAATGTCGTCGCGCACGCCTTCATGCACTTCGAAATCCAATCCGTGTACGGCCGAATTACGTAACTCGATCACCCGCTCGATCCGGCGGATTTGACCAGCCGCCAGCTTTACGCGCTCGGGCGGCACCAGATAATCGTTGCTTCGCGACCGGCGCAGCAACAAGGCCGTCGGCGCAATCCGGTCCGGACTGGACGGATTGCGGATCGCATCGTCCTCGGCAGTTTCGTAACCGGCCAGCGCCGCAACCAGACTGCCCTGCAAGGCCGTCACGAGACCCAGCGCCACCCAGCGCCAGCGCGCCGGATCGGCGTCCGCCGCCTCCAACTCGCGCCGCGCGAGCCGCAGCGCTTCGACCGCGCTGCGCAGCGCCTGCCCGACAACCTCTCCCCTGCTGGCGATCACCCGCGCCGCGCCCGCCAATCGTCAGCGGACTGTCCGTACACGTCCCAGCGGATCTCTGAAAACGGCGCGGGCGCCTGCGCCTCGCGCAGCTTCTGCGCTCCAAGACTTTGCGCCAGGCGAATCGAGGGCGCGTTCAGCGGATCGATACAGTGGATGATCTCGGTCCATCCGAGAATGTCGACGGCATAGTCGATCGCCGCCGTCACACCTTCGCGGGCATAACCCTTTCCATGCGCCTCACGCGCGAGGCCATAGGCGATCTCAGTGCCCGGCCAGCCATCGGGCTGCCAGGGGCCCAGCCGCCCGATCCACCGGCCGCTCGCCTTCTCGATTACCGAGAACATCGAATAGCCACGGATCGTCCAGGCGCCGGCCAGCACGCAGAGCGAACGCCACACGGCCGGCCGCTCCATCACGCCGCCGATGAAGCGCGCAGTCTCCGCATCCGCCATCATCGCGCACATCGGCTCGAAATCCCCCGCCTGGACCGGCCGCAGGATCAGGCGCTCCGTCTCGATCACCGGCCCTTTCATGGCGCCGCCACGAAAAACACGATCCCCTGTCCGCTGTCTTGCGACCATTCGAACCGCACAGGATCGACGCTGCCATCGCCGACCGTCACCAGCGGCACATCCGGCTGGCTGCTCATCAGCACACGGCGGGTCGGCGCATCCGGCCTTGCATCGGTGACTGCCGCGATTTCCCACAGGCCGCCGAAACAGGCCGCGACATCCTCGAGCACACCTGTCCAGACCGGCCAGGCGTTCGCTTCGATCTCGCCGGGCTTGTCCAGATAGAGGCAGGCATAGCCGCGCACAGGCGTGGCAATCGCCGGGCCCTGACGGCGCGGTGCGATGTCGAGTTCGGCCATCCCGCACGGCACGCCGGGCTTGAGCTCGAAATTTTCCGGCAGGCTCGAGAATGCCTCTGCGTCGAGCCGCGCGGCGATGACCCGGTCAAAGGCCGCGCACAAGGCCTTGGTCTCCTCGGCCGAAGCCGCAGGCGCGGGCGCCGCCTCCCCTTCCGTCTCGCCGGCGCTGGGCGCGCCGCCGCACGCCGTCAGCAGGAGCAATCCCGCCGCCACCAGAATTCCTGAACCCGAATGCATACCGACCCTCCCGACAATCAAGCCGGGAGGGTCGGGCACACACCGGATTTCGTCAATCCGTTGCGGAAAGGTTTGACTAGGCGAGCGCCGGTTCGATGCCTTTGCAGGCCTCGATCAGGCCCTGAACCGAAGCCACCGACTTCTGGAACATCGCGGTCTCTTCGGCGTTGAGATCGAACTCGACGATGCGCTCTGCGCCGCCAGCCCCGATCAGCGTCGGCACGCCGACATACATGTCCTTCACGCCGAACTCGCCCTTGCAGAAGGCCGCCACGGGCAGCACGCGCTTCTGGTCCTTGAGGTAGGATTTCGCCATCGACACGGCGCTTTCGGCCGGAGCGTAATAGGCCGAACCGGTCTTCAGCAGGTTCACGATCTCACCGCCGCCCTTGCGGGTGCGGTCGACGATGGCGTCCAGCTCGGCCTGGGTCATCCAGCCCTGCTTCACCAGTTCCGGCAGCGGCAGGCCGCCCACAGTGGAGTGGCGCACCATCGGCACCATGTCGTCGCCATGTCCGGCCAGCGTCCAGGCGTGGATGTCGGCCACCGACACGCCGGTCTTCTCGGACAGGAAGTAGGCAAAGCGCGAGGAGTCCAGTACGCCGGCCATGCCGACCACCATGTTGGGCTTCAGGCCGGAGAACTGCTGCAGCGCCCAGACCATCGCATCGAGCGGGTTGGTAATACAGATCACGAAGGCGTTCGGTGCGTGCGCCTTGATGCCCTCGCCCACGGCTTTCATGACCTTCAGGTTGATGCCCAGCAGGTCATCGCGGCTCATGCCCGGCTTGCGGGGCACGCCCGCGGTCACGATGCAGACGTCGGCGCCGGCGATGCCGGCATAGTCGTTCACGCCCTTCAGGTTGACTGAGGCGTTGTAGACCGGGGTCGATTCCGCAATGTCCAGCGCCTTGCCCTGCGGCAGGCCTTCCGCAATGTCGAACAGGATCACGTCGCCCAGCTCTTCGCGGGCGCAGACGTGGGCGAGCGTGCCGCCGATCATACCGGAACCAATCAGGGCAATCTTGCTGCGGGCCATGTGAATCTCCTCGGAAATGGGGGCCTGAGAATGTCTCGCCGGACCCCTAGCCGAGGCCGCGGCGCGGTGCAATGCGGCCCAAAAGCAAACGCCCCGCAAGACGGGCTTGCGGGGCGCTGCATCAGAGGTTCAGGACCGCCTAGTCGCGCGAGAGCAGTGACATCAGGATCGTGAAGATGTTGTAGAACAGGATGAAGAAGTTCAGCGCGCCGAAGTTCGTCATCACCGCCAGCGAGCGGGTATCGCCCTCAAAGGCGAAATAGCTCTGCTTCAGGTTTTGCGTATCGGTGGCCACCAGCACGCCCGAAACGCCGAGCACGCCGAGCTGGATGATGATCTCCATCATGCCCGAGGGCGGGAACAGGAAACTCAGCAGCGACACGCCGATCAGGCCCCACAGCGCAAAGACCATGATCACGCCCAGCGGCTTGAGGTCCTTCTTCGTCGTGTAGCCGAAGAGGCTCAGCGCGCCGAAAGCCGAAGCCGTCAGGAAGAAGGCTTTGGCAATGGTCAGAAAGGTCGGCGAAAGGGTCGCGCCCGAACGCAGGGCGCCGCCCGTGCCGGCCGAGGCCATGTAGACCCAGATCGACAGGCTGAGACCCAGCAGCGTCACGATGGTCCAGTACATGATGCCGGTCGCCAACGGCGACGGGCGCTTCATCAGGAAGGCCGATCCCAGGATCAGCACCAGCGGCGCGAACTGGATGACCAGGCGCAGCGGCGAGAACAGCACCAGCTCCGTCAGGGCCGGGAACATGTTCGTGCCGACAAGGAAGGCGAGGCCACCGGCCAGCGCGATGCCGAGCGCCAGTTTCTGGTAGACCCCCAGCATGAAGGCGCGCAGCCCCACGTTGACGGAGGTGTCCGCCGACCGGGCATCGATAGCGCCGAAAGTCCGGTTGAAGTCGTTCATTGGTTTTACAACCCTTTCCTAGATCGCCGGCACCCATGGGACGCCGTTTGGACAATATATGGAGACCTTCGGTCCGCTTATCAACAACAACTCGACGGTGCGTGACCGGCGCTATTCGCCCTACGTTATTCTTTCAGTCCAAGGTTTCCCCGCAAACCGCCGAACAGTATTTGGTTTATGCTTTAGAAAGACAGTATTCGAACAAGATTTTGAGCGTTTTACCTTTACCCGAGCGCCTTGTTTTTCCAGTACATAAATGTCGGTTCGAGTGAACAGCTAGGGTCCGGACTCATTACAGCCACCAGATGACGGCTGCTGCAAGGGTGATCGCCGCCATGAAGTTGGTGATGTTTCGGTCAAACCGCGTTGCGATGCGCCGCCAGTCCTTCAGCCTGCAGAACATGCGCTCGATGACGT
>NZ_WGLO01000002.1 GCF_016125515.1 Hyphomonas sp.
CCTGAGCGCCTTGCCGCCCGCTGGCCCAGGCCGGTTCCACTCGTTTGAAAAGTTGCACCGGCCTGGGCCAGCTACCACCGCGCAGGTGGGGTCAATTTTGCACGCCGATAGGGGGTCAATTTTGCGCGCCGATTGACAGCCTTTCCGCGCAAGGCGCTTGTAACCGGCATAGGCATCGACCTGGAGGGTGCCACGGAACCCATCAAGGAACGCCTCGGCATGCTTTCCGCCCCGGCCATCAGCGTAGAAGTAGACCACGCCCGGCGGACCCGTCCCGCCCCAGCCGCGCTCGTCCCGGGCAAGGGCCCAGAGATAGCCGCTCTTGGTCTTGCCTTGTCCCGGATCCAGCACCGGGCACCGGGTTTCATCCATGAACAGATGGCCTGAGCCCTTGAGGATTTCAGCAAGCCGCCGCGTCAGCGGCGCAAGATGATAGCCCGCTACCCCGCTCCAACCCGCGAGCGTCGAGCGATCAAGCTGAACACCGGAGCGGGCAAAGATCTGGGCCTGCCGATACAGGGGAAGATGGTCACCATATTTGGACACCAACACCTGCGCGATCAGCGCCTCGGTTGGCAGACCGCCTTCGATCAGGTGCACCGGGGCCGGTGCCTGCGTCACACCCTGTGCACAGGTCCGGCAGGCATATTTGGGACGTACCGTGACGATCACCCGGAGCTTTGCAGGTACGCAGTCGAGCCGCTCCGTCCGGTCCTCGCCGATCCTCACCATCTCCCCGCACCCGCAGGGGCAATGGAGGCTCTCCGGCTCGATCACCCGCTCGATCCGCTCAAGATGGTCTGGCAGGCGGCCGATATTGCGCCGGGAAGACTCACCCGCCGCGCGCCCGCGACTGCGCGCTTCGCTTTCTTCCTCAGCCTTTGCAACCGCCGTCTCGAGATCCTCAAGCAGGAGGTCCAGCTGGTCCGGATCAAGGCGCTCGGATTTCTTGCCATAGAGCGCACGGCGCAGTTCTTTCACCAGGTACTCAAGCCGCTCGTTCAGGGCTTTGATTTCCCCGATCTCGTCGGCGATGGCAGCAGCGTTCTCTTCAGCCGCGGCAGCTTTCTGTTCGTGCGCGGCGATCTCGCCTTCACGCGCCGCAATCAACGCCGCCTGCGCCGCCAGAACCGCCCGCACCTTCGGCGGAAGTTCGGCAAGTTCAGCAGCAGTGAGCGTCTCGGGCATGAGCCATATTATACACTGCTTCGTTCGCCGCGCGTCGCCTATTCGACAAGGTTCGGACGGCGAACATTCACAGCCCGCACCTTGCGCCAGTCGAGCCCCTCGAACAGCGCGCCGAACTGAGCAGCCGAGAGCTTCATCACCCCGTCCCGGATCGGCGGCCAGGCAAAGCTGCCCTGTTCGAGCCGCTTGTACGCCAGCACCAGACCGCCCCCGTCCCAGGTCAGCACCTTGATCCGGTCCGCGCGCTTCGAACGGAACACCACGATGATCCCCGAATGAGGATCAAGGCCGAGTTCCGACTGGACCACGGCCGCCAGGCCGTCATGGCCTTTGCGGAAGTCCACGGGCTTCACCGCCACGACCACCCGCAGGCCCTGTCCGGTCAGGATCATGTGAGCCGCAGGACGCGGATGATCTCACCAAGACGCGCCGCGCTGATATCCACCGGCACCCGAACGACGACCCCATCCATCTCGATGCTGATCGACCCGCACCCGCTGTGATCATCCTGCGCCGCCGCGCGGGAATCGCCGACGACCAGCCGGGCAAAGGGGCCTTCCTCTGCCGATGGCAGAACCAGACGCCCCTCACGCGCCGCACGGCGCCATTCTGTCAGATGCTGCGGCGTCAGGCCGTGCCGGCGCGCAACCGCGCTCACCTTCACACCCGGCTCGAAGCTTTCTGCAACGATCTGCGCCTTGACCTCATCCGGCCAGGTCCGCCGGCCCGTCGGGCCTTCCAGGACCTCAAGCCGGCTGATGTGGCTCCCAGCCGAAGCCAACAAATGTTGCACCGTTTGTTCCAAAGCTTTGCTCCAAACCAAAACGCAAAGCTCGCGCAAACAAAGCTGACAGAGAACCCGTTATGTCGGTGGCGCGCTCGCAACGCTTACCCTTCACACTGCGCAGACGGTCCGTCATCTGGCGCGCCGTCAGCGTCTGGCTGAATACCCACCAAGAGACGGATGCCATTTGACCGTACGCTGAGTATCGCTTCGCTCAACCCACCCTACGAGGCGCGAAGCGCCTCTGCCTGGCTGCCGTTGAGCAAACGCTTCCTGCATGTAGCACACAACGCAGCATGCTTTTCACATTTTAAACTATAGTTCATTGAATTCAGATTTACTCGCTTGAAGTGAAGCCGAACCGACGAGCTAAAATCCGCAGAAATCGAATAGCTGTTGCCCATCAACAAAGGTCACTCCTGCGAATGCGTATTTGAGATACTCGGGGTCATCTTCACGGGGCATTATTCGGACCGTCACATCGTCACGAGTAATTTCATATCCTCCATCCAATTTTTTGCACTTGGACGATTGACCTTGGCGATCTAACACAAGCTCCAAGGTTTCTTCGCTGTACAACAGCTGAACCTCCATGGCGCGAATTTCTTGCTTGGACCGCTGATCGTAAAAGCTTCGAGTGCGGATATTGACGTTAACGTCCTTTACAACGCAAAGGGAACCCCAAAGTATGGCGGAACATTCTTCGTTTGAATGGTTCGGCGCACACGCACCCAAAGACAGCGCTATGACCAAGATTCTTAACGACAAAGTCTAGACCCCGTGCAGCTTTTGAGCGTGCTGCGTTCGCTTTGAACGGCGGTCTCAATTTGACCATTTGTAAGTTCACCTTGATACACATTCTCCCTTGCCGACATTATATTGTCGGCGCCGTAACCTTCCTTTGGCTGCAGTGTTCCTGAATCGTAGGCTTCATCAAGGCCCATATCATGACCTAGTTCATGACTGCCGGTTTTTGGCGTGTTCAATTCGTAGAGATACACTGTATCTGTATCAGGGTCGTAGTGCGCAGTTCCCCCTCCTGGCAATCGCTTCACATTAGTCATATTCGCTAAAGGGGGTGTTCCATCAGTTTCGTAGATGTCGGCAGTAACTGTAACATCATAGTCTCCAGTTCTAGCGGAATCGAGCACTGCAATTGAATCTTGAACCTTTTTTACGAATAGAGATTGGGTTGAAACGAATTTCGCACCTTCCTCATATTTTTTTCCAGGTTTTTCCGTACTCACCACCAAATTGAAATGCACATGTACCTTGTTTCCTGAAACAGCAATTTCTGGTTGCTTTCCAGCACTGTCGAACATATTCACCGGATCGTTCGCCGAATAGGCATACCGGTTGAACATGCTCGGTTTGCCCGGCGTGAACCCGACCGGATCGATGCTGAGGAACCGTCCGATGATCGGGTCGTAGTAGCGCGCCTGCATGTAGACGAGGCCGGTGGCGGCGTCCTCGACATGGCCGGTATAGCCCGCCTGGTTGTCGTTCGCGGCGGCGCTGGTCCAGTCCTCGCCGAACGGCTGCTCGCTTTCGCGCCACACCACGGCGCCCTCGCTGTTCGTGCCCGCGACGGCGGAGCCGAGATGATCATGATGCAGCCAGGTCACCGTGCTGCCCGCGATCCGCGCCAGCGTCATCCCCGAGGCGCGGATATAGTCCGTCTTCGGCCCTGACACTTCGTCGATCTCGACGAGCCCGCCGCCCGCATCGTACACGGAGTAGCGCGTCACCCCGCCCACGACCTGCTTCACCCGCCGCATATGCCCGTCATAGGCATAGGTGCCGGTCGCCGTGCCGCTCACCGTGCGCGGCTGGTCTGAATAGTCATAGGTGAACCCCAGCGCGCCCAGCGCCGTCACATTGCCGCGCGCATCATAGGTCAGGCTGCGCGGGCTGCCCGCACTGTCCGTATGCGAGGTCAGCCGGTTCGCCGCATCATAGCTCAGCGCAATCGTCCGCGTGCCCACCTGCCGCTGGCGCAGGTTCCCCAGCCCGTCATACTGCAGCGTCGTCGCGCCCCAGGGGCCCGTGCTCGCCGTCAGGCGGCCGATCCCGTCATAGGTGAAGGTCTGGTCGATATTCGCCGGGGTCTGATCGTTGATCGAGCTGATCTGCCCGCGGGAGGTGTAGCCATAGGTCAGGTCCACCGGCAGCTCTGCCCCCTTCACACTGCGCAGACGGTCCGTCATCTGGCGCGCCGTCAGCGTCTGGCTGAACACCTGCCCGTTGCCATAGGTCATGCCGGCGAGCGCCCCGTTCGGGTGATAGCTCATCGCGCTCGCGATGCTGGCGCTGTCCACGGAGACGCTTGTGACACGGCCAAGCCCATCCACGCCCTGCGTCACCGCCTTGCCGGAAGGCAGCGTGTAGTTCGTCAGTGCCGCTGCATTGCTGTAGGTGTAGGCCTGCGCATAGGTGCGCGCATCGAGCACCAGCGTCGATGACGTCGGCAGGCTCAGCTCGTTGAAGGCATAGGTCCAGTTCACCCCTCCGCGATTGACCGTGAGCGGATTGTCGTCGTTGTCATAGGTGTAGGAAATGTCCGGCGTACCCGCGTCTGCGAAGTTGCGGAGCGTGAGCCGGCCGCGCTGGTCATAGGTGTTGGTAACCAGCGCCGTGCCCGACGGTGCCGGGCAATTCGTGCCGCTGCCCGCTCCCTTCTGCTGTGTCGTCAGCTGGCTCGCCACATCGTAGCCATAGAGCGTGTCGCCGCCTTCCGGTGTGCGCGAGCGGCAGAGGCGCCGGCGCGTATCGTAATAATAATAGTGGCTTTGATCGACCGGCCATGTGCCCGTGCCGGTCTGCCGCGCCTGCTCCACCTCGCCCCAGATATTCAGCGTCAGCTCGGTCGTGATACCCTGCGGCTGAACGATCTTCTTGATCTCCTCACTTCCCGGCCCGCCATAGCCCGTGAAATACATCGTCGTGACCGCGCCGGTCGGGTCTGTCACAGTCTTCCGGTGCTGGTTCAGCCACGCATAGGAGGTGGAGGCATTCGGCGAGACATTCTCCGTCTCGGAAGTCACCCGCCCCAGCATGTCATAGGCGATGTTCACACCCGTTGCCGGGTTCGCCGTCGCGCTCGGGAAGGAGCGGAACGTCACCTCGTTCAGCGCATTGTAGCTGGTGTTCAGATGCGACAGCCAGCCCGTGCCGGTGTCGCGCGTGCGCACCTCAATCGGGCGCAGCATCGCATCATAGGTCACACGTGTCTCGGCATTGCCGCTGGTGATCGTCTGAACAGGGTTGGCGCCCCAGGTGTAGGCGATGGTCGCCGGGTTCCAGGTCTGCTGGGTCTGCGACGGCGTGATGCCGGTCAGGCGGCCCATATTGTCCTGGGTGTAGGTCGTCGTGAAGCCGCGTCCGCCGGTGATCGATTGTATCCAGCCATTGTTGTCGACGGTCTGGTAGACGGACGTTCCATCCGCCCGCGTCACCTGCTGCGGCGTGCCGCGCTTCCAGTTGAGGGCCTCGACCTTCCGGCCCAAAGCGTCCGTCACTGATTTCAGCGCGCCTTTGAACAAGGGGTCAGTATGATACTCATAGTCCGCAATGCGCGACCCGTACTGGTCCGCCCAGATGCGGCGTCCCAATGTGTCGTAATCATACTCATCCGTCGGCCGAGCGTTGACCGTTGTTGTCAACGGCAGGCCAAGCACCCAAACCGTCTTGAGATGCCTGTAGGTCGTCGCCGTCGTTCGGGCCGTCGTGCTGGTGCTTGTCGACACGCTGACGCTCGTCGGATAGCCGAAGCTGTAGCTGGTCCCGGCCTGATTGGTGTCATAGGCATAGGTGGTCGTGTAGGTGTCGCCATCCTGCACAGTCACCGATCCGGTCTGCCGGCGCGGGAATACCAACGTTAAATTGCTGGTCGGCCCGAACATGTACGAATTGCCGATGGCCGTCTCATTCACAAAGCTGTTCGTCACGGTACTGAGCACTGTAGTTCCGGATCGCGCTTCGATTTTCTCAAGCCGGTTTTCATTGGGTCCTTGCACACGGTTATGGAACCAGCGTGTTTTCCGGCTGAGCGGATCGGTCATTTCCGTCCACTTCTGTTCGCCGCCGGTCGTCGCGTAGCCTTGTCCGCTCCATCCCTCGTAGGCCCATGTCCAACTGGCAGATGGATAGCCTGTACCGCTGAGCGTTTTCTGGGTAACCGACATGGTCTCGAAATAGGGCCAGTTAAATGTAATCCCCGGACTGTCGAGATAGCAGGTACCCGCGAGATTGATCGGTCCCGGCGGCGTCTTCGTCACCTTCCGCCAGTGCTTCGTCTCGGCTAGTGTGAACGTCCCCGTCATTCCGTAAGGATGGGTGATCGTGAGGGTCTGGTTCGGGGTGCTGCAGGTTCCTGGCTCGACGGTCGAGCGCATTGCCCACAGGTCAAACGTCCAGGACTTGGTATCTGGCTGCGTCACCTGGGTCAGGCGCGGGAACGGCGTTGTCCCATAGGTGTAGGTCCAGGTCCGCCCGTTTGCGGTCACGCTGGCGATCAGCTTGGACGATCCGGAATAGCTGAGCGTAATCTGACGACCATCGCTAGCCGAAATGCTCGTCAGCCGGTTCTGCGTGTCATAGTTATAGGTAACGGTATTGCCATTCACATCGGTTGCCTGCGTTGCCAGCAGGATGAAATAGGTCCGCCCAAACGCGCCTTGGTCACGCACGATTCCATCGGTGGCTTTGACGAATTGGACCCGGTCAAATATGTATTCGTCGCCGGAGGGCGAGTAGGCAGTTAGCCCTTCATAACCGAGCGTGTTGGCCGACGGCGAACGGCATTTCAGTATCCAATTGTCGGTTGTGGCCATCGCCGTCCCGGCCGCCCATTGCGTGCCCGTCAGCTCTCGCAAAATGGTCTTAGCGCCCTGCCCCGGCACATGCAGGTGCAAGCCGTCCGAGTAATCCTTGTACGGAACTTGAATTTCCTGGGGCTCACCTCCGTTCCCGCTGCCATCCAAAGTCACGGATATTGTTGGAGGCGCCCGCGGACTGGAACAAGAGAAGGGCAGCCCGCCTTCTTCCGGGACCAATTGGGTGACTTTTGGCACCTCCAGCCACCAGTCGCCGAACTCCGTGCTGACTGTATTGTGGTACTTCCACCCTTGCGACAGGTTGCGGCGGATCGCGACCTCAAGCCCGAAATTGCCGGGGATCGATACGTCCGTGTGGGAGAAGTTGAGCGCACCTGTATCCGGATCGACGCTGTCTCCCATCAGACTGTTGCCCAACATGGTGAGCCGGCTGTCGGCGGCCTGCCGGACGTTCCAGTTGACCTCAAAATCCTTGGCCGTCTGGGAAGGCTGCGCGGCCGCCGCACCGAGTGAAAGGAGGTAGCAAAACAGAATTGCAGCACGCGCCATGCCACTATCTTTAGTGTTCCAGCCCATCCGAATTTCCTCCCGTTGGGCGAACCCTGATTGAACGCCTTGCGCCCGGCAAGTGAACTTTTGTTACTCGAAAGTTGCTGGCGCGCAGGCTTTTGGTCCGCCAAGATTTTGGCGCGAGACTTTCCAAACCCGCCAGCAGGATGACGGTCGCAGCATCGAACACAGGACCGTTATTGCCATCGGTGTTGATCGCCTATGGGATTGGGTTCGTCCTACAAAACATGTGTATCCTGGATCATTGAGCGCGATGATTTTGATTCCCTGCGAGCATTCCCGCGCATTTCGCTAGCTGGTCCGGAGATGCCTTGATTTACCGCAAGACGCAGCGCTAGAACACATGCTGCTCAGTGGCATAAAGCGAGAATTCCCAGATCGTTTCGCTGGTATACTTTTGGTCAGCGGAGGGGGCGGATTCTGGCGAACCCGGTAGGGCAAGATAAAAGGGTTGGCGCCACCCTCTGAGTAGCGCCCTGTCTGCACAACGATTTTTCGGTGCCCGTTGCACGCCGTTGGGGTGTACGGATTTTGTGGGACCTGTTGCATCTGCGCAAACGTCCGTACACCACCAATTGTATCGGGCTGCAGCTGATTGCGCAGGGTTGCGCCGCATAGCCGACGCTCCAACTAGGCAGGTCACGCCCGCGGCGGCACACTGGCAGACACTGCCGGAGCTCGCCTCATGACACCCAGAACCCCCCCTTCCAAAGACCATCCGATGACGGTCTTCCCAACACCCTCCCGCGCCGGCCGATGAAACCCCGCGTCAACCTCCGCCTTGATGCCGCGCTGCTTGCCCAGCTCGATGCCGCCGCTCGCGCGCAGAAGACGACCAAGACCGACATCCTGGAACAGGCGCTGCGCTGCTATCTTGATCCGGACCGCAATCGCTCGCTGGAGGACCGGCTGATGGAGCGCATGGACAGTTTCGAGAAACGCCTGGGGCAGCTCTTCTGGGCGGTTGATCTCGGCGTCGAGACGACCGGGCATTTTGTGCTCTACTGGCTGACGCGGACTGACCCGATCCCGGAGAGCGAGCGCGACATCGCGCATGCGCTTGGTGAGCGCCGGTTTGATCACTTCATCAAACAGATTGCAAAGAAGCTGCGCCGGCGCCGGTCGCTGGTTGCGGAGTCGCTGCGCTGGGAACAGTCGGAACCTGAAGAAGCGAAGCCTCGGTAAGCCGCCTTCAGGCAATTGCTCGAGAGCCCACCGCAATCCAACTGCAGATTTGCTTCCAGGCCGAATGGCAGGCACTGCCATTCGGCCATGACCAGCCTCGATGCCTGCGCGGGTTCTCGTCAAGGGCAGAGCCGCTTCGCGGCGCGCGTCCCGCGCGCCCTTGACGAGGGCCCGTGCAGGCGTCACCCGCCAGCAGCTTTGCAAGGCGTTGCAAGTGCCTGTCGCAAATGGCCTGCGGTCCGATAGTCAGCGGGCAGCCGTTTGCGCGATCCTGGCGCCCATGCAACCCGTCAGTGCCCAGCGTATCGAGAACGCCATCCGGATCGTCGCCCGGCTGATCGAGTTGTCGGGCGATGTCTACTGGCCGATCCTCGAACGGCTCGAAGCGGAGCATGCGGCTCTTGCCGACCGTGAGGAACGTCTCGCCCGTTATCTTGCCGGAGAGCGGCCTCAAGCTGCGCGGCGTTTGCTGCCTAAGCCGACGCGCTCAATACCTCGCGAGGATCGTGCGCCGCACGTATGACACTCCCAGCTGTCTCAGAGCGCAATCTCGCGGACGAGCCTCGCGACATGATCGAGCGAGGCGCCCTTGCCATAGCGTTCACGGTCGAGCCGGTGACCGAACAGGTCGCGCCGGATCCGGTCATCGATCCCCGCCGCCAGCATCCGGTCCTCGAACGCATGACGCAGCGAATAGAACGAATGCGCCGGTGTCTCGAGCAGGCCATTGGACTTGAGGTATTTGTTGACCGTCGCGCTCAGCCCCGCGCTGCTCTCCCGGTAGCGCGGGAACCCGTCCGGGAACGCCCGGAACGCTTCCAGCGAGACGCCGGTCAGCGGGATCACGCGCTTCGCGTAAGCGCTCTTCAGCTGGCGGCCTTCGGGCTCGATGGCGATATGCGGCACAGCGGCGTCGAGCCGGATCGTCTTTGCGGTGAGGCCTGCGCCTTCGGACGGGCGGTAACCGGTGTTGATCATACCGAGCAGGAGGCCGCGCGCCTCATCGTTGAGGCCCGAGAGAGCGCCGGGCGCGAGCAGGCGGCTTCTGATCCACTCAGGACTGAACGGCGGGCGGGTGCGCATCTCGCCTTCGCGGAACGAGAGTTCGCCAAGCGGCAGGGTAAGGCCGAGCCGCTTCATCGTGTTCACGGTCTTCAGCACATCGCCGAGATGGATGAGGTCCTTGTTGGCCGAATTGGGCGTCACTTCGCCCGCTTCGATCCGCTCCAGCCAGTGCTGGCGGAAATCCAGCATGTCGTCCCGCGTGATCGCCTCGATGGGTTTGTTGCCCACGATTTCTACAAAGTTGCGGACGGCCTTGAGGCGGGGGTTCTTCCAGCGACGGAGCTGGTCCTCGCTCTTGCCGAGCGTCTTCTCCCGGGCAAGGCTCCAATAGAGCTCCAGGGCCTTCTCCAGCGTCAGGGACGGCGCTGGGACCGTGCCGAGCAGGGCAGAGGCCTCCACGGTGTCCGGGGCCGCCCGGCGCGCGCCGATGGCCTCCACCCGCGCCACAAGCTCATCCACGGGCAGGCGGGATACAAGGCCGACATCAAGGTAGCGGAAGCCCCGGATCCGGGCGAGTTCATGGGCGGCGGCATGCCGGGCGTCGGCGTCCTCAGTATCGCCCGCGAGCCGAGCCTCCCAGGCCTCGACCAGATTGCCCCAGGCGCGGTCTGCCTTGCTGCGGGCCACGGTCTCGGAATCGGTATGGAGGCTGATCCAGACCACCGCGCGCGGCTCCACGCTGCGATACCTTTGCGGCACCCGGCGGCGCAGTTGGTACGTGCTCCCACGCTTTACGATCGACACACACGCCTCCGTCATACTTAGCGGACTTTGTGCAGCGAAATGTGTAGCCAATTGTGCAGCAGATCAAGTTCGAGCGTGTGCAATGCGGTGCAAAGCCGCGCAATAAATTCAATGCGAACAGCGGTTTGGCATTGGCGATCTGATGTTTGGGTGGCGGAGAGGGAGGGATTCGAACCCTCGATACCCTTGCGAGTATACCGGTTTTCGAGACCGGCGCGATCGACCACTCCGCCACCTCTCCGCGCCGGGGTCTTAGAAGGGCGGTGAACTATCGCGGTCTGGCCCGGAGCGCAAGCGGTTCGTGGGCAAATCCGCCCGGCGGCCTGCGGCTTTTACGCCGGCCGTTGTCAGCGCAGCGCCCGAAGCGTCAATTCGGCCAGGGCTTGCAGCTGGACGGCGCTGGCTCCGGCCCGGCCTGCCGCGCGGATTCCGGCGATGCCGGCGCTCAGGAAAGCCGCGGCCTCGCGCGGGTCCAGTTCGGCCGCCACGTCTCCTTCCGCCTGCGCCTCGCGCACCCGCGCCGCCAGCGCCGCCTGCAAGGCCCGCTCGGCGCTGCCGAGGATCGCCGCGACCTCAGGCTGGGCCCGGCCGAAGGCCAGCGTTGCGGCAAGGCCGAGGTTCGGCTGCGCCGCCGTCGCGCGCACCCGGGCCAGGAAGATCTCCAGCCCGTCCAGCGCGCGCGGCCCCGTGCTCAGGGCCGCCCGGTGCGCCGCGCCGTCGGCGGCCACGTCCCGCGTCAGCGCTTCCAGGTAAAGCCGCCACTTGTCGCCGAACGTGTCGTAAAGGCTCTGCTTGCCGATCTGCATCGCGCGCGTCAGTTCGGCCATCGAGGCGCCTTGATGGCCGTGCGCCCGGAACACGCACGCGGCGGCCTCCAGCGCCGCTTCCCTGTCAAATTCCCTCGGTCTGGCCATGCCGGGGAATACGAATTATGGACTGATCGGTCAATAACCGCTGTTTTTCCGCGCCGGGGGGCCGCATCCGCCGCCGCCGGAATCGGCTGGAACCCCGGCGCTACCGGCGATTCCGGGCGATCAGGCGGCCTGAAGATCGGATTTGACACTGGCGCGGCTTTGGTGTTTACCCCCCGCTTCGGTCGCGGCGCCTGCACGGGCGCGGCGGCCTCCCTGTTTTCAGACGATCAATCCGGAAGGATCCGCCCATGTTCGCGGTTATCAAAACTGGCGGCAAGCAGTACAAAGTGTCCGAAGGCGACACGCTTGTCATCGAGAAACTCTCGGCAGCCGCCGGCGACACCGTCACCTTCGACCAGGTGCTGATGATCGGCGAAGGCGCCGGTGTCACCGTGGGCGCCCCGACTGTGGCCGGCGCGGTTGTCACCGCCGAAGTCGCGGCCGAAGTGCGCGGCCCGAAGCTGATCACCCGCAAGAAGCGTCAGCGCCAGACCTACCGCCGCACGATCGGCCACCGTCAGGACCTGATGGAAGTGAAGATCACCGCGATCAGCGCGGACGGCGAAAAGAAGAAAGCCACCCGCAAGAAAGCCGCTCCGAAGGCTGAAGCGGCCGAAGCGGCAACTGAAGAGTAATTTTCCCGGGCTGCGGCCCCACTGAACGAACAGGCAAGAGGAGCAGACTATGGCTCACAAGAAATCAGGCGGCTCTTCGCGTAACGGTCGCGACTCGAACCCGAAATACCTCGGCGTCAAGAAATACGGCGGCGAAGAAGTCGTTCCGGGCATGATCATCGTGCGTCAGCGCGGCACCCAGAAATGGCCGGGCAAAGGCGTTGGCATGGGCAAGGACCACACCCTTTTCGCACTTAAAGGCGGCAAGGTGGAATTTGCGCACAAGTCGGGCGGCCGAGTGTACGTAAATGTTGTGCCGGCGGCAGACGCCGCAGAGTAACGGCCGGTTACCAGCAGCCGGCCTCGTCAAGACGAGTGGCCGGGTCGCTGTAACGGACGACCAGTTTCCGGGGGGAGGCAGGCCACTGTCTCCCCCTTTTCATTTGCCTCTTCCCGGATGGCCCCGCAAAAAGGAGGCCGCCATGAGTGAAACTCATCTGGAAACGCCGAGGCTGCACCTGCGGCCGGTCACGCCGCACGACAGCGGCCTGATCACCGAGATCGTCGGCGATCCGCGCGTCCATCGCATGCTCGCCCGAGTGCCGCCCGGCCAGACCAAGGCGCAGACCCTCGCCTGGATCATGACCCATGAGCGCGGCCGGGAGACCGACACCGACCACGTCTTCGCCATCACCGAAGGCGGCGAGCTGATCGGCGTGATCGGTGCCAACCGTACGGCCACGGACCTGCCCTTCGAGATCGGCTACTGGCTGGCCCCGCCCGCCTGGGGCAAGGGCTTTTGCAGCGAAGCCGGCGCGGCGGTCATCCGCTGGCTGGAGGCGACCCGCAATGCCCGCGCCCTCGTTGCCGGCCATTTCGCCGACAATCCCGCCTCGGGCCGCGTGCTGTCGAAGCTGGGCTTCCTGCCCTGCGGCCGCGACAAGATGCACTGCGCCGGCCGCGGCGAGCCGGTCGACCATATCCGGATGGCACGGATCGCCTGACCCGTCCGCACACCCGCCCTTCCCCAAAGCCCGACTCTGGGCCATGAGCACAAAATGAAGTTCCTTGATCAAGCCAAAGTCTACATCCGGTCCGGCGACGGCGGCGCGGGCGCCGTCTCGTTCCGGCGCGAGAAATTCATCGAGTATGGCGGCCCCGATGGCGGCGATGGCGGGCGCGGCGGTGACGTCTGGGCGGTTGCGGTCGAAGGGCTGAACACGCTGATCGACTTCCGCTACCAGCAGCACTTCAAGGCGAAGAAAGGCGGCCATGGCATGGGCCGCAACCGCACCGGTGCGGGCGGCGAAGATGCCATTCTCCTGCTCCCGGTCGGCACGCAGATCTTCGAGGAAGATCAGGAAACCATGATCGCCGACCTCACCGAGGTCGGCCAGAAAGTCCTCCTCGCCGAAGGCGGCAATGGCGGCTGGGGCAACATGCGCTTCAAAACGTCCACCAACCAGGCCCCGTCCCGCTCCAATCCCGGCGCGCCGGGCGAAGAGCGCTGGATCTGGCTGCGCCTCAAGCTGATCGCGGACGCTGGCCTCGTCGGCCTGCCGAACGCCGGCAAGTCAACCTTCCTGGCCGCCGCCACAGCAGCCCACCCCAAGATCGCGGATTATCCGTTCACGACGCTTCACCCTGGTCTCGGCGTCGTCGATCTCGGCACCTCCACGCGCTTCGTCCTCGCCGACATTCCAGGTCTCATCGAGGGCGCCGCCGAAGGCGCAGGCCTCGGCCACCGTTTCCTCGGCCATGTCGAGCGCTGCAAGGTTCTGCTCCACCTGATCGATGTCACGCAGGACGATCCTGCCGCCGCATACAGGACGATCCGCAATGAGCTCAAAGCCTACGACCCCGAACTCGCCGCCCGCCCGGAAATCGTCGCCCTCAACAAGATCGACGCCCTGACGCCCGAACTCGTCAAGGAACAGATGAAGCAGCTCAAGAAAGCCTACAAAGGCAAGCTGCTGCTGATCTCCGGCGTCTCCGGCGAAGGCGTCAAGACCGCGCTCTACGCCATCGCCGAAAAACTCGGCTACGACCACGACCGCGAAGAGACGCCGGCCGCATCAAACGATCCGGATGCAGATGATACCTGGAGCCCGGTCTAGGCTCCGTACCCGCCGAGCCCCAAAATCTGGCCTGCCCCCCCTCATGCGAAGCTTGGGGAGAGTTGGGGCGGGGCCCTTCTTCAAGCCGCCGCACTCGGCCGAGCGCTCACGCGTGCGTGCCAGCCCTTCAGATGCGCCGCGGCCTCGGGCATCGGCAGACCGATCCAGCTGGCAAAATCCACGGTGCTGAGCAGGCAGATATCGGCAATGCCGAAGGTCTCGCCCGCAAGATACGGCGTCATCGCAAGTTCGCTGTCCAGCCAGTGCAAGGCGCGCTCATAGGCGCCGCGATTGCTTTCCCCGAACTCCGTATACTGAGGCACCACAACCTTGGCCGTGAAAGGGTGCGAATGCCGCCAGAAATTCCCCGCCGGGCTCATCACCTGTAACTCGACCCGACGCACCCACATTTCCGTGACCGCCTGCTCCAGACCCGTCCGCCCGAAAAGGTTGGGCTCCGGGTACAGACTTTCCAGATACCGGCAGATCGCCACCGTCTCGCTGAGACAGGTGCCGTCATCCAGTTCCAGCACCGGCGTCTGGCCCAGCGAATTGCGCGCCAGATGCTCGGCCGATTTGTGCTCGCGCTTGACCAGCGCCACATCGACCAGTTCGATCTCCACGTCCTTCTCCGCCAGGAACATCCGTACACGTCTCGGATTCGGCGCCGGCATCGGTGTGTTGTAAAGTTTCATTTCCGCCCCATATAAGTATCTCGCTCAGCCGCTGCACGCTGCAGCCGCCCGCCACACGCGCCTGCCCTTTGGCGGCGCCCGTGGATCACCTCTACGAAGGGAGCACATCATGATACCTAAGGAAACCGCAGAAACACTTGAAACGGAACGCGTCTCCGGCGCCCGCCGCGTGGGCCTCTGGAAAGTTCTCGCCGTCTCTTTGGCCATCGTCGTCATCGGATTTGCCGTCATCGCCGGCCTGTCGATGAACTGACGCGCCTCTCGCCATCGGAGCCGGGTGCGTGTATCTCCCGGCGCCATGACCGCTGACACCCTCGCCCGCGCCAGGCGCATTGTCGTGAAAACCGGCTCGGCCCTGATCGCCGAGGCGGGCGCGCCGCGCGTGGACTGGCTGGCCGCCCTTGCCGCCGACATCGCCGCCCTGCGCGAGCGCGGCAAGGACATTATCCTTGTGTCCTCCGGCGCTGTCGCCCTCGGGCGCTCGGCCCTCGGCGCGCCCTATCAGGGCCGGCTCGAACAGAAACAGGCCGCCGCCGCCATCGGCCAGCCGCGCCTGATGGCCGCCCTCGCCGGCGCCCTCGCCCCGCACGGTCTCGCCTGCGGTCAGGCCCTGCTCACCCCGGGCGACACGGAAAGCCGCCGCCGCTGGCTCAATGCCCGCGCGACGCTCGAAACCCTGCTCGAAGCCGGCATTGTCCCTATCATCAACGAAAACGACACCGTCGCCACCGAGGAGATCCGCTACGGCGACAATGACCGCCTCGCCGCCCGCGTAGCCCAGATGATGGGCGCGGACGTGCTGATCCTCCTGTCGGACATTGACGGCCTCTACACCGCAGACCCGCGCGGCAACCCCGATGCCCGCCACATCCCCTTCCTTGAAGCGCTCACCCCGGAACATGACGCCATGGCCAGCGGCTCCAACGCCGCTGCCGGTGTAGGCTCGGGCGGCATGGTCACCAAGCTCGCCGCGGCCCGCATCGCTCATGCGGCGGGCTGTTCCACGCTGATCACGCTCGGCAACCGCCCCCACCCCCTCGGCGCTATCGAGGCCGGCGAACGCGCCACCTTGATCGCCGCCAAGATCACCCCCGCCAAGGCCCGTGCCGCCTGGCTTGAAGGCCACCTGACGCCCGAAGGCGAGATACAGGTCGATGAGGGCGCCGCTAAGGCGCTGGCCGGCGGGGCGAGCCTGCTCGCCGTCGGCATCAAAGGCGTCACCGGCCCGTTTGAGCGCGGCGCCGCCGTTGCCATCCGCGACCCCGCAGGCCGGATGATCGCCAAGGGTGTTACCGCCTATTCCTCCGCCGACATCCAGCGCATTGCCGGCCGGCGCACTGAGGACGCCGAAGCCCTCCTCGGCTATCGCGGCCGTCCCGCCATCATCCACCGCGACGACATGGTGCGCCTTTGATCCGCAAGGCAGGCCCCGGCGATCTCGCCGCCCTTGTCGCCCTGGAAGCCGGTTTCCCGGAAGTCGACCGGTTCGACCGGCGCACCTGGCGCCGCCTTCTGGCCGGGCGCACGGTCACGCTCGTTCACGAATCGGAAGGCATGATCAATGCCTCTGCCGTACTGCTTTTCCGGCAGGGTTCGGATATCGCGCGCCTATATTCCATCTCGGTCGCCCCTGTAGCGCGGGGCCGCGGATTGGGCGCCCGCCTCCTCTCCGCCTGTGAAGAACAGGCACATTTGCAGGGCGCCGCGCGCCTGCGCCTTGAGGTTCGCTCAACAAATAGTTCAGCCCTCCGGCTTTACGACGCCGCCGGTTATCGCGTAATTGCCCGCCTTGAGTCCTACTATCCGGACGGAGAAGCGGCGCTCAGGATGGAGAAGTTTCTCATCGCGCCCTCAGATGGAGCCCCATGACCGATTGGGTCGTGCTCGTGGAATCAGCGAGCGACATTTCCCAGGCCGAGACACCGCACAAAGTGCTGCGCATCTCGGACTATATCTCGAAACCCGCCCTGTTCGCCGGACGGCGCCCCTATATCCTGAACCTGGCCCGCTCCTACGCGTACCAGTCGGAAGGCTATTACGCCTCGCTGCTGGCTGAGGCGCGCGGCCACCGGGTCAGCCCATCCGTCCAGACGATGGTCGAGCTCTCGAAAAAGAGCCTCTACAACCACGCCCTGCCGGATCTCGGCGAGACCCTCCAGGACGCTCTCGCCAAGGGCGCGCCGAAGGTCGAGACCCTGTTCGTCGCCTTTTCCCGCTGTGACATCCCGGCCTATGAGCGCCTCGCCCGCGAGGCCATGGACTGGTTCCGCACCCCAGCCCTCGAAATTGAGTTCGACGAGGAAGCCCCCCACGGCATAGCCCGCATCCGCGCGATGCCGCCCCACAAACTCAAGGACGTACGCCGCCAGTTCTTCCTCGATGCCCTGGAAGCCTACACCAAGGGCCGCGTCCGCAACGAAAAGACCCGCACGCCGGCCAAATGGGCGCTCGCCGTCCTCGTCGACCCGCACGAGAAGACTGCCCCCTCCAAGCCCGCCTCGCTCAAGCGCTTTGCCGATGTCGCCGACAAGATGGGCGTCGAGGTCGAACTGATTGACCCGTCCGACCTGCCGAGCCTCGCAGAATTCGACGCGCTGTTCATCCGCGCCACCACCTCGATCGACAATTTCACCTACCGCTTCGCCCGCCGCGCCGAGCAGGAAGGCATGCCGGTCATCGACGACACGCAGTCGATGATCCGGTGCACCAACAAGGTCTATCTCAAGGAAATCCTCGAGAAGGCCGGCCTGCCCATTCCGCGTACGGAAATTGTCGACGAGAAGGCCGACCTCGCCGCCCTGTTCGAGCGCCTCGGCTCACCCGTCATCCTCAAGACCCCGGATGGCAGCTTCGGCATCAACATGGTCAAGGCAACCACGCTGGACGAGCTGCGCATCGGCGCGAAGAAGATGTTCGAGGACACCGCCCTGATCATCGCGCAGGAATTCCGCCCCACCAAGTTCGACTGGCGCATCGGCGTGCTCAACGGCGAACCGCTCTATGCCTGCCAGTACCGCATGGCGCGCGGCCACTGGCAGACGGTGAAATACGGCGAAGGCGGCAAGTCCACCGAGGGCGGTTTTACAACGATGCCGGTCGAAGATGCCCCGCCCGAAGTGGTCAACGTCGCCGTCCGCGCCGCCCAGCTGATCGGTGATGGCCTCTACGGCGTCGACCTGAAGGAAACCGAACAGGGCGTCATCATCATCGAGATCAATGACAACCCGTCAATCGACCACGATGTCGAAGGCCAGATCCTCAAGGACGAAATCTGGCGCCGCATCATCTCCTGGTTCTCCACCCGCCTCGAACGCAGGATGAACCATTCGGGCTGACCGCGTTAGCCCCCAGCCCGCTTCAGCTTGTCCCGGTACGCCCCGGGCGACATCCCGAACCAGCCCCGGAAGGCCCGCATGAACGCGGTCTGGTCGCCATAGCCGAGGAGGCCCGCGATCTCCGCCAGCGTCATTTTATCCTCGTGCATGTAGACCTCCGCGGCCTCCTTGCGGGTCGCCACCAGCAGCTCCGAATAGGAGAGCTCCTCCGCCTGCAGCCGCCGGCGCAGCGTGCGCCCGCTCATGCCCAGCAGGCGTGCGGTTTCGTCGAGGTTCGGTTTGCCTTGCCGGATCTGCCGGTGCAGGCCGGAAATCACCAGCATCCGCAGCGAACTGCCGGCCTGGTAGGCCGCCAGCCTGGCATTTAGCCGCCCGGTCAGCAGCTGCACCAGCGCCGGATTGGAATTCGGCAGCGGACGGGAGACCAGCGTCGCATCGATGACCATCATGTCGACGGGCCCGTCAAAACTGACCGTGTCGCCAAAGATCGATGCGTAGAACCGGCAGGTCTCTTCGCTTGGCCTTGAATGCCGGAACTGCACCGCCGCCACCGGCCGCACCTGGTCCCAGAGCAGCCAGCGGCCGATCGAGGCATAGCCCGCCAGGATCGCCTCGGTGACCCGCCGGAAATCCTCGGCGTCGGCAAAGGCCGGATCGAGCAGGATCCGCGCCTCCTTGCGGTCGACCTCCAGCCGGGTCCGCGCGGCCTCCTGCGTCAGCGGCTGGTAGCGCATGTTGATTTCCAGCGCCTCACGGATGGTGGAAGCCGCCGCCAGCGCGTAGCCGATGTCGAGGAACGTTGCCGGCCGGAACTGCATGCCGACCCGCAGGCCGATCGAGTCGATCCCGGTCAGCTCTGCTGCGGCATTCAACACCTGTGCCGTCACTTCGGCCGGGATCCGCCGATCGGGCTGGAACAGCGCATCCTGTCCGCCGGGCACCAAAGCATGCAGATTGTCCGGCGGCGCGCCGAGCGCCACGCAACCGTTAATCAAGTTGGCAAGATATGCAGTCGAAACCGTCGGCACGGCGGCTTATATCCCCCCGGATACTTGATTACGCCGGGATTTTCTTACAATCCCGATGTAATTAAGGCGCCACTACCACAATTTTGCCAATTTTGGCCCAATTTGACTGTTTCGGTGGCCAGATATGTCAAGACGTATAACTTGCACAAAGTTTAACTGCAATCACGGGACGCACGCGGCAACCAGTTCGTCCTGAACTCCGGGAAGATCCTCGCCAACAACGTCGACCTTTCCCGCAATGAGGGGACGGCGCCTGTCCTGCAGGCGTCTGAGTTCGGAAACTGGACTGCAAGAGTGCCAAGCGGCGCTGTCGGGTGGGGCAGCGCCGCTTACTTTTTCTGCCGCAGTGAAAAGAGCTTGCGCCAACGTTCGCACTCATTACACCGGGACTCCGGAGCGTAGCGCAGTCTGGTAGCGCATCTGGTTTGGGACCAGAGGGTCGGAGGTTCGAATCCTCTCGCTCCGACCAACAGTTTCAGGACGATCCGGAGAGACTTTACCGACATGGAAGCCCGCATCTTCAAACCCGCCAAAAGCGCGATGCAGTCAGGCCGTGGCAATACCAAGGACTGGGTCCTCGAGTTCGTGAATCCGGACGCCAAACGCCGCCTGGACCCCCTGATGGGCTGGACCGGCATCGATGACATGTCCGGCCAGGTCCGCCTCCATTTCGACACGCGCGAGCAGGCCATCGCCTATGCCGAGCGCGAAGGCCTCAAATTCACGGTCGAAGAGACCCGCGAAAGAAAGCGCCTCGTGAAGTCCTATTCAGAGAATTTCTCCGCCTCGCGCAAACAGCCGTGGACACACTGAGGCTGCGCGCGCTAGTCCGGACCCACGACTCCGTAGCTCAGCTGGATAGAGCGCTCGCCTTCTAAGCGAGTGGTCGCAGGTTCAAATCCTGCCGGGGTCGCCACTCCCCCCTCACGTAATTGGAGCCGGGCGGTGTCGAAGGACGCCTCAATACTTGTACCCGCCCGCCAGCAGCTTGTCATAGCGCGCCGGCGACATCAACACATAGCGTTCCTCGTCGGGGTCGAGCATCCAGAGCGGCTCGCTCACCTTCGCCGGATCGAACCCGTCGGCTACCAGCTCCACCTTGCGATACTTGAACGTCCCGGTCGTCTCGGCTTCCGGCTGCACACGGATGAAAATCGGCACAGCATAGCTCGGCAGCTTCGCATCCAACGCCTTGTACAGACCGGCAAAGTCCACATCGCCCTCGACCGTGATCGCCGCCATCCCCGCTTTTCCGTCCGTACCCGGAATGGGAACGCCATAGACGTTGGCCGTCTTGATGCCCTCGATCTGGGACAGCGCTTCGCCCACTTCATTGGTCGAGACATTCTCGCCCTTCCAGCGGAACGTGTCGCCGATCCGGTCGACGAAATAGATGTAGCCGTCCTTGTCCATGCGTAAGAGGTCGCCCGTGCGGAACCACAGGTCGCCCTTCCCGAACACGTCGCGCAGCAGCTTCTTCTCGGTCGCTTTCTGGTCGTTATAGCCTTCGAACCGCTGGCGCACATCGTCACCGATCAGGCCAAGCGCCTCGCCTGGCTCGTCCACCTCCGCACGGATGCACAACCCGTCCGGCCCGCGCACGGGCTGCTCCGTCTCGATGTCGAACTTGACGAACGCAATGTTCTTGAACTGCGATTTCAGCCAGCCGGGAATGCGCCCGACGGCGCCCACCTTTCCGTCGAAATTCAGGAAGCTGACATTGCCTTCAGTCGAGCCGTAGAATTCGCAGAGGTGCGGAATGTTGAATCGGTCAAGGAAGGCCTGCCACACTTCCGGGCGCAGGCCATTTCCGAATCCCGTACGGATATGATGCGCCCGCTCCTTGGGGTGCGGCGGCGAATTCAGAAGATAGCGGCAGAGCTCGCCGATATACACGATCGAGGTCACGCCCTCATCCACCGCATCGTCCCAGAACGCGCTCGCGGAAAACTTCCGACGGATGACCGCCGTCGCCCCGGTCATCAGCGCCTGCCCGATCCCGCACAGCCCGCCCGTGCCATGGTAGAGCGGCAGCGTGACGTACACCTTGTCTTTCGGCGTGATGCGGCACGGCGCAATGAAGCTGCGCATCATGCCCTGCGTGCGCGCCTGCGTCAGCCGCGCGGCCTTCGGCAGGCCGGTCGTGCCGGATGTGTACACATAGAGGCACAGGTCCTTGCCCAGCAGGCCGGCGCGGTGCTTGCGGTCCGGCCGCTTGTCCGAAAATGCCTCCAGCGCGCCGCCGAGATCCCCGCCGAAATGTCCGCCCAGCGACCAGACCGGCGGCGTGCCCTGCAACAGGTCCATCGCCGCGCGGATCGTCTCGTCCTGCTCCGCGCCGGTGACGATCAGCCTTGTCTGCGCAATATTCACGCAGTGCGCCAGCGCGTCGCCTTCCAGGTTGTGATTGATCAGTGCCGTGACGAGTCCGGCCTTCGAGAAGCCCGCCCAGGCCGCCACATATTCCGGCCGGTTTTCCATGAACAGCGAGATACAGTCTCCCGCCTTCAGGCCCTGCGCGATCGCCCAGTTCGCAAACCGGCTCGCCAGCGCGTCGAACTGCGCATAGGTCATCGACCGGCCTTCGAAACGGAATGCGATATTGTCCGGGAACGCATCCACCGCCCGCTCGAAATCGTCCGCCACCAGGAAATCCGAGTCCGGCGAAATGTCGCCGGTCCACTTCCCTAGAAGCTGGATATCCTGAAAGTAGCGGAACTCGCGCGCAAGTATGGCGAAAGGATTCATATCGGCGTCCCTGATCTGAAGAGCGTCGTCAAAATAGCTGACTCTGGAATGCTTCGAATCAAGAATGTTTCGTGCATCATGTCAAAGAAAACCGGCGTCATCGGCCGTTGCCATACGCCGCAGGTCGGCATATTGCTGCGCCGCACAAGAACAAGAAGGAACCGCCCCATGGCGACCGATCCCGTCAGCGACCTGCTCACCCTGCTCGATATCGAGCGTCTGGAGCTTGACCTGTTCCGCGGCCAGAGCCCGGATGAAGAGGAAAGCCAGCGCGTCTTCGGCGGTCAGGTCATCGCCCAGGCGCTCGTCGCAGCCTACCGCACGGTTCCCGATGACCGCACCTGCCACTCGCTGCACGCCTATTTCATCCGCCCCGGCGACCCGAAAGTGCCGATCATCTACCAGGTCGACCATTCCCGCGATGGCGGCAGCTTCACCACACGCCGTGTCGTCGCGATCCAGCACGGCAAGCAGATCTTCAACCTCGCGGCCAGCTTCCATATCGCCGAAGACGGCTGGCACCACCAGCACGACATGCCCGATGTGCCCGGCCCGGATACGCTGGACGACCGGGTCGAATGGCGCCGCAAGTTCGCCGAGAAACTGCCCGAGCGCCATCGCGGCCATTTCCTCCGTCCCCGGCCGATTGAGATGCGCGAGATCGAGCCGCTCGATCCTCTGAAACCCACCAAGGCCAGCGACGTGCATCACCTCTGGTTCCGTGTTGCCCGCCCTATCGACGAGGCGCCCTGGCTGCACCATTGCCTGCTCGCCTATGCGTCCGACATGGCCCTCCTCGGCACTGGCAACCGCCCGCACGGCGTCTCCTGGATGACCGGTGAGCTGATGTCGGCGAGCCTCGACCACGCCATGTGGTTCCACGCGCCGATGAAGTTCGACGACTGGCACCTGTACTCGATGGACGCGCCCTATGCCGGCGGCGGACGCAGCTTCAACCGCGGCAAGGTCTTCGACCAGCAGGGCCGCCTCATCGCCTCCGTCGCGCAGGAGGGCCTTATGCGCAAAGCCATCCGCAAACCCAAGCCCACCTGACCCCCAACACAACCTTTCCCCTCCCGCCTTGAACCGCAAGGGCTCGGCAAAAACTGACCCGTCCCCTCACCGCTTGCGGGCAGCATTAGAGTAGGGCCCTACGAGCACTCAGCTCCCTATAGTCTCACAATATCCGACAGCTTCATGCGCACCTGCCGGAGGCCGGCGACCTCGAAAATCCGTCCACGCACCATCACGGGATCGGCCACCAACGGCAGGATTTCCCGACCGAAAGCCTGCCCGCGTTCATTCAGCAGCAACAGCGCCGCCTTGCCGTCGCTGCAGCGGCCGGTCTCACAGAAGGCCAGCGGCAGGCCGCCCGTCGCGCACAGCGCCGCGCAGGCCTTGTGCGTCTTGCCATGGCCGGGCCGCATCGCACCGAACCAGCATTTCGCATCAAGGATCTCGCCGGTCATCACCGCGTCGCCAAGGTCCTTCTCCGGCCCCGGCAGGACGCGCCCCGGCGCCGGATCGGGATAAACCCCGTCGACCGCCATCATTGCATGCTCGCCCCGTTCGATCAGCGTGCCGGTCACCGCCGCGCCGGTAAAGGTCAGCGCCGGGCGCACCGTCACGCGGTCTTTGCCCGCGCCGACCAGCAGCACCGTACGCAGCCCGTCGCCGAGGTCTTCCGTGAGCAGATGAGGGTAAGGCCCGGGATAGATCGTGCCGGTCACGGCCACCTTCTTGCCCTGGTCCCAGAGGCCGGGTCCGGGATGCGGCGCCGCCGCCCCGAGGCCAAGCCCCACCGCCCCCACGCCCACGGCGAGCCCCGCGCCCGCCGTCAGCAGGAAGCGCCGCGTAGGCTTCGCCAGTTCGGGGCTCCAGCCCACAAAGAACGGCTCCTCCGCCATCAGCCCGCCTCCCCGGCCATCGAGGGCGCCATCGGCGTGCCGGGCGGCTGCGGCACCGGCTCCACGAACACGCGGCCCCCGGTGACCCGTGTGCGGTAGGTCGGGATCTTTTCCGTGAAGGGCGGCGGCGAGCAGCCGTCTTCCGGGCGATACTGGAAGCCGTGCCAGGGGCACACGATGCACCCGTCCAGGATGCGCCCCTCGCCCAGCGGCCCGCCCTGATGGCGGCAGGCATTGGCCACCGCATAGATTTTCGCGCCCTCGCGGAACACCGCGATCCGCTCACCAGCCGGCGGCACCAGGATCACCGCGCGCCCGTTCGGAATCGCCTCGGCCGGGCCGGCGTCGAGCCAGTCCTCGCCCTCCGGCGGCAGATCCGTTGTCCGGTCGCGCGCCCATTCGAGCCGCCCCGCCACGACATGCAGCCCCGTCACCAGCAGCGCCGATCCGCCCGCCAGCGCCGCCTGCGCCAGGCCCGTCTCGCCCTGCACCGCGCCCAGCATCACATGCGCCACTAGCAATCCGTAGGCGGCATAAACCGACATATGGATCCACTTCCACAGGCGCGGGCCCAGCACATGGTTCCAGAAATCATGGCTCGTCGCCGCCATCACGAACAGGATCAGCAGCGCCAGCACACCCAGGCTCTCGAACGGAAATCCGCCGAACGACGCATAGCGCGGGTTCGATGTCAGTAGCGATATGATGGCATTCATTTCGGAAAACCCGTGATACCAGAGCACCACAAGCCCCGCATGCACCAGCGCCGTGAAGAAGCACGCAACGCCCAGATGCCGCCGGTTGTAGAGCACCGGCAAGACGCGCGGGCTCAGCCGCGCCAGCGGCCCGATACAGAGGATGATCGTCAGCAGGCTGAAGGCCGCCGCTCCGGTCGCGCGGATGAGCAGCTGGATCTCGCTCGGATGCTGCCCCGCCGGCGCCGAAAGAAGCCCCGCGCCGAAATGCGCCAGCACGAACAGGCTCAGACCGAGGGCCAGCATGCCGTCATAGACGCGCTTGAATCCGTTCCAGCCCACGATGCTGTAGCCTGCCGCCATCAGCCCGCCTCCAGCTCCGCCGCGGCGACCGCCCGAGCCACCCGCGCCCGCTCGGCCAGCGCGCCGTAGATCACGCCGGCCAGCACCAGCGCCAGCACCGGCCAAACCAGCGCCTGCACAGTCCGCTGGCGCCGCGTCATGGCCGGTCCTCCGCCGGCCGCACGCCCGCCAGCCGAGCCAGCACCACCGGCCACAGCGCCGCCAGCCCCGGCAGGATCACCAGCCGCACGCGCCACGGAATCCGCCCGGCCTCCGGCGCCAGCCGCTTCAGCCCGAACAGGATCACGCCGAGCCCGGCCAGCAGCCCGGCGCCGAGATACACGCCCAGCCCCAACCAGATCGCCCCGGCCATTGCCTCATTCATCCAACGCCATCCTCCCGACCCCCACAGGCTTACCCCTGAGGCCCCAAGGCGCAAGTCACGATTTGAAAGGAGTCGTGATGCCGCGCCTCTCAGGAAGTGATGTCAGGCGGCGCCACGTCACCCCATGACAAGCCTTCCAACTCTGCCTAAATGCTCTTCATGAGCAAAAATCTCGAGATCCTTGTCGCGCAGCTCAATCCGGTTGTGGGAGACATTCAGGGGAATCTGGCGCTGGCGCGGGAAGCCCATGCCGAAGCGAAGGCGCGCGGCGCCGACCTTGTGGCGCTGTCGGAACACTTCATGCTGGGCTATCCGGCCGAGGATCTGGTGCTGAAGCCCGCCGCCGTGGAGTTGTCGATGGCCGCCATCCAGCGGCTGGCGCGCGACTCGGCGGATGGCCCGGCCATCCTGATCGGCGCGCCCTGGCGCGAGGACGGGGCGCTGTACAACTCCGCCCTCTGGCTGGAAGCCGGGCGCATCCGCGCGCGCCATGACAAGCGCGAGCTTCCCAATTACGGCGTGTTCGACGAGAAGCGCCACTACACCGCCGGCTGCGGCCCCTCGGTGGTGGTCGATTTCCTCGGCGCGCGCATCGGCCTCGCCATCTGTGAGGACATCTGGTTCGACCGCGTGCCGCGCGCGGCGAAGGCGGCCGGCGCCGAGCTGCTGCTCGTGCCCAACGCCTCGCCCTGGCGCCGCGCCATCCAGGCCGAGCGCGCCGCCGCCTTCGACCGCTGGTCCGACCTCGGCCTGCCCTACCTGTTCGTCAACCAGATGGGCGGCCAGGACGAGCTGGTTTTCGACGGCGCATCATACGCGACGAACTCCACGCATGGCGAACGCTGCGGCCTCGTCGGCCAGTTCGCGACCGGCTATGCCAACGTGACGTTTGATCCGTCCACGAAGCAATTCGTCGGGCTCGGAAACGGCTGCGCAGCAGACCTTGAAGGCTGGGCCGCCGAATACCGCGCCGCGATGCAGGGCCTCGGCGATTATGTCCGCAAGAACCGGTTCCCCGGCGTGGTACTCGGCATGTCGGGCGGCATCGACTCGGCCATCACCGCCGCCATCGCCGCCGACGCGCTCGGGCCGGACAAGGTCTGGTGCGTGATGATGCCGTCGAAATATACGTCCTCGGACAGTCTGGAAGACGCGAAAGCCTGCGCCGAGGCGCTGGGCAGCACCTATGACACGATCAACATCGCCCCGGGCGTCGGCGCGCTGGACCAGATGCTGGCCCCGTCCTTCGCGGGCAAGGCGGCCGACACGACGGAAGAGAACATCCAGTCCCGACTACGCGCGGTGACGCTGATGGCACTATCCAACAAGTTCGGCCACATGGTCGTCACCACAGGCAACAAGAGCGAGATGGCCGTCGGCTACGCAACGCTCTATGGCGACATGTGCGGCGGCTACAATGCGCTGAAGGATTTCTACAAGACCGAAGTGTTCGAGTTGGCCAAATGGCGCAATGAAAACGTGCCGCCGGGAGCTCTGGTGGACTCGAAACATGTGATCCCGGAGCGGATCATCACCAAGCCGCCCTCGGCCGAGCTGCGCGAGGACCAGAAAGACGAGGATTCCCTGCCACCCTATCCGGTGCTGGACGATATCCTGCGCGGCCTCGTGGACCTTGAAGAAGACGTCGACGACATCCTCGCACGCGGCCATGACGCAGCGACGGTGCGACGTATTGAACACCTTGTCTACATTGCCGAATACAAGCGCCGTCAGGCTCCGCCGGGCGTCAAAGTCGGCGGCAAGAATTTCGGCCGCGACCGGCGCTATCCGATCACGAACCGTTTCCGCGACGATTGAGTTGGTGAGTTGGGAGACCCCGCCCTATTCCTCAGCGGGCGGAATGATTTCCTGGTCTGTCGCGCTGACGCCATAGGCGTCCGTGGCAATCGCTTCGCGCACCGCGTCCGCTTCGCCGGGCTCGATGTCGGCGGCATCGCCGAAGCCGGTAATCGGCGAGGGGTAGACGCCCTTCTCCTCGATCACTTCATCAAACAGCAGCCAGGCCTGTTTGCCGCCGAGGCACGAGACGCGCACCCAGAGGTCTTCCTCCAGCGGCGAGGCGCCGATATCGGTGACGTTGGACAACTCGCCCTCATTGATGTCGAATTCGTTACCATTGAACGATAGCACGGTGACCCCTTCGCCCAGATATCCGAGATAGGTCAGCACATCGCCCTTGGTGAGGGCCAGTTTCTCGATGCCGGCCTCGCCGACAAACTCGATCTCGGCATCTTCCAGCACCGTGACCGGCACTTTCTTGGTCGCCACGAAATATTCGAGCTTGTCGTCCTCGGTCCGGACGTCGTTCCAGAGCTGGTAATTGGCGTATTGCGGCAGGAGGCAGGTGATGTCCTGCGGGTCGGTCGGGTTCGGCCGCGCCCGGGCGGGCACCTTCACATCGGCGTCCAGCACTGCGAAGCCCGGGGGGTATTCGCCCGGCCAGCCGGGTCTCAGGAACCAGGTATTGATGTCGTAGCCAGACAGGCCAGCATAATCGAGGCTCGGCACGACCGGAACCTCGGCCACCTGGCCTGCAGGCCCGGTGGGGCCGGCGCCTTCGGCAACCGTTCCCGGTGACGTTTCGTCCTTTTGCCCGCAGGCGGCGAGTAACAGCGCCCCAGCGAGCACCCAGCCGAATCTCATGACCCACTCCCGGAATTGCTTCATCGTAGATGGTCGTTAAACAAAACAATAGCAAGAATGTGGCCGAAGCGCTTGGCTTTTCGTCCGATTTGATGTCGAAAGCGCCTTTCCCAACTCCGGAAGGCCCGTCCGCCATGACCGCCCCTGTCGTCCGATTCGCCCCCTCGCCCACCGGCCGTATCCATGTCGGAAACGTCCGCACGGCGCTTGTGAACTGGCTTTTTGCCTCGGGCCAGGGTGGCAAATTCATCCTGCGGATCGACGATACGGACCTTGAGCGCTCGACCAAGGAAAATGAGGCCCTTCTGAAGGAAGACCTCACCTGGCTGGGCCTGACCTGGGCCGATACGTTCAACCAGTCCGACCGATTCGCCATCTACGACCAGGCCGCCGACAAGCTGCGCGCGCTGGGCCTGCTCTACCCGGCCTACGAGACGGCCGAAGAGCTGGACGTGAAGCGCAAGATTGCCCAGTCGCGGGGCCGCCCGCCGGTCTATGACCGGGCGGCGCTGAGCCTGACTGATGCCGACCGCGCGAAGCTCGAAGCCTCGGGCGTCAAGCCTCACTGGCGCTTCAAGCTGTCGGGGGGGCGCGTCGAGTGGAACGATCTGGTTCGCGGCCCGCAGAGCATCGACACCTCGTCGGTCTCAGACCCCGTGCTGATCCGCGAGGATGGCAGCTATCTCTACACCCTGCCCTCGGTGGTCGACGATATCGAGGCCGGCATCACGCATGTGGTGCGCGGCGAGGACCATGTGACCAATTCCGGCGCGCAGATCGAGATCTTCCTGGCGCTTGGCGGCAAGTCGCCCGAAATGGCCCACATGCCGCTGCTGGTAGGCGCGGACGGGTCGGCGCTGTCGAAACGGATCGGCTCGCTGTCGATCGGCCAGCTGCGCGACCAGGGCATCGAGCCGATGGCCATCGCCAGCCACCTCGCGAAGCTCGGCACGTCTGACAATATCGAGCCGCGCACGAGCCTCGCTGATCTCGCGGCGGAATTCGCCTTCTCCAAGATCGGCCGGGCGCCTGCCCGGTTCGACGAGGCGGACCTCGAGAACCTCAACGCCGCGCTGGTGCACGCCATGCCCTACACGGCGGTGAAGGACCGGCTCGCCGAGCTCGATCCGCGCGCCGCCAACGAGGCCTTCTGGCTGGCGGTGCGGGAAAACTGCGCGCGCGTGACCTCGGCCAAGCCCTGGGTCGAGATGATTTTCGGCGACATCACGCCGGAGATCGCCGACGAGGACCGGGACTTCATCACCAGCGCCGGCGCCCACCTGCCAGCCCGCGAACTCACCGCCGCGAGCTGGGGCGAGTGGACCAATGCCCTCAAGGCCGCCACCGGCCGCAAGGGCCGCGCCCTGTTCATGCCGCTGCGCAAGGCCATCACCGGCGCCGAGCACGGCCCCGAGATGAGCGCCGTCCTGCCCCTGATCGGACGCGAGCGGGTGCTGAAACGACTGGGCGGCTGAGTTTTTTTGGCTGGTAGGGCCCCACCCTCAGTCGCAGCTGGAATCTGTCTCGCACGACACCGTTGCCACGTCCCGGCCTTCGGCGAGGTCGCGGATCCAATCGACCGCGCGGACGCCGCCGACTTCGGTCGTGTACAGACGATCAAAGCGCACCAGCGTGTGATCGGTGCCGGGCGCCGAGTAGGAACGGAAATGCGGTAGGTCCGCTGACAGCTCGGCCAGGTTGTCGTGCAGCAGGCCGCGCATGGGCGCCATGGTGCCGAGCAGCATCAGGAACTGTTGCTGGACGCCGTCATCGACATTGTTGAACTGGGCCATCCGCATCTCCGGATGCCGGGCGGCGGTGACGCGGAAGAAATCCTCGATCGTGGCCTTTGACGTATCGAGCGCGGCAAATGCCGGCCAGTCCGGCAGGCTGTCGAAGGTGCCCCAGGTTTCGAGGAGGCCGGAGACAGCCGGCGTGCGGTAGCCGCCTGCCCCGCCCCCATACTGGACAACCTCCGCCTGCGGATAATGGTCCGCCACGATGCCGGCATAGTAAGGCGAGGCGATCGCCCCGGCGCTGCCGCCCCCGACGAAGACGCGCTGCGGCGCGGGGGCGTGGGCGTAGACCCAATCCAGCGCCGACTGGACATTGGCTTTGCCGCGGTGGTGGATGGTGGCCGTCCCGCCGGCGGAGGTCGGATAGTCGACATCGCGGGCGCCGAGATGGGCATCGCCCGTGCAGTAGGACACAAAGACCTGCGTCCAGCCGGCGAAGGGATTTTCCGGATTGGCCGCATCGAACACGCCGCCCTTTGTGGCCGGGTCGTTGGAGTCCATCTCGGCGAAGGGCGTATAGGGCGCCGGCTCGGTATTCAGATCGCAAAGGTCGCCGCTCCAGCAGGCGCCGCCGCCATTGAGGAAGATCATCACGCGGGACGCATCGCCCTCGCGCACATGGAAGGTGAAGGGCGTGCCGGTGGCGCAGAGCGTGTCGCCGCCCGGCGCAATGGTGGTCCAGGCGCTTGCCGCTGGCGCAGCGGCCTCGCTGGCGGCGGGTGCGGCTTCGGCGGGGCTGGCGGGTGCCTCGGCCTCAGGTGTCTGGCAGGCCGCCAGAAGGGCAAGAGCGACCGCAGCGGCCAGGACGGGGCGAATGATCATGTTGTTCTCCAGGGGCCTCTGACGGGCCAGCACACGACCAGCCTAGGCGGGCCCGGGCGGGCTGACAATCAGGCGGCCTGCGGCGCTGGGCGTGACGGCGCCCTCCCCGATCTTCAACCAGCGCGAGATCCGACTCGCAAAAATGTCTTTGCACAGGAACAAACCGCAACAGCAGAACAGCTGGTTGGTCGAATACCTTTATTCGCTAAGGATTGGAACGACGTTTGAGGCGGTCTACATCGGCGCCGGCGAGGATCGGTCTGGCGCCGGCTCATGCGAGCGATCCTTTGCCGACGCTGCGGCCATCGGGGATTGATCTGGTGCGGTCAAGAGGACTCGAACCTCCACGGGTTGCCCCACAGCGACCTCAACGCTGCGCGTCTACCAATTCCGCCATGACCGCACGACTGGTCTCTTAGAGGCAGACGGGCCGTATAAGGCGGCGCTCCGGCTTTGTGAAGCCCCGAAAAACGCCTATATCGTGGAGGCCATGACAAATCTTCCTGCAGTCGACTGGGCGGTCTCCGAGACCCCTGTTTCCTACGAAACCGCGCTGGGCGTGATGGAGGCCCGGGCGCGGGCGATTCGCGAGGACGGCGCCCGGGAACTGGTGTGGTTTCTGGAACATCCTCCGCTCTATACGGCCGGCACCTCAGCCAAACCGGCGGACCTGAAGGACCCGGGCCGATTCCCCGTGTTCGATGCCGGCCGGGGCGGCCAGTACACCTATCACGGGCCAGGCCAGCGGGTGGCCTATGTCATGCTGGACGTGGGCGCCCGGGGGCGCGATGTGCGGGCCTTTGTGGCCAACCTCGAGGCCTGGATCATCCAGGCGCTGGCGGCGTTCAATGTCGAAGCCGGGGTTCGCGAGAGCCGGGTCGGCGTGTGGGTCGACCGGACCGAAGCGGACGGACCGCTGCGCGAGGACAAGATCGCCGCCATCGGCGTGCGCCTGAAGCGCTGGGTGAGCCTGCATGGCATCTCGCTCAACGTGGAGCCGGAGCTGGAACATTTCACCGGTATCACGCCGTGCGGCATCGCCGACGCGCGCTATGGCGTCACCAGCCTGGCGGGACTGGGTCGGATCGTGTCGATGCACGAGGCCGACATGGCGCTGCGCGATGCGTTCGAGGTCGTGTTCGGCAGCCGGCTGGTGCGCGTGGACGCGCCGGAGCTCCAGGCGGCGGAAATCGCCGGGCTTTAGGCGCCGCTTTCAATTTCATCCGGCGTCAGATGACTGCCGGTGCGCAGACGGCCCTGTCCCCCGTTGGGCAGGCGGGCGGCGTAGAGCAACGTCCACAGCATGGCGCCGAACGAGGCCAGCGCCCAGACCGGCAGGCCCATGCTCATGCCGGTGGAGACGGCCATCTGGCGTTCGCTGGGCGGCGGCCCCTTGCGGCCCGGCGGCCCGCGGCGCTGCTGCGCTTTTGGTTTGGCTTCCGCGTCGGCTGGCTTGGCCGCGCCCTCGCCGTCCATGGCCACGGTTTCGGTCTTGGCGGCGGGCGGTTTCATCATCTCGGCATGCTGGGCGGCGCCGATGCCCGTGCCGGCGAAATAGGCGGCCATGCCGAGGATCGTCGGTACAAGGACGATCACGGCAAGCCAGGTGGGCCGGCCCGCTTCGGCGAGGCGTCGCATGTGCGCTGAAAAGGAGGTGAAATCGGTGACGAAGGTGAACACCGCGAACGGCACCAACAAAGCCGGCACGGTGAACATCGCGATGTCCACGGGCGTGTTCAGGAAGCCGGTCTTGACGCCGGCGATGCCGAGGATGGCGGCCGTGAAGGACGGGATGATGTAAAGCAACACGCGGCCCATGAACATGAAGGTCCAGGCGCGGCTGAAATGCAGTTTGGAGGATTCGCCGAAAGGATTGAACAGCGTCGCCAGCCAGTTCATCGCGCCCGGATCATCCCGCGCGTCCCGGATCCAGGGACGGTGGCTGTCGATCTCGCCAGAGGTAGTTTCCATGGGTCAGTCGCCTTCTGCGGGATGGGTCAGGAAAACGTGTCTGCCTCGCCGGACGCCGGCGGACCATGATGGTTGGGCTTGGGGTCCGAGCGCATGCGGAACGCAGCAAATCCGGTCAACGCGCTGGCGATCAGGAAGGCGGTCACGGTGGTGACCACCGAGAGACGGGCATATTCCTGCGCGCGCGCTTCGAGCGCCTGGAACGCCGCATTGAAGCCGCCGGATTCCATCAGCTTCTGCACCTCGGCCTGGATCGCGAAGGCGTCCGGCGACAGCACAGGCAGGAGGACCGCCGACAGCAACAAGTTGGCAAAACCGAACCCGGCGAGGAAGGCGAGCCAGAGCCAGCCGCTGAGACCGGCATCGTGCAGGCGTTTGGCGAACAGGCAGACATACGGGAAGATCAGCGCGTATTGCAGCACGCCGAAATTCGGCAGGACGACGGCGGCCAGGATGGTAATGACCATCAGCGCGCCGGTCAGCAGGATCAGGCCGCGCGCGAAGGGCACCGGCGCGAGGCGGCCTTGCGGCTGGAGGAACAGGAAGCGGAAGTCCATGGGACGGAGCGAGGTTCCTTGAAGGTTGAGACCGTTCGTCATAGGGGCCCCTTATCAATAAACGATAAAGCGGCGCAAGAAAAAAGAGCCAGGCAAGCGACCCGGCTCTTTTATCAGGTATTGGCTTCTGGGGCGATCAAATGAACGCGGTCGACGCGCCGGCTGGGCCGGGGCCGTATTTGTTGTCGTTCGGGTCGGTCTTGAGCAGGCTCATGATCCCGCCGAGAATTCCGGTGGTGATGAAGGTTGTGATGATCGTCGGCAAAATCGTTGCTTTCTGCGCTTCGGACATGAGGGTCATCAGCCGTCCAAAATCGCCACGGCTTGAAGCGGCGCCGACTTCGCGCTCGTATTCAGCCATGTCAAAGCCCGACATGCCCTCCAGCAGACCGCTGAACACGTTGTTTGAAATGGCCGCGACGATGATCAGAAGCAGCATGAACCAGCCGCTTTTGTTGTTGTCGTGGAACCGCTTCGCGTGGATCGCGATCCAGCTCCAGATAGTGCCAAGGCCAAGGAGCCCGAGCGCCATCGATACATAGGTTGCCAGTACGGAGATGACGGCCGAAACGCAGGCGAGGATCAGCACAGCCCGCCAATAGGTCGGCTGGTCGATACGCCCGTTGGGGGTGAGAAAGAGTTCCATGTTCTAGTAGCTCCTGGTCACGAGTTCCGGGCGCGCAGGCGCCCGCCTGCCCCGCCGCTGTGTGCGGACTATAGCAAGGCGAACCCGTTTCAGGAACGTTAAGTCCTCGCCTGTGCGAGAGATTATGCGAACTCGACCATGATCTCGTCGGCAGCGACGCTGTCGCCGGCCTTGACGTTGATTGCCTTTACCTTGCCGTTGGCGCCCGCGCGGATGATGTTCTGCATCTTCATCGCCTCGACGATACAGACGGCTTCGCCTTCCTGCACCTCCTGGCCAAGCGCGACCTCCATCGATACGACGAGGCCCGGCATCGGCGAAATGATCAGCTTCGACGTGTCAGCCTTGGGCTTCTCCGGCAGGCGGCTGTGCAGGTCCGCGACGAACGGCGTGCAAACCAGCGCGCGCAGAGCCACGCCGCGGTGCCGGAACATGTAGCCTTCCGTGCGGTCCGCGAATTTTACGGCAAAGGGTTTGCCATCCAATACGCCTTCGACGAGGTGCTGGCCCGGATGCCAGGAGGTGACGAGGCTATGGGCCTTTCCTCCGTTCACGGTGATCTGGGCTTCACCTTCGGTGCCGATGTCGATGGTGACCGGGTGATGTTTGTCACCGAGGATGACGACCCAGTCCTTGCGGGCAGCCGTCGTCCCCAAGCGGCCGGAAATCTGGCTGGCACGGCGATCGAAGAAAGCGTGCACGTAGGCCGCCGAACAGATCAGCTGCAATTCCTGCGTCTTTGTCGGCGCAACGCCCTCGAAGCCATTGGGGAACTCGTCCTTGATATAGGCGGTGGTGATGTTGCCGGAGCGAAAGCGCTTCTCGTCCATCACGGCGGCAATGAAGGGAATGTTGTCCTGGATGCCTTCGATCTGGAACCGGTCCAGCGCCTCGCCGTGCACGTCGAGCGCGGTGTCGCGGTCCTTGCCCCAGGTGACCAGCTTGGCGATCATGGGGTCGTAGAACATCGAAATCTCGTCGCCTTCGCGCACGCCCGAGTCCATGCGCACTTCGCCCTTGCCGAGCTTTCCTTCCGCAGGCGGATGGAAACGCTTCAGGCGGCCGATGGACGGCAGGAAGTTGCGGTACGGGTCCTCGGCGTACACGCGGCTTTCGACGGCCCAGCCGTTGATCTTGATGTCGGACTGTTTGAGCTTCAGCTTCTCGCCATAGGCGACGCGCAGCATCTGTTCGACGAGGTCGACGCCCGTGATCATTTCGGTGACCGGGTGCTCCACCTGCAGGCGGGTGTTCATTTCGAGGAAGTAGAAACCTTTGTCCTTGCCGGACGCGACGAACTCCACCGTGCCAGCGCTGTCATAGTTAACCGCCTTGGCGAGGGCGACGGCCTGCTCGCCCATCTTCTTGCGGGTTTCAGGATCAAGCAGCGGCGAGGGCGCCTCTTCGATGACCTTCTGGTTGCGGCGCTGGATCGAGCACTCGCGCTCGTTGAGCCAAAGGCAGTTGCCATGCTTGTCGCCCAGCACCTGGATCTCGATATGGCGCGGCTCGAGGATGAACTTCTCGATGAAGACGCGGTCGTCGCCGAAGGAGGACTTGGCTTCCGACTTTACCGCCGGAAAGCCTTCCTCGACTTCCTTGTCGTTATAGGCAACGCGGATGCCCTTGCCGCCGCCGCCGGCCGAGGCCTTGATCATCACCGGATATCCGATCTCCTTCGAGATCTTCACGGCTTCTTTCGTGTCCTCGATCAGGCCCATATGACCCGGAACGGTGGAGACACCGGCTTCTGCGGCGAGCTTCTTCGAGGAGATCTTGTCACCCATCGCGTCGATGGCGTGGGCGTTCGGGCCGATCCAGCCGATGCCTTCCTGCTCGAGGCGTTTCGCGAAGCCTGCGTTCTCGGAGAGGAAGCCGAAACCGGGGTGGATGGCCTCGGCGCCGGTCTGGCGCACAGCCGCGATGATCTTGTCGGCAACCAGGTAGCTCTGGGCGGCGGGCGAGGGGCCGATATGGACAGTTTCATCGGCCATTTCGACCGCCATCGAGCCGGCATCCGCGTCGGAATAGACAACGACCGTCTTGATGCCCATCCGGCGGCACGTCTTGATAACTCGGACGGCGATTTCACCGCGGTTGGCGATCAAAATTTTCTTGAACATCGGCGCAAAAGACCCCTCAGAAATTTGGCACTCCGCTGTTACGGCGCCGCTGCGGGCTTGTCTACGCATGCCGGGGCGGCAAACGCTTTCCGTCGCGTCATGCCGGGGCTGTCCGGACGAGCCCACCCTGGCCGATTCGAACCCGGACCAGCCAGAACATCATCACCAGCAAGGGCAAGAAGGCGAATAGATATGGCGCCGCCGATTCCCGGAACCAGACCGGCTGGAATTGCATCTGGCCCAGGAAAAACGAACCCGACGCGAGAAAGAGCGAAAAGCACATCCGCCAGAGATGGCGCGCGATCCGCGCCACGCCGGTCAGGCCCCGGCGCAGCAGCGCATTGGCTTCGCCGCAGGCTGCCAGCGTACCGGCCACGGCAAAAAGGACAAAAGACTGGGGCGGCGAGCCGTCGATCGTGCCTGTGGGGCTGCTGGCGCCCATCTGCATGAAGACCGCTCCGGTAATGGCAATCGCCAACGCCGCGACCAAACCGACACTTTCCGGCCAGCCGGCGCGCGGCGCGCTGTGCCGGGCGGCGGTCCATCCGGTAACCAGAAGATACAGCGCCAGGATACCGGCCACGAAGTTCGGCCGCTGGCCTTCGGTCAGGAATGGCGCAACGCCGGCGCCGATGGCGTAGGTGATGAACATCGCGCCGAAAAAGACCGTGCCGGCCGCGCGGTGGGCGCGGCTGCCCTTGCGCAGGATCAGCGCAGCAGCGCCGGACAGCATGCCGACGGTACCGCCCCCGATATGGGCCACCAGCAAGGCCGCCGCGCCCACATGCTGCCAGGCCGGAGCGCCGGCTGGCACCTGCAGGTTTGCAGCAAAGGCGGCGCCCGTGAACAGGCACCAGGCCGCCGCGAAGAAACCAGCGGCGAGAAGGGTTCGGAGGACGGGTGTTTCAGAGGGCATGTTTGCATTCCAACTTCAGGCGATCCCTGCCTTGTTGCCGCCCGCCTGCAAGAACGCCATGATGGGGCGTACCGATCACATGATCATTTGTAACAGGACGCCACATCAGGATGCGGGAACCCACCGTCTCGGCAGGAATTGTCAGCGGTCTTGCTGCCTATGCGGCCTCGCGCGGGGCGCAACCGGCGAAACTGTATGAAGCCGCCGGCATCGATCCGGACCTGCTGGAGGACGCTGACAACCGGGTGGCGTTCACGGCTTACAAGCAGTTGATGCGATCCGCGGCGGCCGCCTGCGCCGACCCCGACTTCGCTCTCCATTTCGCCGAAGCCGTCGATATGTCCGAAGTGTCGATTGTCGGATTGATCATGAATGCCTCCGCGACGATGGGGGAAGCCTTCCGCCAGATGCAGCGTTACGGCCGCTTGGCGATCGAACTGGAGGAGACAGGCGGGACGCCGCGCCACCAGCTTGTGCACAAGTCCGGAGCGCTCTGGATGGTGGACACTCATCCCGAGGCAGACGAATTTCCAGAGCTGTGCGAATCGGCATTTGCGCGCCTCGTGTGCGGGCCGCGCCGGTTCCTCAACCGGCCCCACATCCTGGAAGTGCATTTCAGGCGCGCCGCTCCCGCAGACCGGCGCGAGTATGACCGTATCTTCGGTTGCCTCGTAAAGTTCAGCTGCGACTGGAATGCGATGCGGCTCGCGCCGGGAATGGCAGACTGGCCCGTGGCGCTTCAGCCGCACTATGTTTTCGGCGTTCTGACAGACCGGGCCGATACATTACTGCACGAGATGGAAACGGCGCGGACAACCCGAGGCGAAGTCGAGGCCGCGATCCTCCCGGTCCTGCACACCGGCGAGGTCAGCGCCCACCGCATCGCCGCGATGCTGGGGGTCAGCCGCCAGACATTGTTCCGGCGATTGAAGTCAGAAGGCACAAGTTTCAAGGCCGTGCTGGATGCTCTGCGATGCCGGATGGCAACCGACTACCTGCGCGGCCGAAAGGCCTCCGTCAACGAAACCGCCTACCTGGTCGGTTTTTCCGATCCGCCCGCCTTTTCCCGCGCATACAAGAGATGGACGGGGCAGTCGCCGCGGGATATCCGCAACACACTTCGCTGACTTTATCCGCATAAGGAACGCTTCATGTCCAATTCGACTTCATGGCTTCGGCGCATCGGGATCGGCCTTTCGGCGCTGGTCGTTTTCCTCGGCATCGGGTGGTGGCTGATCGGGCCGGACTGGCGCGCGCTGCTGACGAATCCGCCGTCGGGGCGCGACGTGCTGTTCTGGTCCGTGCCGCAGCGGGATGCGGCCTTCCGGATGATCGACCAGCTGCCTATGATCATCGAATCGCACCCCATCAAGGCGGGCGGCGACGTGCACCCCCTCCCCGACGGCACACCTCTGGCACTGGGCGAAGACATCGACCTCGACGCCTATTTCAAAACCCAGAATGCCGCCTCGCTGGTGATCGTGCAGGACGGCAAGATCCGTCTTGAACGTTATGGCAATGGCTTCTCGAAAGACGGCCGCTGGACGAGTTTCTCGGTAGCGAAGTCTCTGACGTCCACACTCGTGGGCGCCGCCATGGCGGACGGGTACATCAAGAACCTGGACGACAAGGTGACCGACTATATTCCGGACCTTGCCGGCTCTCCTTATGACGACGTCACCGTCGCGCAACTGCTGACGATGACTTCGGGTGTCGCCTGGAACGAGGATTATGACGATCCGCAGTCGGACGTTGCCCAGTTCGACAAGCAGGAGGCCGAACCCGGCAAGAGCGCGATTGTCAGCTACATGCGCAAGCTGGGCCGCGCGCATCCGCCGGGCGAGACGTGGAACTATTCGACCGGCGAGACGAACCTGATCGGTGTTCTGGTCAGCGAGGCCACGGGCAAGAACGTGGCCGACTATCTCTCCGAAAAGATCTGGACGCCCTATGGCATGGAGCAGGAGGCCAGCTGGTTGCTGGGCCAGGACGGGCACGAGATCAGCGGCTGCTGCATCCAGGCCACCACACGGGACTTCGCGCGCTTTGGCCAGTTCATTCTCGACGGCGGCGTGACACCGGATGGCCCCGTGCTGCCCGCGGACTGGCTGGCGCAGGCCACCGTCAAACAGGCAGACTACGGAACAACCGGCGAAGGCTATGGCTTCCAGTGGTGGACCTGGGATGACGGCTCCTTCCAGGCCGACGGTATCTTCGGCCAGGGCATCTTCATCGATCCGAACCGCCAGCTTGTGATCGCCTCGAATGCCAACTGGAAAACCGCGCTCGGCCTGGCCGACAATGAATGGCCCGAACGCGCCAGCTTCTACCGCGCCGTGCAGGCGGCCGTGGACCGGGAAGCCGGCACGCCCTGATCACCGCGCAGCCGGATGGCGAGGCCTTGCCGTGCGGCGCCAAATGTGTTAGTGAACGCTCACTAAAAGGAAAATTGCCATGAGCATTATCCGGTTGGATCTCGACGCCCTCGTGAGAGCAGGCTGCCTTTCGGCGGAGGAGGCGGCGCGGCTGACGGGCCTCGCCCTGCCTGACCGGCGCGCCGGTCTGATCGTCAACGTCCTCCTGATCTTCGGCGCGCTGGCGGTCTCCGCCGCGGCAATTGCCCTCGTGCCGAATGCCGGCACGGGCCTGATGCTTGCCGTCGCCGCGCTGGCGGGCGCGGAAGGTCTGCGCCGCTTCGCACCGGGCGAAGAGTTCAAGGTCCTGTCGGCCGGTCTCGCCCTGATGGGCACGCTGGGCCTTGCCGGCTGGGTCGCCTGGCAATATGGCGACGCGCCGTCGTCCACCCAGCCCGCCTTGCTGATAACCGCCGTGTTGACGGCGGGCGCCTTCTGGTTCCGCTCCGCCTTCATGGCGGCGCTGGCTGTGGTCGCGCTCGGCGCTGTGTTCGGCACGGGGTCTGGCTATTGGCACGCGTCGTACGCCCTCTTGGTGGAAGAACCGGTCCCAACGATCGGCGTCTTCGGCACCCTCGCCGCCGGGCTTTACGCTGCCCGCACGCGGGTGAGCGAGGCCTGGTCGGGACTGGTGACCGTTGCGGCGCGCACCGCGATGTTCCTCGTCCACTTCGCTTTCTGGGTCGGCTCACTCTGGGGCGACATCATCGGCGATAGCGGTTGGAGCAGCACGCGCTGGGCCGATTACGAGTCGTATGAAGCCTGGCGCAAGACCGCCCTGATCGTTCCCGAGTGGCCCTTTTCCATCGGCTGGGCCGCACTGGCGGTCGCGCTGGCCATGCTGACGCGGCGCGGCGGATTCCTGTCGATCAGCGCGCTCGTCTTCCTCGCCATCCATGGCTACACGCAGTATTTCGAGGTGTTCGGCGCCGAGCCGATGACCCTGCTGATCGCGGGGCTGACACTGGTGGCATTGGCGGTCGCGACGCCGCGCCTTCTGAAGATGTGGAAGGGCGCGGCCTAGTCGTCGAGGTTTTCGATCTCGGCCTCGAAGGCACGCACACGCGCCGTCAGCGAGATCAGGAACGCGGTCGACCAGCCGATCAGTAGGAAGCCGTTCATGGCCTCGGCCGCCCCCAGCATGCGCCAGCGGTCGGACAGGATGACATCGCCAAAGCCCACGGTGGTGAACGTCTCGGTCGAGAAATAGAGCGCGGTTTCAAGTTGGCCGAGCTCGCCGAGCGCCAGATAGGCGAACGCGTAGATCCAGATCTCCAGCGAGTGGAGCGCGAACAGCCCGAACAGGATGGCGAGGATGGCGGCGCCCTGCTTCATGATGGTGGAATGCCGGCTGGGATGGCCGCCGGTCCGTCGCATCACGGCCGTGAGGCCGACGAGGCCCGCGAAGTGGACCACAAACGTCGTCGCCACCAGCACGGCAGCCACCAGAAGGTTCAGGAACAACATCAACATGGGCTTTACGCCTCCCCGGTTGGTCAGTGTCGCACACGGGCCTTGCGGTTTCGTTGACGGCCCCAGAAACTGGCGCCACAAGCAGACCCATAAAAGGCCAGAACCCCGCGGAGGACCCCCATGACCCAGCCCAAAGATCTTGAAGGCCGCCGCGCCCTCGTCACCGGTTCCGCCACGGGTCTCGGCCGGTCCATCGCCTTGCGGCTCGCCGAACGTGGCGCCAGCGTGATCATCAACTGCACCAAGTCGGTCGCGGATGGCGAAGCCACGGTGGCGGACTGCCAGAAGGCGGGCGCCCAAGCCCGATTGGTGCAGGCGGACGTGTCGACCGAGGAGGGTTGCGCCAAGCTGGCCGAAGCTGCCGCGCAAGGCGGCCGCCTCGACATCCTCGTCAACAATGCCGGCATCACCAAACACGCCCGCGACCATGCCGACCTCGATGCTCTGACCCGCGAGGATTTCCTCCATACATATGCCGTCAACGTCGCCGGGCCGTTCCTGATGCTGCAGAAGACGAAGGCGTTGCTGGTCGAAGCCCACCGTCAGACCGGCCGGGCCTCGGCCGTGCTGAATGTGTCGTCCATCGCCGGGGTGACGGGCATCGGCTCGTCCGTGGCCTATGCCGCCACCAAGGGCGCGCTCAACACGATGACGATCAGCCTTGCGCGCGCGTTGGCGCCGGCGATCCGCGTCAACGCGGTCTGCCCCGGATTCATCGGCACGCGCTGGTTCAAGGACGAGATGAGCGCCGAGCAATATGCCAAGATGGAGGCCGGGGTGGCCGCCTCGGTGCCGCTGCACGTCGCCAGCGGCCCGGATGACATCGCCGACTCGGCGGTCTTCTTCCTCACGGACGCCTCGCGCCACGTGACCGGCGAGACGCTTCTGGTGGATGCCGGCATGCACCTCGGCTACGCGCCGATGGTTGCTCGCTGAGCCGCTTCCTGTTGCGAATCTGCCACACAAGTGTGGATTCGCTGCATCGCCCAATGCACAGGCATTAGGCATCTCGCCTGCCCAAAAGCCCGGCGGACGGCGCGGAGTGCGCGCATTTACGTTACGTTTGCCATCGAAATTTCGGTCACTGCCCGGCAGCGTCTGGCGTGGCGCTCGATCAGGAGCGTGATGACAGAAGCGAGGTTTCCTCCAAATGAAAAATACACTTTCACGTGCCAGCCTGCTCGCGATCGCACTGGCAACCGCAGCAGCCGGTACGGCCGCTGCAGAAGGCGAATTCTCCGGCAACGTCGCGATGACCACCGACTATGTGTGGCGCGGCATTTCCCAGTCCAACGAAGACTTCGCCCTGCAAGGCGGCTTCGACTACACAAACGGCATGTTCTATGCCGGCACCTGGGCCTCGAACATCGACTTTGACGATGGCTCGGACGCCAACATGGAAGTGGACTTCTACGGCGGCCTCGCCAGCGAGTTCGCCAACGGCATCACCTGGGATGTCGGCCTGATCTACTACGTTTACCCGGACTCCGAAGATTCGGACTTCGACTTTGTCGAAATCAAGGGTGCCCTCGGCTATGAATTCGAAGGCGGTCTCGCGGTCGGCGGTGAAGTCTATTACGACCCGGACAACGAAAACATGTACGTCAACGCAACCGCCGGCTTCGCCCTGACCGAGAATTTCGGCGTCGATGCCAGCGTCGGCAACTACCAGTTTGACGCCGGTGGCGACTACACCAACTGGTCGCTCGGCGCTTCGACCTCGGCTGCCGGTTTCGGCTTCGACCTGCGCTACTGGGGCACCGACATCGACGGCGTGAACGTTGCCGACGACCGCGTCGTGCTGACCGTCTCGCGCAGCATGTAAGCCTTCGGGTTTAGCCTTCTCCGGCTCTGGAGCCGCATGTGGGAATATTCCTTTGCCCGCATGCGGCTCTTTGCTTTTGTTAACCCAGTCTGGCTGGAATTTGCGTGCTGACAGGTTTATAGGCATGGACCTTCCCCGAGGAGAGGCTCTATGCGCATTGGCGTTCCAACCGAAATCAAAAAGCAGGAATCCCGTGTCGGACTGACACCGGAAAGCGTCGGCGAGCTGGTTCGCGCCGGGCACAGCGTGCTGGTCCAATCGAATGCCGGCGTCAATTCCGGCTTCGGCAACGAGGCCTACACCTCGGTTGGCGCGCAGATTGCGCCGGATGCCGACGCCGTGTTTGCGGGCAGCGAACTGATCGTGAAGGTCAAGGAACCGCAGCCGGAGGAAACCGCGCGGCTCACCAAGGACCACACCCTCTTTACCTATCTCCATCTCGCGCCCGATCCGGTCCAGGCGAAGGGCCTGATGAAATCGGGCTGCCTGGCCATCGCCTATGAGACGGTGACCGACGACGAAGGCGGCCTGCCGCTGCTGCGCCCCATGAGCCAGGTGGCCGGGCGCATGTCGATGCAGGTGGCAGCCTGGGCGCTCATGCGCACCAAGCGCGGCCGCGGCATTTTGCTGGGCGGCGTGCCTGGCGTGGCCCCGTCCAAGGTCGTGATCATCGGCGGCGGCGTCTCGGGCACCCATGCGGCCGAGATCGCCGTGGGCATGCGCGCCGACGTGACCGTGTTCGACCGCAACAATGTCCGCCTTGCCCAGCTCGACGAGCAGTTCCGCGGAAGCCTCAAGACGATGTACTCGACGGCGCACGCGCTGGCCGAGGCCATCAAAGACGCCGATCTGGTGATCGGCGCCGTGCTGATCCCGGGCGCGGCCGCGCCAAAACTGATCAGCCGTGCGCAGCTGAAAACGATGAAGCCCGGCGCCGTGCTGGTCGACATCGCCATCGACCAGGGCGGCTGTTTCGAGACAAGCCATGCCACCACACACGAAGACCCGATCTACGACGTGGACGGAATACTGCACTATTGCGTGGCCAACATGCCGGGCGCCGTGCCGCGTACCTCGACCTATGCGCTGAACAACGCGACCCTGCCCTTCGTGATGCAGATCGCGAACAAGGGCGCACGCGCTGCGATCAACGCCGATCCGCACCTCGCTAATGGTCTCACCGTCGATGCCGGAAAGATCGCACACGAAGCCGTGGCGAAGGACCTCGGCGAAGAATACGTCCGACCGTCCTGGCTAGCCGGCTGAGCCCCTCTCCAATCAACAAGAAAGCTACCCCACACCCGGGCGGATTTTTCCTTTCGACGGCAGGTCAGCTTGCCAAGGCGGCAATCACATCGTCAATCGTGGTGCGCGGCTTGTCGAGCAGGGCAACGATCTGCGCACGCTGCTCGATGGCAAGCCAGAGGCCCAGCACTTCGACATCAACCACACGCCACTCACCCTCACGCTCGACCACGCGCCAGCGAACGGTCATGGTATCCCCCTCCTTGGGCGAGACCCGCGTCTCGACGATGGAATCGGTCGGCGTGCGGTCGACCGAACCGATCACCTGCACCTTGGCGTCTGCGAAGTCCTTCTGGTGTTCCTCATAAGTGCTCGCGAGGAAGGCGTCGAACGCCTGCGTAAACCGGTCCCGGTCGGCATCGCTGATGCGGTTCGCATACTTGCCGAGCGTGAAGTGGGCCACCGTCGGCACGTCGATGGATTTGCGGAAGGCATCCTTCCCGGTCACGGGATTGGAAATCTGCGACGCGGCCGCCGCGATCACGCTCTCGGCCTCCTCCCCGGCATGGGCGGCGAAGGCAGTGAGCGACAGAGCAGCAGAAGCCATGAGGGCGCGAAGAAGCATCGGGCGGGTCCTTTCATGGGCGAAGCGGGCTTTACGAACCCAAGCGCGCGTCTCATATTTCTTCCCGGCCCTGATCAATCCCTTGTGGACATCCCTTCCCAGCGTTGCACGTGAAATTTCTGAAACGCGGTGATTGACTACTGGAGTGGCACGACTTTCCCGCGCGCCATCACGAAGCTGACCGATTTCAGGATCCTGATATCCTTCAGCGGATCGCCTTTCACCGCAACGAGGTCTGCGCTCTTGCCCGGCTCGAGCGTACCAATCTCCTCAGTGAGACCCAGCAGGTCCGCCGCATTGATCGTGGCCGCCTTGATGGCTTCGACCGACGGCATGCCGAACTTCACCATCAGCTCGAATTCGTCGGCATTGCGGCCGTGCTTCGAGACACCGGCATCAGTTCCGAACGCGATCTTTACGCCGCGGGCGTACAGGATCTCGAGGCTCTTGCCAGTGATGTCGATGCGCCATTCGATCTTGGCACGGACGTCCGGCTCATAGGAGTCCGGATTGTTCTTGAGCCGCTCGATATATCCGTTCACGACCGAGAGCGTCGGCACATAATACGTGTCGGAGGCCGCAAAGGCTTCGATTGTTTCGGGATCGAGGATGGTGCCATGTTCGATCGAGTCGACGCCGACCTGCAGCGCCAGACGGATGCCATCTGCGCCATGCGCGTGCACCGCAACCTTCTTGCCGAACAGACGCGCCGTCTCAACGATGGCGCGCGCCTCGTCTTCAAACATCTGGCGGCCAAGGCCGGCGCCGATACGACTGTTGACGCCGCCCGTAGTGGCGAACTTGATCACGTCCGCGCCGCGCGCAACCTGCAGACGCACCGCGCGGCGGCAATCTTCTGCGCCGTTGCACGTGTTGCCGGCGCCGTTAAAATATTCCCGCAGTTCATCGCGGTAGCCGAGTGAGCCATCCATGTGGCCCGACGTGGTCGAAATGGAATTGCCGGCATCAAGGATGCGCGGCCCGGTCACCTGGCCATCGTTCACGGCGTCGCGCAGCGCCAGCACCGCGCCGTCGCCATCACCGAGATTGCGCACTGTGGTGAAGCCCGCGCGCAGGGTCTTCATGCTATTGTCCCAGGCATTGAATGCCTGCGCGGCGGACGAAAGCGTGACGTCCTCAAGCTGCGAAGCGATGCCGCCGGTGTCCGACGTAAGGTGAACATGGCTGTCGATGAAGCCCGGCAGGACATAGCTGTCCTTGAGGTCGATGACCTTCGCCTTCTTGTCCTTCGGCGCCTTGTAGCCGGCTTCGAGAGAAACGATCCGGCCATCGGTCACGATGATCGTGGTCTCGCCGAGCACCGTCTCTCCCGGGACTGCCATGACCTTGCCGGCCTGGATGTACGTTGTCTCGGCAAGCGCCGGAAGCGCCATCAAGAGGGCTGCCGTCGCAGCGGCCATCGTCTTGCGCGTCGTGTCGATCATCCCGTTTCTCCCATTACTGGCGACAAGCGTTAGCAAGCGATGGACTGCCTGAACAGGCCCGCGGGTCGAACGGCGGACTTGTGCATAAATGTTATCGGCGCGCGCGGCCTGAAAACGCTTCGCCCGCAGCCCTACATCGCGCTAGGATTTCAGAGGATTGGAGGAAGACCATGATCGAGCTCATCATCGACAAGCGCACCCGTGACCTTGGCGGCGGGTTCGAAGTTGGCCGCGTGCTGCCTTTCGCCAAGCGGCGGATGGTCGGCCCCTTCATCTTCTTTGACCAGATGGGGCCGGTGGATTTCGCCCCCGGCATCCCGCGCGAGCTGGATGTGCGGCCGCATCCACATATCGGCCTTTCCACCGTAACCTACCTCTATTCCGGCGCGATGACCCACCGCGACAGCCTGGGCTTCAAGCAGGAAATCAAACCGGGCGCCGTGAACTGGATGACCGCCGGCAAGGGCATCACGCATTCCGAACGGCTAGAATACGCCCGCATGAACGGCGCCCACATGCACGGCATCCAGGCCTGGGTGGCGCTGCCGAACGAGGTCGAGGAGATCGATCCCGGCTTCTGGCACCATCCCGCCGAGAGCCTGCCGACCTGGACCGAACCCGGAATCCGTGGACGGATCATTGCAGGCGCCGCCGAGGGACTTGATGCCGGCGTCAGGGTGAACTCTCCACTGTTCTACATGCACTGGGAGATGGACGCCGGCGCTTCGCGCGGCGTGCCCTCCGAATATCCCGAACGGGCAGTCTATGTGACGACCGGCTCTGCCGATATCGATGGACAGGTGCTTAACGCGGGCCAGATGGCCGTGCTAGGCAAAGGCGATGCGCGCGTTACGGCCCGCGAGCCCTCCACTGTGATGGTGCTCGGCGGCGAGCCGATCGGCGAACGCTTCATCTTCTGGAACTTCGTGTCCTCTTCGAAGGATCGGCTCGAGCAGGCCAAGTCCGACTGGAAACAGGGCCGCATGAAACTGCCCGATGGCGATACCGAAGTATTCACGCCGCTGCCGGAAGGCTGAGGCCCAACAGGACAACCGATATGAAGACCGAAACCGTCACGTTTGCGGGCGCCGCAGGGCAGACCTTGTCCGGCCGGCTTGAGCGGCCCGTGGGCGTACCCCGCGCCTGGGCCGTTTTTGCGCACTGCTTCACCTGCGGCAAGGAATCAGCGGCGGCCACGCGGGTCTCCCGCGCGCTCGCCAAGCACGGCTTTGCGGTGCTGCGTTTCGACTTTGCCGGCATCGGCCACTCGGACGGGGCCTTCGCTCAAACCACCTTCTCATCCAACGTGGACGATCTGGTTGCCGCGGCAGACTTCATCCGCTCCGCCTACGGACCTCCCTCCCTCCTCATCGGGCACAGTCTCGGCGGGGCGGCCGTGCTCGCGGCCGCCGGACGGATCGCAGACGCCGCAGCCGTAGTGACCATCGGCGCGCCCGCGGATGTCGCGCATGTGGAACAGAACTTCGCCGAAGCCGTCGACATGATTGAAGCGCACGGTGCGGCGGACGTGAAGCTGGGCGGCAAGCCCTTCACCATCAGCCGCGACTTCCTGCAGGACATCCGCAACCAGCCGCAGCTGGACCGCATCGCGGCGCTACGCAAGGCGCTGCTGATCCTCCACGCGCCGGGCGACAGTGTCGTCGGCATCGAGAATGCAACCGTCGTGTTCCGGGCAGCGAAACACCCCAAGAGCTTCGTCTCGCTGGACAAGGCCGACCATTTCCTGACCCGCCCAGAAGATGCGGCCTATGCCGCCGATGTGATTGCCGGCTGGTCGGCGCGCTATGTACCCATGCCGCCGATGCCCGTGCACCCCGAAGGTCATGTGGTCGCCGAGGAGACGGGCGATGGTTTGTATGCAAACCTTGTCCATTCCGGCCGGCATATGATCCTGGCGGATGAGCCCAGGGATGTCGGCGGTCAGGATCTGGGCCCCTCGCCTTACGACTTGCTTGCCGCCAGCCTTGCCGCCTGCAAGTCGATGACAATGCGGATGTATGCGAACCAGAAGAAATGGGACGTCACGCGCATTGCGGTCGCGGTGAAGCATGACAAGATCCACGCAGCCGACTGCGCCGATTGCGAAACGCGCGAAGGCAAGATTGACATGTTCACTGTCTCCATCACCCTCGAAGGCAATCTCGACGAGGCCCAGCGCGCGCGGATGATCGAGATTTCCGGGAAATGCCCAGTCCACCGTACGCTCTCAGGCGAAGTGAAGATCCGGACCCAGGTGACTGCTTGAATCGCCGGGCGGACCGATTGATCCGCTTCGCGGACCGGTTTGGATGGTGCGGGCGGCCGGGCTTGAACCGGCATGACCTTTCGGCCGAGGGATTTTAAGTCCCTTGCGTCTACCAGTTTCGCCACGCCCGCAGCACTGGTTAAGGCCCGAGGGTTAGGGCGCAGGCGCGCCGAAGGCAAGCCGGTCTGCCGGTTCCCCAGCCTCGCAAAGCGCGCTAAGGCTCAGCCAAAGAAATTTGGGGTTCGAGGACAAATCCATGACCGAGACGGGTGAGACAACCCCGCCGCGCCAGCCTTTGCCGTCAGATGCCGCAGGCGCCGCGCCGGCCTCAGGGCTGGGTGGACGCATCGGCCTGTTCCTCGGCCCCGCCCTCGGCCTCTTGATCGCGCTCCTGCCGGCGCCGGAGGGACTGGACCCTATCGGTCTGCGTGTGGCCGGGCTGCTCGTCCTGATGGCCGTCTGGTGGGCCAGCGAAGCGGTGCCGATTGCCATCACATCGTTGCTGCCACTTGCCATCCTGCCCCTGTTCGAGGTGATGCCTCTGAAGGCCGTCGCCGCGCCCTATGCCGACCCGACCGTGCTGCTCCTGTTCGGCGGTTTCATCGTCGCACTGGCGATCGAGAAATGGAACCTGCACCGGCGGATCGCGCTCAATGTGCTGATGGTGTCCGGCGCCCGTCTAAAGCTGCTCGCGGCGGGTTTCATGCTGACCACAGCGCTCCTGTCGATGTGGATCTCCAACACGGCCACCAGCCTGATGATGGCGCCCATCGCCATGTCGGTCGCGCTGGCGGCAGGGGGCGGCGCACGGCTCGCCGGTGCGCTCCTGCTCGGCGTGGCCTATTCTGCCTCCATCGGCGGCCTCGCCACCCCGGTCGGCACACCCACCAACCTGATCGCCATGGGTTGGCTGGCCGAGAATGCCGATATCGAGATCTCCTTCCGGGAATGGATGTCGTTCGGCTTGCCCATCGTCGGGCTGATGCTGCCGGCGGCCTGGATCGTCGTGACCTGGGGGCTGAAATCGAACCCCGCCGGCGCCCGGGCGGCGCATGCAGAGATCAAGTCCCAGCATGCCGGCCTCGGCCAAATCTCGACGCCCGAGGCGCGCGTCGCGATAGTGTTTGCCGTCATCGCATCAGCCTGGATCTTCCGGGAGCAGCTGGTGAAACTGCCGGGCCTCGCCGGTCTTACCGACATGGGTATCGCCATCATCGGCGCGGTCGTGATGTTCCTGGTGCCACATGGGGATTCGAAAACATCCGAGGCAGGCCGGGGCTTCGCGCTGCTCGATTGGGACGACGGCAAGTCCATCCCTTGGGACGTTGTGTTGCTTTTCGGGGGCGGCCTGTCGATTGCAGCCGCTGTCCAGGCATCCGGCCTCGCCGCCTGGCTGGGCACCTCGCTGGCCGGCCTTGGCGCCTTGCCACCGGTACTGCTGATCCTCGTGATCGTCGCGCTGCTCATCTTCCTCACGGAGGTGATGTCCAACGTGGCCGCTATGACAACTTTCCTGCCCGTGCTTGGCGCGCTCGCCACCGCCACGGGAATCGATGTCACCACCCTGGTGATTCCCTGCGCCATGGCAGCGTCCTGCGCCTTCATGCTGCCGATTGCGACCGGACCCAACGCCGTTGTGTTCGGCACGCGGCAGCTGTCCATCGCGCGCATGGCCAAGGCCGGACTGTGGCTGAACATCGCCTGCATCGTGATCGTGACCCTGTTTTTCGGGGCATGACATAAATCCGGAACAAAGTTTTCGGCTATTGTCATAAAAGCTCCATCAACGCGGACTAGGGCGTGCGCATCAAACAGCGGCCTCGCAGAAGCGACGGCCGGGATGCAAGAGGAACCCGTGATGTTTCGTAAACTCCTGATCGCTACCGTCGCGGCCGCCGCAATTGCGCCATTCGCCATCGCTGAAAACCAAGTGTGGACCAGCCTTGAGCTGAAAAAGAAGTCCGAAATCAACTCCAAGTTCGAATATACGCTGAACTCTGAAGTTCGATTTGACCCGGATGGCGACACCGAAACCATCGTCCTGCGGCCCGGCGTTGGCTACAAGGTAAATGACACGCTCAAACTCAGCGGCGGCTATCGCTTTTCGAGCACGCGGCGATCCGGCGACGACACGATTGAGCACCGCATCTGGCAACAAGCCGGCTACGATCTGTTTGAAGCCGGCGGATTTGAAGTGGCAGGCCGCACACGTCTGGAGCAGCGCTGGCGCGAAACGAACAACGATCTCGGCTGGCGCATTCGCCAGCAGATCTCGCTCGAACATCCGATTGAAGGCACCAAACTCAAGATCGGTTTGAGCGACGAAGCCATCTTCGGCCTGAATGACACCGCTTGGGGCAATTTTGAAGGGCTGCAGGAAAATCGCGCGAAGGCAGTCGTCAAAGGAAAAGTAGGCCGGGTAGGTTGGGAAGCGGGCTATCTCAATCAATACAAGAACGGCATCAATGGACGAGACGACGAAACGAACCATCACATCGTGATCGGCTTGTCCGCTGGCTTCTGAACCCAGCCCAATAAAAAAGCGCGCCCCGTTTCCGGAGCGCGCCCATTCAGTTCACTGCCGTTACGGCCGTGCGCAAGGCACGGCGCCGTCAGCTCGTCTGGACTTACGCCAGTTCGATCGTGCTCACGGCGATTTTGCCGGAGCGCTGATCTTTGGCCGTGTCGAAGTTGACCTTCTGGCCTTCGTTCAGGGTCGCGATGCCCGAGCGCTCAAGGGCGGTGACGTGAACGAACACGTCGTTGCCACCGTTTGCAGGCGCGATGAAGCCGAAGCCTTTTTGGCTGTTGAAGAATTTCACAGTACCGTTCGTCATAAAAGTAGTTCTCATACCAGTTCGTGGGCTGACAATGCGCCAGCCCTTGCATATCGAAGATTTGGAGGGGTTGTCTGAAACTGCACCCTTTTGGGGGAGCTGCGCCTGATTGTCCGGCCAATGTCGATTTGGGGCATATGCGCCCCGCGCCGCCAAATAGCAAGTTATTTATCTGTCAGGTTCGGAAACCGTCCGAATTCTGATTTTTTCAGTTAACGCGTTCGAAGACCGCAGCCAGCCCCTGCCCGCCACCGATGCACATGGTTTCAAGGCCGTAGCGGGCCTCGCGGCGGTCCATTTCGCGCAGCAGCGTGGCTAGGATACGCCCGCCAGTGGCGCCCACGGGGTGTCCCAGCGAGATGCCCGAGCCATGCACGTTGAGGCGTTCGAAGTCTTCCTTGGCAAAGCCCATGGCCTTCGTGCAGGCGAGCACCTGCGCCGCAAAAGCCTCGTTCAGCTCGATCAGGTCGACGTCCTTCAGCGTCAGACCGGCCTTCTTCAGTGCTTTCTCCGAAGACGGAACAGGCCCGATCCCCATCACCGCCGGGCCGACGCCGCCGGCCGCCCAGGACACGAGCCGTGCCATCGGCTTGAGGCCGTACTGCTCCGCCATCTCGCGCGTCATCACCAGGCAGGCCGAGGCGCCGTCATTCTGGCCGCTGGCATTGCCCGCAGTCACCGTTGCATCCGGGTCCTGCTTCAGGCGGATCGCACGCAGTTTGCCCAGCACTTCCACGGTTGAATCCGCACGCGGATGTTCATCCTTCGTCACCACCGTATCGCCCTTGCGGCCGGGTACCGTGACCGGAATGATCTCTTCATCGAACACACCGCTCCTTTGGGCGGCCACCGCCTTGGCGTGGCTGGCTGCGGCGAACTCGTCCTGTGCGGCGCGGGAGATCTGGTAATCGCGGCGCAGGTTTTCCGCCGTCTCCAGCATGCCGCCGGGCACCGGGAAATTCTTGCCGCCTGCCGTCACGCGCCCGGTGACCAGGCCATCATTGACGGTCATGTTGCCCTGGCCGAGGCCCCAGCGCCATTTGGTGGAATAGAATGGCGCATTGCTCATCGATTCCGCGCCGCCGGCGATCACGCAATCCATCGCGCCGGTGGCCACCTGCATTGTCGCGTTGATGATCGCCTGCAGGCCGGAGCCGCAGCGCCGGTCGATCTGCATGCCGGTTACTTCGACCGGAAGCCCCGCGTCCAGTGCTACCACCCGGCCCAGTGCCGGCGCATCCATGGAGGAATAGCACTGCGCGAAGATCACATCCTCGACCTTGTCCTTCGGCAGCTTTGTGCGCTCCATCAGACCGGCAACGACGGTGGCGCCGAGCACATGCGCATGCACGTCGCGGTAGGAGCCGCCAAAGCCGCCCACAGCCGTCCGCACGGGTTCACAGATCACTACGTCGCGCATGGCGGTCTCCCTCAATGATGTTTGGCCAAGGTGATAGGCCGACGCGACCACTCGGCGCAACTCCGATCCGGCCATGCCGTAACGGCATAGGTGTTAGCCAGAGGGCGAAGGCTGACAGCCCGGGCGTTGAGGCCCTATCTGCAGGGTAGAAGATACCCGGAGACCTGCCGATGATGGCCCCGATTTTTGTGTCCCACGGCTCGCCCACCTTGCTGTTCGACGACGTGCCCGCACGCGATTTCCTGCGCGAACTTGGCCGCACTCTGGCCCGGCCGAAGGCGATCCTCGTGGTGTCCGCGCACTGGGAAACCAACATCCCGGCCGTAAACGCCGTCGAGGTGAACGAGACGATCCACGATTTCGGCGGCTTCCCGCAGATCCTGTTCGACCAGCGCTATCCTGCGCCTGGCGCCCCGGCCCTCGCCGAACGGATCGCCGGCCTGATCCGCGCCGCCGGTCTTCCTGCCGGCATCGACACCGCACGTGGGCTGGACCACGGCGCCTGGGTGCCGCTGAAGCTGATGTATCCCGCCAATGACATTCCAGTACTCCAGCTGTCGGTGCAGACGGCGCTTGGCCCGGCGCATCACCTGAAGCTGGGCAAGGCGCTGCGCCCCCTGGCAGACGATGGCGTCCTGATCCTTTCGAGCGGCAGTTTCACCCACGACCTGCGCTCGGTCGCCTGGCGCGGCCCGAACGAGGAGCCGGCCTGGGTGCGCGGATTTGCGGACTGGATGGTCAAGGCGCTGGCGGAGGGCCGCACGGACGATCTGGTCAACTACCGCCGCCTCGCCCCCCACGCGGCGCGCAACCACCCGACCGAGGAGCATCTCCTGCCCTTGTTCGTCGCGCTCGGCGCCGGCGCAAGTGCCCCGGCCGCACACCTGCACCAGTCGCTGACCTTCAGCGTACTGAGAATGGATGCCTACGCCTTTGCGGACTAGCCTTGCTGGTCCCGCCCGCGCGCGGTGACCTGCTTGCGCGCTTCCTCGACCGCTTCGGCAGACACCGACTCCGCGTGCTCGATCGAGCGCTTCACTTCTTCCTTCATCGCGGCGGCGAAGGTCATGCCGAAGCCGTCATCGATCAATGCCTTGTACTTCTTCAGCAGGACGGGCTGCGTGCCTGTCATCTCGGTCGCGAGCTGCAGCGCGGCGGGCACCAGTTCAGCGGCCGGATAGACGCGGTTCACGAGACCCCAACGCTCGGCCGTGTGGGCATCTAGGAAGTTACCGGTGAAGGAGAGTTCCTTCGCCCGGCTGATACCGATCAGGCGCGAAAGTTTCTGCGACAGGCCCCAGCCCGGCACGATGCCGACGCGGGCGTGCGTGTCGGCGAACTTCGCGTGCTCCGACGCGAACAGCACGTCGCACATCAGCGCCAGTTCGAAACCGCCGGTGATGGCGAAGCCGTTGATCGCGCCGATGATCGGCCAGGGATAGGCCTCCAGCGCGGCCGCCATGTTGATCGACTTGGAGTCCTCGTCCGCGCCGAGGGCAAAGCCGGTTTGCCCGGCTTCCTTGAGGTCGATGCCCGCCGTGAAGGCGCGCCCGGCTCCGGTCAGCACCACCGCGCGGATCGACTCGTCCTGCCTGAGTTCGTTGAACACGCGCACGATCTCAGCCCGCAGCGCCCGGTTCAGCGCGTTCAGCGCGTCCGGCCGGTTCAGCGTGACAAGGGCGACAGCGCCGTGGCGCTCTGTGAGGACAATGTGTTCAGACATGACGGCAGTTTCCTTGCGGCTCGGGTAAGATTTCGGTGATACCGCCAGCCCTCGCCATACGCAAAGGCTGACGTCGGGGCGTGTCAGGCCTTCGACTTGGCCTTGGTCACCATGCGGTAGACGCCGATTCCGGCCCCCGCCAGCGCCAGGATGGCGCCAAGATAGAACAGGTCCATCTTGAGCGGCGTGATCCAGGCTTTCGGCTCCAGCAGATAGGCCGCGCCAGACAGCGTCAGCCATTGAAGCGTGTTCTCGGTGAGGTCGACGATCAGCACAGCCAAGCCGGGGATCGCCGCCAGTTTGCCCCATTTGCCGAAGAAACGCAGACCCATGCCGGCGAAGAGGAGGCCGAACGACATCGGATAGGCCGTATCGAGCACCAGCGTGAGCCAGAAGTGCGCGCTGCGCTGGGCCGGCGTCATTGCCTCATACAGCGCCCGCGAGTCCGCCGGCGCAGACACCATGTCGAGATACTGGCCACCCACCATCGGCGCGAAGGCGCCGAATGCGAGCGTCAAACCGATCGTCAGCCCAAAGAGCGTCCAGAGAACGGGCGTGCGGGTGATAAAGCTCATGATTGTATTTCCGGTTCGACGCCCAGACTGCGCGCCAACGCTTCCAGCTGCGCCTGTACCCCGGCCAACGCCTCTGCATTCGTGGAACGCGCCACCAGCGCCACGCCATGATCCTCGTAACTGCCATACCAGGGATAAGACCCGATCCCCACACCCGGCGAAGCCTTCGCAATCTGCCCCAGCGCCTCAGCCAGATCGCCTTCGCGCAGGCCCTTGCCGCGCACGGTCACCTTGTGCACTACCGCGCCCGATTGCAGGCGCGGGCCGATATCCTCCAGCATCGCGCGGGCGATCTGCGGCACGCCGGCCAGCGTGAAGACGTTGCCGGTCTGGAAACCCGGCGCGCCGGACACGGGATTGACCACGAGGCGCGCCCCATGCGGCACGCGCGCCATGCGCCGCCGCGCTGGTGTGAACTCGGTGTTCATCGCCGCATAGCGCGCCGCCATGTCGCGCAGGGCATCGGGATGTTCCGAAATGCCGACCCCAAACGCCGCCGCGATTGCATCTGCCGTGATGTCGTCGTGCGTCGGGCCGATGCCGCCGGTGGTGAACACGTAGGTGTACTTCGCCCTCAGCACATTCACCGCCGCAACGATCTCGTCCTGGATGTCTGGCACGGTGCGTGCCTCACAAACCGGAATGCCGAGCGGCTCCAGGAACTGCGCGATCTGCTGGAGATTGATGTCGCGCGTTCGTCCGGACAGCAACTCGTCCCCGATCAGCAGCACGGCAGCGGTGGGCTGGGTCGTCATTTCGCGAGCGCCCCATAGGCCAGCTCGGTAGACTCGCCCCGGAAATCGACCACCGGGCCGCCCCGGCTGAAGCGTTGGATCATGCCGATGAAGATCAGGTCATTCGTGGGATCGACCCAGAACCATGTGCCCGCGGCGCCGCCCCAGAAATAGGAACCCGCTGCCTGCGGCCGGTTTGCCGCAGCCGGGTCCTCGATCAGCCCGAGGTCCAGTCCAAACGCCAGGCCCGCCGTCTCGGCATTGGCGCCTGTGCCGTCGGAGAACAACTCGGCGCCAGGCGGCAGCATGTTGGTCCGCATCAGCGCCACAGTTTCCGGCTTCAGAATGCGCACACCGTCCAGCTCGCCGTCGTTGAGCAGCATCCAGGTGAAGCGGGTATAATCATCCATCGTCGAAACCAGACCGCCGCCGCCGGACTCCATGCCAACCGTTTCCTTCCGGAAGGCGAGCTGCGGCACATCGAATGGCACGAGGCCGGCCACCTTGTCGGAATAGCCGAATACATCGCTGAACCGGTCGAGGTCCGCCTCGGGAACATAGAAGCCCGTATCCTTCATGCCGAGCGGATCGAACAGGCGCGTCTTGAGGAAACTTCCGAACGACTGGCCGGAAATCTTCTGCACAACATAACCCTGCACATCGACCGCTGCGCTGTACGCCCAAGCGGTTCCTGGTTGGAACAGCAGCGGCACGTCCGCCACCTTTTCGATAAAGGTCTCCAGGTCCGGAGATTCGAGAATCTTCTGGTCGCGGAACGCCGTGTTGGCCGGATCGGTGCCGGACAGGCCATAGGCGAAGCCTGCCGTGTGACTCATCACTTCCCGCATCGTCGGAATATGGTCGGCGTCAGTCAGGATAGGCTGGCCTGCGTCGTCCACGCCGGTCATCACCCGCAGACCGGCGAATTCCGGCACGAACTTCGTGATCGGGTCGTCCAGCGTGAACGCGCCCTCCTCGTAAAGCATCATCATCGCAACACCGGTGATCGGCTTCGACATCGAATAGATCCGGTAGATCGTGTCCTCTTCGATGGGCGCCTCGTCCGACGCGCGGCGGATGCCGGCGGTCAAATCGCTGACCACTTCGCCGTCCACGATGAGGCGCGTGGCAATGCCGCGCACGTCGCCGTCCGTCACGTATCGCGCCATCCGGGCCTCAAGCGCCGCGATACCGGCTTCGTCGATGCGGGGCGCAGGAGGGATTGTCTCGACCGGCGCCTCGGCCGCCAGGGCGACGGCAGGCGCCTCCACCGGCGCACTGGCGCACGCCGCCAGCACCAGAGCCGCCCCGGCCGCCAAAAGTGTCGAGATTGTCCGCATTGGCGCGCCTACCCCTCAAGATTGTCTGCGCCGTTAACTGGCAGCGACCGGCGATTTGGGCAAGGCATCCCGCAATAAGGGAGTGGAAAACAAGGGCCCGGCCTGCCATATTGCGGCCATGACAGATACAAACCTCCTTCTGCCCATGCGCACGGGCGAAATCCGCATCCACGACGCCGAAGGCTTCGAAGGCATGCGCCGCGCCGGCCGCCTCGTGGCGGAATGCCTCGACATGCTCGTGCCCGAAGTGAAGCCCGGTGTGACGACGGAACATCTCGACAAGCGCGTGTTCGAGTTCGTGCGCGACCATGGCGCCACCTCCGCCACCATCGGCTATCGCGGCTATCGCCATGCCTCGTGCATTTCGGTGAACCACGTCATCTGCCACGGCATCCCGGGCCCTAAGGCCCTGAAGGATGGCGATATCGCAAACATAGACGTCACGCTGATCATCGACGGCTGGCACGGCGACCACAGCCGGATGTACGGCGTCGGCGAAGTGAAACGCAAAGCCGAACGCCTGATGGAAGTGACCTATGAGGCCATGATGGCCGGCATCGCACAGGTGAAGCCCGGCAACCGCTTCGGCGACATCGGCGGTGCGATCAGCGAAGTGGCCCGCCTGAACCGGGTGTCGGTCGTGGACGATTTCTGCGGCCATGGTCTGGGCCGCCTGTTCCATGACGAACCGAACGTTGTACACTCCTCGGCCTATGGCACCGGCCCCGAGCTGATGCCCGGCATGTTCTTCACCATCGAGCCGATGCTGAACCTCGGCCGCAAGGACGCCGCCATCCTGCCGGATGGCTGGACCGCGGTGACCCGCGACCGTCAGCTGTCCGCCCAGTTCGAACACTCGGTGGGCGTCACCGAAACCGGCGTCGAGATCTTCTCGGCCTCGCCGAAGGGGTGGCACGAGCCGTACAAGGTTCGCCCCTGATGCGCCTTCCGGTCATTGCGGCCGCCGTCCTGCTTCTCATCACCGCCTGTTCCCGCGAAACGGGCAGCCCGGCGGTCGCCGACGCGTTGATCGCCGAAGCCGCGGACGGCGTGGTGACCTATCCGCTCAGCCTCGACCCGGCCTGCCGCGATGGACGCGCGCGCAGCTATGATCAGTGTTCGGACCAGTTCGAAATCTATTCCGCCGCGCTGGACAAGGCCCGGGCCGAGAACAAGACCCTGCTGGTCATCATCGGCGCCGAATGGTGCGGCTGGTGCCACACGTTCGACGCCCACCTGAAAGGCGCGACCGGCCGTTTCGATCACATCACTGCCCGCAAGCGCGGCGAAGTCAGCGCCGGCGCGCTCGCCCTCGTGCGCTATGTTGCGGACAATTTTGTTGTCGTGCACATCGAGGACGACTTTGCGCCCGGCGCCGACGACGTGATCCGCTCGGCCGGCGCCGAAGCCTATTTCCAGGAGTACTACCCCACCATTTTCGCGGTGGGTCCTGACGGGAAATTCGCGGCCAAGCTCGACCACAAGCTGGTGAAGATCCAGATCAACGGTCTCGGCGCCTATGCCGGCTACGACCGCGCCCTCGTCATCAAGGAACTCAAGCGCCTGCGCGCGGCAGCGCTTCGCACATGACCAACGAACCGCACCAAACGGCTGGCACGCGGCGCCACCGCGCTTGACGATTATGAAATCCTCGAAGTTCTGCTAATGGCGTTCATTCCGCGCCGCGACGTGAAGCCTATCGCCTAGGCCCTACAGGCCCGGCTCAAGGCCCGGCTCAGGGCCCTCTCCGCGATCCTCGGTGCCCCTGCCGAAGACCTCGTGAAGTTCGACGGGGTCTGGCAAACGGTTGCCGCCTATCTCAAGGCCATCGCCGAACTCAACTCTCGAGCCGCCTGCGAGGAGATCAAGTCCCGCGAGGCAATTCCCTCCTGGACCGCTCTCGTCGAATATGTGCGCCGCGAGATCCAGCACGAGACGCGCGAACAGTTCCGCGTGTTGTTTCTCGGCCGGAAGAACCAGCTGATCACAGATGAAATCATGGGCCGCGGCACGATCGATCATGCGCCGCTCTATCCGCGCGAGATCGCCCGGCGCGCATTGGAGATCCAATGCGCCAGCCTCTTCCTCGTGCACAATCACCCGTCGGGTGACCCCAAGCCCTCGCGCGCCGATATCGACACCACGCGCGAGATCATCGACGTGCTGCAGCCGTTCGACATCACGGTGCACGACCACCTGATCGTCGGCGCCGCCGGCGTCGTCAGCTTCCGCTCATCCGGCCTGAACTGAGCGTCAGCGTGCGGGTGATGCCGACGCACTGCAGGAAGGCCGCATCATGGCTCACCACCAGCAGCGCGCCGTCATACGCACAAAGACCCGCCTCCACCGCTTCCAGTGATGCGATGTCGAGATGGTTCGTCGGCTCGTCCAGGATCAGCAGCTGAGGCGGCACGGCGCCGCCGAGCGCCGCCGCCAGTCCCGCCCGCAGACGCTCGCCGCCGCTCAGCGTCGCGACCTGCTGCAAAGCCGCCCCCGCCCAGAAGCGAAACCGCGCGAGCGCAGCCCGGCATGCATTTTCATCCGTCTGCGGATTGAGCCGGCGGAAATTGTCCAGCACCGTCCCGGCCGGATCGAGCAGGCTCACATCCTGGTCCAGCATCACGAAAGGCACAGCCACGCGTGCCTCGCCCGCCCAAGGCGCGAGCGCCCCGGTCACGACCTTCAGCAGCGTCGACTTGCCGGCCCCGTTGCCTCCCGCCACCGCCACCCGCTCCGGCCCGCGCAGCTCGAAGGACACATCGCGCAACACGGACCGCGCCGCATCATAGCCTGCCGTCACCCCCTTCAGTCTCAGCACGACCCGGCCTGCCGCCAGCCCGCTCGGCGGCACTGAGACCTTCAGCTTTTCCAGCACCTCGATCCGCTCGCGTGCCGCCTGCGCCGCATCTTCGGCTTCGGCCGTCTGGCGCGCGGCGAGGTTTTGCAGCGCGCCGCTGGAGGCTTCCGCGCGGCGCTTCATCGCGCCGATCAGGATCCGCGGCGCGCCGCCCTTGGCGGCCTTGCGTTTGCCGGTGCCGTCCTTGCGCGCCTTGCGCTCGGCCGCGCGCTGGGTTTTCGCGTGCGTGTCCTCCAGCTGCCGCTCGGCCTCCGAGAGATCGCGGTGCGCCGCGTCCAGCTCCAGCGCCTTGCGCGCCTCAAACGCGCTCCAACCGCCGCCATAGCGCGCCGCGCCAAGCGTCGTCAGTTCGACGATGGCATCCATCTGCTCCAGCAGTTCGCGATCATGGCTGACGACAATCGCCCCGCCGTGCCAGCCCGCCAGCAGGCCGGCGATCGCCGCGCGCCCGTCCCGGTCGAGATTGTTGGTCGGCTCGTCCAGCAGCAGGAAGTCCGGCGCCGCGAACACCAGCGCGGCAATCCCCGCCCGCGTGCGCTGCCCGCCGGACAGCGCCGCCAGCTCGATCTCCGCCTCCGCGTCCAGCCCCGCCCGGCCGAGCGCCGCAGCGAACCGCGCCGGCAGGGTCCAGTCGACCTCGTCCCAACGCGCCGGATCGGCGGAGCCCGCCTCAGCCGCCTGCAACAGGTCGAGCGCGCCGCGGATCCCGAACAGGTCGGCCACGGTCTCGCCCGGCGCCGGCGCAAAGCCCTGGCGCAGCACGCCGAGCGTGCCGGTGACGGAGACCATTCCACTGTGGGGGACGCATTCGCCCGCGATCAGTTTCAGCAGGGTCGACTTGCCAACGCCGTTCCGGCCTACAAGGCCGGTGCGTTCCAAATTGAAACTAAAAGTAAGGTCAGAAAAAAGAACCTGGCTATCGGGAAGCGCATAGCCCAGCGCAGATAGGGTGATTGAAGCAGGCATGGTCAGAACTCGTCGAGCAAATTGATCCTTGTGCGGTCATTTGGCTGGCCTGGTTCATGGCGATGCACCTCCCCTGATCGGTTCGTATTGCCGAATTAAGCGTGATGCGGGCCGGATTCAATGCGCGCCTCGCGGGAATTGGCAATCCGGGCGCCCTGACCTGACGATAAGGCTTGCAGGGCGCGCCGGGCAGGTTACCGTCGCCACAACACCGAAGCGCTCCGACAGAAGGGCGCTTTTCCTGGGAGGCGAAAGATAATGACAGCCACTGCGGCCACGGCCGGCAGCGAGAACGGACACATCACCGGTTTCGGCACCAAGCCATACCGCACTTATGTTCTCCTCGCCCTGACGCTGATCTACACGCTGAACTTCATCGACCGCACCGTGATCACGGTCGTCGCCCAGCCGATCATCAACACCTTCTCGCTCACCGACACCCAATGGGGCCTGCTGACCGGGCCGCCCTTCGCGCTCTTCTATGCCCTGATGGGCATCCCGATCGCGATGTGGGCCGACCGCGGCAACCGCGTGATGATCATCTCGCTCTGCGTCGTCATCTGGTCGCTGATGACGGTCTTCTGCGGCCTCGCGGCCAGCTTCATGTGGCTGCTCCTGTTCCGCGTCGGCGTCGCCATCGGCGAGGCCGGCTGCACGCCGCCCGCCAATTCCATCATCACCGACTATTACCCGCCCAAGAGCCGCGCCAACGCCATCGGCATCTATTCCATGGGCGTCACGCTCGGCGGCGTCCTCGCCCAGCTCTTCGGCGGCCAGCTCGCCAGCCTCAAGGGCGAAACCTTCGGCGGCTGGATGAACGCCATCGGACTCGGCGGCCTGATGTCGGGCATCAACTGGTCGGAAGTCGAAGGCTGGCGCCTTGTCTTCGTCATCGTCGGCGCGCCCGGCCTGCTGATCGCGCTGATCCTCTGGCTCACAATCAAGGAGCCGCCACGCGGCTTTTCGGATCCGAAATCGACCGTCGTCGCCAAGGCCGGCTTCTTTGAAGCCTTCAAGGAGTTCGGCAAGAAGCCGACCTTCTGGACCCTCTCATTGGGCGCCGCGTTCGTGGCCTTTGTCGGCTACGGCCTCATCAGCTTCCAGGCACCCTTCCTGCAGCGCGTCCACGGCGTGAACGTGCGCGACGCCGCCATGCTCTATGGCGCGCCGCTGGCCGCCGTCGCCGCCTTTGGTACCTTTGCCGGCGGCTTCCTGTCCGAGAAACTTGCGCCGCGCTTTCCGTCGGTCGCCGCCTGGCTGCCGGGCGTCGGCCTTCTGATCGCGGTGCCGGCCTACGTGTTCGCCTTCCTCGCGCCCACTTTGCCGATGGCCTTCGGCCTCTGGATCATCGCGGCCATCATGCACTACGCCTACCTCGGCGCGCAGTACACGGTGTCCACCTCCATCGTCAGCCCCGGCTCGCGCGCCACCACCGTGTCGGTGATGCTGCTGATCATCAGCCTCATCGGCAACGGCATCGGCCCGATGTTCACCGGCGCGATGAGCAGCGCCTTCATGGGCGGCATCGTGAAGAAGGCCGGCCTGCAGGAAGCCTTCGCTTCGTTCAACCCGGCCCTCTGCGCCAACAAGGTTGAAGAGCTGGGCGTGAACGGTCCGGCGCTCTGCTCGGCCTATGCCGAGGGTCTGCGCCAGTCGATGATCGCGACCGTCCTGTTCTTCGTGATCGCCGCCGCCTTCTACTTCCTCGCCGCCCGGACCTACCAGAAAGACCGCTGGAGCCCCGCTACCTGAGATCCTTTTTCCTTGCCTGACTGTCGTGGAGACCCGAATGACCGACGCCGCCACCCCTAGCCAGACAACCACCGAAGCCGAACCGGGCTACAAGACCGGGTTCGGCACACCGCTTTACCGCGGCTATGTGCTCTCTTCGCTGCTCGTTGTTTACATCTTCAACTTCATTGACCGGTCGATCTTCGCGATCCTGACCGAGCCGATGAAAGTGTCGCTCAAGCTCGAAGACTGGCACATGGGCCTGCTCGGCGGGCTCGCCTTCGCGATCTTCTATACCACGCTCGGCATTCCGATTGCCCGGGTCGCCGAACGGCGCAGCCGGATGATGATCATCGTCATCTCGCTATCGCTGTGGAGCCTGATGACGGTCCTCTGCGGCTTCGCCACCAGCTTTATCACCATGTTCATCTTCCGCCTGCTCGTCGGGGTGGGTGAAGCCGGTTGCACGCCGCCGGCCCAATCGGTGATCGCGGACTATTTCAAGCCCACCAGCCGCGCGACCGCCGCCTCGATCTACGCCCTCGGCGTCCCGCTCGGCGGCATGATGGCAGGCCTCTCGGCTGGCCCGATCAACGACTACGTCACCGGCCACAATGTCCACGCGCTGTTCGGCTCCTGGGGCTGGACCTGGGCACAGAACCTGATCGCCTGGGAGAATGTCGAAGGCTGGCGCATCGCCTTTGTCGCGGTCGGCCTGCCCGGCGTACTCTTCGCGTTCATCCTGGCCGCGACCGTGAAGGAACCACCCCGTGGTTACAGCGATCCGCCTGGCGCAGACCGCAAGGGCCCGCCCGAAGCCTTCCTCTCCGCCCTCGGCGGCCTGCTGCGCAAGCCGACCTATGTGCACGTGGTCACCGGCGCCGCCATCGCCTCCTTCGCGGGCTATGGCATTGCGGCCTTCTCCACCTCCTTCCTGTTGCGCACCCACCACCTGACGCTGACCGAAGCGGCGCTGATCTTCTCGCTGGTGCTCGGCCTGATGGCGGCGCTCGGCGTGTTCCTGTCGGGTTTCCTCGCCGACAAGCTGTCGAAGCGTTACCCGACCGCGCTGTCCTGGATGCCGGCGCTCGGCATGGGCCTGTCGGTGCCGCTTTACTGGATGGGCTACATGGCGCCGACGGTGCCGCTGATGATCCCGCCGCTGATGCTGGCGGCGACGCTGCACTATTTCTACCTCGGCCCGATGTATGCCGTCTCGGCAGGCGTCGTGGACAGCCGGACGCGGGCGACCGCTGTGGCCATCACGCTGTTCGCCGTGAACCTGATCGGCATCGGCCTCGGCCCGACGCTGGCCGGCGCGCTGTCGAGCGTCCTGAAATCCATGATGCTTTCGGGCGCGGATCTCGGCCTGTCGATCGAAGCCTGCAAGGTAACGGCCGGTCTCGCCGCCGATCAGGCGGCGGCCTGCACCTCGGCCAATGCGCGCGCGCTGCAATGGACCATCGTGATCTTCGCCACGCTCTATGGCTGGGCGGCACTGCACTACCTGCTCGCCGGCAAGACGCTGTCGCGTGACATGCTGTCCAAAACTGCGTAAGCCCGCCGCCGATGGCGGTTTATACGCAAGTTTCTGACGAGGCGCTGTCGGCCTTCCTGGCCGAATACGATCTCGGTGCGGCCTTGTCCTTCAAGGGCATTGCCGAAGGCGTGGAGAATTCGAACTACTATCTCGAGACCGAGACAGGCCGGTTCATCCTCACTTTGTTCGAGAAGCGCGTGAACGCCGCCGAGCTGCCTTACTTCATCGGGCTGAAACAGCATCTGGCCGGCAAGGGCTATCCCTGTCCTCAGCCGGTGATGGGCCGCGACGGGTCGGCGCTTCGCACGCTGGAAGGCCGGCCGGCGGTGATCGTCACCTTCCTCGAAGGCCTGTCGCCCAAGCGGCCGAACGTGCGCCAGTGCCGAGGCCTCGGCGAAGGCCTCGCGCGGATGCACGTGGCGCTCGCCGACTTTGCGATGTCGCGCGAGAACGCACTTGGCCCGAAGGCGTGGCCCCCGCTGTGGACGGGCCGCACCGAGGCCGCCGAAGCGCTGCTGCCGGGCCTACCCTCTCTGGTGGAGGATTGCTTCGCCGCGCTCGAGGCCTCGCCCGCCTTCGACGGCAACCTGCCGCGCGGCACGATCCACGCGGACCTCTTCCCCGACAATGCGTTCTTCCTCGGCGATAGATTCTCGGGCGCCATCGACTTCTACTTCGCCTGCACGGACGCGCTCGCCTACGACCTTGCCGTCTGCCTCAACTCCTGGGCGTTCGATGAAGGCAATGCGAGCGATGCTTCGCGGCTCGAATACAATTATTCCAAGGGCGCCGCGCTGATTGCGGGCTACCAGTCCGTTCGTCCGTTGACAGACGGCGAACGCGCCGCCCTGCCCACGCTCTGTCTCGGCTCGGCCATGCGCTTCTTCCTGACCCGGCTGGCCGACTGGTCCGCCACTCCGGCAGGCGCCTTGGTTCGGCCAAAGAACCCCCTTGAATATGCCGCGCGTCTGGCCTTCCATCTGCGCACGACGAGCGCAGCCGAATACGGACTCTAGGGGACTCACATGAACAAACGGACCGGCATGCGGCGCAGCTTGATTGTGGCCGCTGCAACACTTGTACTGGCCCAGATACCGATCGCGCTGGCCGAGCCGGTTGCGGCAGCGCCCGGGCCGACACAGTTGCCGACCTCCGGCCTGATCATTGATCTGCCGGCAGCCAAGGATCGTACCTACAAGTTGAGCGGCAGCTGGGCGCTCGACGCGGCGGGCGAGATTTTCGACACGCGCGACGTGGTCGATGAATTCGATTCCGCGACCGGCTCCATCGTCGCCGGCAACTGGATCATGCTCGGCTATTTCAATGCGGGCGATTGCGCGGGCGTGCTTGCAGAGATGAATTTTGCCTCGCCGGTCTCCACCACGGAAGCCCTGTGGGGCCAGGACTGGCAAGTACTGACCGGCGTGTTCGATTTCGACTCCGAACTTGGCCGTCGGCCGGCGGCGGCGCTCTGCCGCATGAACGGCGAGGGCCAAGCCTTGCTTCTCGAGCGCTTCCTCGTCAACCAACCCGAGAACCTGCCCTATTCGGCATTGATGGCCGACGTACGTGCTTCCGATGTGCTCGCGAGCGCCTCGCGCAGCTATTCGGCCAATCGCCACGGCGACATCCAGCCGTTGCGCCGCGCCGAAGTGCGGTCGCGCGGCGAAGGCAGCGCGGTGCGAGCCCTCTTCTTGCCGATGTCGGGCCTCGACCTGACGCTGCCGGATGATGGGTATCTCTGGCTGCTGACCCGGGACGACAGCGCGCCCACAGATATGCTGAACCGCCTGTTGCCAACTTTGCCGGAAGTTACGGTCGAGATCATGGCGGTGGACGGCTATCCCTGCAGCAATGTTATCGCCTCGTTCGATGACCCGTCGATGACCGAAGCTCGCCCGTCCGGCCTTCCGGCCGGCTGGCAGGCAAGCCCCGGCGTGATGGTCGAGTCCGAACTTGAACTCATCGCCTGCCATGACGGCACCCGTGGTGCGATATTGGTAGGCATCTTTCAGGGGATGGACAATCGGGACGTCTCGCCCCTTGTCCCACTGTTGAACGCCGTCGCCGCTGCAGACGCTGCAAGGTAGCTGGCCGTGGCCGTTGATCCCGTTCCTCCTGACGCGGCGCTTCCCACCTATGCGACGACGCCGCGCCCGAAACGGGTGAAGCGGATCCGGCTGGCGCTGCTGGTCTCGTCCTTTGCCGCCTGTTTCAGTGTGACGCTGATCGGCATCGTGTTCGGCGGTCTGATGACGCTGACCTTCGGCGTGCTGGGCGCCGGCGGACTAGGGCTCGGCCAATCGGGCTTCGTTGGCGGTGTGATGCTGGCGCTGACGCTGGCCTCGTACAACTTCATTCTCTTCTTCATCACCGTTCCGGCCGCCGCGTTGGCGCTCGGCCTGTCGATCGGACGCTTCCCGCACAAGGGTATCACCCACCGCAAACCCTACCTGCGCTGGGGCGCAGTGTGGGGCGCCAGTCTGGTCGGCGGCACGACCTTCGTGTTCGGCTGGTTCGGCGGCCCGGCCTCCGCCTTCGGCGCGCTGCTCACCGGCTGCCTGATCGGCGCTGCGGCGGGCGTTTTCTGCGGATTCCTGCTGCACGCCATCGTCGCGCCGGCGCGCCAGCTGACCGATGTGGACGTGAACGTCTTCGGACCGGCTTGACGCTTCCGGCGAAGCGGGCCACCTCGCGGCGGATGACCGACACAATTGAAATCTGGACCGACGGCGCCTGCAGCGGCAATCCCGGCCCTGGCGGCTGGGGCGCGCTGATCCGCTGGAACGGCCATGAGAAGGAGCTGTTCGGCGGCGATCCGGCGACGACCAACAACCGCATGGAAATGATGGCCGTGGTGGAAGCGCTGAATGCGCTGAAGCGGCCGTCGAAAGTGCTGCTGCACGTCGATTCAATGTACGTGAAAGACGGCCTGACCAAGTGGATCAAGGGCTGGAAACGCAATGGCTGGAAAACCGCCGACAAGAAACCTGTGAAAAACCAGGACCTCTGGATGGCGATGGAAGAGGCTTGTGCGCGCCATGACATCACCTGGAAATGGGTGAAGGGCCATGACGGCGACCCCGGCAACGAACGCGCCGATGCCCTCGCCCGTCAGGGTACGGAAGAAGCCCGGGCGAAGAAGTAGCACGTGCGGCCGGACGCAGCTTTGGGCTGACCGGTTGATGAATTTCTGGACTTTTCGACTGCCGCACTTCCCCGCGAACGCCGGGATGAGCGGCAGGACTAGCAACTGCTGGGGATGGGCGTGAGGCTCCCCTCCGTCAGCCTGCGGTGCAGGCTGCCACCTCCCAGCTTGGATCGCTCAGTTTGCGGAGGATGCGGGGGATGGATTTGTACAGGCTGGGGTTATCAGCCTGCGTGGCAAAGCGGATAGTGATGAAGCCCCACCAGTTGGTCTGGAAGCAGACATCGGTGATGTTCTGATCGCGCATCCAGAAGATTATGGCATTGCGTTGCCACCAGAGGATCGGCCACAGCAGCTTCGGCACATAGTCGAACAGGTCGGCATAGTGGGGCTGGGCTCGAAGGGCGCGCAGCGGGATCATGCCCGCACTATACCTCCGTCTGCGGAGGGGGTGCGTTCGCGGCGCTGAACTATTTTACAAGCGCTTGGCGGTGCTACGCATTTTCTTTTTCAGGCCCCCGGATTTTGTTGCGCAAGGCCCTGCTCCGCCCGCTTGTCACCCTGAACGAAAACGCCCCGGCGCGGGGGCCGGGGCGTGTCGGTGTGTGGGGTTCGGAAGGCCTCAGGCGGCTTCTTCGATTTCGCCCGTCTTGGCGTTCGGACGCGGGTCGCGTAGCACGTAGCCGCGGCCCCAGACGGTTTCGATATAGTGATTGCCGTTGGTCGCCTGCTGCAGCTTCTTGCGCAGTTTGCAGATGAACACGTCGATGATCTTGAGTTCCGGTTCGTCCATGCCGCCATAGAGGTGGTTCAGGAACATTTCCTTGGTCAGCGTGGTTCCCTTGCGCAGCGAGAGCAGCTCGAACATCGCGTATTCCTTGCCGGTCAGGTGGACGCGCTCGCCTTCGACTTCGACGGTCTTGGCATCCAGGTTGACCAGGATCTCGCCGGTGCGGATGACGCTCTCGGCATGGCCCTTGGAGCGGCGCACGATGGCGGTGATACGGGCGATCAGCTCGTCCTTGTTGAACGGCTTGGTGAGGTAATCGTCGGCGCCGTAGCCGAGGGTTTTCACCTTCGCTTCGATATCCGGGTTGCCCGACAGGATCATGACCGGCGTGTTGACGCGGCTCATGCGGAGCTGTTTGAGGACCTCGAAGCCCGAGATGTCCGGCAGCGACAGGTCCAGAAGGATCATGTCGTACTCATAGACCTTGCCGAGATCGACTCCATCCTCGCCGAGGTCCGTCATATAGACGTTGAAGCCTGCGGCTTTCAGCATCAGCTCAATGGAGCGTGCCAGAGCCCGATCATCTTCAATCAATAGGACGCGCATCGCTCGTCTCCCGAATCACTTAAGGCTGGTTTAGCCCGATTGTTAACACTTGTGAATCCTAACGCCGCAATGTTGTTAACAAGTTAATGCGGTGTACGGATACTGACGATTTATTCACTATTCTCAACACGGATCAGTTTCCCACCGCGGCGGACTGCCCTTCGCCGAGCAGGGTCTGAGCGACAGCCATCACGTCCTGTACCGGCTGGGCCTGTGGATCGGTGGAGATCAGCGTTCGCTGGCACCGGATCGCATCGCGAACTTTCGGGTCGCGCATGACGGTTCCCGCGTGTCTTGGCCGGAAACCGAGGAAGGTGGAACAGGCGCGCGCAATCGCTTCATAGGTGCGCTGACCCGCAGCGCGGGTGTCGGCCTGGTTAATGCAGATGATGGGTTCAACATTCGGCGCATAACCGCGCAACACCTTGATGAAGGCGTAGGCGTCGGTCATCGAGGCCGGATCGTCGGTGATCACGACCAGCGATTTATCGCCGGCGCGCGCGAGGCGCATGCAGTTGGCCTCGATGCCAGCGCCGAGGTCGAGCACGAGATGGTCATACTGGAGCGCGAGGGCGGACAGGCCGGCCGCGAGGCGGGCCACTTCTTCGGGTGGCAGCTCGGCGAGCGCGCCGGAGCCGGAGCGGCCGGGCAACACATCGAAACCGCCGCTGCCGGCGCCGCCATCGACCGGGGTCACGGCATCGTCGAGTTCGACCCAGCCGGCCACGACGGCGGCGAGATCGGTTTCCGGGGCGATGCCGAGCTGGACGTCGACGTTGGCGAGGCCAAGGTCACCGTCCACCAGCAGCACGCGGCGGCCGGCTTTCGCCAGCGCGGAAGCCAGCGTGATGGAGATGAAGGTCTTTCCGACACCACCCTTGCCACTCGCCACCGCAATGATGGAGGCGGGCGTGACACGCGGGGTGGGCCTGACGGCGGGTCGGTCCTGGGATCGGCGCATGGTGAAGCTCATGGGATCAGGCTGCTCCTCTCAGGGCGATGACATCGCCGCGCGAGTCCTCGATGAGGAGCGCGGAGAGACGCGACGGCGCCGCCGGCACCAGACCGCCGCCGATGAACGGCGTGATGGCCAGGTGCGAGAATGCGATGCCCGCCGATGTCAGGGCCGCGATGGCGCCGCCGCGGCGGCGGACGACATCGAGCTTGGTCAGGATGGCACGCCGGACACCGGCGCGCTGGAAGGCGCGCGCCGCTTCGGCAAGGTCGTCAGGGTGGCCCTCCGCAGACAGCACGAGAACCGGTTCGGCGCGGATGGCCGCGACGAGGTCTGCGAGGCTGGCGAGGTCGTCACCTTCGAACGGGTTGATCGCCGGCAGGTCGATGACGCAGCGGCGGTTTTCGGCGCGCAGGGTGCGCAGCGTGGCGAACAGGTCGTCCGGCGTTTCGGCAACGCGGATCTGTTCGCGCTCGAGTTCGAGATAGGCGGCCAGCTGCGCTCCGGCGCCGGAGCCGTCGAGATCGGCGGCGAGCGGCACGATTTCGGCGCGTGCCACGGCGGCGCGGCGGGTCAGCTTGGCGGCGGTGGCCGTGCGGCCATGGCCGGGCGGGCCGACGAGGAGGATATCGCGGTCGAGGCGGGCCGGGATCGGATCGCAGGTGATCAGGCGACCGAGGCCTTCGGCCATCGCGTCTTCGGGGGCGGAGAACTGGCCCGGCAGGCGGCCGGCGCCTTCATTGGCGACCCGGTCGGCGAAGCGCTGCGGCGCGCCGTGCCAGAGCAGCGCGTCGCGGACGCGGGCATACATCGGGTTGTCGATGCCCCGGCCATGGCCGCCGGCGCGGGCATCGCGGAGGAAGACGGGCTCGTTGCCGACAGCGGCCGCGCCCATACGGTCGATTGCGGCGCGGACTTCCACGCCTCCATCGACTTCGCGTTCGGAAAGAATCACGGCATCAGAGCCCATCTCCGCAAAGATCTTCGCCCTGGCAGCTTCAATAGACTCTGCTGCGAACATCTTCATGCGCATGGGGCGGCTTCCTCGCGACGCTGGGCGGCCCCGACAGTGATTCTGCCTGAAACCGCGAAACTCAGGGTCCAGAAAAGCGGGGAAATGGTTAATATTTTGCCAAGCGAAGTTAGTATTTACCCTCAATCCATCCCCCTGTCGCAAGACGTGCAGGCGCCTTGAGACACGGGACCCGATGACCGCCAGCCCTCTACATTCCCTTGCGGAAAGACCGCTGGCGGCGTCCATCCACGGCGCGCTGCGGGCGGCGGACCGGGCGCTGATCTTTGTCGGCTTTCTGATGCTGCTGGAGGTCGTGAAACCCCTGATCGTGCGCAATGCCGAACCCGATGACATGACTGGCGCGGACAATCCGGTCGCCCGGGGGCTGTGGTATCCCTTCTATTTCGGGCTCATCGTGGCGCTTGGGGCGCGGATCGGCTTCTGGGACGCCTGCCAGACGAAGATCAAGGAGGCGCCCTGGACGGGCTACGGGATCGGCGCCATCTGGGTGGAGCCTTACGGTCCGTCCTACGATGTGCGCACCCAGGTCGAATGGATCGTGCCCAGCGCGCACAACAGCTGGATCGAGATGGGCTGCCGCTGGGCCTGCCCGGATCGGGGCTGCTGGGGCGAATCGCCATGTCGACCTTAGTGCGCATCGGCCTACCGCTGCCCGGCGGGGCGACGCCATGGGCGTGCCTGGGCCTGCTACAGCTGTCGATGTTCTCAATGTCCGAAAGCCTGATCTTCTGGCACCCCAACGCGTTCAGCTGCACCCTGTTTACCTTCTACGCGACGGCGGCGCTCGTGCCGGCGGTGAGGCAGGCGAAGTCCCTGCCCGTGCTGCCGCCGCGCGGGCGCCTGCAGCCTGCACCGGCCGCTTAACTTCCCCCCAACCCCTTTCGGCCTAGATTTCCCGCCGGATACAGAAGGACACAGCCATGCATTTTGGCGAGATCATCGCGCTTATCGCGCTCGGCTTCGGCGCGGCACTGGGGATGGGCGGCCTGTTCGCGCCCGACTGGGCGGCGCGGATCGTGCGCCTGAAGGCCGATCCGGAGCGGCCGGGCGGCTATTCGGAGTTCCGTGCCACCTATGGCGGCTTGTTCCTGATGCTGCACCTGACGGCCCTGCTGATGGTGTTGCAGGCGCCGCCGGCCATGGCGCTGGCCGCCGTGCTGCCGGTCTCGGCCGGCTGGTTCGGAGCTGCGATTGGCCGGGTGTTCGCGATGAGCCTCGACCGCGGCAAGGGCGGCGAAGCGAAAATCCTGCCGGTCTGGATGGCGATCGAAATCGCCCTCGGGCTTGCCATTGCAGCGCCCTTCCTGCAGTTCACAGCCTGAAGCCAGACAGAAAGCCGAACCCATGCCGGAGCGTCGTGAGACGGGCCGCCCCAACCGGAAACCATCCGGTGCGCGCAAGCCTGCCCCCCAGAACAAAGCCCCCCTGCCGCCGAAGACCGACGCCGAATGGAGCGAAGGCGGCGAGCGGATCGCCAAATACCTCGCCCGGGCCGGCGTGGCCTCGCGCCGCGAAGTCGAGCGGCTGATCGAGGCCGGCGATGTGAGCGTGAACGGCAAGGTGCTGACCTCTGCCGCGTTCAAGGTGACCGGGCGCGAGACCATCAAGGTGGGCCGCAAGACAATCGAGGCCCCGGACGGCACGCGCCTGTGGCGCTATCACAAGCCCTCGGGCCTCATCACGACCACCGATGACCCGGCCGGGCGGCGCACGATCTTCGATGAGCTGCCGAAATCCCTGCCCCGCGTGGTGACGGTCGGCCGCCTCGACCTGACGACCGAAGGGCTGCTGCTGCTGACCAATGATGGCGAGCTTGCGCGGTTCCTGGAACTCCCCCGCTCCGGCCTGCAGCGCACCTACCGCGCCCGGGCCAAGGGCACGGTGACGCCGCAGAAGATCGAAGAGCTGGCGAGCGGCCTGACCGTGGACGGCGTGAAGTACCAGCCGATCATCGCGGTGTTCGACCGCGAGATGGGCGCGAACTCCTGGCTGACGGTGACGCTGTCGGAAGGCAAGAAGCGCGAAGTGCGCCGCGCGCTGGAATCCGTCGGCCTGATCGTGAACCGGCTGATCCGCATCAATTACGGCCCGTTCCTGCTGGCAGACCTGAAGCCGGGACAGGTGGAAGAGGTTCCGGCGAATGTGCTCGCCGAAGCACTTGCGAGCCTCGGCGCGCCGATGGACGCAGCGCCCGCCGCCAAGGCGCCTGCCCCTAAGTCACGCCTTGGCAGGGGACCGCGCACGGATACATTGAAGCCACGCGGGAAAACGCCGCGGCGCAAATGAACTCCGGAGGAATTTGTTTTGTCTGATGCCGCTGCGCTAGCTGTACCACCACAAACCAAGTTCGACCCATCCCGGACCATGAGCGCGGCCGCTGGGGCGACCTGCGACCAGATCGTGTCGCCTGCGGTCTATGCGGACCAGAAGATGCTCGACGCGGCGTTCTCGCGGCTGCGCGCGGAAGATCCGCTGGCCTGGTGCGAACCGGCCGACTTCCGCCCCTTCTGGGCGGCAACAAAGCATGCCGATATCATGGAAATCTCGCGCCAGAACCAGCTGTTTACAAACGGCGAACGCGAGATGCTGTCTTACGCCGAAGCCGAAAAAGGCGTGTACGCGAAGTTCGGTCAGCCGCACCTTCTGAAGACGCTCGTACAGCTGGACGATCCGCTGCACTACAAGCTGCGCCATCTGACCCAGGAATGGTTCATGCCGCAGAACGTGAAGAAGCGCGAGGACGCGATCAAGCAGATTGCCAGGCAATATGTCGACCGGATGGAAGACCTGGGCGGCGAATGCGATTTCCAGCGCGACGTGGCGCTCTACTACCCGCTGCGGGTGATCATGCAGATCCTCGGCGTTCCGGAATCGGACGAACCGATGATGCTGAAACTGACGCAGGAGATTTTCGGCGCGCAGGACGAAGACCTGATGCGCGACAAGTCGCTCGCCGAGAAGCGCGATGTGGAAGCAGGTCTTGCCTCGATCCAGCAGACGCTGGCCGAATTCTTCATGTACTTCACCGCGATTACCGCCGACCGCCGGGCGAACCCGAAGGACGACGTGTCCACAGTGATCGCCAATGGCATGGTGGACGGCGAGCCGATCGGGCAGCTGGAAGCGATGAGCTATTACATCATCACGGCGGCCGCCGGCCATGACACGACGAGCGCCTCGACCGGCGGCGGCGTGCTGGCCATGCTGCAAGACCGCGAGCAGCTGAAGAAGATGATGGCGGACCCGAAAGGCATGTCGCGCACCGCGGTGGACGAGGCGATCCGCTGGACGACGCCGGTGAAGCATTTCATGCGCACGGCGCAGGACGATTACGAGATGCGCGGCAAGAAGATCCTGAAGGGCGAAAGCGTTCTGCTCTGCTATCCGTCCGGCAACCGCGATGAAGAGGTGTTCGACGAGCCGTTCAAGTTCAAGGTCGATCGCAATCCGAACAAGATCATCTCGTTCGGCCATGGCGGGCACATGTGCCTGGGGATGCACCTGGCTAGGCTGGAGATGCAGGCGATCTACGAAGAATTATTCAGCCGCGTGAAGTCGATCGAACTCGCCGGTGAGCCGAGCTTCATCAAGGCCAACTTTGTGGGTGGGCCAAAATCCATCCCGGTACGGTATAAATTCTGACTCAGGAGAAGCACATGTCCGCTGAAGGCAAGACTGTCATCGTAACAGGGGCCTCAAGCGGCATCGGCGCCGCGACGGCCAAGGTGCTGGCGGCGTCGGGCGCGCAAGTCATGCTGGCCGCACGCCGGGAAGACCGGCTGAAGGACCTGGCGAAAGACATCGGCGGCAACGTCAAATGGCGCGTCACCGACGTGACCAACCATGCCGACATGCTCAAGTTGGGCGAGGACACGATCAAGGCCTTCGGCAAGGTGGACGTGATCGTCAACAATGCCGGTATCATGCCACTCTCGCCTCTGGCCAACCGCCGCGTGGCAGAGTGGGACCAAATGATCGACGTGAACATCAAAGGCGTGCTCTACGGTATTGATGCGGTGCTAACCCATATGCTGGAGCGCAAGGAAGGACACGTCATCAACATATCCTCAGTGGCTGGGTTGATGACGAATCCGACATCGGCCGTCTATAGCGGCACCAAGCATGCCGTGAAGGCGATCTCCGAAGGCTTGCGCAAGGAGACCGCAGGCGTGATCCGTGTAACGACGATCTATCCCGGCAAGGTGAACACGGAACTTGGCTTTTCGATCAAGGATCCTGCCGTGCTGGCCGGAATTGGTGCGCGCTTCAACTATACGGGCCTCGAAGGCGAAGACATCGCCAATGCGGCTCTGTTCGCCATCGCGAGCCCGCGGAACATGGTACTGAATGATATCGTGATCCGTCCTATCGAACAGGAAATGTAAGGCCAGACCCATGACCCTCCAGAACGTGACCGACACCTACCAGCAGGAAGTGCCGCCGGCCCCGCCGAAGGCCAAGCCTGTCTACGACCTGAAGCCACCGGTGGACCTGACGGACCCGGAAGTGTTCTCGCGCCACGGCGGCTACACGCATGAGGCCTTTGCGCTGATGCGCGAGAAGGCGCCGGTGATGTGGCATCCTGAACACGCCGGCGCGGGCTTCTGGGCCGTAACGCCCTATGAACTGGTCAAGAAGGTCGAGCTGGACCCGGAGACCTATTCGAGCCAGCGCGGCGGCATCCTGATGACCTATGGCCTGCCGGATCAGCCGCGCCATCCGCTGCTGCACGCCTCGAGCCTCAACAGCCTCATCAACCTTGACCGGCCGTATCACACGCCGCTGCGCATGGAGCACATGCAGTTCTTCCGGCAGGGCTTCGTGGCGGAACTGCGCAAGCGGGTCGATGTGTATATCGGCGAGCTGCTGGACGCGATGGAGAAGCAGGGACCGGTGGTGGACATGGTGGAGATGTTCTCCGCCGAATTGCCGCTGTTCACGCTGTGCGAAATCCTGGGCGTGCCGGCTGCCGACCGGCCGAAGCTGGTGCACTGGATGCACTTCCTCGAAACCTCGCAATACCAGGCGCAGCAGGAAGGCCTCGGCAATGTGACGCCCGAGCAGATCATGACATTCATGAGCGAGATCCAGGCGATGTTCGAATTCGGCCGCCACCTTCTTGAGGAACGCCGGCGCGAGCCGAAGGAAGACCTGCTCTCCGCGATCGCGAACGTGAAGATCGACGGCAAGCCGCTGAGCCCGGAATTCCTGGACGGGTCATGGCTGCTGATCGTGTTCGCGGGCAATGACACGACGCGCAATTCGCTGTCGGGCACGATGAAGCTGATCACCGAATTCCCGGACGTGCGCCAGCAGCTGAAGGCTCAGCCGGACCTGTTCCCGAATTTCGTCCACGAGGCGATCCGCATGGTGACGCCGGTGACCTATATGCGTCGCACGGCGACCAAAGACACCGAACTCGGCGGGCAGAAACTGGCCGAGGGCGACAAGGTGGTTATGTATTATCCCGCCGCGAACCGCGACCCGGCGAAATTTGCCGATCCGAACCGGTTCGATGTGACGCGCGAAAATGCCAAGGAGCACCTCTCCTTCGGCAATGGCCCGCACGTCTGCCTGGGCCAGCGCGTGGCGAACATGCAGCTGGAAGCGGCGTTCCGGCAGATCCTGGGCCGGTTCCCGGACGCGAAATGGACCGGCGAGATGACGCTGGCACCGAACAATTTCGTGCACGCGATTTCATCCCTGATGGTGGATCTCGGCAAATGAGCGGTGATCTCGTCACCCGGACCGACAAGGAAGGCCTTGCCATCCTGACGCTGAACCGTCCGGACAAGCTGAACTCGCTGACGGTGGGCATGTTCCGCGAATTACGCGAACATGTGAGCGATCTGTATAAGGATGAGTCCATCGGCTGCGTTGTGCTGCGCGGAGCGGGCAAGTGCTTTTCCGCCGGACATGACCTAGCTGACATCGCCGAGGGCGAGAAAGTGCCGTCGCGCGGGTGGCATTCGGAAACGCTGCGCCTGATGGAGAAACTGCCCAAGCCGGTGATCGCGGCGGTGCACGGACATTGTTATACTGGCGCGCTGGAAGTGGCGCTGGCGGCGGATTTCATCCTGGCGGCCGAGAGCGCCCGCTTCGGTGACACGCATGCGAAATGGGCGCTGACCCCGATCTGGGGCATGAGCCAGCGCCTGCCCCGGCGGGTCGGCATCGCCACCGCCAAACGGTTGATGTTCACTGCCGAGATGATCCGCGCCGACGAGGCATTCCGCATAGGGCTCGCCGAAAAGGTCGTGCCGGACGACGCGTTCGAGACGGCAATCGACGAGATGGCGCGCCAGATCCTCGCCAATTCCCCCTTCAGCCATGCCGCGAACAAGCGCCTGCTGGAGGCCACCGATGCCCGCGACATGGATAGTGGGCTTCAGTGGGAAATCCTTAACAACGAAGGTGTAGGCCCGGACATGCAGGCGCGCATCGGCGCGTTCATGAGCAAATCGAAAACTTAAGAGCCAAGGGGACAGGCTTACATGGCAGACTTCCTGATCAAACGCGCAGACCTGCGCGATGTCGTTTGGACCGATACGGCGCCAGCGCCGCTGGCCGAGGGCGCGGCGCGCCTGAAGGTCGAAGCCTTCGCGCTGACCGCCAACAACGTGACCTATGCGAGCTTCGGCGAGGCGATGGGGTACTGGAATTTCTTCCCGGCGGCGGATGCCTCCTACGGACGGGTGCCGGTCTGGGGCTTTGCCACCGTCGCTGAGTCCAAGGCCGAGGGTGTGCCGGTGGGCGCGCGTGTGTATGGCTACCTACCGATTTCGGAGACATTCGACGTGGTGCCCCAGCGCGGGGGCAAGGAAAGCTTCCTCGACGGGGCAGACTGCCGCAAAGGCCTGGCGCCAATCTACAATACCTACATCTTCACCGCTGCCGATCCGAGCTATGACGCGGCGCGCGAGGCCGAGCAGATGTTGTTCCGCCCGCTGTTCACCACCGGCTTCATGATCGACGATTGCCTGATGGAAGCCGGCGATCCGGTGCCTGAGACGGTGGTGATTTCCAGCGCATCGTCCAAGACGGCGCTCGCACTGGCGCATTGCCTGAAACAGCGCGGACAGGTGGAAGCGGTGGCGCTCACCTCACCGGGCAACAAGGCCTATGTCGAAAGCCTCAGGCTTTATGCGCGTGTACGGACCTATGACGAGGCCGACCGGCTGCATGCGCGCGGGCTGACGGCTTATGTCGACTTTCTGGGCCGGCCCACGCTGACCGCCGACGTGCATAATGCGCTGCGCGACCGGTTGGTGCGCAGCCTCGTGATCGGCGTGACCGACTGGGAAGGCAACCGCGCACCGGTCGCCCTGCCCGATCCGCAGCCCGAATTCTTCTTCGTGCCAACCTATGCCGCCGAACGGGCGAAAGCGCTGGGACCGGATGTGCTTAACGCGCGTCTCGGCAAGGCGCTGAGCGGGTTCTACAAGGCCTCGTCCGCCTACCTCACGCCGGAGACGGCCAAGGGCAAAGCCGCGATTCAGGCGGCTTGGCTCGATACGGTGGACGCCAAGGTCGCGCCCTCGAAGGGCCTGGTGCTCAGCTTCTGAAGGCCGGGCGCGCCTAGCGGGCGATGACCTTGAATTCGGTGCGACGGTTGCGCTCGTTGGCTTCCGGCGTCGGGGCCGGGTCCAGAAGGCGCGTCTCGCCGAAGCCGATGGAGGTCAGGCTCTCATCAGACACACCCTTGTTGACGAGGTAAGCCTTCACGGCATCGGCACGGTCCTGCGAGAGCTTCAGATTGTAATCGTCGGCGCCGCGCGCGCTGGTGTGTTCACCGATCTCCATGACAAAGCCCTGACAGAGGGTGGCGATACCGGTGAGCGCATCAAGAAGGCCGGTGCTGACCGGCGAGATACGGGCATTGCCGGACTCGAACAGAATGGAATGGCTGGCCATCGTGTCATCGAAGGCGCGCTGACAAGCCTGCAGGCTGGCGCCGGAGTCTGCCAGGACAGCCAGGCTTTCGCCCACGCCGCGCTCGCCCTCTTCGACCGAAATCCCGTCCACAACCAGCAGATTGGCTGCGGCTGTCTGCGGGTTGGCGGCAAGGGCAGCCTGACCGGCAGTGAGACCGGCGGCCTTGGCTTCAGCGCTGGGCGCAGCGCCGTTGATCACGGCAACCCGGCCCCGGAGCTTCAGGCCCATCCACGGAAAGCCTGCATCGGCAAAGCCGGACTGGATGTCGCGTTCGGGGCCCGACCCGACGGACAGGCCGGCCTGCGCGGCTGAAACCGCGAGCAGCTTACCGCCCCGGAACTCGTACAGACCCTCGGCCAGCGTGACGCAATCCTCGTTCGCGGCAGCCTCCTTCGGGGCGACGCCCGGCGGCGGCGCATCGCATGCCCCCAGCATCACCAGGGCTAGGATAGACGCGCAAACTGTTCCAGAATGGTAGGCCATCATGTCTCGTCTCGCAGCAATCGGGCCGTTGGCCCGGTTATTAACCGACAGCCCATGCAAGCCTTAAGCCGGGTGCGCGCGAAGGTCAAAACCCCGCCGCAAGCGTTGTATTCAAGTATTGGCGGGGATTTACACCCAACAGGGCGTCCTATGCCTTGAAATATACAAACTGACCTTCCGGAAATTCTTGGGAACAACTTGGTTGAATTCAATCCGGACAGATGGCTGGTGCGTCGCACAACCTTTCTCAGATAGCCGACGCTCTCGAATTTCAGTCTCTCTGTGACCTGTGGCGCCGTGGCGTCGCCGAAAAAGATCATCCGGCCGGAGGATAATAGCCGGGCAGCGTGAACCCCGCCTCAGTCTTCGATCAGCCGGCCTTCGGCGTCGCGCTTTTCCGGTCCATCCACCCTTGCCCGCCCATCGCCGAACGCGGCGTCGCGCGCGCGGAGTGTGGCCTTCAGGCCTTTTTCCTGAACGGATTTTCGGAAGCCTCCGGCCGCGCGCGTGTTGTGGCCGCGGACGTCGTTTTCGACGGCGAGGCGTTGCAGCGTGCGCGCGCCCATGAGTTCCATCGCGAGGTTCACGATCCGCTTGTTGGCGGAGAGGAGATCGGGATCGATCAAGGCAAGGCGCGCGGCGAGGCCCGTGACCTCGGCTTCGAGATCGTCTTCCGGCACAGCCTTCATCACAAGACCGATCTGCTGCGCTTCGCGGCCGGTGATCGTGTCGCCGGTCAGCATCAGACGTTTCGCCCATTGCGGGCCGCAATGATAGACCCAGAACTGGTTCGGCAGCGCCCCGAGATCGCGCGCCGGCGGGAAACCGAAGGTGGCCGTGTCGGCTGCGATCACCATGTCGCTCATCAGGGCGAGATCGCATCCGCCCGCAAGACAATAACCGTGGACCTTCGAGATGACCGGCTTGTGCATGTCGAAGATGGCCATGCGCCAGCGTTGCTGGCGTTCCAGCTGCCAGGCGTCATCATCGATGGAGCGATGGCCTCGATAGGATTTTGACGTCTTGTCCTCAACCGCCGAGACCGGCACGTCGCCATCCGCGCCGGACAGGTCATAGCCCGCGCAGAACGCCCGGCCGGCGCCTTCAAGGATCACGCTGTGCACGGAGGTATCGTTGTCCGCCTCCCAAAGCGCCGCGCAGAGCTCGTTCTGCATCACATAGGACAGCGCATTGAGCTTCGCCGGACGGTTCAGCGTGATACGCGCGTGACCCGCGCGGGTTTCATAGAGGATGGTTTCGAATCCGGCCATGACAGTCGCTCCTCGCAGGAGCGGCGACTATCTCCGGCCTTGGCCGGATTGCCAAGGCATGACGCGGCGTTCGGCCGGGCGTCAGTCTTCCAGGGCGCGCACGATGGCCTCGGTGATGGCCGGAACCGGGTGGCCGGTGAAGTCCTTGTCGATCCAAGCCACGACACGTTGAAGCAGCTTACCCTTGATGCCTGGGCGCATCCGCCCGAGGGCTACCGGCGGCGCGGCAATGACGAGGGCGATGATATCGCCGCGGGCACAATCGGCTTCAAGATCGGCGACGATCCCGGCGATGAACCGGTCCTCCGCGATCTGGTGCAGGTCGGGCGCTTCCTGGGCTGAGCGGCGGCCATCTGCGGACTGGATTGTCCGGGGTGGCTGGTCGCGGCCCTGTTGGTGCGTGGGCGGATTGTCCTGATCGTAGACCCGGAGGGTTTTGAGTTTCGGCGCTACGGCCGTGCCCTCATTCTCCAGCACCAGCGCATGAGCGCCGTCGGCGACCAGTATCCACGTTCCCGTCTTGAGTTTCATTGCACACTCCCATTCGGGCAGTCTGCCGCTGCCTCGTCTCTCAGCATGCAATACTACGCGCAAAGGTCAGTCCGGAAAACTACGGAGTCGGACTCAACCCGCGAAGGGCGGCAAGCTGGCTTGTACTTTGCGGGTGAGCCCGGCGTGAACGATGGCATAGGCCTGCGTGATGCGGGCCTTGAGTTCGCCGGGCGGCAGGGCCTTCGGCGTCAGCGTCACCCATTTGGCCCGCGCCAGATAGGCGGCCGGCCGGGCCGCGCCGGATTCGGTCAGCACATGGAAGGCCTCATCGCTGCATTTGAACGAGATCTTCGTGCAGGCCGCATCGGTAGCGGCGAACATCTTTCCGGCAATCTTGTAGACCTGGTCATCGCCCCATTGCTGCACGCATTCTGCGCCCGGCAGCGAGAGGCAATGCTTGCGGAAGGCCGCCGGTGTCATGCAAGGCGGTCCTGGGGATAGTGCGGATAGCTGGCTTTCATGACGCCGTGATTGAGCAGCATCTCGGCAAGCTGGGTCTTGCCCGACTTGTCAAAGAACCGGGTACGGACCCAGTAATTCTCCACCCGTCGCGATTCCGACAGGGCGACGATCTCGCGGCGCAGGAGATATTCCTCACCCACGAAAAGCGGGCCGTCGATCATGCGGATCTCGAGATCGGCGAACAGGCCGATGCTGGGATTCTTCACCGGGAAGCGTGCGCCGTGGCTGGAATAATTGCCCAGCACACTGATCATTTCGAGCGGGATAGCAGGCTTGCCCCAGGGCGAGGCCTTCGCATCGGAATACATCGGATGAGTTTCGGTGATGACCTTCAGCTTTTCGGCCAGCGAAAAGGGATAGAGATCGCCCATGTGCTGGTCCGGCCCCATCGAGACGATCTCGTTCTCGCGGCCGGTCATGCCGACCTTCAGGTCCGCGAGGATCACAAGATCGCTGGCGGGGCGCAGCTTCTTCATGCGCTCTTCCAATAGCGTCTCGCCATGTTCCGGGCCAAGGCTGGCGCTTGCTTCAAGGACGGGCGTCCCGTCTTCCTTGAAGGCGCGGCAGAGCGTGCGCGTGGCGCCGAGGGCCGGCCGGTCGACTTCGGCGCGCACCTTCTCACCTTCGAACACCATGTTCAGGAAGTGGGCGGAGAAGCAGCCGCGCTCGTGCCAGGCCTGACCCCAGACCTCGGCCAGCAGCGGCACGAATTGCGAGAAATGCGTCGGCCCTTCGATGGGCCCGGCCTTGATGCCGAGGCGCGCGGCTTCAGCATCATCGTGCAGCGACTTGTGGCCGGCATATTTCTGCTCGGTCAACAGGTTCACCGGGCTGCGCAGAGCGCCCTGCAATACATCGCTCATCTCAAAGTCTCCCGGCGGCTTCTGGTTGGATACTATCTCAGGCCTGGGCGGCGCGTTTGTCCAGCCGCATCCCGAAGAATGAGAGGAGGACCAGCATGCCCGACAGGCCCAGCGTGAGCATGGCCGTGCCGTGCCAGCCGCCGTGTTCGTAAACCCAGGTGGCGCCCCAGCTGGCCATGCCGCCTCCGATGAACATCAGCACGATATAGGCGGTCATCAGCCGTGTGCGCACACCGGCCCGCTGGCGCAGGAAGGTCATGCGGCCGGTGATGTCGATCATCGGGCCAACAAGGTTCATGATCACCAGAGGGATCAGCAGCAGCCACAGGCTGTGCCCGAACAGGCCGAGCAAGCCGACCGCCACGATCTGGACGAGCGAGATGAGGAAGCGCGCGCGGCGCGCGCCCGTGCGGTCGGCCCAGGCTCCGAGGCGCGGCGTGGTGAATAGGTTCAGGAGCGAGATAGCTGCGAGGTAGCCCACCGTATCTGCGCCATAGCCCATTTCCGGCGAGGTGAGGTGCAGACCGAGCGCAAGCCAGACCGACAGGAAGATGCCGAAACCGAGCCCCTGGATGGTGCCGGAAAGAAGCACTTCAGGATGCGCCCGCACGATCGGAACGATGGAAAAAACGAGCGCCACATAGTTTTGCGGCGGAGGCTCGGGCGCAGACTTGTCGCGCCCTTCCATGATGCGCGGCAGCAGCAGTGTGATGACCAACATCAGCCCGGCGGCGAAGTAATACACCGTGCGCCAGCCGAGATGTTCGCCGATCCAGCCGGCCCCAACCCGGGCAACAAGAATGCCGGCGATCACGCCGGTGGTCAGGGTGGCCGTGGCAGCGCCGAGCCGGGCGGACTCCACGCGTTTCGAGGCGTAAGCCGGCAACAGGTAAGGCGTGATGGTCGAGAAGCCGAGGAAGGTGGAGCCGGCCACGAACACCCAGAAGTTGGTGGCGAAGGCCATGACGAGGAGACCGGTCAGCTGGCCTGCCGCGAAGAGGATCGCGAGCTGGCGATTGCTGAACCGGTCGCCGAGCGGCAAAAGAAGGAAGATGCCCGCCGCCAGCGCGATCTGGTTGAGCGCAGGCACGAGACCGATCTCAGAGGGCGACACGCCAAAATCTTTCGCGACCAGCGCGATGATCGGGTGGATATAATAAGCATTCGCCGTGACCACCGCGGCCGCAACAGCGAGCAGGAAGAGCTGGCGCCCCGTCAGGTAACGCCGGTCCGTCTCCGGGGCCGGCGTCACGGATGAAGGCGGCGTCACCCCTCCATGCCGGCGCGGCGGGCATAGTCCGCCGCGAACTTCGCCAGCGGCACGACCCGCGCCGCATTCGATTCCGCATTGGCGCTGTTGGCGGTGCCATCACGCACCCGCCCGATGATGCCCTGCAGGATGCCGGCCAGGCGGAAGGCATTGTAGGCGAAGTAATAGTCGAGTTCCGGCAGGCCCTTGCGGCCCGTGTGCTGGCAGTAGAGCGCGACGTATTCGTCCATTGTGGGAATGCCCCAGGCCTTGAGGTCGGGGATGGCCATGATCGAGCCGCGCGTCGAGTCACCGGGCGGCATGACCCAGTTCATCAGGTGGTAGGAAAAGTCCGCAATCGGATCACCCAGCGTGGACAGCTCCCAGTCAAGCACCGCGATGACCTTCGGCTCGGTCGGGTGCAGCACCATGTTGTCGAGACGGTAGTCACCATGCACGATGGTCGTCGTGTCGCCGGGCGGGATGTTCTTGGGCAGCCACTCGATTAGCTTTTCCATTTCCGGAATGTGCATCGTCTCGGAGGCTTTGTACTGCTTCGTCCAGCGGTGGATCTGACGGGCGACATAGTCACCTTCCTTGCCGAAGCCTTCAAGGCCGGCCTTCTTCCAGTCGACATTGTGCAGATCGGCGAAGGTCTTGACCTTGGCCTCATAGATCTTGCGGCGCATGGCCGGCTCATATTCCGGCAGCGTGCCGTCCCAGAGGATGCGCCCTTCGACCATGTCCATCACGTAGAACATCGTGCCGACAACGCTTTCATCCGTGCACAGCCCATAGGGACGCGCGACCGGGTAGCCGAGCGGATAGAGCGCGTTGATGACGGTGTATTCTCGGTCCACCGCGTGGGCGCTCGGCAACAGGTTGCCCGGCGGCTTGCGGCGCATCACGTATTTCTTCTTCGGGGTGACGAGCTGATAGGTCGGGTTCGACTGGCCGCCCTTGAACTGGCGCACCTCGAGCGGACCTTCATAGCCCTCCACATTGGCCTGCATCCACTCGGCGAGATTCGCCTCGTTGAACTTGTGGCTGTCGACGACCGGTTTGGTCCCGGAATACAGGTCCTGTGCGTTGGCGGCCTCTGCCATTTCGGTCTCCCTAAATTCTGCCAGATTTTGTACACTACCATACTGATACAGCCCGGCGCGCCAAGGCCTGCCCTTGCGTCGCCAAATCCGTACCCCAGGAGGGATATCCGTAGCATGATGCGTCTCGTTGCCTTGTTCCTGCTCGGTTTTTCTACCCTCGCGGCACCTGCTTTCGCCAAATCCCTGGACCCCAGCGGCAAGATCCGGCCCGAATTGCTGGACCAGGCGGTGGCCGCGCTGAACGCCCATGGCGAGAATGGCGAGCAGACGGGCAAGCTGGTCGTGGTCGATTACAGCCTGCATTCCAGCAAACCGCGCCTTTTCGTGATCGACCTGGACTCCGGCGTTGTCGATGCGTTCCGCACAGCGCACGGCAAGGGATCGGACCATGACCATGACGGCTATCTCGACAGCTTCTCGGACGTGCCCGGCTCGTCTGCGAGCCCGAAGGGCCTTTACCGGACCGCCGAAGAGTATTCCGGCGGCCATGGCCGGTCCCTGCGTCTCGACGGTCTCGACACGACCAACGCCAATGCCCGCTCGCGCGCCATTGTTATCCACTCCGCCGTCTATGCCGAACCGGATCACCTGAAGAAGTACGGCAAGCTCGGCCGCTCAAACGGCTGCATCGTCTTTTCGTCCGAAGACCTTGCTGCCTTCCTTGATGAGGTGCCGAAGGGGTCGCTGATCTACGTTGGCAAGTGAGCGCGGGGAGACCTATTCAATATTTGAATCAATGACCTCGATCCCTAAAAAGGGCAGCTCCAATTGGCCGAATAGCCGAGTTGCCGATGTCGATGCGTTGGTTCCTGTTCCTGATCGTGGCCAGTGTCAGCGCATGCAGCATGCAAAACGGCGTCGCGCCTGAGACATCGTTCCAGAACGAATTGGTTTTCGCGGCCGCGCGCGAGGGCGACCTTTCGGAACTTGAGATCCAGGTCCTGGTCGCGGGAGATGCCGACGGCGAAACTGTATTCCGCTTTCCGCAGGCCTGGGGGCCTGAGGAGGATCTCGGCGCCTTGCGTGGTGCGCTCACCGTGGTTGATGCGGAAAGCGGCGATCCACTCGCCAGCGATGAATCGAACGGGTCCGTCACGGTCGTACAAGCGTCCGGACAGCCTATCCGCCTCAGCTGGACGGTGAAGCAGGACTATGACGGTCTGCCCGAGTGGGGCGTCCAGCGCGTCCCAGGGATGCGCCCGGTGCTGCGGGCAGGGTATGCGTCGATCATCGGGCACACCGTCCTGCCGGTCATTGAAGGCCGCGATCCGGCGTTCGTTATCCGCTTCGACGGATTTTCGTCCGGCGCAGCCTTCAGCCAACCGTCCACGGATGGTCGCTCACGCCCCGTTACCTTGTCGACCGCCACCGACAGCATCTATGCTTTCGGTGATTACGCCTTCAGTGAACCGGCGGACTCAATTGTCCGCGCCGCTGTGCTCGGCGAATGGGCCCTGTCGAATGACGACATCGTCACGGCGACGTCTGCAGTATTGGCGACGGCCAGCTCAGCCTTCGATGACCAGCTGCCGTCCCGGTACTTCGTCGCCTTCACGCCGCTGCCGGACGTGCCGAACGGTTCGTCGGTTATCGGCACCTCGTTTACCGAATCCTTCGTCATCCTCGCCACCCGGAATGCTGCCGCCGAAAACCTCGAGCACACACTCATTCACGAGATCCTGCACGAATGGATCCCTGGACCGATGGGCACGACCGACGAGGCCACAGACCCGGCGCGGATGTGGTTCACGGAGGGCTTCACCGAATACTACACCCAGCTGGTCCTCCTCGATTCCGGCCGCGTGTCGCTGGAGGGCTTCCTGGCGAACTTCAATGACCTCTGGGCCGCGTATCAAACGTCCCCGGTGCAGACGATGCCGTCCGGCGAACTGCTCGCGCACATTTGGGACAGCCGGGAGACCGAGCGCCTTCCCTACCAGCGAGGTGCCCTGATGGCTCTCAGCTGAGAAACGGTGGCCGCCGGACGCGGCACGTCACTCGCCGATGCCCTTGCCGACCTGATCGACCGCGGTGATTCGCAGCGGGCGAGCGGAGCCGCCGCCGAACTGACCGACGCTGCGATCCGTGAGGCGCTGAAAAAGGCGGTCGGGCCCGTGTTTGCACAGGACCTGTCCGACCGCATCGAACACGGCAACTTGATCGAGCCGGCCGACCTGGCCTTGCCCGGATGCCTGACCGTGAACATGACCGGCGAGGGGCCGGCGCGTCTCGCATTGGCCGAAGGGGCAGCCCCCGCTGCATGCCGCGCCGCTCTGGTCAGCAGCCTGCACCGCGGCGGCTAGGAGTGCGACCTCGGCGTTCGGTGGCCGCAAGGCCCTTGATCGCCGGGGCCCGGCAAGGCTAAACCCCCGCGCATGACCGATACACCGCCCGACCGCCTCTCCATCTATCCTGACAGCCCGCACTACAACTATGACGTGCTCGCGCGCGGCATTGGCGTGCGTTTCCGCGGCGAGGAGAAGACCACCGTCGAGGAGTATTGCGTCTCCGAAGGCTGGATCAAGATCGCGGCCGGCAAGGCGCTGGACCGCAAGGGCCGCCCGCTGCAGCTCACCCTGAAGGGTCCGGTCGAGGTCTGGTTCAAGGACGAACCGGCCGTCTGATTTCCCGCCCCGCGCTCAGCGCCCGGCCGGCAGGATGATATCGCACTGCGACAGGTGCATCTCGCGGATCCGCGCGAGCGCCCGGTGCATGATCCGGCGGTCCTTGTCGTACATCAGTTCCAGCGTGATGCCGCGCAGCGAGAGGACCAGGATCCGGGCGTGCAGCAGGCAATCCTCGTGGAAGGCCGCGTCCACGCCGGCCTCCTGGATCAGCTCCAGGGTGTATTGATCAATCTCGGTCTCGATCCGGCTGGCAATCGGCCCGAGCGCCTGTGCCAGGGCGCCGTCCCAGCGCGCGGCCAGGAGCACTTCGGTCACCACCACCGCCTCGGGAATGTTCTGGGTTTCCCAGAATACATCACATATCTCGCGCACGCGTTGGACGGGATCCTCAATCTCCGCCCCGCGCCGGCGTGTATCGGACACCATGGCCATCATCGCTGCTTCGATGGCGGCCGACATCAGCGCCACACGGGTGGGAAACTGGTTGAGCACGGACCCCCGGCTTATGCCCGTTTCCTCCATGACGGCCTCGATCGACGTGCCGGCATAGCCCAGCGAGTTCAGGCAGCGGATGGTCCCGTCGATCAGCGCGCGACGGGTCTCTTCGCCGCGACGGGTTCGGCGGCGCGCGGCTTCTACGGGAGCCGTGGAAGGCTTCAGATCCTGTGACATGACGGGACTAAGGCGACTCGGCGACGCGGCGTCAACCGTATCCGGAATTATTTTAGTCAATATTGACTAAAATTTGGATCGGCGTAGCCTGCCAGCAAGATCGTCACGCTTCGCCGGAAGGTGGCAAAGAGGGCCGCAAGGCCCGCACACAATTCAAACCGGCATCTGGAGGAAACACCATGAGCGACGCCAACGTCAAGGAACCCGCCCCGGCCAGCACCGGATACCAGATCTTCCGGACGGCCACTTCGCCCTCGCTGGACGAGACGGCGCATATGGAAGTTGTCGGCATGAATCCCGAGTTCGAGGCGGGTATCGCCAAGGCGCTGGAAGCGGGTTTTGCCGAGGGCAACATCGTCAAGACGCTGTTCTCGCGCCCCGGTTTCAGCCTGACCTATGCCTGGTTCAAGAGCGGCTTCCCGCTTCCTCTGCATACGCACGATGCCGACTGCCTCTACTACATCGTCGCGGGCAGCCTGCAGCTGGGCACCGATACGCTCGGCCCCGGCGACGGCTTCTTCCTGCCGGCCAACAAGGCCTACCGCTACACACCCGGCCCGAAGGGTGTGGAAGTGCTGGAATTCCGGGGCCAGGAGAATTTCAACATCGACTTCCTCGCCAAGTCGCTACCCGCCTGGGAGAAGATCGCAAGTGCGGTTTCCACGCGGCGTGAGGATTGGGCCGGCGAAGTCCCACCCAGCGCAGTCCTCGCCTGAGCGCGGCGGATTTCCGATGAACCTCAAGCGATTTGAGAACAAGGTCGCCGTGATCACCGGCGCCGCCTCCGGCATCGGCGCGGCCACGGCCCGCGTCTTTGCGCGCGAAGGCGCCCATGTCGTTCTGGCCGATATCGGCGACGAGGGCGGACGAACCCTCGCCCAGGATCTCGGCCCGACCGCGCTCGCCATGCGCTGCGACGTGTCAAAGCAGAAAGACGTCGAGGCGCTGATCCAGACCGCCGTCGACACGCATGGGCGGATCGACATCCTGTTCAACAATGCCGGCATCGGCTCCTACGGCAACACCGTCGAGACGACCGCCGAACAATGGCTCAACGTCATCGCAGTCGACCTGCACAGCGTATTCTATGCCTGCCACGCGGCGATCCCGCACATGCCGCGCGGGAGTGCCATCGTGAACACCGCCTCGATCTCCGGCCTCGGCGGGGACCATCGCTTCGCCGCCTACAATGCCGCCAAGGGCGCGGTGGTGAACTATACCCGCTCGATGGCCGTCGATCATGCGCGCGACGGCATCCGCGTCAACGCACTCTGTCCCGGCCTCGTGGACACGCCGATCACGGCCGGCGTGCACCAGATCCCCGGCCTCAAGGAAGAGTGGACCAGCCGCATTCCTCTGCAGCGCGCCGCGCAGCCCGAGGAGATGGCCGAGGTCGTCGCCTTCCTCGCGTCAGACGCAGCCTCCTATGTGACCGGCTCCATCATCGTCGCAGATGGCGGCGCCACCGCTCACACGGGGCAGCCCGACATCGCAAGATTTGCCGATCTGCCCACCGGCTGAGCCGCACACGAACCTCAGGAGACGCTCATGCGCGCTGCCACACTCCACGGGCGCACCTTCGCAGTGCGCGAATTGCCGGACCCTTCACCCGCTGCGGGTCAGCTGCTTGTCCGCCCGCTCTTCACCGGCATCTGCGGCAGCGACCTGTCCTTGCGCAAACAGCTCGCCGCCCTTGCCGACACGTTGCCCGCCGACCAGCTTCCAGTGATCATTCCCGGCCATGAATTCTCGGCCGAGATTGTCGGCATCGCGCCGGGCACGCAGACGGCGCTGAAAGTTGGCGACCTGATCACCGGCCTGCCCTTCACGCATACGCATGACGGCCCACAGACCATCGGCATCTCGCCCGGCCATGGCGGCGGCCTCGCCACGCTGAGCTGTATCGATGCCGTACGCAGTTTCCGCATTCCGGACAGCGTGCCGGCAGATCTTGCGGCCCTGACCGAACCGCTCTCGGTGGGCCTGCATGCGGCCGGCCTGGCCAATCGGCACAAGGCGCCCAATCTCGTCATCGGCTGCGGACCGGTCGGCCTCGCGGTCATCCTGTCGCTCAGCCTGCAGGGGCGCGGACCGATCCTCGCAGCGGACTTCTCGGCTGAGCGTCGCGCGGCCGCAGCGGCCCTCGGCGCCGACATCGTGATCGATCCGGCCACGGACTCCCCATTTACGCATTGGAATGACCTCGCCTTCACCCCGCACGCCATGTCACCGCTGTTGGAGCGGGAGTTCCGCGGCCTGCCATCTGGCGCCAACCTCTTCGAATGCACCGGCGCCCCCGGCCTGATCGACCAGGTCATCAAGGGCGCCCCGCCGCACAGCCATATCGTGGTCGCCGGTGTCTGCCCGCACGAGGAAAAGCTGACGCCGCTGGAGGGTATCATCCGTGAACTGACGCTCGAATTCAGCTTCGCCTACCGGCCCGAGGAATTCGCCGCTGCGCTGAAACTGATCGAAGCCCATCCCGGCAAAGCCGCCCGCCTGATCACCAGCCGCCAACCCCTCGCCAACACTGAAGCCGCCTTCGACAGCCTCGCGAAGAACCCGAGTGAAATCAAGATCCTGATCGACCCGAACGCCTGACGCTACAGCGCCCGCCAGCCGATGTCGCGCCGACAGAAGCCCTGCGGCCAGTTGATCGCATCAACGCCCGCATAGGCGCGGTCGACTGCCTCGCGCAGCGTGTCGCCGCTGGCGGTGACGTTCAGCACCCGGCCGCCCACCGCGATCAGCGCGCCATCGGAGTCCACGTCCGTGCCCGCATGGAACACCGTCACGCCCGGCAAACCGTTCGCTTCGGCCACGCCCTTGATCAGCGAGCCCTTGGAATAGCTGCCCGGATAGCCCTGATTGGCGAGCACAACTGTCGCTGTCGGCTGGAACGCGTCGAGCTCCAGCAGGCTTTCGAACTGCGCCTCATTGCCCTTGAGCCCGCCGGTGGCGGCGATCAGGATCAGCGGAACGATGTCGCCTTTCAGGCCCTTCATCAGCACCTGGCATTCCGGGTCGCCGAAGCGGGCGTTGAACTCCACCACTTTTGGACCGTCCGCTGTGACCATGATGCCGATATAGAGCACGCCCTGGTACGGCATGCCGTCCTTCGCCATGCCCTTCAGCATCGGCTCGGCAATCTCGCGCTGCACGCGGTTCATGATCTCGTGGGTCACGACCGGCGCCGGCGCATAGGCGCCCATGCCACCGGTATTGGGGCCGGTATCGCCGTCGCCGACGCGCTTGTGGTCCTGCGCGGCCGGCAGGTAGACCGCGCCCTTGCCGTCGGTGATGACGAACACGCTCGCCTCTTCGCCGTGCATGAACTCCTCGATCACCAGCGTCGCGGACGCGGCGCCGAATTTGCCGGACAACATCTCGTCGATCTCGGCCTCGGCCTGCTCACGCGTTTCGGCGATCACCACGCCCTTGCCCGCCGCGAGGCCATCGGCCTTCAGCACATAGGGCGCCGTCATCGTCGCAAGGAAGGCCTTGGCAGGCGCTGCTTCGGTGAACTCGCCATAGGCCGCGGTCGGCACGCCATACTTGGTCATCCGCCCCTTGGAGAAGGCTTTCGAGGCTTCCAGTTGCGCGGCCGCTTTCGAAGGGCCGAACACATCGAACCCGCGCGCGCGCAGGATGTCCGATAGGCCGAGCGCCAGCGGCGCCTCGGGGCCGATCACGATCAAGTCCGGCTCCACCTGCAAGGCGAGCTTGACCAGCCCGTCCACATCGTCGGCCGACACGTCAAAACATGGGCCCACTTCGTCCATGCCGGGATTGCCGGGCGTGGAATGCACGATATCGACCAGCGGCGACGCCGCCAACTTCCAGGCCAGGGCGTGTTCACGGCCGCCCGATCCGATGAGGAGAATGTTCATGGCGCCGCTCCTAGGCGCGAGCGGCGCGCAAGTTCAAGCCCGAAATGCGCTTCAGGCGCCGGTTCGGCGCAGCAGCAGCACGTCCTGGAGTTCGCGGGAGGGGTCGCCATTGCTCCAGCCCCCCTCCTGCATCGGGCCCGCCACGGTGAGCTCCGCCGCTGCAATCCAGCCCAGGATGATCGACTCGTAGAACGCGATCGTGGCCTCGGGCACGTCGAACGAGCCGACATAGGCGCCGTCGCCAAACCGTTCGAACGGGATGAAGGCCTTGCCCGCCTCCGAATGCGGCGCGCTGCGCGGTCGCAACACGCCGCCGGCATTTCGTCAGCCGACCTGAACCGTCACACGCAGGAACGTTGCCGGGATGACGGTGCGTCCTGCGGCGCGGCTGGTGTTCTGGCTTTCGAACAGGTCGATCAGTTCCCGTTCCAGGTCTGCGGCCTTGCCATTTGCGTTGGCGGCAGCGAAGGCGTTCATCGTCGGCCCGTAATGATCCCGGAACTCGGCCACGAAATCCGCGGGCGTGCCAGCATGGTCGAACACGTAGGTTTCCGGCTCGCAGCGGATGGCGGCGTCCGGCACGCCGGCGCCCGTGAACCGGGCGCGCACATCGGCCTCGACACCCCAGCGCACCGGGCTGACGAACCCTTCGGGCGGCGGCGGCGAATAGGCGGCGCTGGTCTTCAGGATCTGCGCGACCAGTGTGGGATCACCGGGGATCCAGTTGCCCATCACGACCTGCCGGCCCGGCTTGGTCACGCGGACCATTTCCCGGGCAACATTCTCCGGATTCGGCGCAAACATGGCGCCAAAGATGCTGATCACCTTGTCGAACTGGCTGGAGGCAACGCCGGTCAGGTTTGACGCGTCACCGTGCTGGAAACGCAAGTTGAAGAGGCCCGCATCGGCCGCGCGGCGGTTGCCGGCCTCGACGAGATTACGGGCGATGTCGACACCCAGAACCTCGGCGCCCAGCCGGGCTGACGGCAGCGCCGTCGTGCCATCGCCGCAACCGAGGTCGAGCACCTTCTGGCCCGGCCCGACGCCGATCGCTTTGACAAGTTTCTCGCCGCTGTCGCGCATGGAGGCTGCGATGCGGGTGAAGTCGCCCTTCTCCCAGAGCATCTGGTTCGGGCTGAGTTCAGCGGTGTTTGCATTTTGTGACATGGTCGTCCCTTTTTGTTGGGCACCGGGCGTGTGGCCCTCGTGCGATGAGGGGTCGATACTTGGGGCGGCATTCGCCGGATAGTTCAGCGAATGAACCAAATCACTACAGATTCTGAACCTTGGCGTTTTTTCCAATGAACACAGGGGCCATTCCTAAAGCCCGACCGCAGCGGATCGAGCCCCTTGCAGCCGGGGCCAACCCTGTCCAAAACCCTTCCATGCCCGATACGCCCGTCTCCAACGACCACGCCCAGTCCGTCTCCGAACTCGCCGCCAGCCTGAAGCGGACGATCGAGACCAACTATGACCATGTCGTCGTGCGCGGCGAGCTCGGCCGTGTGATCATCGCCAAGTCCGGCCACATGTATGCCGACCTGAAAGACGACAAGGCCGTTCTCAACACGATCATGTGGCGCGGACAGGCCGAGCGTCTGACTTTCCGTCCCGAGGAAGGTCTCGAAGTCATCGCGACCGGGCGCTTGTCGACCTATGAGGGCCGCTCCGCCTACCAGCTGATCGCAAGCTCGATGCGCCCCGCCGGCGCGGGCGCGCTGATGCAGCTGCTGGAGGAACGCAAGAAGAAGCTCGCCGCCGAAGGTCTCTTCGATCCGAAGCACAAGAAAAAATTGCCCTACCTTCCCCGCACCATCGGCGTGATCACCTCGCCCACCGGCGCGGTGATCCGCGACATCCTCCACAGGATCCGCGACCGCTTCCCGGTACGCGTGATCGTGTGGCCAGCCCTCGTGCAGGGCGAGCGCGCAGCCGAGCAGGTCACCGCCGGCATCCGCGGCTTCAACGCCATGACCGGCGCCGACCGGCCGGACGTACTGATCGTGGCGCGCGGCGGCGGCTCGATCGAGGACCTATGGCCGTTCAATGAGGAGATCGTCGTGCGCGCCGCCTTCGAGAGCGAGATCCCGCTGATCTCTGCCGTGGGCCACGAGACCGACACAACGCTGATCGACTATGTCTCGGACCAGCGCGCGCCCACGCCCACGGGCGCCGCCGAGATTGCGGTGCCAGTCCGCACAGACTTGTTGCTGAACGTAGACGAGAGCGGCCAGCGCCTGAAGCGAGCCCTCGCGCGCGGCCTCACGCGTGCCCGCGACAAGCTCACCGCCGCCCGCCTGCCGCGCGCCGAAATACTGCTGCAGCCGGCGCGTCAGCGGCTGGACTTTGCGAGCGCAAACCTTCCAAAGGCCGCGCTCGCGCTCACCCAGAAGGCGCGCCTCAAACTCTCCCGCCTGCAGCTGTCGCCCGCCATGCTGAACGCCGAGATCCGCCAGGGCCGCCAGCGCCTGCGCGACGTCGCGGTGCGCGCGCGCCCGGCCCTTTGGCGACTGATCGACAAGCGCCGCACCGCGCTCGCCGCCGAAGCCAAGATGCTGGAGACGCTGTCCTACCAGGCCACACTGAAGCGCGGCTATGCCCTCGTGCGCGACAACGAAGGCCGCCTCATCCGCTCGGCCGCGATTGCGGCGGGCGCGGATCAGTTCAAGGTCACCTTTGCCGACGGCGATGTCACGGCCGCACCGGCCGGTAGCGCCGCGCCGCCTCCGAAACCAAAGGCCCCGCCGAAGAAACCCGGCAGCCAGGGCAGCTTGTTCTGACGCCATGCACCCCGCACCGCTCTTTCGCGAATCCGATCCGGCAATCCTTGTTGCGCGCATCCGCGCCTATCCGCTGGGCCTCATCTGCGCCAACGGAGAGGTCGCCCCGCTCGCCGCGCATTCGCCCGTGCTCACGACGCTGGACGGCGGCGCGGTGCGCCTGCGCTTTCATCTGTCTGCGCACAATCCGCTCACCCGCCGCCTCGAAGCCGGCGCTGCCGCGCTGATCGTTTTCACCGGCCCGGACGCTTACATCTCGCCCGACTGGTATGGCCCCGTGCCCAACCAGGTGCCCACCTGGAATTATCTCTCCGTCGAAGCCGAGGGCACGCCGGGCCCGGCCGACGCCGCTGCCTTCCTGGATGACGTCTCCGCCCATTTCGAAGCCGGCCTGCTGCCCAAGCCGCCCTGGACCCGTGCCAAGATGGACCCGGGCTCCTTCGAGATGATGCTGTGCGGCATCCGTGCCTTCGAACTGACGCCCATCCGCTTCGAAGGCATCAACAAGCTCAGCCAGAACAAGACAAGCGAGGCGCGCGAAGGCGTGATCGCAGCCCTCGGCGATCATCCGGTCGCCGCCGCCATGCGCAGGCACAATACCTGACACGCCGGCAGGACGGACAACTTGGCCTATCGTCTTTGACCCCGCACCGCCGTAAACTCCGGCCATGACCCAGCTTCCCGCCGCCTTCCTCGCCGCCGCCAAGGATCTGCTCGGCCCCAAGGGCTGGAGCGACGATCCTGAGAAACTGCTCGCCGCCTCCACGCCCTGGCGCGGCACGTTCCAGGGCGACACGCCCTTCCTCGCCCGCCCGGCCTCCACCGTCGAGACCGCCGCGCTGGTCAAGCTGTGCGCCGCCCACCACGTCGCGATCACCCCGCAGGGCGGCAATACCGGCCTCGTCGATGGCGGCACGCCGCATGGCGAGATCTGCGTGTCGATGACCCGCATGAACGCCGTGCGCGAGGTCGACCCGTTCAACAATTCCATGGTCATCGAAGCGGGCGCCACGCTTGTCACCGCGCAGGAGACCGCCGACAAGGCGAACCGCCTCTTCCCGCTCTCGCTCGGCTCGCAAGGCACGGCGACGCTCGGCGGCCTGATCTCCACCAATGCCGGCGGCGTCGCGGTGCTGCGCTATGGCATGATGCGCGACCTGATCCTCGGCCTCGAAGTCGTGCTGCCCTCCGGCGAAGTGCTGGGCGGCCTGTCGGGCCTGCGCAAGAACAATACCGGCTATGACCTCAAACACCTTTTCGCCGGCGCCGAAGGCACGCTGGGCCTGATCACGGCGGCGACCTTCAAATTGTTCCCGAAAGTCCAGCGCGCCACGGCCTGGGTGATCGCGGCCAGCGCCGCCGATGTCGTGAAACTGCTCGCGCTCGTGCGCGACCATGCCGGCGACTCGGTGACCAGCTTCGAGATCATCCCCGCCAATGCTGTATCGATGGTCACCGCCGACATTCCGGGTACGCGCGATCCGCTGCCCGCCAATGCCGATTGGCGCGTACTGATCGAGATTTCCCAGCCAAAGGCCGAACAGGCCGATGCCCTGCTCACCGCCGCCCTCGAAGCTGGCGCCGAAGCCGGCCTGGTGCAGGACGCCGCCATCGCCGCCAGCGAAACGCAGGCGAAAGCCTTCTGGCTGATCCGCGAGTCGATCCCGCTGTCCAAGCGCGCCTACGGCACCGCCCTCAACCAGGACATCTCCGTCCCGGTCAGCCGCATCCCGGATTTCATCGAGGCCTGCAACGCCGCCGTGCGCCAGGTTGTTCCGCCTGCGGACTTCGTGATCTTCGGCCACGTCGGTGATGGCAACCTGCACTATTCGGTGGTCGAACCGGCCGGCAGCGCACCTTTCCTGAAGGCGCAGGAAGGCGCCGTCACCCGCACCGTGTTCGACACGGTGATGGCTTTCGGCGGCTCCATCTCGGCCGAGCACGGTGTCGGCCGGCTGAAGCGCGACGAACTCGCGCGCCTGCGCCCGCCCGCCGCCACCGAGACCATGCGCGCCATCAAGCGGGCCCTCGACCCGCTCGGTATCATGAACCCCGGCCGCGTCGTTAGCGTTTGACCGCCTTGTTTTTATGGAATATTCCAAAGCGTTAACGCGAAGCTAACCAAACCTGATCAACGTCGCGCCATCGCAGAATGCGAGGGGACAAAGGCATGGTCTGGTACACCGATCTGCGCAATCCGCGCCTGTTCACGCCCGCCGAGCGGGACTGGACGTCGCGCCGCCTGCTGGATCTGCGCGCCCAGCTTGCCTCCGCGCCGCCCAAGGGCGTGCCGCGCCGCACCAAGAAATCCAGCCTGATCATCGGCACCTGGAACATCCGCGACTTCGACAACAACAAGTTCCGCCACGGCCCCCGCCGCCGCGAGAGCCTGCATTACATCGCCGAGATCCTCTCCGCATTCGACGTCTGCGCGGTCCAGGAGATCAACGAAGACCTCACGCCGCTGAAGGATGTGATCCGCCTGATGGGCCCCGGCTGGGACTTCATCGCGACCGACGTCACGGTCGGCAATTCCGGCAACCGCGAGCGCATGGCCTTCGTCTTCGACAGCCGGAAAGTCCGCTTCCGGAATATCGCTGGCGAGATCGTCCTGCCCAAACACGCCCTCCTGCCCGGCGAGCAGCAATTCGCCCGCACGCCCTTCCTCGTCAGCTTCCAGGCGGGCTGGTTCAAGTTCTCACTCTGCACCGTGCACATCTATTTCGGCGAGGAAGGCAAAGGCTCAGATGGCTACCAGCGCCGCGTGCAGGAGATTGAATACCTCGCCAAGGAAATGGCGGGCCGCGCCGACCGCGAGAACGAGAACTATATCCTGCTCGGGGATTTCAACATCAAGAACCCCATCGACGAGACGATGCAGGCGCTGACCAAGGCCGGGTTCCAACTGCCGCCGGAACAGTACCCGTCAAACCTTCTCGGTACGAACTATTACGACCAGATCGCCTTCCGCACCCGGCCAGACGAATTGACCTTCCTGTCCTCGGGTGCGTTCGACTGGTCGCAATCGATCTTCCGGCCCGAGCATTACGAACACTACGCGCCGGCCTTGCCAGCCCGCCACCGCGATCTCGGCGACGACGGTACGCCGCGCGACAAGGGCAAGGACAAGGAATACTATTCCAAGCGCTGGCTGAGCTGGCAGATATCGGATCACCTGCCGCTTTGGGTCGAGCTGGCAGTCGATTTCTCCGATGCCCACCTCCTGAACAATCTCGACCCCACCTTCGAGACGGCCGGCGCCCCAGCCCAGATCGAAACAACCGGCGGCGAGGACGCGGCCAGCGACACGCCGCCGGAACTGCCCGCACCCCTGCATGGCAAGTCGAAGCGCCGCAAGGCACCCAAGGTCGCCCCGCCCGAGAAGAAGGGCACGCTGGCGCCCGCGCCCGAGATGACCTTCGCTGAAGGCTGGCGCATCTTCTGGTGGGTCGCCGGCGGCGGCATGGACCGGATGCGCAAGTCGCGCGAAGCCCACAAGGCCGCCGACAAGCCGCGCAAGGCCAAACCCGCAAAGCGCTGAGCCCCGATCTTGCCGGTGCCCGCGCGAGTGCTAGTGTGGCCGGTGTTCATCCCACGGGAGCTTCCATGAAACGCGCCTTGTTCTCTGCTGCCCTCACCGGGCTGCTCGCAGCCTGCCAGACAGGGAGCCCTGCCGACGCCATGAGCCCCATGGTCGGCGGCCCGTGCCGCTACGACTCCAAGGAAGTGACCGCCACTGTGGTCCAGGTATTCGACGACGCGGCCCTGATGCAGGAAGATGGCACCTCGATCGTGTTCGAAGTCGAGCTCCAGCGGTTCGCAGAGCCGCCCGAAGCAGGCCAACAATACAGAATGGTTAAGCGCTTCATCGTCGAAGGCACGTGCACGCCCTACAGCTACATGCCCGGCGCGCGGATCGAATCCTCCGTAGACGCACCGACCGTCGGAGCCGAGTGAGCGCCTGCGCTATTTCGTGATGGGAAGAAAAGACCGCGTGCGCGCCTGCCTGCGCGAGCCGGCCAGCCAAACCGGCATCTGCATGTCCGCCGCCCGTGAAGCCCCAGGCCGTCATGCCGGCCGCCCGCGCCGCAAGGACCCCGTTGACGCTGTCTTCAACGACGACACAGCCAGTAGGCGCAACTTTCAAAGCCTCAGCGGTCAACAGGAACAGGTCCGGCGCAGGTTTGCCATGCTTCACGAGGTCCGATGAATAGATATGCGGCGTGAACATGTCGGCTAGGCCCGTCATCGTCAGCTTGCGGACAAGCTTGTCCGCCTCGGAGGATGAGGCAACAGCCTGCGGTCCTGAGAAAGCCGCGATCGTATCCAGAACGCCCGCAATCGGTTCAAGTTCCGCCTCGTAATATTTCCAGTTATTGGCCTGCAGCAAGGCGCCGAACCGGTCTGGCAGACGGAGCCCAGCCTCTGCCGCGTCGGCCTCCAGCGCCAGATAAAAGTCCCGATTGTGAAGCCCCACAAAGCGCGACACAAACGTCTCGAAGTCGTATTCGAGCCCCCACTCCGCAAGCAATTCGCGCTCGCGCCGGATCGCAATCGCCTCGGAATCGACCAGCACGCCGTCGCAATCAAAGATCAGCGCTCCGAACTGCATTCTGTTCAGCGCCGTCCGAACAGCTTTTCGATATCCGACAGCTTAAGCTCAACATAGGTCGGCCGGCCGTGATTGCATTGTCCGGAATGCGGCGTCGCCTCCATTTCGCGCAACAGGGCGTTCATCTCTTCAGCATTCAACCGGCGTCCGGCGCGCACCGACGAGCGGCACGCCATGTTGCCCATTACGTCTTCGAAGCGCTCCTTGAGCGCAAGGCCTGCGCCATACTCGGCAAAGTCATCAGCGAGGTCGCGCAGGAGGCCCGCGGCATCGATCTCGCCGAACAGCGCCGGCGTCGCACGCACGCACAAGGCGCCCGGCCCGAAGGCTTCGATCTCGAGCCCCATCGCGCTCAGCTCCTCGCTGCGTTCCAGCACGCGCGCGGCGTCGTCTTCGCTCATCTCAACGATGTCAGGGATCAGCAAAGCCTGACGGCGCACACCGCCGGCTGCCATCTGGCGCTTCATTGCCTCGTAGACGAGACGCTCATGGGCGGCATGCTGATCGACGATGACGATACCATCGGCCGTCTGAGCGATGATGTACGTCTCGTGCAGCTGCGCCCTTGCCGCGCCGAGGGGGAAGCTTGCGCCCTGCGGCGGTTCCGGCGCCCGCTCGATGCGGGCCGCCGGCGCGCCGTCCTGTTCAAACGCCGGGCGCATCCCTTCGGACACGGCGCGCGGCAGGCTGACCGGGCGATAATTCTGCGGCGGCGCCGACTGCCAGAGCAGTCCGGCTGTCTGGGTCTCCTCCGTCTGCGCGCGGCCGAGCGCGAAGCCCGCTACGGTGGTCGAGGCCCTGTGTCCCGCGCCCGCAAGGCTGTGGCGCAGCGCGCCGATCATCAGCCCACGGATGCCGGCCGCATCGCGGAAACGCACTTCGGTCTTCGCCGGGTGGACGTTCACGTCCACCTCCTCTGCATCGATCTCGACGAACAGGGCCAACAAGGGATGGCGGTCCCGCGCCAGGAAGTCTTGATAGGCCGCGCGCACTACGCCGGTCAGCATTCGGTCTTTCACCGGCCGTCCGTTCACAAACAGAAACTGCATTTGGGCATTACCCCGGTTCAGCGTCGGCAGTCCGGCAAAGCCAAGCAGCCGCGCACCGTCGCGCTCGGCATCGATGGCGATCGCATTGTCGCTGAACTCGCGGCCCATGATTGCGCCGAGCCGGCCCAGTCGGCCGGCTTCATCGTCGCGCTCAGCCGGATAGCGCAGGACATTGCGGCCATTGTTCTCCAGCGTGAAGGCGACGCCCGCATTCGCCATCCCCAGACGCTTGACAACATCGGTAACCGCCAGCGCCTCGGCGCGTTCGCCGCGCATGAACTTGAGGCGGGCCGGTGTGGCATGGAACAGGTCTTCCACGTCGATGCGCGTGCCGGTCTCGCCGCGCCCGGTGAACGCGGCCGGCTTCGGCCCGTCAACCCGTCCGGCCTCGGAATATATTTCGGCCGCCGTCTCGCCTGCGGCGCGGCTGACGATACGCATCCGGCTGACCGAGGCGATCGAGGGCAGCGCCTCGCCGCGAAAGCCCATCGTGTGGATGTTCAGCAGGTCCACCCGCCCGTCCGCATCCGGCACCAGCTTGGACGTGGCGTGACGCTCCAGCGCGACGGCCAAGTCATCCGCCGACAGGCCGCAGCCGTCATCCTCGACCGTGATGCGCTTGAGTCCGCCCCCTTCGATCGCCACTGCAATGCTGCGTGCGCCGGCATCGAGCGCGTTTTCCACAAGCTCCTTCACCGCCGCTGCGGGCCGCTCCACCACTTCACCGGCGGCGATGCGGTTCACGACATCCGGCGGCAGCCGGAGGATCACAGGTCGGGGGCGCACAGAATCAGCCATCAGCTGTTCAGTCTAACCCCTGCCGGACCGGATGTCCCGCCCTGCCCGCACGCGAGTTAGATGACGGGTTGATCGCGGTCGCGGATCCAGATCGACAGCAGCCATTTCTCGCCCTCGGTCACGGGCAGTCCCGCATGCAAGGTCCGCTTGTCGGGCGAGCCGTCATTCAGCACGTTATCGAAGGCCAGCATGCCGCCCGTCGGGGTGCGTGCATGTTTCTGGATCGCGTCGAACCATGTCTGCCCCTCCATGAAGTTCTCGTTGAGATAGATAAGCGCAGTGGTGCGGCGCTGGCCATATTTTGCCAGGCCTTCTGCGAAGTGCGGGTTCTCGGGATCGAGAAAGTCATAATGCAGCGCATACTCTTGCCCGACCGCATAGTGGAGCACGTTAGGCGCTTCCTGCCAGCTGCGCGGACGCCCGGTCGCTACAGCGATGCGGGCGAGGCAGAGCTGCATCACGACATCGGTCTGCAGGATACCGAACCCGGCCCCGGAATTGGTCCGCATCGAATCTTCTCGGCGCCCGCCCGCGTCGGCGTCATGGATGCGCGCCTTCTGAAGGCGGGTCGAAGCGGCTGCGATCCACCAATTGCACATCGGCTCCGGCAGGATGTGTTCGGCGGCTGTAACCCAGGGCGACTCCGAGAATAGGAGCGGCGCGGGCGGGTTGAGGAACGCATTGAGCGAGGAATCGTCCACGATGCCGCTCGCCTGGATACATTGCAACTGAGCCTGAGCCAGCGGCTCGCCGCTCTGGGCGGCCGCCTCGAGCATGTTGAGCGCGGCCGCGAAGTTGAACGGGCTGCCAATCCCGGCAGCCAGGAATAGGGCGCGCCAGCGGACGGCTTCGGGGAAGCCCGCCTTCACTGCTGCATCAATCCACTTGATGCCGACAATCGGGTCGGTCGGCGCGCCATTTCCGACGATCAGACGCAGGCCGAGCTCGGTCGCAGCCACGGGGTGGCCATCTTTGGCGGCCTTCAGGATCCAGTTGAAACTTTCCTCCATCTTTCCCTGGCTCAGCAATACCCGCGCCAGGAATAGGGCGGCCTCCGTATCGCCGGCCTCTGCCTTGCTCGCGAGTTCGGCTGGCGAAGGGCCAGCGGCGGTGGTGTCAGTCATGATCAGGGGTCCTTGGAGAAATGAAGCTTTGGCTGTTGATAACAGCCAGTTCCCGCGGGGACAAACACTTGGGTCACACCGGGCCGGGGCATCGTCATGCCGCACCCGCCAGCGGTTGAGTTTGATAGCCGGAGGGGCGACAGTGCGCGCTTCAGTTCAAGGAGACTTCATCGTCATGCGCACTCTCACCAGCTCCTGCCTGTCGACCCTCGCATTCCTGACCCTTGCCGCCTGTGGAGGGCCGGCCGAAGCACCGGCCGAGGCACAGAAGGCCGCTGCTCCGGCGGCTGCTGCCGCAACGCCCTCGCCCGCTGCGGCGCCGGCGGAACCGAGCGTTGAGTTCGCCGGCCTGCCGGCCCCCTACAACACGGCGAGCTACGCCGCCGGCAACCGCACCTTCAAGCTCTGCCAGTCCTGTCACCTCACGGCCGAGGGCGCCGGCAACCTGGTCGGCCCCAACCTCTACGGCCTGTTCGGCCGGCAGGTCGCCACTGCAGAGGGCTTCGACTATTCGCCCGCGCTGAAAGCCGAGACCTTCATCTGGACACCGGAGCAGCTTGACCACTGGCTGGCCAATCCCCGCACCTTCGTCCCGGGCAACCGGATGAGCTTCTCGGGCGTGCGCAAGCCCGAAGACCGGAACGCCGTCATCGCCTACCTGATGGCCAAGACGGGCTATGTCGCCCCGGAGACAACAGCAGAGAATCCGGCGGCGGAGTAACCCGCTTGCACCGCGCGACGAGGGCGACGAGCACGGCTTGTACGTCGAACTGGCCGCCGAGCTCTTCCCGGTAGCCGAGCGACACATCGACGTTGTCGAATTGAATGCCGATCTGGTTTTAAGCTTGACCGAGTCGGCTGACGCATGGGCGCCCTCGATCCAGACTTGGTGGGTCTGGAAGATGCGGCGCGTGAGGTCCGATCCGTAGCCGATCTCCACGCGGGTGCGCGCGCAGCCGTCGTCCTGATGGATATCGGCTGCGCCGGTGAAGACGTCGCAGGGCCGGCCCTTTTGCATGCCGGAATAGCCAAGGCCCCCGCGGGTTTCAAATCCGAATCCCTCGCAGGCGGTGAAGCCGGTCGACGTGTTGCAATAGACCGGGCCGGCTTCGGCACCGAACGTCCAGTGGCCGCGCTCGAGCAGCTTGCGGCGCAGGGTGAGCCGGTAGGCATCGCGGTCGAAGGCCTCATAGTCCGGACAGGTCACGAAAGATGCGGGGGATGGGTTTGTCGAGGCTGGGGTTATCAGCCTGCGTGGCAAAGCGGATAGTGATGAAGCCCCACCAGTTGGTCTGGAAACAGACATCGGTGATGGTCTAATCCCGCATCCAGAAGATCATGGCATTCAGCTGCTACCAGAGGGTCGGCCACAGTAGCCCCGGCACATAGTCGAACAGGTCGGCATAGTGCGGGTTGGCTCGAAGGGCGCGCAGCGGGATCATGCACCAATTATTCCTCCGTCTGCGGAGGGGGTGCGTTCGCGGCGCTGAACTATTTTACAAGCGCTTGGCGGTGCTACGCATTTCCTCTTTCGGGCCTCCGGATTTTGTTGCGCAAGGGCTGGATACCGGCTTGCGCCGGGATGAGCGGCAGAGGAGAGGCTGGGGATTTGGCGCTGGGCGCGTCAGAGCGGCATGTAGTGGGAGAGGATGCGCGGGCCGGGGGCGCCGGGGATAGGGTCGCCGATGCGGATGTGGAGTCCGTCCGTGCCCAGAATTGTATTCACTTCGAGGACATCATCGACTGCGCTGAGATTGTCCTTGTGGCGGCTCGTCCAGTCCGGCGTCAGCTGGCGGGCGCGTGTCCAGATTTCGGATTTCGTGGCGCCGACCATGAAATGATAGGTGTGCTGTTCGCCGAAAAGATCGGACGCATAGCCGCCGACATTGACGAACCAGAGCGACAAGTCCGGCGCGGTGGGCGCAGGGCCCAGCGCGATGTCGATCCGATGACCGTCGACATGGGTGAGTTCGGCATAGCCATCGATGTGCAGCGAGGACGGCGTGCCCCACCAGGCGGCGCGCAGCTGCGGGATGCTGGCCTCGATGCTTTCGGCCGCAAGGAAGCGCAGGTCGTGCAGTTCGATGTTCGCGCGGGCGTGATTGCCGCCGACGAAAACGGCGAAGAGTTTCATGACATTGCCTCCCTGCCCGTCCCACATGTGACGCGGCCCCGGCGCAAGCGCAAGCCAAACTTCACCGGCTGCGCAGCGCCTCAGGCTTGACGGCCAGAGGCGCTGGTAACAGGGCGCCGGAAATCAGAGGCGGTAACGGATCTGGTCAGACCAGAAGCGCTCGAGACGCGAGATCGTCTTGTTGAGCTGCGAGAGATCGTCAGCGCGGACGCTGGCGGTCGGCTCGAGGGCAGTCGCCTGCTTCTCGAACAGTTTCTCGACGCGGGCCCGGACCTTCTTGCCGCGATCGGTGAGGCGAAGCGTAACGGTGCGCTTGTCGTCTTCCGAACGGGTCTGGATCAGGTAACCGCCTTCCTGCAGTTTCTTGACGTTGTACGAGAGGCTGGTGCCGGCAAAGGCGCCGCGGGCGCGGAGGACGGACGCTGGAGCTTCACCGTCGCCGATCTCGTACAGGAGAAGGGCCTGGACGCCGGTCAGCGACCGCTCACCACCGCGCTCGAGGTCGTCCTTGACGACATCGTGCAGACGGCGATGGGCCTGCTCAAGCAAAGACAGAGACTTCAGGAAAGACTCGCCGATAGTATTGGATGCAGTGTCCTGCATATCGATCATCATCATTTTCACCACCACTCAACTTTTGTTGTAGTTTGAGTAGAGTTACATCACGAGGACTAATATTTTGATAAGTACGTTGAGGCTGAACAAGTAGAGCGTTAATAAAACCGCGCCGACATTAACCGTTACTGCGCCGAAACGGGCTGCAGGATCAGGCGAAGACGTCGGCGGTCTCATCGCCGCCATACTTGGGACTAGGCCCGTGTTTGTTTGGGTTTCGGTGTGAATCGAAGAACATCAGAATGAACAGGATGACCCCGCCAAGATAAGGCACGAAGTTCATCAACAACATCCAGCCCGACATACCCTGGTCGTGCAGGCGACGGACTGTGACCGACATACTTGGGATCAGACTGTATATATAGAGAAGACCCGAAGTGATGGGGATATATTCTTCACTATTGTAATTGTCTGCACCGACGAATGCTTCAGAGAGCATCACATCCGCAATCGTCAAGACAACCAGCAATACGAGCGTAATGAAGAGGAAAGAGAAATACTCCGCACGGCGGGCGCGACCAGTAAACTTGAAGTAGTTCCGCGTCACCGCCCGGAAATAGTATTTGAACATGCCATCGCCCTTGGCGGGGCCGACGGGCGCAAAGTTGATGGGCGCGGACAGCACGGAGGCTGGCGCCGGGGACGAGACGGATGCGCCCGGCGGGCCGAGCGGATAGATGTCGCGGGCGTCTTCGCCGAGCCCAATGAAGTCTACTCGGCTGCCGGCCTTCAGGGCTTCGCCTTTGTGGACGCGGGCCGCAGTGAAATAATAGCGCCGGCCATCCTCGCCCAGGATCACTCCGGCGCCGTAGGGGTCGTCAGGTTTCAGGACTTCGCCGCGCATCGCCGCCTCTCCCGGATTACTCGCGGCGCATTATCGGCGCCTGCGGGCGCGCCTGTCCAGCTGCAGGCCTCAAGGCGCGAAGCTGAGCTCATCGTCGCCTAGGGGAGCGAAGTATTTCGCGATGTCGGCTTCGGTGACGTCTTCGAGACGCGCGGGCGACCAGACGGGGACGTTGTCCTTGTCGATGATGACGGCGCGCACGCCTTCCAGGAAGTCGCGGCTCTGCACCTTGCGCCAGCCGATGCGGAACTCCATGCGCATGTTGTCCTCGAAGGTCGCCGCTTCGCTCCCGAGGCGGAGTTGGCGAAGGGCGACCTTGACGGTTTCCGGGCTCTTGGCGCGCAGGGTGGCCGCTTCGGTGCGGGCCCAGTCGCTGCCATCGGCGTCCAGCGCGGCGAGGATCGCTTCGGCCGTATCAAAGCTGAAACAGCGGTCGATCGTCTGGCGGTGGGCTTCGAAACTGCCGGCGGGGACAGTATGGGTCAGCCGGCGGAGGATCTCATTGAGCAGTTCGGCGGCGCCGTCGGCGAAGTCAGCGTCCCGGAGCTGGCGTGCCAGCGCGGGCACAAGTTCGGACGGCAGGAAATGGGTCGCGACGCGGGCCGCGGCCACGTCAGCGCCCTTGAGGCGGGCACCGGTGAGCGCGAGCCAGGTGCCGAGTTCGCCGGCAAGGCGCGGCAGGAACCAGCCGCCGCCGACATCCGGAAAGAGGCCGATGCCGGTTTCGGGCATGGCAAACACGGTGCGCTCGGTTGCGATGCGGTGGGAGCCATGGACCGAGAGGCCGACGCCGCCGCCCATCGTGACGCCATCGATGATGGAGAGGATGGGCTTGGGAAAGTCTTCGAGGGCGGCGTTCATCCGGTATTCGGTGCGGAAGAAATCGCGCGCTTCGGCGGCGTCGCCGGCCCCACTTTCGGCGAGCATACGGATGTCGCCGCCTGCGCAGAAGCCGCGCGTGCCCTCCTGATGGTCGATCCAGAGATAGTGGATGGCGGGGTCCTCCGCCCAGGCGCGGACGGCAGACAGGATGGCAGCACACATGGGCGTGTTGAGGGCATGCAGGGCCGAGGGGCGCGTCAGCGTGATACGTCCGGCACTGCCCTCCTGGCGGATGAATACGTCTTCGCTCATGGCCTGGCGCCCTCCGTGGAATCGTAACCCAAGCGTAAATGCCCGCTTTGTGTTTTCAAACAAGGCGTTTCGGCAAGCGTTTACGTGTTTATGCGAAGGTAAGGCTCAACCGCTGCCCTTTCCTGCCCTGTCTTCCACAGAACCCGGAACGAACATGTCCAGTCTAGCACCGCAGAATTCCCGCCTTGATGTGGCCCGGATCAACCGCCGTGGCCAGCGCGTGCGGGTCGATGCCCGCGGAATCGTCAAGATTGGCTGGTTCAAGAAACAGGATGTCGAGATCCGCGACGTGTCGCCGGGCGGCGCGCGGTTGGCGCTGCCAGAGGGCGTGCTGCTGCCGGACGAGTTCGAATTGCGCCTGCCGCAGTTCAAGCATCCGCGCCAGTGCGTGAAGCGTTGGGAATGCGGCCTCGAGATCGGCGTCGAGTTCCTGCTCGGCTGAGCCGGCGGGCGGCGGATCAGTTGAGGGCGCAGCCCTCGATCGTGATCCGGTGCATCAGGCGGCGTTCGCCGTGATAATCATTCATCGCCCAGTGCCAGGTTGACCGGTTGTCCCAGAAGGCGACGGAACCGTCGCGCCATTTGAACCTGTGCGCGTGGTCCGGCTTCATGGCTTGCGCGTAGAGGCGCATGAGCAGCGCGTTGGACTGCTCGTCCGTGTACCCCACAATCCGTGTGGTGAAGGCGGGATTGACGTAGAGCGCCTTGCGGCCGCTGAGCGGGTGGGTGATGACCACGGGATGGCTGACATCTTCGAGCACGTCGGCCGCGGCGGCGTTGCCGATGCGCGGGCCGGTATCGTCATTGGCCTTGTAATAATTGTCCGAGCCCGAGCCGAAGATGTGCTTGGCGGAATGGACCGCGCGCAGGCGGGCGATCTCTCTCTTTGTCGGTTCGTCGAGCGTGTCGTAGGCGGTGTACATGGAGGCAAACCAGGTGTCGCCGCCGGTATCGGGCAATTGCCGCGCGACCAGAACGGAGCCCATGGCGGGCTCGACGTCGTAGGAGTGGTCCGTGTGCCAGCCGCCGCCGATATTGGTTTTCTGTTCCTTCTCCTTCAGCACCAGCGCGATTTCCGGATAGCGCTCATGCGCGAGGAAGAAGCGGTTGATGTTGATCGGACCGAAGCGGCGGGCAAAGGCGATGTGATCGTCTTCACTGAGCGACTGGTCGCGGAAGAACACGACGCCATAGTGTGCATAGGCGGCCTGGACGGCCGCGAATTCGGCGTGGGACATCTGGCGGATATCGATGCCGTTGATCTCGGCGCCCGCACCCGGAAGCGGGGTAAGCTGCATGGTTTTCCTCCCGGCCCGCACTTGATGGCAGGTTTCAATAAGTCAGCATAATCCGGCGACCGGGCCGCTGGCAATCAGGCGGCGTCGATGGCCTTGCCGGTCGTCATGCGCGCCAGAACGCCGTCCTTGTCGATGACCAGATGCTTGATGGCCGCAGCGATGTGCAGTGCAACAAGAATGGCGAGGATCCAGGCGCCATATTCATGCACTTCATGGGTGATCTCGCCCACCGCTTCGATCTTGGCGACCGGAGGGATGGTGAAGAGCCCATAGATGCTGATCGGGCGTCCGCCCAGCAAGGACATGGAAACACCCGACAGCGGCATCACCAGCATCATGACCAGAAGGCCCCAATGGGTGACCTTGGACGCCAGTACCTGCCAGCCAGCCACGCCGGGTGCCGGCGCCGGGAAGCCCTGCCGGATGCGCCAGACGACGCGCCATAGAATGACCAGAAGCAGCACGGTGCCGGTGGCCTTGTGCAGTGCCATGATCGGGCCCTTGGCTTCGCGCGTCAGGCCGCCGAACTCGAGATAGAAGCCAACTGCCAACATGCCGAGCACACAGAGCGCGACGATCCAGTGATTGAGGCGGGAGATGCCGCCATAGGTAGCTGTGTTAGAGTCGGTCATCGAAGCATATCCCTGTGCAGCCCGAGCGGATTGCCGGAGGGTAACGGAGCGTCAGCCTGCGCGCCAGAGCTTATTGAACGGCGGTGATTTCAGCGAGAAGACCGGCCCAGGCGGCTTCCATGGCGGGCGTCCATGCGTCGCCGATCAGTTCGCGGAACGTATCGCGAATGGCAATGAACATGAGTTCGAAATCCGCCTCGGACACACCATAGCCGCCATGGGCGAAACGCGAGGAGGAGATGATCACCCGCTGGGTAGGGCTGTTTTCGAGCAGGCCGAGGATCGCGGTGAAACAGGTTTCCAGCATCGAGCCGCGCACGCCGCCATCTGTGTCCATGACAAACAGCTTCTCGAACTCGGGGCGCAGCTGAAACAAGCGGGCATAGATCAGCGGCGCGGGATCGGCACAGGCCTCGCCGGCACGCTCCAGCGTATCGAGGATGATCTCCGTCTGCAGCATCCTGAATGTTGTGGCAGAGGCGGCTGGCGCGGTCAAAGCTGCCCCTGCGGCAGGACAAAGGCGCGATTGCAAGGCCGCACGCGGCGGCGCAGGATGCAGAAAAATCCGAGGGAGAAACACGATGAAATCGCTTGAAGGAAAAACCGCATTCGTGACCGGCGCCGCATCCGGCATCGGCCTCGGCATCGCCACTGCACTAGCGCAGGCCGGCGTAAAGGTGATGATGTGTGACATCGAGAAGGCCGCGCTGGACAAGGCCGTGGCGAGCCTGCGCGACACCAATGCCGATGTGGACGGCGTGGTGGCGGACGTGTCGTTGAAGGACAACCTGCAGCGCGCGGCCGACGAAACCATCGCACGCTTCGGCAAGGTGCACATCCTGGTCAATAATGCCGGCGTGGGCGGCGGCGGCGATTACGGCACGTGGAATGACGCCGGCTGGAACTGGGTGATGGGTGTGAACCTCTGGTCGGTGATCTGGGGCATCGAGATTTTCGGGCCGCTGATCGAGAGACATGGCGAAGGCGGGCAGATCGTATCGACCGCCTCCATCGCCGGCATGATTGCAGCGACGAACCCCTCCTATGACGTCACGAAGTTCGGCGTGGTGGCGCTGTCGGAAGGGCTGCGCCCGAAGCTGGCTCCGAAGGGGATCGGCGTCTCGGTCCTGTGCCCCGGATTCATCCGTACCAAGATCATGGAGTCGACCCGCAACATTCCAGACCGGTTTGCAGGCAAGATCAACACGGAGGTTCCGGACACGGTGTCGAGCGAACTTCTGGCCGGCGCGGCCGAGGCGATCGCGCATGGCATCGATCCGCTTTATGTGGGCGAGCTGGTGCGCGAAGCCATCGAAGGCGACTGGCCGCACATTTTCACCGACCTGCAGTTCGAGCCGTTCATTGACGCCCGCTTTGCGATGATCAAGGCCGGCTTCGATCGGATCCGGGACCGCACGCCGCGGCATTAGACGCGTCCGGCTAAAGGCTACGCCTCTCCTGAAGGGAGAGGCGTGGAACGCCGTTTCAGCCCTTCAGCATGTCCCGGCTGATGATGACGCGCATGATCTCGTTCGTGCCTTCGAGGATCTGGTGGACCCTCAGGTCACGGACGATACGTTCGACGTGGTAATCGGCCAGGTAGCCGTAGCCGCCGTGGATCTGGAGCGCATCGTTGGCGACCTTGAAGGCCGTGTCTGTGACGAAACGCTTCGCCATGGCGCACCAGCGGGTAGCGTCCGGTGTCTTACCGTCGAGCCGGCCCGCGGCTTCATACAGCATCACACGGGCGGCCTGAAGCTCGGTTTCCATGTCGGCCAGCTTGAACTGGACGGACTGGAAATCGGCGATGGCCTTGCCGAACTGCTTGCGGTCCTGCGCATAGGCGACGGCCTTGTCGAGTGCGAGCTGGGCGCCGCCGAGGGCGCAGGCCGCGATGTTGAGACGGCCGCCATCAAGGCCCGCCATGGCGAACTTGAAGCCGTGGCCTTCCTCGCCGATCCGGTTGGCGGCGGGCACGCGCACCTCGTCGAGGATCACCTGCGCCGTCGGCTGGCTCTTCCAACCCATCTTGCGCTCGTTCGCACCGAAGGAGAGGCCCTTCATGCCTTTCTCGAGAATGAAGGTCGAGACGCCTTTTGCTCCGTCATCGGACGTGCGCGCCATCAGGACGTACAAGTCCGATGTGCCGGCGCCGGAGATGAACTGTTTGGTGCCGGTGAGGACATAGTCGTCGCCATCGCGGACAGCTTTGGTCTTCAGGCTTGCCGCATCGGAGCCCGAACCCGGCTCGGTGAGGCAATAGGAGGCGATCAGTTCCATTGAGGTGAGGCGCGGCACCCAGGCCTTGCGCTGGGCGTCGGAGCCGAACGTATCGATCATCCAGGAGGCCATGTTGTGGATAGAGATGAAGGCGGCCGTGGAAACGTCGCCATAGGCGAGCTGTTCGAAGATCAGCGCCGCATCGGTGCGCGTGAGGCCCGACCCGCCGACATCATCCTTGACGTAGATGCCGGCAAAGCCAAGCTCGGCAGTCGACCGGATCACGTCCACCGGGAAATTGCTGTCCCGGTCCCAGGCTTCGGAATGCGGCAGCAGCTGCGCCTCGGCAAACTTGCGCGCCATGTCGCGGATCATCACGCGTTCGTCATCAAACATGAGGCTCATTGGCACCGCGCCCTTATGCAATTAAGTCTGGCCCCGAATTGCGACGGAGCCCCCCTTGATGTCAATGCGACGCCTTCCTGAGGGGTACTGGATTTCGGGCGCGGCGGTGGACGAAATCCCGGCCCTGATCGCCGTGGATCTCGCCTCCGGACAGCTGTTTGCGGGCACAGGGCTGCTGCCCGAGAGCGAGGAAGACGACTTCGTGCCGGCCGATGTGTACGGGGCGGCGATTCCGGCCGGGCACGTGTTTGCGGCGCGCGACCGGAAGGGCAAGCCGGTGGGCTTTGCGCTGACTTCGGTGCGGGACGGATCGCTCTATCTCGACCAGATCAGCGTGGACCCGGCCCATGGCCGCAAGGGCCTTGGCGCGGCGCTGGTGCGCCGGGTGGTCAGGGATGCCCGGGACCGGAGGCTGAAATCGGTAACCCTGTCCACCTTCCGGGACGTGGCCTGGAATGGGCCGTTCTACCGGTCGCTGGGCTTCCGGGAGGTGGCGCGCCGGAAGATGACCGCGTGGATGCTGGAACTTGAGGGCATCCAGGCCGAGAAGGGCCTGGACGTGGACAAGCGCTGCTTCATGGCGCGGCGTTCCGGCTGGTTGTGAGCGCCGGGGAATTATCGCAAAAGGGGGGCATGACCCAGTTTCCCCAAGCCTTCCCTGCCACCCGGATGCGGCGCCTGCGCCAGGCGCCCTGGGTGCGTTCGCTGACCGCTGAAAACGTGCTGACCCCGGCCGACCTTGTCTGGGCGGTGTTCGTGCATGATGGCGAGGGCCGTGTACCGGTCGCCGCCCTGCCCGGCGTGGACCGCCTCAGCGTGAAGGAAGCGGCGCTGGCCGCCAAGCGCGCCAAGACGCTGGGCATACCTGCGATTGCGCTGTTCCCGTATATCGGGCCGGAGGGCAAGGACGCCGAGGGCACTGGCGCGCTGTCGCCGGACGGCCTCGTCCCGCGCGCGCTGAAGGCGATGAAGGATGCCGCGCCGGAGGTCGGTCTGATCACAGACGTTGCGCTGGACGCCTATACCAGCCACGGCCATGACGGCCTGCTGGACGAGGATGGCACGATCCCGAACGATGCGACGGTGGAGCGGCTGGTGACCCAGGCGCTGGCGCACGTCGGCGCGGGCGCGGATGTGGTGGCGCCATCGGACATGATGGACGGGCGCATCGGCGCAATCCGGTCGGCCTTCGAGGAAGAAGGCTTCACCAACGCGATGATCCTTGCCTACGCCGCCAAGTATGCCAGCGGCTTCTACGGCCCCTACCGCGAAGCCATCGGCTCGGCGGCGGCGCTGAAGGGCGACAAGAAAACCTACCAGCAGGATCCTTCGAACACGGACGAAGCGCTGCGCGAAGTGGCACTCGATCTCGCAGAGGGCGCCGACATGGTGATGGTCAAGCCGGGCCTACCCTATCTCGATGTGGTGCAGCGCGTCTCATCGACTTTCGGCGTGCCGACGCTGGCGTATCAGGTCTCGGGCGAATACGCACAGATCATGGCCGCCGCCCAGAACGGCTGGATCGACGGCGACCGCGTGATGATGGAAACCCTCGTCTGCTTCAAGCGCGCAGGCGCCGCTGGCGTGATCACCTACTTTGCAGAACGCGCGGCGGAGAAGTTGGGCTAGGGATTTATTTGTCCGAGGTCTGGTAATTCTTGCGCACGTGCGCGAGACCGAATTCTACAATCTCCTGCAGCACATCCATGTCCACATCGGCGAGCTTGTTGATGTAGAGGCAGCTCTGGCCGGTCTTGTGTTTGCCGAGGCGCGCCAGCTTGTCCTTCAGGTCGAGATACCCCGGCAGGATGTAGATCACCATGTTGGCCTTGCGCGGGCTGAAGCCGGTCATGCACATGTCGCCGGCGCGGCCGCTTTCGTACTTGTAGTGATACCGGCCGAAGCCGATGATACTCGGCCCCCACATACAGGCCTTCAGGCCCGTAACTTTCTCCATCCAGGGCAGCAGTTTTTCGGCGTCGCGCTTGCGCGGACCATCCTCCATCGCCGCAATGAAATCGCGCGGCGAAACCGCCGTCTGCTTCGTCTTCGGTTCGGTCTTGGCCATGTTGTCCCCCCTGCGGCGGGGACCAGCTTAGCCGATCGAGATTTTCTTGCCCAGATCGAGCAGGAGGATCAAAACGACTGCGAGCGCGAGGAAGACCGCCGACAGACCCGCGTTCAGCCAGACGGCGCGCTCGGCATGCTGCTGCTCGATCCAGCCGCGCGGTCGGATGTTCCGCAGGCGGAAGACGATCAGCGCCGAGAAGATGAGGCTGGCGACGTTGAGGCTGAGCAGGAGTGCCGCGCGCAGGGCGAAGGCCCATTCGCCGCTACCCGCGAAAAGGCCGATGGCCGCGCCGGGCGGCAGGAGCGCCGCCGCCACCATGACCCCCACCAGCGTGGCAGAAGAGCCGCGTGTCAGCGACAGCGCCGCCGCCGCGCCTGCCGCCATCGCGAGCGCCAACCCGTCGAGGCGCACCTCGGCGCGCGACATCAGCTCGCGGCTCTGCAGGTCCAGCGGCATGATCAGGGCCAGCAACAGTGACACCAGCAAAACAATGCCGATGCCCCCCAGCAGCGTGACGGCACCCTGCCGGATCAGTCTGACGTCACCGAGTGCCGCGCCCATGTTGAACGCCAGGATGGGGCCCAGCAGCGGCGCGATCACCATGGCGCCGATCACCGCCGCCACACCGTCCGAATTAAGACCGATGGCCGCCACGATGGTCGAGAGGATGACGAGCACGATATAGTCCCGGTCGAGCTTCGCGCCGGAGACGACCTGGGCATAGAGTTCCTCGCGCGTGCTCTGTTCGCGGCGCTTCTCGTTGTCCTTGCTCTTCTCTTCGAGGCGCGGGACCGTGGCATCGACCGCGCAGACGGTGATGCGCCATTCGGCGGAGTCTTCGAGCGCCGCCTGCAGGTTGTCCATCAGGCTCTGCACCAGGCCTTCGCGCAGGAAGACGGAGATGAAACACCGGTCCTTCTGTTCGGTCTGGTAGACCACATAGTCGACCGGCTTGGCGGCCTTGATGGCGCTGATGACCGTGTCGAATGCGCCGTTGCGGGCGAGATGGATGTCGAGCCGGCGCAGCGTGCTCATGACTCGCCACGCTTGCCGAGGCGCGCAATCAGGCTGGACGTATCCCAGCGCGCGCCGCCCATGGCCTGCACATCGGCGTAGTATTGGTCGACCAGCGCCGTCAGCGGCAGGCTGGCACCGGTTTCGCGCGCAGCGTCGAGCGTGATGCGCAGGTCCTTGCGCATCCAGTCGACCGCGAAGCCGAAATCGAACTTGCCTTCGGTCATCGTCTTCCAGCGGTTCTCCATCTGCCAGCTTTGCGCTGCGCCGCCGGAGATCGCCTCGATCACCTTCTCCGCATCAAGTCCGGCCGCCTCGGCAAAGTGCAGGCCTTCGGCGAGCCCTTGCACGATGCCGGCGATACAGATCTGGTTGACCGACTTGGCGAGCTGGCCGGCGCCGGTGTCGCCGATGAGGGTGATCTTGCGGGCGAAAGCGTTCATCACCGGCTCGGCGCCGGTAAACGCGGCGGGCTCACCGCCACACATGATCGTCAGCTTGCCATTGATCGCGCCCGCTTCGCCGCCGGAGACCGGGGCGTCGATGAAGCGCGCGCCCTTGGCCTTGCAGCGTGCCGCGAGCTCGCGGGCAAGACCGGCCGAGGCAGTGGTGTGGTCGATGACGGTCATGCCGGCGCCAAGGCTCGATTCGAACTGGTCGAACACAGCGCGCACATCCGGATCATCGCCGAGGCACATCAATACGAACTCGGCGCCGAACACGGCCGAGGCCGGATCCTTCGCGGCTTCGCCCCGGTGCATGCCGGTCCAGGCGGTGGATTTTCCGGCTGTGCGGTTCCAAACGCTGACCTGATGGCCGGCGCGGGCAAGATGGCCCGCCATGTGGAAGCCCATGACCCCAAGTCCGAGAAAAGCGGTGCGCGCCATGACTGTCTCCTTTTGGCACGCCCGCAATAGATGGAATTTCATAGAAATCCCACCCCCGCCTGAAGCGTGGGTTTCACCATGACCTGATAGGTGTTGGTTTCCGTCAGAATGATCGGTCCAGGAAAATGGCATACGCCACGAACCATCGGCAATACGCAGGCAGAATGCCTGCAATTCCGGCCCGCAAGCTCGGGAACTGGAAGATGGCGTATGCCGACTTCCTGACCGCGCTGATGGCCTTCTTCTTGTTGATGTGGCTGGTCAGCGGGGTGTCCCCCGACGCGCGCAGCGCGATTGCGGCCAAGTTCAAGCTGCGCGAAGTTGCCAGCGCGCCGCTTTCCATTAACCCGGTCCCGGCTGAAGCGACCAACCTCTACAGCCTGCTGACCCTGACCGACGCCCTGCGCAAGGCGGGTGACAGCGTGATTCTGACCGCCGAACCGGACGGCGTGCGCGTCGATCTGGTCGATACATCGGGCCGTCCGCTGTTCCAGAGCGCCAGTGGCGCGCTGACCGACGAGGGCCGCGCCCTGGTGGCCGCTACGGCCCAAACCCTGGCGCCGCTGCCCAACCGGCTGTCCATCGAAGGCCATACGGATGCTTTTTCGCTGACCCGGGACGGCTATTCCAACTGGGAACTCTCGTCCGACCGGGCCAACGAAGCCCGCCGGCTGCTCGAAGCAGGCGGCGTGGCGCCGGAGCGAATCCGCTCGGTGAGCGGCCTTTCAGACACCCAGCCGCTTGATCCCGGCCAGCCGCACCTCGCACAAAACCGCCGGATCAGCGTGAAAGTGCACCTCGGCGCCGCAACGTGAGGCTTTCCGGCAACGCCGGTGTGTCTTTTTTGCCGCGCAGCGGGTTCCGCCCGGTTTTGGCCTCTTGGCGCTGGCCCGGCGCAGTGTATCGTCGGCAGTCATGAAGTTCTCGGATTCCCATCTTTTGCCGGCCGGCCTGGAACGGTCGCTGAGGTTCTACGTGACGAACCCCAGCCCGTGCCCCAATCTGCCTGACCGCAAGGAACGCAAAGCGTTTACGAATCTGGCGATTCCGGAAGCAGATGCGGTCCACAACGTGCTCAGCCAGTCGGGTTTCCGGCGCAGCCAGTCGATCGCCTATCGCCCCGCCTGCCTGCGCTGCAACGCTTGCCGCAGCGTGCGCGTGCCCGCCCGTGACTTCACGATCAGCCGCAATGACCGCAAGGTGATGGCAAAGAACAGCACGCTGGTGCGCCGTCCGGTTGTCTCGCAGGCCACGCGGGAGCAGTTCCGCCTGCTCAAGGCCTATGTCAAAACCCGGCACGACAATGGCGGCATGTCCGACATGACCTACCGGGATTACGTCGCCATGGTCGGCGGCAGCCCGGTGCAGAGCCTGATCTTCGAATATCGGGACGGGCCGGAAGAGTCCGCACCGCTGGTCGCCGCCTCGATCACCGACGTGCTGCGCGACGGCTTCTCGATGGTCTATACCTTTTTCGACCCCGAAATGGACTCGCGCAGCCTCGGCCACCATGTGATCCTCGATCACATCCGCCATGCGCAGGAGATGGGTCTTCCGCACGTCTATCTGGGCTACTGGGTCAAAGGCAGCCCGAAAATGGCGTACAAACGGCGTTATCAGCCACTCGAAGTGCTTGACGGCGACCGCTGGCGGCTCTTGAGAGACGACGAGTAAGCCACACGGCGAAACCGGTCCTGAAGAGGCCGGCGCCCGGCGCATGGGGAGGCGATCAATGATCAACCGGCGTAATCTGGTCGGCGCGGGGGCGCTTGGCCTGGCCGGCGCGGCTGCAACCTTTGCCAATCCGAAATCCGGCGCAGCCCTGTCCGGCCCGGCCATCAGCCGCAGCCGCCGCCGCTTCAACATGGTCACCACCTGGCCGAAGGGCCTGCCCGGCCTCGGCCGCGCGGCCGAGCGCGTGGCCGAGCGCGTGTTCGAGATGTCGGACGGGTTGATGGAGATCAAGGTGTTCGCGGCCGGCGAATTAGTGCCGCCCTTCGAAAGCTTCGATGCGGTCGCGAACGGCTCGGCCGATATGTACCACGGTGCCGAATACTACTGGACCGCCAAGTCCACCGCTTTTCCCTTCTTCACCGCCGTACCGTTCGGCATGACGGCGCAGGAAATCATGGGCTGGATCGATTTCGGCGGGGGGCAGGAACTCTGGGACGAACTCGCCGGCCAGTTCGGCATCAAGTCCCTGCAGGGCGCCAATACCGGCCACCAGATGGGCGGCTGGTTCCGCAAGGAAATACGTGGACTGAACGACTTCGTCGGCCTCAAGATGCGCATCCCCGGCCAGGGCGGCGAAGTGCTCCGCGCGCTGGGCGGCGCGTCGGTGGCCCTTGCGGGCGGCGAGATCTACCAGGCCCTCCAGACCGGCGCCATCGACGCCACCGAATGGGTTGGCCCCTGGAATGACTACGCGCTCGGCTTTCACCGCGAGGCGCCCTACTATTACGGCCCCGGCTTCCATGAGCCCGGCGCAAGCCTGGCCGTGGGCATCAACCGCGGCGTCTGGGACAGCCTGATCCCCAGCGAGCAGATGATCCTGCGGGCGGCCTGCGAATCCGTGAACCACACCTCGCTCGGCGAATTCACCTACCAGAACTCCGTTCACCTCGACCTGCTCGTGCGCGAGCACGGCACCCAGCTTCGTTCGTTCCCGGAGGATGTGGTGAAGCGGATGTCGGAAGCGGCCTATGATGTGCGCGCGGCCAGCGGCAAGGACGGGATCGAGAAGCGTATCTATGAGAGCTTCGAGGCTTCGCTGAAGCTGATGCGCGGATGGGCTGGCGTTTCGGATGGCCCGTACTACGCCGCCCGCGCGCTCGGCAAATAGGCCGGAGGCCCGGCATGGACACGACTGTCTTTCTCCAGATCGGCACCGGCCTGAAATGGGCCGGCATCGCCCTGCTGCCCTTATTCGCCTTACCGCTGATCGTCGTGGCGCTGCCGGGCGTGCTCGATGGCTTTGCCAAACGCCTCTCCGCTTTTATCGACCGGCTATCGGGCGCTGCGCTGGGCGCGGCCATGGTCAGCGGCCTGATCCTGCTCTTCGCGCAGCTGGCGGTCGTCGTGCTGCGCTATGCCTTTGGACTGTCCTTCACCTGGCTCAGCGAAATCGTAATGTATGCCTTTGCGGCGATGTTCATGCTGGGCTCTGCGGGCGCGTTGCGCGACAGCGCCCATGTGCGCGTCGATATCCTGCGCCCGCGCTTCGGCGAGACAGGACGCGACTGGATCGAACTCGCGGGCGCCTATCTCTTTCTCTTCCCGATCTGCATGCGGATCATCACCACCAGCGAAGCGGGGCTTGCCCGGTCCTGGTCGTTGCTGGAAGGCTCGCGCGAGTCCGATGGCTTGCCGATCCTGTTCCTGTTCAAGACGCTGGTGCCTGCACTGGCGGTACTGCTGATGGCGCAGGGCCTGTCGGAAAGCCTGAAGGCCGCGCTGCGCCTCACCGGCGCGCTGCCGCCCGAAACACCCGAACAACTGAACGCGGAGGCGGGCGGCCATGGAGCTTGAAGCCCTCCTCGCCATTGCAATGTTCGTGGCCGCCATCGGCGCGCTGCTCGCGGGCTATCCGGTTGCGCTGACGCTGGGCGGCGTTGCGCTGATCTTCGCGCTGGTGGGCATCGCGCTCGGCGTGTTTCCGGACTCCTTCCTGAAGGCCTTCCCGAGCCGGATTGAAGGCGGCTCGATCATGCAGAGCCAGACGCTGATCGCCGTGCCCCTGTTCGTGCTGATGGGGGTAATCCTGGAGCGGTCACGCGTGGCGGAAGACCTGCTCACCATCGCCAGCCGGCTGTTGGCCGGCGTGCGCGGCGGGCTCGGTTACGCCGTAATCCTCGTGGGCACGTTGCTTGCCGCTTCTACCGGCATTGTCGGCGCGACGGTGATCACCATGACGCTGATCGCCCTGCCGACCATGCTGCGTCAGGGCTATGACGTACGCCTCGCTACTGGCACCATCGCGGCGTCCGGCACGCTGGGCCAGATCATCCCGCCCTCCATCGTACTGATCCTCCTGGCCGATGCGATCTCGAACGCAGCGAGCCAGGCCAGCCTGCACACGGGCGCCGGCTCGGCCGTCGTCTCGGTGGGCGACTTGTTCGCCGGCGCGCTCATCCCCGGCCTGATTCTCGTGCTCTTCTATCTCGGCTGGGTGGCGCTGACCGCGATACGCCGGCCCGCCGCCTGCCCGCCTGCCGTGCTTGAAGAAGGCACCGCGCCGCTCACCGCGCGCGAGGTTGCCATCGGCCTCGGCGCGCCGCTGATGCTGATCTTCGCCGTGCTGGGCTCCATCCTCGGCGGCATCGCGCCGCCGACGGAAGCGGCCGCTATCGGCGCGGGCGGCGCGCTGCTGCTGGCGGGCCTCCGGCTCGCGCCGGATGCCAACAGCCGATTGACGCCCGTGATCCTCGCCGGCCTGTTCAGTCTGGTGATGATCCTGGTGCTGCGCAACACGCTGGACCTGCGGGTCGGCGACATCTCACATTCCGGCCTCGCCGCGACTGGCATGGCGCTAACGCTACTCGGCTGTCTCGCCTTCACGGCTTCGCTGATCGCGGGCGCGCTCGTGCTGCGCAAAGCCGCTCAGCTGTCGCCGGCCCTGAAGAGCACGGCGCATATCACCTCGATGGTGTTCCTGATCCTGATCGGCGCTTCGCTGTTCAGCCTCGTCTTTCGCGGATTCGATGGCGACGACCTGGTGGCCGAAGTGCTGCATTCCGTGCCCGGCGGCAAATGGGGGGCGTTGGCGATGACGCTGCTCGTGATGTTCGTCCTCGGATTTTTCCTGGACTTCATCGAGATCGTCTTCGTGGTCGTGCCGCTGGTTGCACCGCCGCTGATCATGCTCGGCTGCGACCCGGTGTGGCTGGCCATCCTGATGGCCGTGAACCTGCAGACCAGTTTCCTCACACCGCCGTTCGGCTTTGCGCTGTTCTACCTGCGCGGCGCGGCGCCGCCCGAGGTGAGTACGCTGCAGATATGGCGCGGTGCGATCCCCTTCATCGGCCTGCAGCTGTTGCTGATGGCGCTGGTGGCGGCGGTACCGGCGCTCGCTACCTGGTTGCCGGCGATAGCGGCGAACTAGGCAGATGGGACAGGATATCTCGCCCTTCCAGGCGATTGCCATCAGCCGCCGTGCGCATGAGATGAAGGCCGAAGGCCGGCGCATCCTGCACATGGAATTCGGCCAGCCCTCCACCGGCGCGCCCGGCGCCGCCATCGCGGCGGCACATGAGGTGCTGGACAAGGATGCAATGGGCTATTGGGAAAGCCCGCCGCTGAAGGCGCACATTGCCCGCCACTACAAGGACACCTACGGCGTCACCGTCGCGCCTGCGCGCATCGCGATCACGTGCGGCGCCTCGCCGGCGCTGGTACTGGCGCTCGCCACCGCGTTCAATCCCGGAGACCGGATCGCCCTCGCCCGCCCCGGCTATGTGGCCTATCGCAACACCCTCCGTGCCCTGAACCTTGTGCCGGTGGAAATCCCCTGCGGTGAGGCTGAACGCTTCCAGCTCACCGCCGCCGCGCTGGACGCGCTGGGTCCAGCGCCCGCGGGTGTGATCCTCGCCAGCCCCGCCAACCCGACGGGCACGATCATCGCAGAGGCCGAACTGCGCGCTATAGCCGACGTCGCCCGCAAGCGCGGCACACGGATCATCTCGGACGAGATCTATCACGGCCTAAGCTACGGCCCGAAGATCCATTCGATCCTCGAGTTCGAACCTGCCGCCTATGTTGTCAACAGCTTCTCGAAATACTTCTCGATGGCCGGTTGGCGCCTCGGCTGGCTCATCTCGCCGGAGGACGGCGCGGCGCGCACCGGCGCCTATATCGGAAATCTCTTCCTCACCGCGCCGTCGCTTGCCCAGCATGCCGGCCTCGTCGCCATGGACAGCCGCGATGAACTCGACGGCCATGTGGAGGTCTACCGCCGCAACCGCGCACTGTTGCTGGACGCCCTGCCGCGCCTCGGCCTCGAACGCATCGCCCCGCCCGACGGCGCCTTCTACATCTACGCCGACATCTCGCGCTTCACCGAGGACAGCCTCGCCTTCTGCATGAAGCTCCTCGAAGACACCGGCGTCGCCACTGCCCCCGGAGTCGACTTCGACCCCGTCGACGGCCACCGCTTCATGCGCTTCTCATTTGCGCTCTCAACGCCTGAGATTGAGGAAGCCCTCAGCAAGCTGGAGCCGTGGTTCGCGGCGCAGCCAAAACTCTGAAGCGGCGTTTAGGACGCACTCAGCCGGCAGCAAATCGCCGAAAACTGCCTTTTGCGCCTGGTAGAGTTTTCTCTGAACCGAACTGTCGATTGAGCGAGCCCGGTTCCGGGCTCAGAACTCGACGTAGTGAGTGCGGTACCGATTGACAGATCAAATGAAGAGAGGCCAGTGATCACGACTGGAAGCAGACTTTTGTGGGGTCTTTCATGGAAACCGCCCAAACCCCTTCTGCGCCAGAGATCGTCGTCATAGGGGCCGGCGGCGCCGGGATCGCCGCAGCCCACCGTCTGCAGGCTTTTGGCTTCAGCGTGCTTGTGGTTGAAGCCTCCGACCGGATCGGCGGACGGGCGTTTACGGAAAGCGAAACTTTCGGATTTCCATTCGACCATGGATGCGCCTGGCTGCAAGGCCCAGGCAATCTGCCCTACATCAGCGCTGCCCGCTCGGCAGGCTTCACTCTGATCGATCATGACGATCCGCCCGGCGCCCTGTTTTCAGGAGGCACGCGCGCCACGCCGGACGATGTAGCAAGATACGATCAGGCCGCGTCCCGCCTCAGGCAATTGCTTGCATCCCACGCAGACGATGTCGCCGCGTCGAGCCTGGTGAACTCCGGCGACCGATGGCTGGCCGCCGCTGCAACATGGCTCAGTGCAATGGATCACGGCGTCGATCTGACCGAGCTTTCGAGCGCCGACGTCGCGGTGTATGGCGCTTATGCGGTCAACGCCCTCGTACGTGAGGGCTTGGGGTCCCTCGTCGAGCAGTTTGCAACGGGCCTGCCCGTCCAGACAGGCACCGTCGTCACGGGTATCGACTGGTCGGGTACTGGGGCGACTGTACGTACACAGAAGGGCGATATCCGGTCGCAGGCTGTCATCGTGACGGTTTCGACCGGTGTGATGTCGGCGCGAAGCATAAGGTTTACACCGGACTTGCCCGCGGACGTCTGGCAAGCCTTTGACGACCTTCCCATGGGCCTGCTGACGAAGATCGCACTACAAACAGATGGTGCGCGCTTCGGTTTGCCGGAGAACGCCTTTGTCACGCGCGCCGTCGATGAACCCCTTCCGGCAAAGGCGGCCTTCTTTCTCTCTTTTCCTGCCGGATACGATCTCTGCGTCGGGTTCGTGGGCGGGAGCCGAGCCTGGGAGATCGAAAAGGCTGGCGAGGATGCCGCCATCGCCTTTGCAACCGAACAGCTTGCCTCGATCCTAGGCAGCGATATCCGCCGTCACATCCGCAAAGGCCGGATGACGAACTGGGGCAGCAACCCATGGACGCGCGGCGCTTATGCCGCTGCCCGGCCGGGACGGCACAAAGCGCGGGCCGTATTGTCCAACCCGCTTGGAGACAGGGTCTTCTTTGCGGGCGAAGCGCTGGGCGGCGCCTACCCTGCGCTTCTATCCGGCGCACATATCAGCGGCGACGCCGCCGCTCGCCGGGTTGCCAATATCCTTGCGGCAAAAACGAGCTAACCGAGGTGACTGCTTAGGGCCAATGCGGGTCGCTCGTCCGAGCTAAACCGGCTCCACGACCTTCGGCTTTGCCGTCCGGCGCACCTTTTCGCGCGCTTTCGGCTTGGGCAGCTTCCGGAAACGGCTTTGGCACCAGGCCCAACCGACGCCAACATCGATCAGCGCGTCCGAGCGCCCGCACGGGCAGGCAAACTCCCAGAGGTCAAGCACGCGGTAGGTCTCGCCGGCCACGAGGGGCACAGGCTCGCCCGTCACATGGTTCGGGGCGGCGTTGACGCACAAGACCAGATCGCCGGGACCTAAAGCATCGCTCATCGTCCGGCTGCTTTACCACAAAGCCCCGCGCCGGGCCATGTCGTCTGACGCCCGGGCGCGGCTGAAGCCGCTTATGGCTCGCACGCGCCCCAGAAGCTTTCCAGGCCGGGAATGTCGCCGGCGGTCAGCACCTGTTCGGGCACGAACACCTGGAAATCGGTTTCCGGCTGCACACGGATGTACAGCGTGCGCGCCAGGCTGCCCGGTGTTTCCTCCGGCTCGTTCCAACAGCCGGGCGCGATGGCGCCGAAGGTCAGCTCGTTCTCGCCCGGCGCTTCAGTCTTGAGGCGCACAAGTTCCCGGCTGAGCGCGGCGAGGCGTTCGGCATCCTCGGGCTTGGTTGCGTAGGTCCAGATGGTGAAGCCGTCCTTGGCCTCGCTGGCCAGGAAGGGACTGTCATATCCCTCGGTGGTCTCCAGCGCGAAGGATTGCGCGATGTCGACCCCGAGACGCGGGCTGATCACGTTGATCTGCAGCACGGCGCCGTCGTCATAGGCGCGGAAGGTCGACGGGATGCGCATGGCCAGCGCGATGCGGGAGAGGTCCAGCTGCGTCGGGTCCACCTGAGGCTCGGGCGCGGCTTCCGGCGCCATCTGCGGCGTGGTCGTCTCGACCGGCAAGGGCGTGTCCGAGGTACTCGTCTCCGTCTTGGGCGAACAGGCCGTCAGCAGGGCGAGAACGGCGATGAGGGCAAGACGCATGGCGGCCTCCTTTGCGGATGAAACGCGGCATGCTCACCCGAAATCGGTCCCCGCGTCCAGCGCCGGAAACCGCAAGGCGAACAAAATGCGGCGGAACCTGTGGGTCCCGCCGCATCATGTGACAACGATTTCATGCAGGCCTAGAAGCTGACCTTCGGCGGCTCGTCCAGCGCGGCGCGGCTCTCCACGCCGACATCGAAAAACTCGCGCGGCTCGAAATTGAAGCTGCCGGCGATGAGCGATCCCGGGAACTGTTCGCGCGCAGTGTTGTAGTCCTGCACGGCGGAGTTGTAGAAGCGGCGCGCCGCGGCGAGCTTGTCCTCGATATTGGACAGCTCGGACTGCAGCTGCAGGAAGTTGGTATTGGCCTTCAGGTCCGGATAGGCCTCGGCCAGTGCGAACAGCTTGCCGAGCGCCTGGCTGAGGGCGCCTTCCGCCTTCGACATATCGCCGGCCGTGTTGGCCGCCTGGGCCGCGTTGCGCGCCGCGATCACCTGCTGGAAGGTTTCCTGCTCGTGGGCGGCGTAGCCCTTGACGGTCTCGACGAGGTTCGGGATCAGGTTCTGGCGCTGCTTCAGCTGCACGTCGACATCGGCAAAGGCCTGATTGACCCGCTGCCGTTTCATGACGAGGCCGTTGTAGATGAGGATGATGAGGCCGATGACGGCAACAATCACCGCTAGAACGATAAGCACTGAATTCATGGGGCGCCCCTTCGGAAGACCTTGTTGTCCAAGGCCTAACCGCCAAGGCGTTGCGGTGCAAGGAAATCTCCCCTCAAATGGCGGCATGGAACCGGACCTGAACCCGGTCTCGCCACCCCTGCTCTGTCCGCCGCGCCCGCGTTGCCGATGCTGACCGGCGCCCTCGTCCTGCTGTCGACCGTGGCGTGCCTCGTTGCGCTCGCCCGGCCGAAACTGCGCCGCGCACCGGGCTGGCGAGCGACCGTGACACCGCTCGCTTCGATCATCGGCAGCGGGTTTCTGGTGCTGGGTCCGATCCTGAACGCATCCTACGGAAAGTATGCGCCTCTGGTGATGGTCGCGCTCTGCGCTGCCGCCTATGCCTTCGGCTCAGCGATCCGGTTCAACATCACCAATATTGAAGACCGCCCTGTGCGGTCCGCGCTGGAACAATCCATCGAGCGGGTCGCCTCCGGCATGCTGGCCTTCGCCTACTGCATATCGGTGGCCTATTACCTGAACCTGTTCGGCGCGTTCGGTGTGAAAATGACGCCGCTCAACGACCCGGTCTACGGCAAGGCGCTGACCAGTGCGGTCCTGCTGCTGATCCTGGCGGTCGGTTGGCTGCACGGCTTTGCCGCGATGGAGCGGATGGAACAGTTCACCGTCAGCCTCAAGCTCGGCATCATCGCGGGGCTTCTGGTCGGGCTGGTGGTGTATTTCGCGAAACAGACGGCTGCAGACGAGTTGATGGTGCTGGCGCCGAGTTCCACCGGATGGGCGGGCATCACGCTCGCCTTTGGCCTGATCGTCACCGTGCAAGGCTTCGAGACATCACGCTATCTCGGCGACGAATACGATGCCGGGCTGCGCGTGCGTTCGATGCGCCTGTCGCAATGGATCGCAACCGGCATCTACCTCGCCTACGCCCTGCTGCTCACCTACGCCTTTGACGCCAGCGGCATACCGCTGACCGAAACGGCGATTGTCGATCTGCTGCGTGTCGTCACGATCGTTCTGCCAATGCTCTTGGTCATTGCGGCACTCGCGGCGCAGTTCAGCGCGGCGGTGGCTGATACGAGCGGTGCGGGCGGCCTGGTGGCGGAACTGTCGAAAGGTCACATCCCGGCCCGGATGGCTTATCTGGGACTGGTCGTGATCGGTCTTGCGCTGACCTGGTTCGTGCATATCTTCGAGATCATCAACTACGCCTCCAAGGCCTTCGCGCTGTACTACGCCCTGCAGTGCGCCATCGCGGCACTCGGCTGTTTCAAGGAAACAAACCAACCCTGGCGCGGCGGATTCTATGCCGGTTGCAGCGGTCTGGCGCTAGCCGTCGTGGCCTTCGGAAAGGCCGTCGAAGGCAGCGGCTGACCGCATGTACCGCTAGCCCTTTTTGCCGGAGGCGATAGTCTGTGCGTCATGACTGACGCCGACGCCCTCGCCCACATGGTCCGCAGCGCTTACCGTGTCGCCGTGTTCACCGGCGCAGGGATCTCGACCGAATCCGGCATCCCCGATTTCCGCTCGCCGGGCGGAGTTTGGTCGAAGATGCAGCCGATCATGTTCCAGGATTTTGTGGCCTCCCGGGACAAGCGCCGCGAAGCCTGGACGCGCGTCTTCAATAAGACGGCCGGCTGGACCGGAGCCAAGCCGAATGCCGGCCATTTCGCCGTGGCCGAGATGGTGAAGGCCGGCAAGGTTGCCGCCGTGATCACCCAGAACGTTGATAACCTTCACCAGGATTCCGGCGTGCCGGAAAAGCAGGTGATCGAAGTGCACGGCAATGCCACCTATGCGAAATGCCTGAATTGCGGAAAGCGCTACGAACTCGAAAGCCTGCGCCACCGCTGGGAAGCCGACGAGGACATCACCTGCATTTTCTGCACGGGCCTGATCAAGACCGCGACCATCTCCTTCGGCCAACCGATGCCGGAAACCGAAATGGAGCGTGCCAGTGAAGAGGCCGTGTTGTCAGACCTCTTCCTCGTGCTCGGCTCATCCCTCGTGGTCTATCCTGCCGCAGGCCTGCCGGTCACCGCAAAACGCGCCGGCTCGGCGCTGGTCATCATCAACCGCGAACCGACGGATCTCGATCCGTATGCAGACCTTGTTCTGAACACCGAGATCGGACCGCTGATGACAGACGTTGTGGCGCGGCTTTAGACTTGGCGTGCATTTGCACCGTCATAGGCGGTGAACTTCCGCTCGATCAGCCCCAGCGACCGCGCGGCTTGCCGCCATGGCTCGATGTGCGCGGCCTTCAGGTGCGCCATCAGGTTCGCCTCGTCGGGCCATTCCTCGGAAAACCGGATCAGGCCGGGAACGAACAGGTCTTCAGCGACATCATAGGATATGCAGCCATCCCGCGCCTGGGTTGCCTCAACGAGGGCCTTCAGGTGCGGACGGACCGAGGGGAGGTTCTCGGGCGGAAACCGGAGATATCCAACAACGATCACGCTCACGGTCAGCCTACCCCGTAAACGTGCCCGTGCGCGGAAAGCCTTTCGGCACGACCTTGCCGGCCTGGGCGCGCAGGCCGCGCCAGCTCTTCCATTCGTCGAAGGCGCGATGACGCCCGCCGGTCATCACGATCAGGCCGTCGCGCTTGTCGAAGGTGATCAGGTCGGCAAGTTCGGCCTTGCCGCTGTAGGATTGCAGCTTGTTGCCCTTGCCGCGCGACATTTCCGGCAGGTCCTTCAGAGGGAAGATCAGCATCTTCCGGTTCGTGCCAACGACCGCGATCATGTCGCCCTGCACTGGCGCGCAGACGAGCAATTCGCCCTCGCCCGTGTTGACGACCTGTTTGCCCGCCTTGCGGTTTGATTCCAGCTCCGCCTCGGAGATCACGAAGCCATAGCCCGTGCTCGACGCCATCACACGCTTGCGCTCGGGCTCCAGCTTGAACATCGCGACGATGGCGACATTGTCCTCCAGCTCGATCGACAGCCGGATCGGCTCGCCATTGCCGCGCCCACCCGGGAGTTTCTCCGCCCACAGGATGAACGCGCGCCCATCCGACGACATGAAGACGAGCCGGTCGGTCGTCATCACTTCTTCCATGAAGGCCGGGCCGTCACCTTCCTTGAACTTGATCGAATCTGCGTCGATGCCGTGACCCTTCATGCCGCGGATCCAGCCCTGCTGGGACAGAAAAACCGTCACGGGCTCTTTCGGCCGCGAGGCCTCCAGCGCAGCGGCAAGATCGACATCCGGCGCAGCCTCGAACGTGGCGCGGCGCTTGCCGAGCGGCGTACCCGGATCAAATTCGTCTCGGGCAGCCTTCAGGTCCTTCGACACGCGCGACCATTGCTTGCGCGGCGACGCCAGCAGCGCGACGATTTCCTCGCGCTCTTCCAGCAGCTTCTTGTGCTCGCCTCGGATTTCCATTTCCTCAAGCCTGCGCAGCGCGCGCAGGCGAAGGTTGAGGATCGCTTCGGCTTGGATATCGGTCAGCTTGAAACGCTTCATCAGGACGGGCTTGGGCTCGTCCTCGGTACGGATGATGCGGATCACCTCATCGATATTGAGGAAGGCGATCAGGTAGCCGTCCAGCAGGTGGAGTCGCTTCTCGATCTTGTCGAGGCGGAACTCCGAACGGCGCACCAGCACCTCACGGCGGTGATCCAGATAAGCCTGCAGCACGCCCTTCAGGCCCATCACCTGCGGCGCGCCCTTGTGCAGCACGTTCATGTTCAGGCTGAAGCGCGTTTCAAGATCGCAGACCTTGAAGAGGCTCTCCATCAGCACATCGGCTTCCACCGTCTTGGCGCGCGGCACCAGCACAAGGCGGACATCCTCGGCAGACTCGTCGCGCACGTCTTCCAGCAGCGGAACCTTCTTGGCTTCCAGCAGCTCCGACAGTTTCTCCAGGAGGCGCGACTTCTGCACCTGATAGGGAATCTCGGTCACGATGATCTGGTAGGTGCCCCGGCCCGTATCCTCGACATGCCAACGCGCCCGCATGCGGAAACTGCCGCGTCCGGTCTCGTAAGCCTCCAGCATCGCGGCGCGTTCCTCGACGATCACGCCGCCGGTTGGAAAGTCCGGACCCTGAACGAACTCCATCAGTTCTTCGGTCGTCGCCTTCGGCTTCTCGATCAGAAGGCGCGCCGCGTCGATCACTTCAGCCACATTGTGCGGCGGGATCGAGGTCGCCATGCCGACCGCGATACCGGTCGCGCCGTTCGCCAGCAGGTTCGGGAAGCCGGCCGGGAGCACGACGGGCTCCTCGTCATTCTCAGCATAGTTGGCGCGGAAATCGACGGCGTTCTCGTCGAGGCCTTCCATAAGCAGCTCGGCGCCGCGCGTCATCCGCGCTTCGGTGTAGCGATAGGCGGCCGGGCTGTCGCCGTCGATGTTGCCGAAGTTGCCCTGGCCATCGACCAGCGGGTAGCGGACGTTGAAATCCTGCGCCAGGCGCACCAGCGTGTCGTAGATCGAGCTGTCGCCATGCGGGTGATAGTTACCCATCACATCGCCGACGATCTTGGCGCATTTGCGATAGCCGCCATCGGGGTCCAGCTTCAGCACCCGCATGCCATAGAGGATACGCCGCTGCACCGGCTTCAGGCCGTCGCGCACATCCGGCAGGGCCCGCGCGGTGATCGTGGAAAGCGCATAGGCGAGATAACGCTTCGACAGCGCCTCGCTCATGGTTTCGTTGATAATCCGCTCCTCAGGCGGGGGCGAGGATCCGCGCTTTACCATTCTGGCCTCTTTGCAGTTTGTGCCACATTCTTGTGCCACCCGCGGCCGAAACTGGGTTTCGACTCACTTGACACGGCAGGTTAACAGAAAGCGGCGTTTGGTTAACAAATGAAAAAGCGCCAGCTGCATTTCAGGTACTTTCAGATGTGGACGGCGCTACTGCTGCCCTCGGCGGTGCTGGTGGCGCTGCTGATCTGGCAGGCGCCGGACCGCCACAACCCGTTTACCCCCATCGACCTGACAGACCGGCCGGGCCCCGCCACACGCCACAAGCTGACCAATGTCCAGCGCCAACCCGAAACCTGTTTCAAGGCCCTGGACGATGCCGATGTGCTCTACACCCGCCTCGACAACTCACCGGCCGGCGAGACCTGTGGAAAATACGATGCCTTGACCCTCGACCGGTCGCTTACGCCCTATTCGACCACCCTGAGCATGACCTGCGCCCAGACCGCGACGCTCTACATGTGGGAGCGCCATGTCGCCCGGCCGGCCGCCATCGAGATCTTCGGCTCGCCCATCGTAGAAATCGAGACCTATGGCAGCTTTTCCTGCCGCAAGATCGCCCGCTCCAACCGCACCTCGGAGCATGCCCGGGCTAATGCCATCGACATTTCCGGCTTCGTTCTGGAAAACGGCCGACGCATCATGGTCAAAAGCCACTGGCACAACGGCGGGCCTGAAGGCGCGTTCCTTAAACGGGTGCGCAACGGCGCCTGCCGCATGTTCTCGGTGACGCTGAGCCCGGACTACAACGCCGACCACGCAGACCATTTCCATTTCGACATGGGCCTCGGACGCGCCTGCAAATAAGGCCCGGAATCGAAAGAGGACCGGGCAAAAAGTGCCGCCCGGCCCTCCCGTCCCCGACGCCAGCCTAGTTGGCCGGCGCCTTGCAGCGATAACCCTCACGGGTCACTTCCGCCACATTCCCTTCGCCGCCGCAGACGCGGACGGCGAGTTCAGTATTCTCGGCCACCTTTGAGCCCGGGCCCGAATTGTCCGAGACGGCAATGCAGCCGGCCAGCGACAAGGTCATGAGCGCGCCAGCGACAGCGAGCATGGTTTTCTTCATGGAGTTCAGCCTTCTTGTGTTGATGTGGATCAACGCCCCGCTGGCAATTTCAGAAACTCGACCTGAACGCCTGCTGAATGGCGTGCCCTTGCTTGCCGCTTCGGCCTCGCGCACAGTCCGGGCAACAAAAATCGGGAGGACGCCTTGAAACTCATCACATCCATCGGACCCAATCCGCACGTCGTACGCATGTTCATGGCCGAGCGCGGCATCACGCTGCCACTCGAGGACATTGACATCATGAAGGGCGTCAACCGGGAGGGGGGCTACCTGAAGACCAACCCGGCCGGCCAGTCACCCTGCCTCGTTCTGGACGACGGCTCGGTCATCACCGAGATCACCGCAATCTGCGAATATCTCGACGAGAAATTCCCGGGCGACAGCCTGATCGGCAAGACCCCTGAAGCGCGCGCCCAGACCCGCCGCTGGGCCCGCTGGGTAGACCTCAATATCATGGAGCCGCTGGCCAATGGTTTCCGCTATTCCGAAGGCCTGCCGATGTTCCAGCCACGGATGCGTTGCATTCCCGAAGCCGCCGCCGGCCTGAAGGCCAAGGCCCAGGACGGTCTCGCCTTCCTCGACGCCCAGCTCGCCAGCCGCGCCTTCGTGGCGGGCGACACCTTCACGCTCGCCGACATCCTGTTGTTCTGCTTCCTCGTTTTCGGCGGGCAGGTCGGCCAGCCGCTGAACCCTGAGCTCAAGAATATCGGGCGTTGGTATGCCGAGGTCTCCGAACGCGCCAGCGCGAAGGTCTAGGTTTTCGTCAGCAGCCGGAGCACCAGTCGCGCTCGCTCAGGCGGCATGCCCCGGTGAACCGAAGCGAACAGGCGGTTCTCGATGAAATGCCCGGTCAGTTTCAGCCCGGCGGCAATGTCGCCGGGCATCACAGCGGCGTCGCTGCGCAATAGGAAATCCGGAATGGCCAGCAACCGGTCGATGTAATCTTCCGCCTCGGAGCCGCGCACCGCGCGTCCCGTGCGCGGCGATACGTGCGTCAGCCCGTCATTGGCGCCGCTGATCGCGCATTCTTCAAGGTCGAGCCCGAATCCAAGCGCCGACAGCAATCCCAGCTCCCAGCGCACGTAGAGCGCGGGCCAGATGTCCGGATTGCCAAGCTCATCCAGCAGCAGCGACGTTGCCTCGAACAGGTTCGAGCCGGCTGCATCGCCTTCATTGAGACCGGCGCGCAGCAGCGCCGTGATCGACGCCACGGCGGAAAGGGCCGCCGCATCATCCAGCAGGCGCGAGGCCCGTTCGCGCCGCGCCTCGGCTACATCGAACCGGCCAAGCTGGTCGTCGAGCCGGCCGGACCAGGAGAGCGCCAGCGTGTTGCCGGCGTCGTACTGTCCGCGTCGTTTGCGCGAGGCTCCGCCGTAGACGAGGCCGGACCGGCGCCCGCGCCCGGCGGTCAGGACATCGAGGATCAGGCCGCCTTCGCCGAACCTGCGTCCGCCCAGAACGATGCCGTCATCCGACCAGTTCACACATCAAATTCCAATCCGAACCCGGAATAATTCTCACGCTTTTCCTGCCAGCGCTCGTCGACCTTGACGAACAGGAACAGGTGCACCGGACGTTCCAGCATTTCGCTCAGCTCCACACGCGCCTGCCGGCCGATCTCCTTGATCAGGCTGCCGCCCTTGCCCAGCACCATCGCCTTGTGCCCCTCACGGCCCACGATGATCACCTGCTGTACACGGACGGACCCGTCCTTGCGTTCCTCCCAGCTCTCGGTCTCGACCGTCAGCTGGTAAGGCAGTTCCTGGTGCAGGCGCAGCATCAGTTTCTCGCGCGTCACCTCGGCCGCCAGAACCCGCATCGGCAGGTCGGCCACCTGGTCCGGCGGATAAAGCGCTTCACTTTCCGGCATGCGCTTCGCGATGGCGGCTGCGAGCTTTTCGACACCGTCACCCTTGTCGGCTGAGATCATGAAGATCTCGTCGTAGACACCTTCGGCATTCAGCGCCGCCATCACGGGCAGCACCCGGTCATGCGGGAAAAGGTCAATCTTGTTCAGCGCCAGGATCGCTCGCTTGCCGGCATCTTTCAGCTGCTGGATCACCCGGCGGTCATCCTCGATCGAGTGGCGCTGCGCGCCCGTCGTGTGCCCCTCATGCTCGGCAACCCAAGCCGAGGCGTCGATCAGGTGCACCACGGCGTCGGCGTCATCTGCCCCGCCCCAGGCCGCCTTCACCATCGCCCGGTCCAGCCGCCGCTTGGCAACGAATATGCCCGGCGTGTCGACGATCACCACCTGCGCCGTGCCCACCTGCGCCACGCCGCGCACGGGAAAGCGCGTCGTCTGCACCTTGTGCGTGACGATGGCGACCTTCGCCCCGACGAGCCTGTTGGTGAGCGTCGACTTGCCCGCATTGGGCGCGCCGATGATGGCGCAAAAGCCCGCATGCGTTACGATTTGGTCGCTCATGTATTTCCTCTCAATTGTTCCAGCATCCGCGCGGCGGCCTGTCGTTCGGCGTCGCGCTTGGAAGCGCCTGTCGCTGCCGCATGCCCGTGAGGCGCAATGCGGACTTCGACTTCATAGACCGGCGCATGGTCCGGTCCGGACCGGTTCTTCACCACATATTCCGGGAGCGGATAACCCTGCCCCTGCACAAGTTCCTGTAAAAGGGTCTTCGGATCCTTGGTCTCCGCCGGGCCGGTATTGAATTGCGGCGCCCAACCCTTCTCGACCAGCTTGCGCGCCGCGCCGAGGCCGCCATCCAGATAGACTGCGGCAATCACCGCCTCGCAAGCATCGCCCAGCGTCGACTCGCGCTCACGTCCGCCTGCAGCGATCTCATTGTCGGACATCAGCAGGAAACCGTTCAGACCCAGATGCCGGAACGCTTCTGCGCACGCGCCCTTCTTCACAAGCCGGTTGAGACGCGGCGCGAGTTCGCCTTCGGTCTCGTTGCGGCGCCGGTCGATCAGACGCTCTGCGATCAGCAGGTTGAGCACCCGGTCGCCGAGGAATTCGAGGCGCTGGTTCGCATGCAGCAGCGACTCCGCCGCGCTCACAGCGCTCGGATGCGTCAGCGCACGCACCAGGAGGCTCTTGTCCTTGAACCGGTAGCCGCACGCTTCTTCGGCGCCCGCCATGGCCTCATCGCCGAGCGCAGGCCGGATAGCCTTCGCAGCGGCGCGCTGGCGTGTACGTTTCGGGCGCGCGGGGATCATGAACCGCCCAGCGGTACGGCTTCGATGATCACATGAGCCTCCGCCCAAGGGTGATCATCGGTCAGCGTCAGGTGCACGAGCGCCTTGTAGCCGAGCGGTGTGATCCGGGCGAGCCGCGTGGCGGCCCCGCCGGTCAGTTCAAAGCCGGGCTTGCCGGACGGCAGGTTCACCACGCCGAGATGTTTCCAGTGCACGCCGGCACGCGGCACGCCCGTGCCCAGCGCCTTGGCGCAGGCTTCCTTCGCCGCAAACCGCTTCGCATAGGTCTCCGCGACACGCCGCCGGCTGCGGGCCTTGGCAATCTCGTAGGGCGTGAACACGCGTTCCTCGAAGCGCGCGCCGAACCGGTCCAGCGAACGCTGGATGCGCTCGATATTGCAGAGATCGTTGCCGACACCGATGATCATGCCGCCACCGCCGCGCCGCGCGCGACGTCCATCCGGCGCCGCATCTCGCGGATGGCCGCCTCGAGGCCGATGAAGATCGCTTCGCCGATCAGGAAGTGGCCGATATTGAGTTCGGCCAGCTCGGGAATGGCCGCCACGGGCCCGACATTCTCGAAAGTCAGTCCGTGCCCGGCATGCGGTTCGATCCCGCGCCGGCGGGCATCGGCCGCCGCGAATTTCAGACGTTCCAGCTCAGGCGCCGCCGCCTCCGCACCGCCCTCCAGCCACAGCTCGGCATACTTGCCGGTGTGCAGCTCAACCACCGGCGCACGCAGCACTTCCGCCACCGCGATCTGCACGGGGTCAGGCTCGATGAACAGAGACACGCGCGCGCCCGCCTTGCGCAGCGCATCGACCACCGGGGCAATCCGGTTGTGCATACCGGCCACGTCCAGCCCGCCTTCGGTCGTGCGCTCCTCGCGCCGCTCCGGCACGAGGCAGGCCGCATGCGGACGAAACGCGACCGCGATGGCCTCCATCTCCTCGGTCACCGCCATTTCGAGATTGATCGGCAGGCGCGTCGCCTTGCGGATCGCCTCGATATCTCCGTCCCGGATGTGCCGGCGATCTTCGCGCAGGTGGATGGTGATACCGTCGGCGCCTGCCGCCTCAGAGATCTGCGCCGCGCGCACGGGGTTCGGATGCGGCCCGCCGCGCGCGTTGCGGATGGTCGCAACGTGATCGATATTGACTCCGAGGCGGAGGAAACCTGCCATCAGGCAAGCCCCCGCGAGCCCGGTTTCACCGCCGGCATCGCCGCAAGCTCCGGGGGCAGATCGTCCGCCGCATAATCCGGGAAGTTCACCTGCGCGAGCGAGATCAGCTGGCAGCCGACATCGGCGCGCCCGCCGGACCGGTCTATGATGCACGCCCCGCCCACCACTTTGCCCGGCAGCTTCGCGAGCGCCTCAACCGTCTCACGGAAGGACAGGCCCGTCGTCACGATATCCTCGGCAATGAGCACCCGCTCGCCTTCGGCAATCGAGAAGCCACGGCGGAATTCGAGATTGCCGTCCACACGTTCCGCAAAGATCGCGCGCGCGCCCAGCTGGCGTGCCAGTTCATAGCCCGGAATAATGCCGCCGACGGCGGGCCCCGCGACCACATCGATCTTGCCGAACGTCGCGTTCAGCTTTTCGGCGAGCGCCTTGCAGAGCTTCTCCGATAGGTCCGGCCGCGAGAAGACCAGCGCCTTCTGCAGGAAAACCGGGCTGCGCCGGCCCGACGACAGGATGAAATGCCCTTCGAGCAGGGCGCCCGCCGCGCGGAAAACGTCGAGAACCTGATCACTGTTCATCCTGGCCCTCCTGGTCGCGCACCGCGCGGTCAACAACAGCCAGCGAACGCAGCGCCGCCAGGATCTGCGTCAGTCGTTTCAGATCTTCCACTTCTATATCCATCATCAGTTCAATGAAATCGGGTTGGCGCGCGCCGGTCGAGATGCCGACGATATTGCCATTGGATTCGGCCACGGCCGAACAGAGCTTTGCCAGAACGCCCTTCTGGTTGGAAGCGTTGATCCGTATGCGTCCGATCGCCACCGCGCCGGTCTTCGCCAGCTCGGTCCATTTCAGGTCGCGCCACAGTTCGGGCTGGTCGTCATACTCTGCGAGGCGCGGACAGCTCGACACGTGCACTACCAGACCCTTGTCGGGCACCTGCACGCCGATGATGCGGTCGCCCGGCAACGGGCGGCAGCATTGGCCGAGATGCAGCGTCACGCCCGGCGTCAGGTCTTTGCCCTCCACGAACAGCGGCGCATGGCGGCTGTCGATGGGGCGCTTGTCCAGATCGTCCGTCCGGTCCGGCTCGTAGCCGGGGAAAGCCGCGCGCACGATGGCCGATGTCTGCACCTTGCCGCGCCCGGTCTCCTCGCGCAGCTCGTCAATCGTGTCCAACTTCAGCTTCTTGGCGACCTCGATCAGCATCACGTCGATCGGATCGACCCCAGCCCGGCGCAGCGCCTGGTTGATGAGGCCCTCGCCAAGCCGCCGGAACTCGGCCGCTTCGCGGTCGCGCTCGAGCTTGCGCTGCTTGGATTTCGCGCGGCCCGTATAGGTCATCGCTTCCCAGCCGACCAACGCGGCCGGTGCACGCCCACGGATGATATCCACCACGTCGCCATTCTTCAGCGGCCGGCGCATGGACTTCTCTTCGCCGTTGATCCGTGCACCGATGGCCGTGTCGCCCACCGCCGAGTGCACCGCATAGGCGAAATCCAGCGGCATCGCGCCCGCAGGAAGGATGATCAGCTTTCCCTTCGGCGTGAACGCGAAAACATGTTCGCGGTACATCTCAAGCTTGGCGTGCTCGAGGAATTCGCCCGGCTCGGCGCCGTCGCGCAGCAGTTCGGCGAAGGCCTTGAGGTTCGCTTCCGGATCGAGACCGGCCGCGCGCGCCGAGTCGACGTCAAACCCGTAGGACCGGTTCTTGTAGCCCCAGTGCGCCGCCACGCCGTATTCCGCCGTGCGGTCCATCGCCACCGTGCGGATCTGCAATTCCACCCGGCGATTGCCGGAGGCGCGTACAGTCGTGTGCAGGCTGGCATAGCCATTCGGCTTGGGCACGGAGATGAAGTCGCGGAACCGGTCCGGAATGCAGGCCCAATGCGTGTGCACGGCGCCGAGCACAGCGTAGCAATCCTGCGTGTTGTCGAGGATCACGCGGAAGGCGAACAGGTCTGCCACATCGCGGAAGGAAATGGATTTGCGTTCCAGCTTGCGCCAAAGCGAATAGGGCTGCTTGCGCCGGCCGCGCAGGCGGTAATTGAGCCCCGTCTCGTCGAGCAGCTTCGTGAGGTCAACGCGCAGGCGCTCAAGGTCGCCCTTGTTCTCGTTCTCCAGCTCTTCCAGCCGGTAGAGGATCGCACGGCGGGCATCGGGGTTCAGCTCCTGGAACGCCAGGTCGTCCATGCGCGCGGCGACATCATAAAGACCCACCCGGCGCGCCAGCGGCGCATAGATGTCCATCGTCTCGCGCGCGGTGCGCTGGCGGCTTTCCGCCTTCTTGCGATGGTGCAGAGTTTCCATGTTGTGCAGCCGGTCGGCCAGCTTAACCAGCAGCACACGGATGTCACTCGTCATCGCCAGGATGAACTTCTGGAAGTTCTCCGCCTGCGCTGCTTCCTTCGAACTGAATTCCAGCTTGTCGAGCTTCGTGACCCCATCGACCAGCTCGGCCACATCCGCGCCGAAGCGAACCTCGATGTCGCCGATGTCGATCTCGGTGTCCTCGACCACATCATGCAGCAGACCGGCGGCGATGGTCACCTCATCGAGGTGCACATCCGCCAGCAGGTTCGCAACCCGGATGGGATGAGAATAATATGCCTCGCCGGAATCGCGCGTCTGCACGCCGTGATGCTTCTTGGCGAAGTCATAGGCCTGACCGAGCAGTTCGGACTTCACCCGTGGGTGATAGGCCCGAACCTTTGCAATCAGCTCATCGCGGGTCGGAACCGGGGGCAACCCATCCGCCGCGTCAGGCGCAGCGGTCTGTGTGCCAGCGTCAGCGCCAGCCCCTTTTTCCTGTCCGGAAAGGGCGCTGCCGTCCATTTGGGCTCCTAAAGGCGATCGTCGCGCCCGGATTCGATTTCGGCCTGGTAGGCGCGCAGAACGTCGTCTTCGGTCGCGGCCGGAGCAGCCATAAGGGCCTGACGGTCGGCTTCGCGCTCGTTCTCCTCGCCCGGACGGATGTCCTGCAGGTTCGAGATCAGGGCTTCCTTGACGACTTTCAGGTCGATCGTTGCGTCGGCAATCTCGCGCAGCGAGACGACGGGATCCTTGTCATTGTCCCGGTCCACGGTCAGGGGCGAACCTTCACGGATCATCCGGGCGCGGTGCCCGGCGAGCAGCACCAGCTCGAACCGGTTCGGGACTTTTTCAATGCAATCTTCGACGGTAACACGTGCCATTTCGGACAAATCTCCTGAGAACCGCCCTTTATATGCGCTGCAGCACACCGCGGCAACCCATCCTTGCAGGCTTTGGCAAGGACCGGTAAGCGGTGGAAAGGCACATTCCGGGCAAACAGATTATGCCCCTCCTATTGGAAGAAAAGAGTATTGCCAATGGCCTTCTACAAGGATGAGCGACTCGCCCTGTTCATAGATGGCGCAAACCTCTACTCAGCGGCCCGCGCCGTCGGCCTGGAAATAGATTTCCGTAAACTTTTCAAGGAATTCCAGACCCGCGGCCGCCTCATACGCGCCAACTACTACACCGCCCTGCTCGAAAACGACGATTACAGCCCGATCCGCCCTCTGGTCGACTGGCTGGCCTATAACGGCTTCAACGTCATCAAGAAGTCCGCCCGGGAATTCGTCGACCGCGAAGGCCGCAAGCGGGTCCGCGGGAACATGGATGTCGAACTCGCCGTCGATATGCTCGAAGCGGCTGCCTGGGCCGATCACATAGTCCTGTTCAGCGGCAATGGCGATTTTCGCCGCCTGGTCGAGGCGGTGAAAGCCAAGGGCGTGCGCGTCTCCGTCGTCTCGACAATGAACGCATCCCCGCCGATGATCTCTGACGATCTGCGCCGTGAGGCCGACACGTTCATCGAGCTCGTCGATCTCGGCGAGCTGATCGCCCGCCCCCGCCGTGAAACTGCCGACGGGCCGCAGGACGACGACCGCGACGACGACTGAGCCCGGTTTGCGGCCAGCCACCGCATGGGCAGCCGGCCGGACTGGGCGCACGCTTTGCACATGCCGATGCCTTGGACCTACCGACACGCGAGCGCCGAATGGCAGCGCTTCCTGGATGTCGCCAAGGACGAGATGGTCCTCATCAGCAACAACGCCGCCTACACGGCCATAGAAGGCGTGCTGCTGACCTTCCGCCGCCGGCTGACGGTCGATCAGGCGCTCCGCTTTGCGGATACGCTGCCCTCCATCCCCAGAGCGATCTTCGTCATTGGCTGGCACCCCACCAAACCCGCCCCCTGGGGCAGCCGCGCGGAACAGACCGCCGAGGCACAGGCCCTTCGCCCGTATCACAACCTGACACCCGTCAACTGTATCGAGGCGACGGCGATTGCGCTGCGCGCCGTCGTGCGTCCGGACGAGATCGATCCGGTCCTCGCGGCCATCGGCCCGGAGGCTGAAGCGTTCTGGCACGTCGAACCGGCGCGCGTCAGGCCGGTTGATTTTCCCTGATCGCATGTTGCACGGCTGCCGGCCCGGGCTAGTCTCGGCCTGCTGATCGGGAGGCCTTCCATGAACGCGATACCGCATCCGCGCTTTACCGGGTTCGTCCTCGTCTTTGCCCTGATCGGCGGCCTGTCATTGTCCGTGCTCTCGCCCGCGCGCGCCCTGATCACCGGCTTCGATCTCGCCGCGATCATGTTCATCTTCTCCTGCCTGCCGCTCTGGTCCGCCGATACGGCCGCCGCCGCCCGCCAGCGGGGCGCGCGCGATGACGGCGGACGCAGCCTGCTGCTCATCGTCACCCTCGCCACCTTCATCAGCGTGTTGATCGCCACGACCCTGATGATCGCCGGCCCTTCGCGTCTGGGGGCCGCCGACATCGCGATCAGCATCCCGACCCTCATTCTGGCCTGGCTGTTCGCGAACCTCGTTTTCGCCTTCCAATACTCGCATCTCTATTACGACCAGCATGGCGGCGCTGACCGCGCGGGCCTGAACTTCCCTGGCACGGAGGTGCCCGGCTTTGCGGACTTCTGCTATTTTTCGTTCGTGATCGGAATGACGTGCCAGGTGTCGGACGTGACCATCTCCGACGCCACGCTGCGCAAGGCCGCCACCCTCCACGGCCTCGCTGCCTTCTTCTTCAATCTCGGCGTCCTCGCCCTTGCCGTCAACATCACTGCCAGCGTGATCTGACGCCCGGCCAAAAAAAGAAAACCCCTGCCGAAGCAGGGGTGAGGGGTCAGTTGCAATGGTATTCGGAAGGGGCAGATCAACGCCGCATGGTGAAACTGATGCCGGCAAAATCTTCGGTGTCGGAGAGACTGCCATTGCGGTCGCTGAAGCGCATTTCGCGCCGGATATAGCTCAATGACAACTCACCGCCGGCGCGCTGGATCGAGACACCGGCCTGCAGGTCGCCGACCGTCAGCTGGTCGGTCAGCTGCATGTCGCTCAGCGCGTCCACGCCGAGGCGCTGCATGTCGGTATCCCAGACGAGCGCTTCGCCATCTGCGCCGACAAACACGTACCAGCCTTTGGGCGCCTCGCTGGACTGAAGCACGTCGAGACCCTGACCAAAGCGCAGTTCACCGCCCAGACGCTTGCCCTTGAGGTCGCCGCCATCGCGCACGGCCAGGCGCGGGGCCAGTCCGACGTCGAAGGCCAGACCGGTCTGGGTGCTGGTGGCGGCCAATGACAGGCCGATCGAAACGTTGCGGGTTTCAGGATCGGGCTGGCCATAGCGGGCCGTCGCCAGATCGGCGGCCAATGAGCTCAACACCGGGCTGGAAGACCAGCCGAAGGAAAGATCCGATTGCGGAAGGCCGGCAATGCCCGACCCGGTCAGGCTGAAAGCTGACGGCGGCGCATTTGTGGCGAAGACGGTGACGTCTGAATCGGGGCCTGTCAGCAGAACACTGGAGACCGATCCAACCGGCGCGCCAAGACCGGCGCCTGTATCACTGAGCGCGCTGTCGGTGGGCGCATTGAGAGCGCCGCTTCCGAACGATCCCGGCACGGCCAGGGACATGCCCAGCGAGGGTTCGACGGCGGGTTCGGCATAAGCATAGTCTGCAGCGCCCGACGAAACGCACCCCTGACAGGCCAGGGTAACAAGGCTCGTGGCAAATGCGAAGGCCATTCCTCTAATACCTTTCACGGTCAGATTCCTTACTCCACTCACGTAAGAAGTTGACCCCGTCTGGCTAAAGTAACATGAAGGACTTGGCGTCCCAACCGCCTTTTCGCCCCTCAAAGATTAATTCATCGCCACTGAAGCGGTACCTACAGATTCCGGGCCAACGCCCGGAAATCTGGCACTATTTGGGCCGAAGGACAGCCAAGCCCCGGGCCGGACTCCATTAACCGGTTGATACAATTGACGAAATTGTGGCGGACTTCCGGACCCCGAAAAGATGAACGGCCCGCCGGTTGGCGGGCCGCTCACATTAACGTTTCAACCGGAACGGTCCGGGCCTATTGGCAGGCCAGACACTCGTCATAGTCGGTGACGGCGACGTCCATCTTCTCGGCCTCGATCTTTTCAGAGCCGGCAAAAGACGCGCGCTGGACCGATTTCGAGCGGCAATAGTACAGCGATTTCAGGCCCCGCTCCCATGCCGTCCAGTGCAGCATGTGCAGGTCCCACTTGTCGATGTCGCCCGGCAGGAAGAGGTTCAGAGACTGCGACTGGCAGATGAACGGCGTGCGGTCGGCTGCCAGTTCGATGATCCACCGCTGGTCGAGTTCGAAGGCTGTCTTGTAGATGTCCTTCTCGAACTGGTCGAGGCAGTCGAGATGCTGCACCGAGCCTTCGTGTTCGAGGATCGATCCCCAGATCTCCGGCGTGTTGAGGCCCTTGGTCTCCAGAAGCGCTTCAAGCTGCTGGTTCTTGACCGTGAACGAACCCGACAGGGTCTTGTGCGTGTACACGTTGGCCGGGATCGGCTCGATGCCAGCCGAGGTGCCGCCGCAGATGATCGAGATCGACGCGGTGGGCGCCACCGCCAGCTTGTTCGAGAAGCGGGCCATCATGCCGACATCGCGGGCGTCTTCGCAGGGGCCGCGTTCCTTGGCGAGTTTCACCGAGGCCGCGTCCGCGCCCTGGCGGATATGCTTGAAGATCTTGAGGTTCAGGGCCTTCGCCGTGGCGCTCTCCAGCGAGACGTTCATCGCCTGCAGGAAAGAGTGGAAGCCCATGACACCCAGACCGACCGACCGCTCGCGCTTGGCCGAGTAGACCGCGCGGGCCATTTCCGGCGGCGCGCGCTGGATGAAGTCTTCCAGCACGTTGTCGAGGAAGCGGAACACGTCTTCCATGAACATCGGCTCTTTCGACCATTCGAGGAAGGTCTCGGCATTGACCGACGAGAGGCAGCAGACCGCCGTGCGGTCGACGCCGCGATGGTCAACGCCGGTCGGCAGCGTGATTTCCGAGCAGAGGTTCGACTGCGTGACCTTCAGGCCAAGGCGCTTCTGGTGCGCCGGCATGGCGTTGTTCACGGTGTCAGTGAACAGAAGGTACGGCTCGCCGGTCTGCATGCGCAGCTCGAGGATCTTCTGCCACAGCTTGCGGGCGTTGACGGTCTTCAGCACGTCGCCGGACTTCGGCGAGATCAGGCCGAAGTCTTCATCGTTGCGCACCGCTTCCATGAAGGCATCGGTAATGTTGATGCCGTGGTGGAGGTTGAGGCTCTTGCGGTTGAAGTCGCCCGAGGCTTTGCGGATCTCGAGGAACTCCTCGATTTCCGGGTGATGGATGTCGAGATAGCACGCGGCCGACCCGCGGCGCAGCGAGCCTTGCGAGATAGCAAGCGTCAGCGAGTCCATCACGCGGATGAAGGGAATTATTCCCGAGGTCTGACCGTTCTGGCCGACCTTCTCGCCGATCGAGCGGACATTGCCCCAATAGGTGCCGATGCCGCCGCCGTTCGAGGCGAGCCAGACGTTCTCGGTCCAGGTCTCGACGATATCGTCCAGCGAGTCGCCGACCTGGTTCAGGAAGCAGGAGATCGGCAGGCCGCGATCAGCGCCGCCATTCGATAGCACCGGGGTGGCCGGCATGAACCAGAGTTTCGAGATATAGTCGTAGAGGCGCTGGGCATGGGCCGCATCATCCGCATAGGCGGAGGCGACGCGGGCGAACATGTCCTGATAGGTCTCGCCCGGCAGCAGGTAACGGTCATCCAGCGTCTTCTTGCCGAAGTCGGTCAACAGCGAATCCCGCGACGGATCAGTCTTGATCCCGTGGCCCTGGACCAGCGCGATCTTCGCTTCGGTACCAGCCTTCGGCTTGCCCTTGCGCGCGGCCTCTTTAGCGACGGATTGTGCGTTGGTTGCCGACATGGCGACCCTCCTGAATCTTCCTGCTTTTACTGGGTTTTTGGGGCATTCAACCAAATATGGTTTAGCGCCTCTTCCCTGACACTACATATAGTGTCCGAAGGTTAATTTCCGGTCAACGCCCCATTTTACAAATCCGTCAAAGAGGCGTGGAAAACTCCTGAATGAAAAGTTAACGCCGCCGCTGGATGGCCCATCCTGCGGGCGATTCAGCCCGGCTGCCCGAAGGCCAAAACGACGCGGCCCGATCGGCCCGTGAAAGGGCCGGCCAGCACAATCGAATTTTTATGGGAGCGACTCACGATCCATCGGCACGAAGGATCAGGGTGGAGACAGGCAAACGACCCGGGCTGAAGCTCGTTAGGGCTGCTCGGTTCCCCGCCTGACCCGATTGGCGAGCGGCCCGTCCGCCGCCTGCCTCCGGGGGCGTATATGCGCGGGCCCGGTCCGAATCGCAAGGGCGGTGCGGCTCAAGGCGCCAACTCAACCCAGCGCGGCAAGTTCTGTGTCGGTGAAGGTCCGGGCGCGGGAGAGGAAGCGGCGCTCGCGGCCATTGTCGAGCGAGAACATCCCGCCCCGGCCGGGCACGACATCGAGGATCAGCTGGGTGTGTTTCCAGGCCTCGAACTGGCTCTCGGAAATGAAGACCTTCACCCCGTCGATCTCGCCGAGGCAGATGTCGACCTCGCCGACCCGGAAATCGCTGACCGGGTAGCACATCGGGCTCGACCCGTCGCAGCAGCCGCCGGACTGATGGAATAGGATGTCGGGATGATCCTTTCGGATCTCCGCGATCAGGTCGCGCGCCGCCGGGGTGGCAGTCACGCGCGGCGGCCGGGTCATGGGCGGGCTCATGCATCACCTCTAAGCACCGGCCGGGCGGAGCGGCAAGTTCCGGCGCGTCTGGGTGGGAGTACGCCGCGCCGGAACTGCTCATTCGCCGGGAGGGGATCTCCGGCGATCAGAAGAAGCCGAGTTTCTTCGGCGCGTAGCTCACCAGCATGTTCTTGGTCTGCTGGTAGTGGTCGAGCATCTTCGAATGGTTCTCGCGGCCGATGCCGGACTGCTTGTACCCGCCGAAGGCCGCATGGGCCGGATAGGCGTGGTAGCAGTTCGTCCAGACTCGGCCGGCCTGGATGGCGCGCCCGAAGCGGTAGCAGGTGTTCGCCTCGCGGCTCCACACACCGGCGCCGAGGCCGTAGAGCGTGTCATTGGCGATGGCGAGCGCGTCGGCATCATCCTTGAAGGTGGTGACGGAGACGACCGGTCCGAAGATCTCCTCCTGGAAGACCCGCATCTTGTTGTGGCCTTTCAGGACCGTCGGCTGGATGTAATAGCCGCCGGAGAGTTCTCCGCCATGATCGACGGCCTTGCCGCCCGCGAGCACTTCAGCGCCTTCCTGCCGGCCGATGTCGAAATAGGAGAGGATTTTGTCCTTCTGTTCCGACGACGCCTGCGCGCCGACCATCGTGGCGGGGTCCAGCGGGTTGCCGAGCTTGATGGCCGCCACGCGCTTCAGCGCACGCTCCATGAAGCGGTCATAGATCGACTCATGGATCAGGGCGCGCGACGGACACGTGCACACCTCGCCCTGGTTCAGCGCGAACATCACGAAGCCTTCGATGGCCTTGTCGAGGAAGTCATCGTCCTCGCGCATCACGTCCGCGAAGAAGATGTTCGGCGACTTGCCGCCGAGCTCCAGCGTGACCGGGATGATGTTCTCGGACGCATACTGCATGATGAGCCGGCCCGTCGTCGTCTCGCCCGTGAAGGCGATCTTGGCGATGCGCTTGCTGGAAGCGAGCGGCTTGCCGGCCTCGAGCCCGAAGCCGTTGACGATATTGAGCACACCCGGCGGCAACAGGTCACCGATCAGTTCGGCCAGCACCATGATCGACGCGGGCGTCTGCTCGGCGGGTTTCAATACAACGCAGTTGCCGGCGGCGAGCGCGGGCGCGAGTTTCCATACCGCCATCAGCAGCGGGAAGTTCCACGGGATGATCTGTCCGACCACGCCGAGGGGTTCGTGGAAGTGATAGGCGACCGTGTCATGGTCGATCTCGCTGATGCCGCCTTCCTGCGCGCGGATGCAGCCCGCGAAGTAGCGGAAGTGATCGACGGCGAGCGGCATGTCGGCCGCCATGGTCTCGCGGACCGGCTTGCCATTATCCCAAGTCTCGCAGGTGGCGAGCCGTTCCAGGTTCTGCTCCATCCGGTCGGCGATCCGGTTCAGGATCAGAGATCGTTCAGCTACGGAGGTTCGGCCCCAGGCGTCTTTCGCTGCATGCGCGGCGTCGAGCGCGGCATTTATGTCCGCCGCATCGGAGCGCGCAACCGAACAGATCGTCTTGCCGGTGATCGGCGACGGATTGTCGAAATAGCGGCCTGCGACGGGCGGCACGAATTTTCCGCCGATGAAATTGTCGTAACGCTCCTTGAACGGAGATTTCAGCGTCGACGTGTCGAGAACTTGTGTGTCAGCCATTTGGTGTTTCCTCTTCCAGTTTGCACGCTTCGTCATGGTGCGAAGACTGGAGAGAAGGATCGTCCCGCAGGCGGGCCGTGTCAGCCCGGCGCGGCGGGCGCTCGGTCAGAAGTGTCTCAGAACTGAGACAGGTTGACCGGAGAAAGATCAGCCGCTGGTGACGCCAAGCCGTTCCATGCGCCGGTAGAGCGTCGCCCGGCTGATGCCGAGGGCGCGGGCGGCGGCGGCCATGTTGCCATCGGCGCGGGCGATGGCGCGCTTCAGTTCCCGCCGCTCGGCGCTGTCGAGGCCGACGCCGCGCTGATCGGAATCGCCGAACACATCGCCAGCCGGGCGCGGCGTCGCGAAGGCGTCCGGGCCGAGGCTGTAGACTTGCCGGGCCGCGCGGGTGGCGCCGATCACCAGATCGTCCGCATCGACCGCGAACAGGACCGCGCCGCGCTGGCCGTCACCGCGCCCGCGCACGATGCGCCGGCCGGAGAAGACGCTCTGGAAATGGTCGGCCTCGATCTGCCGGGCGGCGTCAGCCACCGTCTGCGCGATCAGCGTGGCGAACGGCTGCGTCAGGTCTGACCGGCAGGAGGAGACATCCAGCACTGCCGCCAGCTCGCCCTCCTCATCGAAGACCGGCGCGCCCATGCAGGTCATCACCGTATTGCTGTCGCGGAAATGCTGGTCGCGGTAGACCGTGATGACACGCTGCTCGGCAATGCAGGTACCGATGCCATTGGTGCCTTGCGTGGACTCCGACCAGTCGGCGCCCTGCCACAGGCCGGCGGCGCGGAACACGCCTTCATCCGCCTCGGGCGTGCGCTGGTCGAGCACGATACCGCCGGTGTCGCACAGGAAGATGCTGCAACCGGCCAGGCTGAGACTGGCGTGCAGACGGTCCATGACCGGATTGGAAATCTCCAGCATCCGGCCCAGCATTTCGCGGCGCTGCAACAGACCGGACACGTCGATGCGGACGTCCCGGCGCGGCGCATCCGGCGCAAGCCCGTGCGTCGTGAGCGAGCGGGCCCAGGAGGCGGCGATGGTGGAGCGGGCGGCGCCCGACCGGGACAGGGCGACCTCGCGCACAACATCGGCATGGGCGCCTGAAGGCGCGGCAGCGGACGGATCGGCCTTCTTGTCCATCCGCCAAGCGTAACACGGCAAGGCGCCCGGTCAATCTTGTGGACCGCTTCAGCGCGGGCGTCCGGACGCAGCTTTGGGCTGGCCGGTTGACAGGTTTTTTGGGCTTTTCGACTGCCGCTCATCCCGGCGAAAGCCCGCGGCCAGCGCAACAAGATTGCGCCCATCAGACTGGATCCCGGCTTTAGCCGGGATGAGCTGGAGAGGAGAGGTTGGGGTCAGCGGGCCGGGACGTGGGCGGCGATGAGTTGGGGACCGCCGGCGGCAAAGGCGCGTTCGAGGGCCGTGTCGAACTCTTCGGCGGTCGTGGCGTTTACGGCCGGCACACCCTGCGCCTCCGAAAGCTTGACCCAGTCTATCTCAGGGCGGCCGAGGCCGAGCAGGTCTTCGGCGACGCGGCCTGGATTACCGGCGCCGGTGCGAGCGAGTTCGATGTTCAGGATACGGTAGGAATGGTTGACGAAGATGACGTTGACGACGTCGACGCCTTCGCGCGCCATGCTCCACAAGGCCTGGTTGGTGTACATCGCGGCGCCGTCGCCGGAGAGGCAAAGCACCTTGGCACGGCCTTTCGCGGCCACGGCGGCGCCGAGCGCGAGCGGCAGGCCCTGCCCGATGGCGCCGCCCGTGAGCATCATCCATTCGTGCGGACGGGCGCGGCCGGTCATCATGAAGCAGGGCAGACCGTTGGAGACGCCATCATCGGAAACGAAGGTGCCTTCCGGCATGTGGCGGGCGATGGAGGCGCCAACCGTTGCCGCGTTCAGCGCGCCGGTGGGCTGGCCCGGCAGGTCGAGCGGTGCGGCGTCGGCAGAGGCCTTGGCGCCGAGGGCATCAGCGAGCGCGCCGAGGATCGCCGCGCTGTCGGATTCGGGGCCGCCGAGGACCATCGGGGTGCAGCCGTCCGGCACCAGCACGCTCGGCTTGCCCGGATAGGAGAAAAAGGCGACCGGCACCTGCGTGCCCGCGACCAGCATTAGGTCCGAGCCTTCAAGATCAGCCATCGCGCCTTCGGCGAAATACTGCATCCGGTCCGGCGCAAAGAGGCCGGCGCCGCGCGCCTGGCGCGGGAAGAACGTGTCGGTGATCACGCGCAAGCCGGCGGCCTTGAGACGCGCGGCATGGGCGAGACCAGCGGGCGCCAGCGCGGTGCCGTTGATCAGGATGACCGGCTTCTTCGCCGCGCGCACCGCCTTGGCGGCCGCGTCGATACGGCCAGCATCGGGCGCGCGCCGCGATGGACGCTTGCGGGCCTTGCCGGGGACGCCGCCTTCGTTCCAAGCGGTGTCGGCCGGCAGCAGCAGCGAGACCGGGCCGGAGACCGGGCCGAAGCTTGCCTCCCAGGCCTCGGCGGCGAGATTGCCGGCGTCGGCAACAGAATTGGCAGACTTGATCCAGATCGAGTTCGGGCCTGCGAGGCCGAGGATGTTGGAGGTGAGCGGCGCATCATAGCGCAGGTGGGGCACGGCATGATCGCCGATCACGTTGACCATCGGCGTCCAGGCACGCTTGGCGTTGTGGATGTTGGCGCCGCCATTCAGGAAGCCGGCGCCGAGGTGCAGCAGCGTCATCGCAGGCCCGCCGGTGACGCGGGCATGGCCATCGGCGGCGCCGGTGGCGACGCCTTCGAAGAGGCAGAGCACCGAGCGGATGCGCGGCTCGTGGTCGAGCGCGGTGACGAGGTGCATTTCCGAGGTGCCGGGGTTGGCGAAGCAGGCGGTGACGCCATGGTCTGCCAGGGTTGAAACCAGCGCTTGTGCGCCCGTCATGCCGGTGTCTGCCGCAGCCATTCCTGCCTCCCGATTTTTGTCTTGCGTCCGGTGCTTAGGCGAAAACCGAGCTGGGTGCAAAAGCGAAACGGGCCGCACGGCGAACTGGAAGCAAGGGGTCTTCCGTGATCGCTGTGCGGCCCGCCCTAAGCCAAAGGGGAATGGCTGAGCTGCAGCATACACTACAGCCTGAGCCAGACTATACCGTTCAGAATAGAGAAATCGAGCCCTGCACAATGCTCATGTTTGCTTTCAGCCGCGACAAGACGCGCGGGTCAATTCAAATCAGGAGCTTACCCGGCGAAGGCTCTGCAGCATAAAGTAGCGAAATCTGGTCCGCTCGGATTTCCTGGGTGCGCGACTGGTTGATGTAGCCCTTCTCGGTGATCTCGCCGAGGTCGGATTGGGGCTGTGTGGTCTGCAACAGGATCCGCGCGATCCGCGAGGCGGCGTTCGGATTCTTGCGGTTGTAGTCTTCCAGCGCGCGGCGCAGCGCGGTCTCGATGGCGGGGTGCTTGACGAGGGCGTCGAGTGGCAGCGGACCGCCGGTGAGCCGGTGGCAATAGGTCTCGTTGAGGAAGCCGAGCAGGCCGATCTCGTCGTGGTTCAGGCCGCAGACGATGGCGTCCGACAAGATGCCGCCGGTGGCTGCAACCGCGGCGACACGGACCGAGCCGGTGGAGACCCAGGTGCCGCTGGCGAGCTTGAACTCCTCCACCGTGCGACCATCGAAAGCGAGGCCCTTCTCGGGCACGGCGGGATCGACGAAGCGGACGGCGTCGCCGAGGCGGTAATAACCTTCCTCGTCGAACGCTTCTGCGGTCTTTTCCGGATTCCGGAAGTAGCCGGGCGTGACGTTGACGCCCTTGACGCGCAGTTCGAGCTTGGTGCCGGTGGGCACGAGCTTGAACGTGTTGCCGGGCAGCGGCAGGCCGATCAGGCCCATCGTGCCATTCGGCCAGTGGACGTTGGACGCGGTGGGCGACGTCTCGGTGGCGCCATAGCCGGCCGACAGCGAGATGCGCTCACCCGTGATGCGGACGGCGACATCCTGGATGCGTTCGTAGATGTCCTGGCCCATTGCGGCGCCGCCATAGGCCATGGAGATGAGGCGCGAGAAGAAGACTTCGGCCAGCGCGTCATCCTGCTCCAGCGCGGTGGCGAGCGCGGCCCAGGCCTGCGGCACGGTCGTGTGCTGGGTGGTGGGGATTTCCTTCAGGTTACGGAGCATCTCCGGCAGACGCTGGGGCGTCGGCGCGCCCTGGCAGATATACAGCGTGCCGCCCCAGTCCAGCATGTTGTGCAGGATGGAATGGGTGCCGTAGGTGTGGCTCCAGGGCAGGAAGTTCACCATGACCTGCGGACCGCTGGTAAGCTCATCAAGGCGTTCCTCGTTCCAGACCGAGCGGATCATCTTCGCGTTCGCGGCGACCATGCCATGCGTGTTGATGACGGCCTTGGGCTCGCCGGTGGAGCCGGAGGTGAGCATGTACTTGGCGACAGTCGACGGCGTCAGCGCGGCATAGGCGGCATCGACCGCGTCGCCCGCCAGCCCGGCGAAATCCTCGAAGCTGACGGCGCGGGGCACGTCGGGCGCGTTGCGGGAATAGATGACGAGCCGGTCGCCGAGATCCATGCCGTTCAGGGCGCGCTGGTATTCGGCGCCGTCTTCCACATAGATGAATGTCGGCTGGGTCAGCCGGTCGATATAGTTGAGGCGCACCAGGTCCTGGCTGAGGAGCGCATAGGCGGGCGTGACCGGGACGACCGGGCTGCCGGACCACATGGCAGCATACATCAGGAGCGCATGGTCTATCGAGTTCTTGGACAGGATCATCAACGGCGCGCCCTGCCCTGCCCCTTCGCTGAGGAAGGCGGCAGCAAGGCGCTTGACCTCGGCAAGACCCTCCGCATACGTCACCTCGCGCCAGCCGGGCCGGGCGGGATCGGTGGGCCAGCGCTCGGCGAGCCAGACCTGGTCCGGGCGCTCGGCGGCCCACTTCACCAGCGGCGCCAGCATGTGCGGCGGATGCGGCTTCAGCGGCTGGCCGTTGGAGAGATAGATCGTACCGTCCGGGCGCCGGTCGATATTGACCTTGAGCGGCAGGTACGGAACCTCTCGGAACGGGATATGGGCGGTCTTGCTCATGGCGGTCTTCAATCTCCCCGCAGGGCGCCGGGCGGCGGCCATGCCTCGTGTTTTCTGTTGTGCTAGCTCGCGCAGTGCGCCGGAAAGGGCAAGCCCCATCCCCGGCCGGGGTGCAGCCGGAGGATGTCAGTTCGCGCCGCCGGCGAGCTCCTTCATGATGACATACCAATGGTCGAGCCCGTCATAGAAGGCACTGACCAAAAGACGCTCATTGAGACCGTGTGCGAAGGTATCGTTCGGTTTGGACGCACCGCCGCCAATACCGACCGTGTCATAGCCGAGGTTGCGGTAATGCATGCCGTCGGTGCCACCCGACGACATGTGCGGAAGAATCGCCAGCCCGTCGAGACCGCGTTCCGCGAGCGCGGCCTTCACCGCCGCAAGGACCTCATCGGGAATTCTGGATTCCGGGCTCTCGACGAGATTGGAAATCCGCTTGAACTTGACGGCGTCATTTCCGACGACGTCCTTCAAGGTCTGCTCGGTGGCGTCGATACCCACGCCCGGGAAGATGCGGCAGTTGATGGTGGCGGTCGCCCATTGAGGAAGCGCGTTGTCGGCATGGCCGGCGCGCAGCATGGTGGCGATGCAGGTGGTGCCGGTCGTGCCAACAGTGGAGGGGTCGGCGCGCAACACTGCGATGGCGGACGCGTCGGCAGGATTTTCGGCGAAGGCCAGCATCGCCTCGCCGAGCGGGCCCGGCGTCTGTCCACCGGCGGCGCGGAAGGATGCGAGCGTCAACGGGCTGTGCATGACCGGGAACTTGTAGGCCTCGATCTTCTTGAGCGCATCGGCGAGTTCATAGATCGCGTTGTCGGCGCGCGGGGCGGACGAGTGGCCGCCGGGATTGGTGACTGTCAGCTCGAAGCTGGCATAGGTCTTCTCCGCGCCCTGTATGCTGTAGAACAAGGCCTGGCCATCCATGCCGAGGGTCAGCCCGCCGGCGTCGGCGTTCAGGACATAGGCCGGATCGACATGGCCGGCGATGTACTCGGCCTGCGCACGCGTGGACACCATTCCGGTTTCCTCGTCACCGGACAGGGCGATAACGAGATCGCGGTCCGGCTTGAACCCTTCCTGCCTCAGCCGGATGAAATTCGAGACAAGACTGACGACACCGTACTTGTTGTCGGATGTACCACGGCCGAAGAAGTAGCCGTCCTCCTCGATCAATTCGAACGGATAGCGCACCCAGCTTTCCGGGAGCGCATCTACCACATCCATGTGGGCGAGGAAGACGATCGGTTTTTGCTTCGGCGTGCCATCCGCGCGATACCACACCATAAGGCCCTGGACCTGCTCGCCATCATTGTCGTGGTCGGTGATCCGGATGTCGGATTCTGCAAAGCCGGCGGCTTTCAGCTCGCTGGCGAGGTAGTCTACCAGCTCATGCGTCTTGCCCTGCCCGCGCGCCGTGCGGATCTCAACGGCCGTCTGGTAGAGCTCGCGCGCCGCCTGTTCGAACTCGGTACGCTCCTCAGCGATAGCTACCGGGGCGACAAGAAGCAGGGCAGACGCAAACAGGGCAGCCGGCTTGAAGGACATAGAAAACTCCGGATTTCGTGGACATCAGGACAGGCGGAAACTTTGACGGGTCCGCGCGGCAGGGCAAGCCCCAAGGCTCAGGGTTCGAACCCTTCATTCTCGATATAGATGACGTTTCCGCAGTGGCGGCAATGCACCGAATCTCTGTCATGACGATGGAGGCCGCATTTTGTGCACTCGACATCGACTTTCTCCGACGGCGTGACCAGCTCCTTGAGCAGGCGGAGAAAGAGGGTGACGCCGAGCAGCATGATAACGATGGGCAGGACACGGCCACTCCAGCCGACGAGCACGACATCGCCATAGCCGGTCGTCGTCAGGCTGGTAACGGTGAAGTAGAAGGCGTCGAGATAGTTGTGGATATCCGAGCCCGGCTTGCGGACCTGATTGGCATAGACCAGCGCCGACATGATGAAGAGAAAGACGACGAGGTTAACTGCCCGCTCAATCACGGCGCGGTGCAGCCGCAGGTATTTGGCGAGCGGGCTGCGCTCATTGAGGATGCTGAAGGCGCGCGCGACCCGCAGCGCGCGGATGACCCGCAGGAAGGCATAGTTCTGCGAGATCAGCGGCGCGAGCATGGAGAAGACCACGATCAGGTCTGCAATATTCATGAAGCGCATGAAGAAGCGGCGCTTGGTCGGGGCGATATAGAAGCGCGCGACAAGATCGAGCGCGATGACCGAGCCGATCGTATAGTCCAGCCAGTGGTGCACACCGGAATGCGGCAGGAAGGGCGAGGCCAGGAAATAGCTGATCGTCAGGATGTCGAAGATGAACACGGCCCAGCGAAACGCGACCGGCCACGCGCCGACACCTTCGTAGAGCCAGATCAGCGTGCGCCGCAGGCCGATACTCTTGCGCGCCGGTACCGTATCGTTCATCAGGTCGCCTCCCCAGTGTATTTATTGCCGTTCAGGCGTGCGGTGTCACGGGGGCGACTACTTATTGCGATGGCTGAAGCGCGGCAATCGCCCGTTTCAGGTTTGCCCGGGCGGGCGCGTCCCATTCGGCATGGGCGAGGTCCGTCAGATAGAGTCGCTCGCGGGCAAGGAAACCCTTGAGGATAGCCCCGCGCCCGGCGCAGAAGGCGACCTCTGGCACGAAGGCGTACTCCTTGCGGATATCCGTCTCGTAGCGATCATAGACTTGGACCGGCGTACCGAGGATTGAAAGATCGAGGTCGAGAAACAGCGCCGCATCGGCGGCGTCTTCCGCACTCAACCCGTCCGGCACCTTGTGGGCCGTGGTGGCGCAGACGATGGCCGCGGCGAAGGCGATATCGTCTGCAGGCAGATGGCCTTGCGCATCATGTTCCAGCAGGATCGCGCTCTGCTCCTCATTGTCTTTCGCCTGCGGATCATAGATCGCATCATGCCAGTAGAGCGCCCAGAGCACCGGGACCGGGCGATGGAAGTGCGCCTCCCAACGGCGATAGTGGCGCAACAATGCTTCGATATGGTCCCAGCTGTGATAGTGGCGCTGCGGCTCCGAGTAGCGGGTGCGCAGCGCGTCGATCAGCGGCGGCGGGATCAACCCTGAGGCTCCAGTGTTTCGTTGAAGCGGACAGGTTTGCCGCCGCCCTTGCGGGTGATCTCGCCGTCGCGCATGACGAAGCCGCCGCGGATAACGGTGGCAACCGGCCAGCCGGTGGCTTCGAAACCGTCAAACGGAGTCCAGCCGCACTTGGACTTCGACCAGTCGGCGGTGATGGTCTCCTTGTGCTTCAGGTCCACGATGGTGAAGTCGGCATGATAGCCCTCGGCAATGCGGCCCTTGTCGGCGAGGCCGAAGACGCGCTGCGGGCCGGCAGAGGTCAGCTCGACAAATCTCTGCAGGCTGAGCTTTCCCTCGTTCACATGGGTCAGCATGATCGGCACCAGGGTCTGAACGCCGGGCATGCCCGAGGGCGACGCGGGATATGGCCGGGCTTTCTCTTCCTTCGTGTGGGGCGCGTGGTCGGAACCCATGACGTCGACGATGCCGGCATTGACCGCACGCCAGAGCGCTTCGCGGTGGCGGGCCTCTCGGATCGGCGGGTTCATCTGGGCATAGCCCTTCAGGCGCTCGTAGCATTCCGGTGCGGCCAGCGTGAGGTGTTGCGGCAGGCATTCGACCGAGGCGACATCCTTGGCGTCGCGCAGGATTTCCAGCTCCTCGGCGGTTGAAATGTGCAGCACGTGGATGCGCTTGCCGGCGGCGCGGGCGATGCGCAGGAGGCGTTTGGTGGACATCACGGCGCTTTCGACGTCGCGCACTTCGGGATGGCTGGTCCAGTCGCCGGTGCGGGCCAGCGGGCGGCGCTCGGCGAGGCGGTATTCGTCTTCGGAATGGAAAGCGGCGCGGCGCTTGATGGCCTTGATGACGGCGGCAACGCCCTCGTCATCCTGCACAAGCAGATCGCCGGTGGAGGCGCCCATGAACACCTTCACGCCGCAGCAGCCCACCATGCGCTCCATCTCGGGCAGCAGGTCGGTATTGGTATGGGTCGCGCCCGCATAGAAGGCGTGGTCGACATCCATGCGGCCCTTCGCGCGGTTCAGCTTGTCCTGCAGCAGGTCCGGCGTGATGGTCGAGGGATTGGTGTTGGGCATCTCGAACACGGCGGTGACCCCGCCCAGCGCGGCGGAGCGGGCCTCGGTTTCGAGGTCAGCCTTGTGTTCCAGGCCCGGCTCGCGGAAGTGGACCTGGCTGTCGATAACGCCCGGCAGGATGTGCAGGCCGGCCGCGCCGTAGATTTCGCCGGCTGCAGCCTGCGAGAGATCGCCGATGCGGGCGATGCGTTCGTTGATGATGCCGATGTCGGTCTGGATCTGGCCGCCGGGTGTGACGACCGTGCCGCCGCGAAGGATGAGGTCAAAGACTTGGGTCATGACGCCCTTATGCCCCCGACGCGGGCCCCTGTCATCGGGGCGGAGCGGCACAGGGCCGGGTTTCGGCTTGCCCCCTCGGTGTGCACCGCACAAAAGTGGCGCCGAACCAGACCCGCAAGGCACCTCCCATGCCCAAGGCCCCCGCCCGCTCGCCTGCCCATCCGCTGCTGCGCCCGGTCCTGATCGGGTTGGCGGGCATCGCGGCGCTGACCGTGTCTTCCTATGTGTCGCTGCCGATGTATCCGGTGCCGGTGACGCTGCAGACGCTGGTTGTGGTGTTACTCGGCGCCGTGGCCGGGCCGCGCGCGGGCGCGGCGATCGTGCTCGCCTGGCTGGGGCTCGCGATGGGCGGCGCGCCGGTTCTGGCGGGCGGCAAGACGGGCCTGGCAGCCTTTGCGGGACCGACGGCGGGCTATCTGTTCGCCTTCCCGGTGGCCGCGTTCCTGGCCGGCTTCCTGCCCAAGGCCCAGTCGCTGGAAGGGCACGGGATCCGTTTCGCAGGCTTCCTCGGCCTTCACGCCCTGATCCTTGTGATCGGCGGTGGCTGGCTGGCAATGTTGACCTCGCCGGAAGTGGCGCTGGGGTCGGGCGTTGTGCCCTTCCTCGCCGGATCGCTGCTGAAGAGCGCGCTGGCGGCGGCCGTGATCGCGGCCCTGCCGGGCGGAAAGGCCTGATGACGGCGGCGCGCGGAAGGCCTAGAACGCCCCCATGCACCGCCTGCCAAACCGCGCCATTCTCACCCTGACCGGGCCCGACACGCTCGCCCTGCTCGAGCGGACGGTGACGCATACGGTGGCCGACTGGACCGAAGGCGAGGCGCGCTATGGCGCGCTGCTGACGCCGCAGGGCAAGATCATCGCGGACTATATCGCCCACCGCACAGCTGACGGCGTGCAGATCGATGTGCACGAGGATGCGGCCGACGACTTGCTGAAACGGCTGAAGATGTTCCGGCTGCGCTCGGCGGTGGAGATTTCGCGTGACGAGACACTGGCGGCCGTGTCCGGCGAGTCGGGCGATGACGATCCCCGCAGCGCGCTCCTGTTCTGGCGCAGCGTCGCGCCCGTGTCTGACGTCACCGGAGAAACTGATCCGGCGCTCTACGAGAAAAAGCGCATCGCGGCGGGCGTGCCCGAATGGGGCCGCGACTACCGCGCCGCAGAAGTGTTCCCGACCGACGTGAACATGGATCTGATGCACGGCATCGACTACAAGAAAGGCTGCTTTGTCGGCCAGGAAGTGGCGAGCCGGATGAAACGCAAGGCCTTGATCCGCAAACGGACGGTACAGCTGCGCGGCAGCGCGCTGGCGCCGGGCGCGGAAGTGCGCGCGGGCGAGAGCCTTCTGGGCACTGTGACCAGTGTGGCCGGCGATGAAGGCTTAGCGCTGATCCGGACCGACCGGTTTGCCCAGTCGGTCAAGGCAAAGCAGGCCGTCACAGCCGGCGGCGCACCGGCCGAGATCGAGGGCGCGCCCTGGCTGATCGCGGAACTGGCGAGCCTGATGGAGGCCGGGGCCAATGAGTGAGACGCCCTATTGCGGCTGGGCCCCGGTGAGCGACACGCTCTACCGCGACTATCATGACACCGAATGGGGCGTGCCTGAACGCGACCCGCGCGCGCTTTGGGAAAAGCTTCAGCTGGACGGCATGCAGGCCGGGCTGAGCTGGATCACGATCCTGCGCAAGCGCGAGTCCATCCGCGAGGAATTCGACAATTTGGATCCGCAGCGGCTGTCGCGCTGGACCGGCAAACGCATCGCGAAGGCGATGGAAAATCCCGGAATCATCCGCAGCGCCAAGAAGATCGAAGCGGTGATCGGCAATGCGCGGGTCTATCTCGACATGATGGACCGGGGCGAAGACTTCGCGGACTATTGCTGGGAATGGGTCGGCGGAAAGCCGATCGTCGGGGCATGGACGGATTTCCGCCAGGCGCCGACTTTCACGGACTGGTCGGTGGCCATGTCGAAGGACCTGAAGAAGCGCGGATTCAAGTTCGTGGGCCCGACAATTGTCTATGCATGGGCGCAGGCAGTTGGCATGGTCAATGACCATGAGGTAAGCTGCCCACGGCACAGGGAGGTGAGGAAGATCAAATGAAGCAGATACTGTTTCTGGCAGGCGTGGCTCTGATGACAACCGTTGGTGGCTGCCAGACGAGTGAGCCATCGGCGGCCTACGCAAATCCGGTTGAAGCCTGCGCACAAAAGCCGACCGAGGCCGAACGCGACGCCTGCATGAAGAACGTCGTCGCAGATGTCAGCTTGTCGGTGAAACGCGAAGCCAGCCGGAAGCCGCCGAGATGATCAGAGCCTTGCTGGCGGCCGGCGGCGTGCTGGCGTCCGCCGCGCTGACCGGGTGCCAGACCTGGCAGGACCGGGCCGACGCCGCGGCGCTGGCCGAGTGCGACCGGATCGGCGACGAAGCCAGCCGCAAGGCCTGCCGGGCCGATGTGATGGCGGGGTATGCCGAAGCCAGAGCGAAGGAAAACGCGCGTCTGGAGGAGGCTGCAAAGGCCGCCGATGAGCGCGAACTTGCCCGTGAGGTGTATGGCGATCCCAAGAACCGGCATTGAGCCTGCGTCCGTAGATGCTTGGCGGCGCGGGGAACGCAGGTTAGAGCATACGTACAGACAAGACACCCAAGACTGCGCTGGCCGCTTTGACGCTGCGCAAACGGAGATCCCCCTTTGACCCACCCCGTCATTTCGGCCACCGGCCTCTGGACCCCGCCGCATTCGATTTCGAATGCCGAACTCGTGGCAAGCTACAATGCCTGGGCCGACACCTGGAACCGCGAAAACGAGGCCGAGATCAAATCCGGCCTGATGGAACCAAAGACCCATTCCTCGGTCGAATTCATCGAGAAAGCCTCGGGCATCAAGTCGCGCTTCGTCGTCGACAAGGAAGGCGTGATCGACCCCTACGTAATGGCTCCGCGCATTCCGGAGCGGCCGAACGACCAGATTTCGATCTTGGCCGAGATGGCCGTGTTTGCGGCGCGTGATGCGCTGAAAGCGGCCGGCCGCGCGCCTGAGGATGTCGATGCGGTGATCTGCGCGGCCTCCAACATGCAGCGCGCCTACCCCGCAATGGCCATCGAGGTGCAACAGGCGCTCGGCATCGAGGGTTTTGCCTTCGATATGAATGTCGCCTGCTCGTCGGCCACGTTCGGCATCCAGACAGCCGCCGATTTCATCCGCGCCGGCCATGCGAAATCCGTGCTCATGGTGAACCCCGAGATCTGCTCCGGGCACCTCAACTTCACGGACCGCGACAGCCATTTCATTTTTGGTGACGTTGCCACGGCCGTGCTGATCGAAGCGGAAGACGTTGCGCCCGCCAGGCACTGGAAAATCCTCGGCACGAAACTGAAAACCCAGTTCTCGAACAATATCCGGAACAATTTCGGCTTTCTGAACCGCGCCGCGCCGGAAGGCATTGGCGCGCCGGACAAGCTGTTCCTCCAGGAAGGCCGCAAGGTGTTCAAGGAAGTCGTGCCGATGGTGGCCGAGATGATCAATGCGCACATGGGTGAGCTCGGCATGGCCGCGCCGGACCTGCGCCGCATGTGGCTGCACCAGGCCAATGCGAACATGAACCGGATGATCGCCACAAAGGTGCTCGGCCGCGAGGCCAGCGATGACGAAAGCCCGACCGTGCTGGACACTTATGCGAATACGTCCTCTGCTGGATCGATCATCGCATTCCACAAGCACTCGGCAGATTTCAAACCCGGAGAGCGCGGCCTGATCTGTTCGTTTGGCGCGGGCTATTCGGCCGGAACAGTATTCGTCGAGCGGTCGGAATGATCCGCCGGGCGGCATGGTTGGCAGCCTTCTGCCTGACCGGCCTTGCCGCCTGTAGCAGCCCGAAGTCAGACCCGGCTGAGGCACGTGCCGGCCCTGCCGATGCGGTGCCTGCCCTCCCAATCGTGCTTGACCAGTTCGGCTATCGCCCCGATGATCCCAAGATTGTCCGTATACGTCAACCGCGCGAGGGTTATGACACAGCCTGGTCGCGGCTGCCCCGCCTGACCTACTATGTGCGCCGCGCCGATACGGACGAAGCCGTTCGGTCCTTTGCTCTTGATGCGAGCGAGAACAAGCCGGTGGATGCGATGTCGGGTGATCAGGTCTGGCAGCTCGACATCTCGCGCATCTCCGAGCCGGGCGACTATTTCGTGACCTCCGGCGACGGTTCTGAAGCCTCCGGCGCCTTCAAGGTGTCGGACGATGTCTACAGGCCGGTTCTTCGCGAAGCCTTTCGCACGTTCTATTACCAGCGTGCCGGATTTGCGAAGACCGAACCGCTGGCGGGCGCCGGTTGGACCGATGCGGCCAGCCATATTGGCCCGGGCCAGGATACCGAGGCCCGGCTCTACTCAGCCCCGGATGATGCAAGAACCGCGCGCGACCTGCATGGCGGCTGGTATGACGCCGGCGACTACAATCAGTACACGAACTGGACCGCAGACCAGTGCCGCACCTTGTTGATGTCCTATCTGGAAAACCCGGACGTGTGGGGCGATGATTTCGGTATTCCCGAAAGCGGCAATGCGGTGCCGGACATCCTGGACGAGGCCAGGTGGGGGCTCGACTGGCTGCTGCGGATGCAGAACGCCGATGGATCGGTACTGTCCATCCTGGGCCGCGACACTGCGAACCCACCCTCGGCGGCCACCGGCCCAAGCCGCTATGGACCGGCGAGCACCTCAGCCACGCTGTCGGCAGCTGCCACGTTCGCCTTTGCCGCCCTTGTGTTCGGCGACAGTCCTGCACCGGGTCATGCGGACTATGCCGCGCGCCTTCGGGAGGCCGCTGTTTCAGCCTGGACCTGGGCGGAGGGCCATCCGTCGGTCACATTCCTGAACAATGACCGGTCGACCGGTTCTGAAGGGCTGGGCGCGGGTCAGCAAGAGGCCGACAAGGAATACCTGAACATCAAACGCTTTGCTGCCGCCGCCTATGTCTACGCCCTGACCGGCGACACCGCGATCGTGCCCGCGATGGACGCAGCCCTCGCGAAGACGTCGCTGATGCAGTCCGGCCAGGTCGATGCCTACCGGTACGAGGCGCAGGATGCGGCGCTGCTGCTCGCGCGCCGGCCCGAGACCCCGCCTGAAATGCTCACCTATCTGACATTGGTCTTCCAGGACCGCCTGACGCTGGACGGCGGCGAAGGCTACGGCGTGCCGGTCGATGCGTTGCATTGGGGCAGCAACCATGTGATGGCCCGCACCGGCGCGCTATACCTCGATGCGGCGCGCCTGTCCGCCAGCCCGGGCGACGCCGCCGCCTATACGGCCCGCGCGCTGGACTACCTGCACTACCTGCACGGCGCCAATCCGATGGGGAAAGTCTATCTCACCAATATGGGCGCGTTTGGCGCCGAATCGTCGGTGGGTGAATATTACCGCAGCTGGCACACGGAAACGCCGATCCCGGGCTTCCTCGTTGGCGGGCCGAACCCGTCCTATGAGTGGGACGCCTGCTGCCCCGACAAATGCGGCAATGCGGCGTCGAATGCGGCCTGTGGAAAAGCTCCGCCGTCGCCGCCCTACCGGCAGCCGCCGCTGAAATCCTATCTCGATTTCGATGATGGCTGGCCGCTGAATTCCTGGCAGATCACCGAGAATTCAAACGCCTATCAGGCCGCTTATCTGCGGCTGCTGGCCAATTTCGTGGACTGACGCCCTACTCTTCGAAGTCTTCCGTAAAGAGGTCGCCCCAGAGCGCCCGGCGGCTGGCCCGGACGGCTTCCACAACCACGACCAACGTACCGCACCCCAACATCAGCATGGCGAAGGACTGACCGGAGAAGAAGTGGATGAGGGCATCTAGCATGGGCTTCGGGGCTCTTTTTTGTTTTCTCGGGCTCTGTATGCGCGAAACGCCTTAATGGCGCATTTGGAAACGGTGTCCGCAATGGGGCGAGAGTGTAAGCGGATCGCCGTCATTTGTTTACCCGTGCTACCAATCACTTAAGGATGTGCGGATGGAGGACCTACGTGAAGCGATCTGTTAAGCCGCCCCGCGTCTGGCAGCGGATGTTGTCCGGCCGCCGGCTGGACCTGGCACACCCGTCGCCGATGGATATCGAGATCGAGGACATCGCGCACGGCCTGGCCCGGGTGGCGCGCTGGAATGGGCAGACGCGCGGCGAACACGCCTTTTCGGTCGCCGAGCATTCGGTGGTGGTGGAACGGTTCGTTCGCAAGCTGGAACCCAGCCTCGGCGCGGCCGAATGGATGACGGCCCTGCTGCACGACAGCCCGGAATATGTGATCGGCGACATGATCTCGCCCTTCAAGGCGCTGCTGGGCGAGAGCTACAAGGGTGTTGAGGCGCGGCTGCAGGAGGCGGTGCACATCCGGTTCGGCATCCGGGCCACCACGCCGGCGGCGCTGAAGAAGATCATCAAGCGCGCGGACAATATCTGTGCCTGGTATGAGGCCGTGCAACTCGCCGGGTTCACTCAGGCCGAGGCGACCGGCTTCTTCGGCGAACCGCCCGAGGGCTGGCGCGTGAAACTCACCCCCCTGCCGCCGACCGAAGCGCAGGCGCTGTTCCTAAAGCGGTTCACTGAAATCCAGGCCGTGATGGCCGCGCAGGAGTCTGCCCGATGAATTCGCCCCGCTTGCTGATCGGTCTTTCGGCCGTGATGGTCGCGCTCAAGGACGGCGAGCCGCACGTGCTGGTCAGCCGCCGGCCGAGCGGCGAGGATTCCCTGCCATTCGGTCCGTTCGACCCCGTCAACCACCGGACCTTCGACCTGTCGCTGCGCGGCTGGGTGCGTGAACAGACCGGTTTCGAGATCGGCTATGTCGAGCAGCTTTACACATTCGGCGACAAGGACCGCGATACGCCGGAAGCCACGCTGACCGACACACCGACCGATTCGCGCGTGATTTCGGTCGGCTATCTCGCCCTGACACCCGAAGCGCGCCCCGCCGGCGCCTCGTTCGATGCGCGGTGGCAGGACTGGTACCATTATTTTCCGTGGGAAGATCATCGTACCCGGCGCCCACCCATTCTCGATGCCGAGATCGCGCCGCGCCTGAAGACCTGGGCCGCCGGGAATCCGGGACGCCTGGAGCGCGCCCGCCTCGCCTTCGGCCTGAATGGCGCGCGCTGGATCGAAGAACGTGTCCTGGAGCGCTACGAGCTGCTCTACGAGGCCGGCCTGGTGGCCGAGTGCACGCGCGATGCCGGCCTTCCTGATACGGGCGTCCGCCTCGGCGCAAGCATGGCATCTGACCACCGGCGGATCCTGGCAACCGGCCTGACGCGCCTGCGCGGCAAGATCAAATACCGCCCGGTCGTGTTCGAACTGATGCCGGACCGGTTCACGCTGTCCGCCTTGCAGCGCTCGGTCGAAGGCATTCTCGGGCTGCAGTTGCACACGCAGAACTTCCGCCGCGCGCTGGACAAGGCGCAGCTGGTGGCGGGCACCGGACAGATGGAAACCGGCACGGGCGGCCGGCCAGCCGAGCTGTTTACCTTCCGGCGCGATCACGCCAGCAGCATCTCGGCGCCCGGCCTGACAACGCCGCGCCGGTCACCAGACTGAAACACCGCGCTGACCGGTCAGGTCAGCGCGGTACTGTTGGTTTGACGGCGCCGTGCGGCGCCGGGTTCATTTAGCCGATGCGGCCGTTTCCAATCCCTGCGGCGCGCCCACAATGATGAAGGAATAGCGCGACGGGTCGAGATAAGCCTTCGCCACGCGGTTCACGTCTTCAAGCGTGACAGCGTCCACCAGCAGGTTGCGGCGGTCGAAGTAGTCGACGCCGAGATTTTCCTGGCGCACGTTCATCATCTGGCCGGCGATCTTGGCGTTCGAATCGAAACCGAGCGGATAGGAGCCGGTGAGATAGGCTTTCGCGTCCGACAATTCCTGCGCGGTGACACCGGCCTCGATCAGGAGGTTCATCTCATCCTTGACGCCTGCGATGAATTCGCCGGCGCTTTCGTTCTTGGTCTGGCCGCCGCCTGACCAGGTGAGGAAGGACGGGTTCGGATCAAGGCTGGTCGACACACCATAGGTGAGACCCTTCTCGACACGGAGCGTCTTCATCAGGCGGCTTTCGAAGCCGCCACCGCCGAACGTGTAGTTCAGCACATAGGCGGGGAAGAAATCCGGATTGTTGCGGTCGATGCCCGGCCCCATGAAACGCACGAGGCTTTGCGGCTGCGGCAGGTCGACGACGACCTCGACCACCGGCGCGGCTGCAAGATCGACCGGCGCAACATCCGGCAAGGTGCTCGTCTCGGGAAGGCCGGCGGCAACCTCATCGATCAGCGGTGCCAGTTCTTCCGGCGTGATGGCGCCGACAGCGGTGACGATGAGGCGATCTTTCGTCATCAGCGCGCGCATCTGCTGACGGGCGAGTTCGGGTGTGAGGGCCTCAAGGCTTTCGGCCGAGATTTCGCGCGCAAACGGATGATCCGGATACAGAGCTTGCGAGGCGGCGCGCCAGGCAAGGTAACCGGCATTCGTCTCACGCGTCTGAAGGCCGACTTCCTCCTCCCGGATGAAGCGCTCATACGGGCCTTCATCGAACCGCGGCGCTGCAAACGCGGCCGCAACGAGCGCCATGGCGTCACCGGCATTGGCGGTGAGCGAGGACACCGAACAGCTGGTCCACTCCGATTCGACCGAACAGCCGAAGCTCATATTGAGGTCTTCCATCGCCGTCTGGAACGCGAGCGAGTCGAGATCGCCGGCGCCTTCGTTCATGCTGTAGGTGACCGACTCGCTGAGGCCTTCAAGGCCGTCCGGATCGGACGCGGTGCCACCCTTCCAGGCCATCTGCACAGCGAGGATCGGGATCGACGGCTCCGAGACAAGCCAGACCGACACGCCGCCCGGCGTGACGAATTGCTGGACCGTGGCGAATTCGCCCGTGTGGACGGCCACGACCATTTCCGGCTCGGCCGGCGCCACCGTTTCTGGTGCAGCCGCTTCGGTCTTGTGGAAATTTTCGTGCACCCATCCGTGTACGGTTGAACAGCCGGCCAGTGCCGAAAGAGCAACGGCCCCGACAAGAAATCTGGACTTGCGCATCAGAGGTCTCCTTCGCCGGGCAGCAGCTGGGCTTCGATATAGTGTTTTTCGGGCGCGAACACCGACCGCACCGCCGCCAAAGCGGCCTCAGGCGTCACGGCGCGCACCTGGTCTGGATAGGTCAGGATGTCGTCGACCGAGCCGCCGATGGCCAGCCAGCTGCCGAACGTGTTGGCCATGCCGGACTGGCTGTCGCGGCCGTAGATGGCATCTGCGGCCAGCTTGTTGCGGGCCCGCACGACTTCTTCTTCGGTGAAGCCTTCGGCGAGGACCTTCTCGACTTCCGTCATCACGGCGGTCTCGAGCGTGTCGAGATCTATGCCAGGCGCCGGGCTGGCGCTGATCACGGCGGGGCCTTCATCGTGCAATGTCGTCCAGGCATAGGTGTTGGCCGAAATGGCGACCTGCTGCTGCTCGACCAGCGATTGGTAGAGCCGGCTGGTCATGCCGCCGCCAAGGATTTCGAGCCCCACATCCAGTGCGAGCGCGTTTTCCGGCTGGCGGCGCTGCGAGTAGCCGAGATAGTAGCGGCTCCAGACGGGCTGGCGCACTTTGGGATCGGAATGCACGATCAGCTGCGTCTCGGTGAGCGGGGCAACCAGCTGCCATTTGCGTTCCGACTTCGCGGTGCCGGTCGGCTGGATAGCGCCGTAATTCGCCTCGGCCAGGGTGCGCACCTCGTCCGGCGTCACGTCGCCTGCAACCACGAGGATCGCGTTCTCAGGGCTGTAATACTGATGGTAGAATTCGAGGCCGTCCTGCGGGGTGAGCGCGGCGACTTCGTCCATCTTGCCAATCACGGTGATCTCGTAGGGATGCCCCTTCCAGAATGCGCCGAGCACCTTCTCCTGCAGGATCACGTTCGGATTGTTGTCGATGCGCTGGCGGCGTTCTTCCTTCACGACGTCGCGCTCGGAAATGAAAGGGCCCTTCGGATCGTCGTCGATCAGCAGGTTCACCATCCGCTCGGCTTCGAGCTCCATCATCTTGCCAAGCTGTGGCTTCGCCACGCGCTCGTAATAGGCCGTGTAGTCCCAGCTGGTGAAGGCATTGAGCTGGCCGCCTGAACGCTGGACGATCGACGTGAACTCTTCAGGGCCGATATTTTTGGTCTGCTTGAACATCACGTGTTCGAACAGGTGAGCGATGCCGGACTTGCCCGGCGCCTCATCGACCGCGCCGACCTTGTACCAGACCATGTGGGTGACGACCGGCGCGCGGTGATCGGGGATCACCACGACCTCCATGCCATTGCTCAGCGTGAAGGTGGAGGGTGCCCAAGCGGCTTCCTCCGCCATGGCATTGGAAGCAAACAGGGCAAACAGCCCTGCGGCGAGGGTCCGTTTCATGGGCGTCCTCCTGGGTTTGTCTTGCTGGGCTTGCGGGGCTCAGGTGCCCGGCAGGCGGATACGCGGGCCACCATTGGTGCGCTCGATGGTCACCGGTTGGTCACCTGTTGCATTGTCGGTCGCGGCCGAAGTTGCATCTTCCGGCTTGTCCTTGCGCCAGAAGAGGATGCGGTCGCCGATGCTGGCCGATTTGCGGATCGTTTTGGATTCCTCGTAATCGACCTGCGCGCGCACAGCCGGGTTGGCCGCATTGGCGCCGGCGGCGGCCACGAGGGCCTTCTCCGAGGCACTGGCATTCTTGCCGAACTCGGCGCCGAACGCGGTCGTCACGGTGGTTTCAGCGGCGGCCACTTCGGCCGGCGTGGTCGAGCCCGCACCCGGCGGACGCAGGCTGTATTCCGGCGGCACGCTGAGCGGCGCCTTGGTGACAACGCGAAATTCATTCGGGGTCGAGCCGTTGCTGTTGCCCGAAGACGTGCAAGCCGATGTGGCGACAAGCGCGGCGCCGACGGCGAGGATCAGGTGGGATTTCTTCATGAGCTGGAGCGGGTCCGTTTCTGGAGGGCAGAATGCCAATGTTACAGGTTGTTAGCCTGTTTTGGCCGCGAAAGTAAGAACTGGTCGACAAAGAGAAGCACCGCGCCGACGCTGATGGCCGCATCGGCAACGTTGAAGATCCAGGGGAAGAACAGCCCGTTGGCATCGATGAAATCGACCACAGCGCCAAAGCGCACCCGGTCGATCAGGTTGCCGAAGGCCCCGCCGATGACCAGCGCCAGCGCCAGTTTCAGCCAGCGCCCTTCCGCCCGGACCAGCCAGACGAGGAATCCGAGTGCAATGGCCAGCATCACGCCCGCCAGGATCCAGCGGCCGATTCCATCCGATTGGAACAGGCCGTAGCTCATCCCCCGGTTCCAGGTCATCGTCAGGTCCAGCGGGCCGGGCACGACGATCCGGCCGCAATATTCCATGCCGTTGAGGCAATTCAGGGCATTCAGGCGCGGCTCGGCCAGCACGCTCCACTTGGATAGCTGATCGGCCAGCACCACGAGGGGTACCAGAAAGAAGGGCCAGGCCGATTGGGTCGCCAGTTTCATGCGGCTGAGATTGCAGACCGAGGCGGGGGGATCAAGCGCTTCTGTGCACCTGAGGCCCCTATCCGGCGACCTTGTCCCAGGCCTTCACGGCCAAGGCATCGCGCGGTGTGATGCCCGCAAACGACGGATCGGCGTCAGCCGGGTCGAAATACTTCCAGCTGCGGCGGCATTTCACCCCCGCAGCCTTCTTCGGCACGACCCAGATGCCGGGCGTATCCTCGAGCGCGAAGGCCCCGGCCGGCGCCGAGCTGCCCTCGACCAGACGCGCACCGGACGTGATGAACAGGTCACCGGCATCCTCGCCCGCGAAGGCGTCGATCAGGGCCTTGTCGGCTATGACCACTTCGGGGCTCGCTTCCAGCGAGGCGCCGATCCGCTTTTCTCGGCGCTCCACTTCCAGCGCGCCGGTCACGACCCGGCGCACCTTGAAGATCTTCTCCCAACGTGCGGCGAGCGCCGCGTCGCGCCATGTCTCCGGGGTCTCCGGGAAGAGCAGCAGGTGGACGGACGACGCGGCGGCCTTGAGGTGGCTTTCGCCAAACGCCTCATCGGTGGTGAACGGCATTACCGGCGCGAGCCAGGCAAGCAGACGCTCCATCACGGCGGCCATCACCGTGCGCACGGCGCGGCGGCGGTTGCCAAACATCGCAGTGTCCGCATCCCAGGCCTTGGCGGTGACAAAGGACGGATCGCAATAGAGCGAGTCCTTGCGGACATCGAAATACACCGCCGACAGCTCGACGTTCACGAAGTTCACGATCTGCGTCATCACGCGCTTGAAGTCGAATACCTTGAAGGCAGCGCGCACTTCAGCGTCGAGTTCGGCAAGGCGATGCAGCACGAAGCGTTCCAGGCCCGGCATGTCGGGCGCGGCAATGGCTTCTTCCTCCGTATACCCATCAAGTGCACCGAGCAGGTAGCGCAGCGTGTTGCGCAGCTTCCGATAAGTCTCCACCGTGCCCTTGATGATCTCGTCGGAGATGCGGGTATCGTCCCAATAGTCGGCCGAGGCCGTCCACAGGCGCAGGATCTCGATGCCGTACTGTTTCTGGAACTCGTCAGGTTCGATCGTGTTGCCGATAGATTTCGACATCTTTTTGCCTTCGGCGTCGACCACCATGCCATGCGTGACGACCTTTTTGTAAGGCGCCATGCCGCGCGTCGCGCAGCTCTCCAGCAGCGAGGACTGGAACCAGCCGCGATGCTGGTCGGAGCCTTCCATATAGACATCCGCCTGCCCGGCCGTGTTGTCGATGATGCCGCGCTTTCGCAGCGCGAAGGCATGCGTCGTGCCGGAATCGAACCAGACGTCGAGAACGTCCGTGACCTTCTCCCAGCCGTCCGGCGAGACGCCGGTGCCGGCGAAGAAGTCTGCGTCCGGCGTTGCGAACCATCCGTCCACGCCGGTTTTCTCGATCGCGGCCTTGATGTTGGCGTTCAGCTTGTCGGCCTGTTCGTGCGGCAGAGCGGCCGTGTGCGGCTCGCCCTTCGCGTTGACGAACAGGGTGATCGGCACGCCCCAGTTGCGCTGGCGCGAGATCAGCCAGTCCGGCCGGCTCTCGACCATGGCGGAGAGGCGGTTGCGGCCCGTGGGCGGGAAGAATTCCGTCACCGAGATGGCCTTCATGGCCAGTTCGCGCAGCGTCTTGCCGTCATGGACCGGCTTGTCCATCGCGATGAACCATTGCGGCGTGGCGCGGCGGATGACCGGCGCCTTCGAACGCCAGGAGTGCGCATCGCGGATCGTGGTGACGCCGCGCGCCAGAAGGTTTCCGCTCTCGGCGAGCAGGCGGATCACTTCGTTGTTCGCCTTGCCTGCCTCGCCGCGTTTCTTGCCGGACGTGACGATGATGTCGAGACCTTTGAGGGGTTCGGGCACTTCATCCGTATAGCGACCATCTGGGTCGACGATCTGGCGGATTTCCTGCGTCGTGTGGCCGGTGGCCACCCAGACCTCGAAGTCGTCTTCGCCGTGGGCCGGTGCCGTGTGTACGAAGCCAGTACCGGCATCGTCCGTGACGTGCTCACCGGCGAGCATCGGGATCCGGTGCTGGAAGAATGGCGACAACGCATGGAACGGATGGCGAAGCGGCGGCAGATCGGACGGGTTCACGCCATCGACCCGCGCCCAGCTTTTCGCCTTGGCTGCGGTCAGGGCATCGTCCGCCAGTTTGTCTGCAAAGACGAGCTTGTCGCCGCGCTTCACATAGGGTGCAAAGCCCAGCTCTTCTTCCGACATGACGTCGGTCACTTCGTAGAGGCCGTAGGAGACTTCAGGGTTGAAACTCACCGCCTGGTTCGCCGGGATCGTCCAGGGCGTGGTCGTCCAGATCACCACAGCGGCGTCCGTGTCGGCGACAGGAAACTTCACCCACACCACCGGCACCTTCCGGTCGTGGTACTCCACTTCCGCTTCGGCGAGCGCGGTGCGCTCAACCGGCGACCACATGATCGGTTTCGCCCCGCGCACGAGGCCGCCTTTCATCGCCATGTCGAGGAATTCGGAGACGATCATCGCCTCACTCTCGAAGGCCATGGTGAGATAAGGATTGTCCCATTCGCCCTCGATGCCGAGGCTGCGGAATTCCTTGCCCTGCACCTTCACCCAATGCTCGGCATAAGCGCGGCAGGCGGCCCGGAACTCGTCGGCCGGCACGGAATCCTTCGGGCGGTTCTTGGAGCGGAACTCCTCCTCCACCTTCCATTCGATGGGCAGGCCGTGGCAGTCCCAGCCCGGCAGGTAGGAGGCATCGAAGCCCTGCATCTGGTGCGAGCGGACAATGATGTCCTTGATGATCTTGTTAAGCGCCGTGCCGAGGTGGATGTGGCCGTTCGCATAGGGCGGGCCATCATGCAGGATGAACGGCGTACGCCCCTTGGCGCTTTCCCGCAGCTTGGCATAGAGGCCCATCGCGTCCCAGCGCTTGATCCATTCGGGCTCGGCCTTCGGCAGGCCGGCGCGCATCGGGAATTCGGTTTTGGGCAGGAACAGCGTGTCGCGGTAATCGCGTTCGGCAGTGGTATCGGTCATGGCGGTTCGAATGTCTTCGTCAGCGAAACGGGGATGGGCGAGCGGCCTCAGGCCATACGGGCTTACCCGGCAACCGCTGAAGAAAGCCTTCAGCCGGCCGCCGGGCCGCTAATTCGAATTGCCAGAATCGTCAGGGTCTTCGCCATAGGCGCAGCGGTTATCACGCCCGCCCCGGCCCTGTCACCCCTTTGTGGCGGCCTACCAGTCGTCGTCGCCTTCGGGCGCATAAGCCCCCGTCTGCCAGACATAATCCGCGCCCTGGGGGGCAATGGCCAGCAGATTGAGGAGGTTGTCCTTGATGTTGCGGACGGTCATGCCGCCATCGAGGATCACGTAGCGGGTAAAGCCGACGGTCGGGGAATAGCCATCCGTGCCGCCCTCGGAATACCAGCAGGACGTGGCCGCCCACATCAGGTTCACGTCGTTGATCCGCTCGAGCGTCTCTTGGCCGTCTGCGTCGTAGCGCACCTGCATGTTGATGCCGAGGCAGCCATCTGTGCCCTCGACTTCGCAGGCGGTGCCGATGACGTTGAAGATCAGGCCGGTGTTTTCTTCATCCGTCGCGCGGATGGACACGTCGCCATCGTCGCCTGTGCTGTTAATGGTGTAACCTTCTTCGACCAGGATCCGCTGCAGGTCGGCCAGTTTGACCGATTTCACGACCTGGCTGTCGTCGGCAAGCGCCGGGCCGGCAAGAAAGCTCACGAAGGCAAGTGATGTCAGAATGCGGCGCATGATGTCCTCCCCGCGCTGGATACGCCCCGAACATCCTACCGTTCGAAAGGCTTGTGAAGGGCGAGGAAGCGGTCAGATTGCGGAAAACATATGTTTCAGCCCGGCGTTGCAAGGATTGCGCGGGCCTTGGCGGCGTCCTTGTGCATCTGCTCGACCATGAGATCGAGGCTGTCGAACCGCCGCTCCGGCCGCAGATAGGCGATCAGCTGGACGTCCAGCTTTTTGCCGTAGATGTCGCCTGAAAAGTCGAAAATATGCGTTTCCAGCAGCGGATCGCGCAGGCCCGTGGTCGGTGTGCGGCCAAAATTGGCCACGCCGGCGCGCCAGTCGGCCTCGCCTTCGATCTTCACGCGCACCGCATACACCCCATGTTTGGGGTGGATCAGCTCGCCCAGCTGGAAATTCGCGGTCGGAAAGCCGAGCTTGCGCCCATTTCGTTCGCCCGATTCCACGATGCCGTCAGCCACCCAGGGCGTGCCGAGCATTTCGGCGGCCAGTTCCGGCTCGCCCGCCATCAGGGCCTGCCGGATGGCTGTGGACGAGGCCTTTGCGCCCCGGCCTTCCACTTCCTCGACGATCGTGACGCCGAAACCGAGCGCCCGGCCGAGGCTCGACAGGCGCTGCGCATGGCCCATCCGGCCGCGCCCGAAGCGGAAATCGAACCCGACCGACACATGCGTCACGCCGAGCCCATCGACGAGCACGTTGCGGACGAAGCCCTCGTCGGTCATTGCCGCCATTTCGCCATTGAAGGGCAGCTCGAACACGGTCGTTGCCCCGGCCGCCAGGATCGCCGCATTGCGCCGTTCGGGGCGGAAAATACGAAAAGGCGGGTCGCCGGGACGGAAATAGGCGCGCGGCGGCGGCTCGAAGGTCGCGACCGAAAACGCGCCGTGCCCGGCCAAGCGCGCCGCGTCCATCACCGCCCGGTGGCCGGCATGCAGGCCGTCGAAATTGCCGAGCGCGATCGAGGCGCCCTTCGCGCTCGCCGGAAGTCCGCGATAATCGGCGTAGACCGCCATCACTTCCCTCGGCTCGGTGCCACCACTTCGGCTTCGCCGCTGATCACCCGCTTGCCTTCGACCAGGCACTCGATCTTCAGGGTCACCCGGTTGCCGCGATCATGCTTCTCGGCCACTTCAGCCCGCACCGTCACCACATCGCCGATATGGACGGGGCGCTTGAAGCGCATGGACAGGCCCACGAAGATCGCGCCGGGACCCGGCAGGTTGTTGCCAAGGATGCCGGAAATGTAGCTGGCCGTCAGCGCGCCATGGGCGATACGCTTGCCGAAGATCGTGGTAGCCGCGAATTCATCGGACATGTGCAGCGGGTTGAAGTCACCCGACACTTCCGCAAAGCGCTGGATGTCGTTCTCGGTGATGGTGTGCACCGTCTCGTGGGACTGGCCGATCTGCAGGTCTTCGTACTTGTATCCGGTAAATTGGGTCATCCCGTCGGGGCTCCTGAAACTTTATGCGTTTTTCCGTTACACGCCGCGGTGCACGGCGTCACCATCTGAGACCGGTCATGGCGTAAGTCGCCTGTTCACCATAATCGGCGAGCAGATCGGTCACCTCCGCCTCGAAATCAGCTCCGTGCTGCTTGAGGCCTGTGCCGACATAGAGACTGTCGAAACCTTGCCGCCGGGCGCCGCGCACATCCGTCGCGGGGCTGTCGCCGATGCACAGGATGCGCTGTGGCTTCGCCTTCAGTTCGGTCAGCCGGCCAATCGCCAGCTTATAGATCGGGGCATAGGGCTTGCCGGGATAGATCACCTGCCCGCCCAGATCCTCGTAGATCGAGGCCAGCGCGCCGGCGCACCAGTAGAGCTTTCCGCCCACCCGCACCTGCTTGTCGGGATTGGCGCACAGCATCGGCAGGCCCTTGGCCACCGCCCGGCCGAGTTCCGCCCGGTAGTCCTCCGGCTGGTCGTTCACCTGGTCGCGCAGGCCGATACAGAGCAGGAGATCGGCTGAGTCATTGTCGACGAAGGTCAGGCCAAGGCCGTCATACAGGAACCGGTCATGTTCCCAGCCCTCATCGCCGCCCATCCGCCAGACCGACCGGTCCGGATGCGCGGCAAGTTCGGCGCGGGTCGCATCGCCCGAGGACACACACAGGTCGAAGGCGGCCTTGGGTACGCCTAAAGGTTCGAAATAGCGCACCACCTGGGCTTCGGGCACCGGCGCGTTGGTGATCAGGCTGATCTGCCCGCCCTGCGCCCGGAACTTCACCAGCGCGTCGCACGCCTCGGTGAAGGCGGCGCGGCCATTATGGATCACGCCCCAGACGTCGCAGAGGATCGTGTCATACTGACTGGCGAGGCCGGAAAGGCCGGCGGGGAACTGGGGCGCTGTCATGCGGGCGCGAGGTAGGCCGTACCGGCAGTCCGGTCAATCACCGAGACCGCAGGCCGAGGCCGGAAGCGGATTCAGGACCCATTGCACAGCGGTCGGGATCGACACCGATTGCGGCAGGAAGCATCCGCGCAGCCGGATGACGTGGCCCAGCGACTCATCCGTCATCTCCGCCGGGTCGTAATCACAGCTGAGCAGGTTTGCCGGATGGTCCGCCGGCGTGCCCATCCGCACCGACATGAGCATGTGGTTCGATCCCGTCGGAACCGAGACTTCCGCCACCTCGACCGGCCCGAACCCGCACTCCGGCAGCGGACCGTAAAGTCCATCCTCGCCCACGACGCTCGGCGCAAGCGGCGGGCGGAGGGTCAGGTCCAGGCGGACCGGAACGAGGTCCATAAGCGGGTCAAACAGGGCCGGCGGCAGGTCATTGCCGGCTTCTGGCAGGGTGCCGGTGATGCCGACGAAGGCCAAACGCGCCTCCTGAACGACCGTCACCTGCGCTTCGACCGGATCGGGCACGATGTCCGTACTGAACGGTGCAATCACACAGGCGCCAAGGGCCGCCAGAAGGCCAACGGGTATCAGTTTGACGAAAGACATGGTGCTGCGCTCCGGAGCTTCGAAACCACAGCAGACCTGCAAATTCCGGCTAAATCAAGCCGGGACGGGTCATCCGAAGTTGGACAACCGGTCAAGCAGTTCCTTTGGGGGCGCGGTGTCCTCCATCAGGGAGGCCTTGATCGGGCGAGGCGCGCCGAAAACGTGGCCCTGGCCATACCCGATATCGTATTCGAGGATTTCCAGGACGCTGGCTTCATCCTCGATCTTCTCCGCGATCATCGTGATGCCATAGCGCGAGAGCACGGCGCTGACTTCGGCGCCCTCAAGCTGCTTGTTGAGGTTCGACATCGGGCGCTCGCCATGGGGGTCGCGCAGCTGTTCGATCAGCTGGCTGCCGTTCATCTTGACGAAGCGTACCCCGGCGCCCTGCAAGCGCGAGAGGTCGAGGGCAAGTGTGGTCGCGTGATCGATCGAGAAGCGGAAGCCGAGCCCGGCCAGCTTCTCCATATTCGCGCGCATCGTGGGCGAGCGCTGTTCGAACTTGTCGGCGCGCAGCTCGAAGATCACCGCGCCGGACAGGTCGCGGTTCTCGGTCATGAACTGGAAGAAGATCGGGAACAGCGCCGGATCTTCCAGCGAAGCCGAGGCGATGTTGCAGAACACGCCGACGCGGCGGTCGCGTTCGGCGAGGCGGCGCACGATCTGCACGCAGCGGAACAGGGTCAGGTTATCGATGATACCCATCAGGTTGGCGCGGCGGCCGGCATCGAGGAAATCGGCGGGAAGGATCAGCGAACCATCCGGGCGGCGCAGGCGGGTGAAGCCTTCATAGAAGGATACGCGGCGCTGTGGCAGCGACACGATCGGCTGCAGGTGCAAGTCGACCCTGCCATCCTTCAGCGCGTCGCGCACATCGCGCAGCACGGCGTCTTCGATGGGGCTGACCTGCCGGGCGCCGGTCGTCTGCGCCAATTTCGACTCGAACGTGTCGGTCAGGCGGCCGATCAGGCTCTCGAGTTGTTTCATCTCGTTGACCAGCGCGTCGCGCCGCTCGGTCAGCTCGACCTTCACGGTCTGCTCGACCACTTCGACACGGGCATCGGTGACCTTCTGGGCCCGCTTCACCTCGGTCACATCCCGGGCGATCGAGTCCAGACGCTCATCGATTCGCTTCGAGGACGCGCCTGCGCGGGCCAGGATGTGGATCTGTCCGAGAATCGCCGAAGTTACTGCCCCGCCCGCGATCGCAAGCGGCAGTCCGACGGTCGTAAAGCTGAACAACCCATAGCCCACGCCGGCGCCCGCGCCGAGGTATAGGAGGAACAAGAAGAACGTCATCGAACCAGCACCCAGAAATATCCCATCAATCTTAAAATTAAGGCAGAATTGGTTAACGAATTGCTCGGAATTGGCTTGATTTGCCCCTCCCGGCAACCCGGTCCCCAACCGTGGCTTTGCGGCCACAGGCCCCGAATTCTTCTGCGCCCACCGCAGATCCCGCATGGACGATGACGCGCCCGGAGGCTTAACAAAGTCTTAAGCCTCATCGATCGGCCCCGGTCCGCGGCCATTCTTGGCCGGAGCGGGGGCGATCTCGGGGGAGACAGGGGCCCACCTGCAAAGGAGGGCCCCCGTCGTTCCTCTCCGCTGGACAGCCCTTAACCGATCCGCATCGTGTCCGGTTCTTCCACAACTTCGTTTTCGATGTGACCAAGCCCGTCGATCTCGACGCGTACCTTGTCGCCTGCTTTCAGCCATTTCGGCGGATCGAATCCGGCCCCGACCCCGGCGGGTGTTCCGGTATAGATGACATCGCCCGGCTCCAGCGTGAACGCGGCGGTCAAGTGTTCGACCTGTGCCGCGATATCGTGGATCATCAGCGACGGGGTCGCGGACTGGCGCAGCTCACCATTGACGTAGGTGCGGATTTCGCTGCCGGAGATATCGCTCGCCTCGTCCGGCGTCACGATGGCCGGACCGAAGACCGCATGCGTGTCGAAGCCCTTGCCCATGATCATGGTCTGGCTGGCCCGCTGCCAGTCGCGCACCGAATAGTCGCATCCGACACAGAAGCCCGCGACGATCTCCATCGCCCGCGCCCGGGGTACATGCCGGCCCGCCTTGCCGATCACCACGACAAGCTCGCCTTCATAGTCGAGCTGTTTCGACACTCTTGGCAGGTGCACGGCGTCATACGGTCCGTTGGTCGCGGTGACCTGCTTGTTGAACCATTTCTGCACCTCGGGCTTCGACGTGTTGACGAAGCTGACGCTCTCGGCCGCATGGGCGGCATAGTTGACGCCTATGCCCAGGATTTTCCCCGGACGGGCGACCGGCGCCAGTAGGCGAACCGAGGCGAGCGGCACAGCGGCGCCCGCCGTCTTTCCGGCCAGCGCTTCAATCAGCGTTGTGCCAGCAACAGGCACCACGTTGTCGCCACCCAGCCGGCCATGGGAAACCGTCCCGCCGTGTTCAAATCGTACAAGCCGCATGGCGTTACTCTCCTGTCACACTCGACTGCCAATTCCATTGCGGACCGTTCATGTCTCGTTGTGATCGCCTTTGGCAAGGGCTAGGGAGAGGGCCTTGTAGAGGGAATACGGCATGCATCTCGGCGTTCGGGCGCAGGAAAGCTCATTGAGCGATGTCTTCGCGCCAGGCGAGAAACTTCGCATGCCGCCGTATCAGCGCAGCTATTCCTGGGGCGAGACAGAAGCACTCGACCTGCTGGGCGACCTGCAGGAAGCCACCGAAGCGCAGATCCCGCACTTCATCGGCGCCGTGGTGTTCGTGCATGGCGAGGAACCGGGCATCCTGGAGATCGTCGATGGCCAGCAGCGCCTGACCACGCTCACGATCCTGCTCTGCGTGCTGCGCGACCTCGAGCCCGACAAGGCCCGCGCCGCCGCGCTGCATGCCCTGATCGCTGACGACGCGCGCCCGATCCTCGGCGAAGGCGCTAACTGGCGCATCGCGCTCAACTATCAGGACGGCGCATTCTTCCGCGACACGATCCAGCGCCCGGGCGCCACGCTCGACCTGGAAGCCGATCCCGGCGAAAGCGAAAGCCAGGCGCGGATGGCCACCAATGCCGCCGCATTCCACAAGGAACTGGGCGGGCTCGACGCCGAGCGCCGCCGCGCGCTCGTGGAGATCGTGATGAAGGGATGCGCGCTCGTCCGGGTGGTGGTCGACAACAAGGACCAGGGCTTCAAAGTCTTCCGTGTGCTGAACACACGCGGCAAGGAACCCGGCGCCCACGACATCATCAAGACCGAGCTGTTCCAGCGCGCCCGCTTCACCTCCAGCGAGGCAGCCCGCTATGCCGAGCGCTGGTCCGAGCATGAGGCAGTACTCGGCGGCAACGCCTATGACGACCTGCTGCGCCAGATCCGGACGATCTTCGACCGGGGCACCAAGGGCGACATTGTCGCCGCCTTCCAGAAAGGCGCACTTGCCCGGATCGATGCCCGCAAATTCCTCGACGAGATGTTGCCGGCCTATGTGCGCAGCTACCGCCAGATCGAGACGGCGCAGATGGACGAGAGTCCGCATTCCGAGATCATCGCCAATTGCCTGCACCAGATGCGCGCGCTGGAGCAGCAGAACTGGCGGGCGCCTGCCCTGCACTTCCTCGCCGAACGCGGCGCCGACGACGCGGCGGCGCCTGAATTCTTCCAGAACCTCGAGCGCCTCGCCTATGTGATGCAGCTGCTGGTTCACGACCGCGACCAGCGCAGCCGGCGCTTCGCGCGCGTGACCGAAGCCGTTCGCAATGACCGCGTGTTGCTATCGAAGACCGGCCCCTTCGCGATCTCGCGTGACGAAGCCCGCAAGACGCGCGAACGCCTGATCGGCCGGTTTGCGACCTTTGGCCAGCGCCGCGCAATCGCGCTCCGTCTGAACGCCGCGCTTGCCGGCGGGCGCACCATTCCGCCGGAGTCCGATGCAACGGTCGAACACGTCCTTCCCCGGACGATCCCGGAAGACAGCCATTGGCTGATCACCTGGCCAGACGCGACCAAGCGCCGCGAGCAATGCGACACGATCGGTAATTTCGTGCTGCTGACCACCAAGGTGAACCAGAAGGCCGACCGCCTCGATTACCGCGCCAAGAAGGAAATCTACTTCAATGGCGGCGGCGGCCAGGAATTCGCCCTGACCCGCGACCTGATGGAGCAGGATGCCTGGACGCCCGAGATCGTCCGCAAGCGGACCGAAAAGCTCGCCGGTATCCTCGCGGACGCCTGGGGCCTCTAATGCGGCGCGCGGCGGCGGCCGGCCCTCTCGAACACGTAGTCAACGATTAGTGCCGCCATCAGCGTCAGGCCCGCCATTGGCAGAAACACACCGAGGCAGAGGATCAAGACTACCACACCCGCCGAAAGTGCCCGGTTTGCCGGCATCGGCGGTGTGCCGAGCCGCCCCGCTGGGCGCCTGCGCCACCAAATGATCGCGCCGCTCACGCTGAGCAGGATGACACCCAGCGCCGCCACCACGCCCAGCACCTGATTGAACCAACCGAACAATGCGCCTTCGTGGAACGAGGTGCTCTGCGCAACAAATTGGTCGACGTGATTGTGATCTGTAAACGCAATCCGCATGATCTCTGCGCCGGTCCATTGATCATAGTGCACGGTGACCCGGCCCGGGCGCGCCGGCCCCATTGACCGGATCGTCCAGACCCCGTTCTCGCCCCGTGGCGGCTGCACCTCCACGGGCGGCTGGTATTGTTCCGGCTGCACGCTTTGGAGGATGACCGCCAGCGGAAGGCGAGATGTGCCCATGGGGGCGGTCGATTCGACATCCGTTTCCGGGGCGCCCTGCCCGGTCTGCCAGAGTTCGCCGCCGGTCTGGTGTCCGGAATGATCTGCATGCGGATCTGTCGATTTCAGAGTAACAAACCATTCCTGCCCGGGATCCTGCAGACCCGCGATTACCTTGACACGCTTGAATCCGTCGCCCCAAACCTGGGTCCACGGCAATCCGCTGAGCAGCAACGACAACACCAGCGCGCCGATCCAGGCGCCCGCCATGCCGTGCACCTTTCGCCAGGTTTCGCGCGGCGCCGCGCGATCTGCAAAGGCCGGAACGAACACGCGCCACCATGGTGTACCGCGCGGCCACCAAAGGTACACACCGGTGATGATCAGAATGATCATCCAGCTTGCCATCACTTCGACAACCAGAGAACCGGCATTCCCGTTCAACAAGGTGCCGTGGATGCTTTTGATGAAGATCATCAATCGCTGAGGTGTCGCTGTATCATGCAGCACCTGGCCAGTTGTCCGGTCGACCCACAGCGTGCGCAGCCCTCCGGCGCCGCGCAGCTCGACCTCCGCCGTCGGATCATCCGGCGATGCCGGCAGGATCAGCTTGACGAGACTCGCGCCCGGATGGGCGGCAATCCCGGCGGCGATCACGTCGTCCGCCGGCAGGACTTTCCCTGCCAGCGGCGCCGCACGGGCGTTGATGCGCGCTTCTACAGCCGCCTCGAATTGCGGCTTGAAAAGATAGATCGCGCCCGTGATAGCCAGGATGACGGCGAACGGAATCACCATCAGTCCGGCGAAGAAATGCCAGCGCCAGACCCGGTGCTGGAGCGTTGAGCGATTGGCGCTGGCCATGGATCAGAACCTCGCGCGGATGCCACCGAACACCGAACGACGTTCCACGGGGTTGTAGATGACCGACGCCGGGCTCACCGTGACCACCGCGCTGACATCGCCGACCGCGTTCTCGTCCGCCAGGTTACGGCCGTCGATGAAGAAGTCGATCTTGTCAGTGGCCGACCAGCTCGCAGTCACGCCCAGAAGCGTATAGCCATCCGTACGGGTCGTGTTGTTGTAGTCCGACCACGGACCATCAGCGACCCATTCGAGGTTCGGCGCCACCGTGAAATCATCACTGGAGAAGCGCAGCTCCGCGCGGTACACATGCTCGGGAACTACCGGCAGCGAGTTGTCGCCATACTGCACGTCACCTTCGAACTTGAAGTCCGAATACTGGTAGACTTGGCGCAGCGTCAGCCAGTCGGTGAATGCGAGCGAGAGGCCCGTTTCGATACCCGCATGGGTCGTTTTGTCGGCGTTGAAGGTCGAAGCCGGGAAATCCGGGCCCACTGTGAACTGCAGGAACTCTCCTTCAAGGTCAGCTGAATAGAGCGACACGTCCCACTCGGCGATGCCGGCGCGGCCGCGTGAGCCCACTTCGAACGTCCAGGCCGTCTGCGCTTCGATCGGCACGAAGGACGCGATCTGTGCGACTTCGCCCATGCCGGGGAATTCGGCCGACCGGCTATAGTTTCCGTACAGCTGGATATCCGGCGTAACCTGATAGAGCGCGCCGAACTTCGGAGAGATTTCCTCGAAATCCGCCGTGCCGAAAGCAGCGATGGGGCGAAACTGGGTCTGCTCCCGCTCGCCCTGCGCCGCAATCACACCGGCAATCAGGGTCAGCTTGTCGGTCACGCTGTAGCGGCCTTCGCCGTAGACGTTTGCGGTCCAGGCCGACTGGTCGGCCTCGAAAGTCAGCGCGCCGCGCGCGCCATTGATGTTCACGAACCGCTTGGCATCGGTTTCGCCTTCGCGGGCCTCGGCGCCAAGCGTGAACGCAAACGGCCCCTTCTCCCACTCATATCGCCCCCAGACGCCACGATCGAGCGACTGATAGTCGATGACCTGGAAGATGGGGTGATAGAGTTCCTTGGAGTTCAGCCAAACGCCGACGGCCAGATCGCCGTCGCCGAGATCGAACCGCGTCTGGTTCTGCACACGGATCGAATTGATGTCGCGGGCCTGATCGCCCACGAAGTTGCCCTTCGAGGGATTGTTCAGCGTGTCATTCAGGTTCAGCGCACCCGGCAGTTCCTGGTTGATGTTGTTGAGGCTGAGATAGAAGCGCGTCGAGACGATGTCTGTTACATCATAGCCGACATTTCCATGGAAGCGGTAGGAATTGCGGCTGGCATGGTCGCGCCCGCCATCCGATGTATCGGCGCTGACCGCGCCCCAGGCATCCCACCGGCCGGCATCGATGCCGCCCGAGACGAGGCCGCGATAGGTCTGGAAGCTGCCCACATCGCCGCGCACATAGAGGCCTTCGGCGGTTTCACCCGTTGGCGTGACCCCGTTGATGGCGCCGCCGAGTGTACCCGAGCCGAAGCGCAGCGCGTTGGCGCCGCGGTAGACCTCGAGGTGATCGAAGAAGATCGGCTCGAGTTCCTGGAAGTCGCCATTGTCATCGGCAAGGTTGATCGGCGCACCGTCCTGCAACAGCGTCAAGCCTCGCATGTGGAAGCCGCGGCTGATGCCCGATCCGCGGATCGAGATGCGGATTTCCTGGCCATAGCGGGGCTGCGTATAGACGCCCGGCGAGAAGGCCAGCGTGTCGCGCATCGAGACGAGGAAACGGTCGGCATATTCCTCATGACTGACGACATCAGCGCCGCCGGCAGTGCGGGCGACATTGGCTTCGGCTTCATTGGTCTGCGCCGTCGAGGTGACGATGATCGTCTCTTCGACGCGGACGCTGTCTTCGCCGGCGGCGAACTCTTGCGCCTGCGCAGGAAGGATGGCGCCCAGCGACAAGGCCAACGCGCCAAGGCTCACGGTGGAGCCGACTTTGGATGTGAACTTCATGGATTTGGATCTTCAGATGAAAGTGATCCGGACGCGAAGTCCGGCTGTCTGCCCTCCCGTGGGAGAGCGGCTTGATCAGGCTTTCATCGAGGCAGGTGGGGCGCGGGAACCGAGCGGAGGCCCGCGCGGGGGCGTCCAGAAACGCACTTCGAACCGGGGCGCCTCTTGCGCAACCGGTGCAAATACCAAGGGCGCGTCCACGCTGGCAACCGCCGGCAGGGTTGCGACCTGGCCCAGCACGCAGTCGTGGCAATCATGGTCCATGCCCGGCGATTTGCCGCCGGATTTGCTGGCGATGAGGCCCGAGAGTTCCGCACCGACCGCTTGGGCGCCATCCGCCGGCTGCGCACCGGGCATGGCGCACAGCACGGACATCGTTTCGCCCGGCTGGGATATGCCAGCCGCCATCGCGCCCGGCATCAAGGCCTGCGAGATCAGCGCAAGCACCGCCAGGGTGCGCGCGAGGAAACTGGCTGAAATCCCCCACATGCGTGGCAGAATAGCCCAGTTCCGCGCGCCAGCGAAGCTGCAAACGCGTCGCAGTTGAAACCGGGCCCTGCCGCCTACCCCGCAAGGCGAAAACTCACCTCGCGTGACCCCTAGCCGATCCACGCCGGGTCCCTTAGGGTTCGCCAGCTTCAGAAACCAGACAAGGGAGGGCGCCGCATGGGCCTGTTCGATCTCAAGGGAAAAACCGCCATCATCACCGGCTCGTCGCGCGGCATCGGCCGGGCGATCGCCGAAGCCATGGCCGACCAGGGCGCCCGCGTGGTGATCTCCTCGCGCAAGCCGGGCCCGTGCCAGGAGGTCGCTGACGAGATCAACAAGAAACATGGCGACGGCACCGCCATCGCAATCCCCGCCAACATCTCCTCGAAGGACGACCTTCAGGCGATGGTCGACGAGACGAACAAGACGTTCGGCAAGATCGACATCGTGGTCTGCAACGCCGCCTCCAACCCCTATTACGGCCCGATGGCCGGCATTTCGGACGACGCATTCACCAAGATCCTGCAGAACAACATCATCTCGAACCACTGGCTGATCCAGATGTGCGCGCCGCAGATGCGCGAGCGAAAGGACGGCGCCATCATCATCGTGTCGTCCATCGGCGGCCTGCGCGCCTCGCCGGTGATCGGCGCCTACAACATCTCCAAGGCGGCGGACTTCCAGCTTGCCCGCAACCTCGCTGCGGAGTTCGGCGCGGACAACATCCGCGTCAACTGCATAGCGCCGGGCCTGATCAAGACCGACTTCGCCAAGGCGCTCTGGGACAATCCGGACACGCTGAAGCGTGCCCTGACCGGCACCCCGCTGAAGCGTATCGGCGAGCCGGAAGAGATCGCGGGCGCCGCCGTGTACCTGGCCTCGAAAGCAGGCGCCTACATGACCGGCCAGATGCTGGTGGTCGACGGCGGAGCGACCGTGACCTGATGCGTACCGAACTTTCGGCGCAGCAGAGCGCTTTCTTCGCCCGTCTCCGCTCCGGGGAATGGGAATTGCCGCCCGGCATCCGCAATCTCGGCATCCGGCCGCAGGACTGGCTGAAAGAAGTTTCCTATGGCCGCGTGCTGTACCAATGGCCGAACACCGGCGACCGGGACATCCAGCCCGACCGTGTCTTCGGAGGCTGGGTGGCCGGCCTGTCGGACCATATCGTCTCGATGACCATGGCCTCCGCGCTTGATGACGGCGAATGGTTCACCACGATGGAACTGCAGACGCGCATCCTGCGCCCTGTGCCCAACGGCCTGATCACCATCGAAGGCCGCCTTGTCAGCCGGGGAAAGACAACCGGCCTCGTCGAAGCCGACTGGCGCGACGAGAAGGGCCGCCACCTCGCCCGCATTACTGCCGCCAAGGCAATCCGCGCGATGGCGGAGCTGCGTCCGGGCGGGTGATCCCATGCGCATCGAAATCACCAAGGGCAAATCAGAAGACTTCATTCGGATCGCGCGCTGCAATGGCGAAACCGCCGACACGCGCTTTCCGAAAAAAGGTCCGTTCCCGCACGATCTCGTGCATGTGGTGGTGGAAGAGACGCTCGGCCTGAAGCACGCCTTCTGGGGAATGATCGCCTCCGGCCGCCATCCTGAAGAGATCGCCGCGCTCGCCTCGTCGCTCGGCCATTCCAGCGCCGCTAAGGCGCACGTGCCCGATCCCTCGATCATCGAACTGATCCAGGCCGAACGGCTCGTCGAATGTTTCGAGGCCGAGATCTGGGGCGGCCCGGCTGCTCTGGACGATCTGCAATCGGTCGCCGATGCCGCCCTTTCGGCGTCGCGCGTGCCGCGCATTGCGCTGACAGAGGCCGCCGTCTCTGACATCCGCGCCCGTCTCGCCCGGCTTGGGGCGGAATGGAACGCGCTGCCCGCAGGCGGCACGCTGGCCTGCGACTTGGCAGACTGACTTCCGCAGTCAGAACGGATGCGTCCGGCAAGAGGACACCGCCGGACGCAAGCCTTGCTGGAGATTTGATCCGCTGACTACTTCACCAGCGCCGGAATGGCGGGCAGGTCGCACACGTCCACCTCGCCCTTGGTTGCCAGTTCGGTCGCAAAGGCTTCGGTATCGGTGCGCAGCACCCAGGCTTTCGGACGCAATTTTTCCGGCAGGTCAGCCGCAACCTTGGCGGAGGTCAGCACATCCGGATCGGTCACCGTGCCACTGCCCGGCGCACCCTTCTTCAGGGCCTTCACCACATCCTGCCCTTCGATTACCCGGCCCCAGGCGGTGTAATTCTTGTCGAGATGGGGCGAGTGTTCGCGCATCAGGAAGAATTGCGTGTCGCCCGAATTGGGATCATCCGTCCGTGCCGTCGACACCACGCCCCGGCAGTGCGGGATTGAGGTCGACACAAATCCGTCTGCGGACATTTCCGCGAAGAAGGAAGGCTGGGTCAGGATCGGGAAGCCATTGATATAGCCGTTCTTCGCCGTGTCTTCCGGCCCGACGGCGGCTTCGAGCGGCATCTTCGTCACGTCGCGGCGGATGGTGAATTCGCCCGGAATGCCCGGCCAGCCCGGATCCTCGCCTTTCTTGGCCCAGACGTCGCCGCCCTGGGCCATGAAGTCGTCGATGACACGGTGGAAGGTCGTGCCGTCGAGATCGCCCGAATGGATCAGCACGGAGAACTGCGCGTAATGCTTGGGCGCAATGTCCGGGAAGGCCTCGATCAGGATCCGGCCCTTGGTCGTCTCGAAAATGAACAGGTTCTTGGGGTCGACCGGCCGCCACAGCGCTTCATCCGGCGCGTCGGGCGCGGCGTCCGCCCCGACCGACCAGGCCGCCTGACTTGCGGTATCCCCGCAGGCCGGCAAGGCCAGTCCGAGCAGACCGGCCACAACTCCAAACGCTACACGTTTCATTTTCCGTACTTCTCCAACAACGCCCGCTTCACGTCTGGCGTGACAAAGGGCGTGATGTTGCCGCCGAGGCTTGCGATTTCCTTCACGAGCCGGGAGGCAACGGCCTGGTGGCGAACATCCGCCATCAGGAAGACAGTTTCAATGTCGGGATTCAGTTGCTCGTTCATCGCGGTCATCTGGAACTCGTATTCGAAGTCCTGGACCGCGCGCAGGCCGCGCACGATGATCTGGGCACCGCAGGCTTCGGCGAACTTCATGAGCAGGCCGTGCATCGGCAGCACCTTGATTTCGGCCAGTCCAGGCCCGTTCAGGCGCGCGCACTCAGCCTTCACCATGGCCACACGCTCATCCAGCGTGAACAGGGGCTTTTTCGATTCGTTGACAGCGACCCCGATGATCAACTCGTCGACCAGCTTCATGGCCCGGCCGAAAATATCGATGTGGCCAATCGTCGGCGGATCAAAAGTCCCGGGGTAAAGTCCGATACGGCGCAATGGCTTGCCCTCCTGTAGCCCTGAAAGCGGCTGGCTGGGGCAAAATCAGCCCTGCCCGTCCTCCGGCTTATCCATACCGGCTTCGTTGTCTTCGACAAGTCGCGCGACCGAAACAACCCGTTCACCGTCACTCGTGCGTAGCACCCAGACGCCGCCCGTAGAGCGCCCGGCGATGCGGATCTGGTCCACCGGCGTGCGGATCAGCTGGCCGCCATCGGTCACCAGCATCACCTCATCGCCCTCGCCAACGGGGAAGGATTGCGCCACGCGCTTGACCGGCCCGGTCTTCTTGTCGCGGCCCCAGATGTTCTGGGCCACCAGGCCTTTGCCACCGCGTCCGGTGACGCGGTAGTCATACGCGGACGAGCGTTTGCCCATGCCGTCATCGGCCACCGTGAAGATGAATTCCTCGGCGGCGCCCATCTCGGCAATCCGCTCCGGCGACAGCGCGGCTTCGCCCACGGGCTCCTCGTCGTCGTCCGAGATTTCCTCTTCCTCCCCGGTCGCCGCACGGCGCATGGCGGCTGCATGCTTGATGTAAGCGCGGGCCTCTTCAGACGTGACGTCCAGATGGCGCAGGATGGCCATCGAGATCACCTCATCGCCCTCACCGAGTCGGATACCCCGCACACCGGTTGAGTCGCGGCCGGCGAACACGCGCACATCGGTCACCTCGAAGCGGATGCACTGGCCGAGCGCGGTGGTCAGCATCACGTCTTCCTTGTCGGAACAGACCTGCACCGAGACGATGCCGTCGCCCGGATCGAGCTTCATGGCGATCTTGCCTGCGCGGTTCACGCGGATGAAGTCCGCCAGCTTGTTGCGGCGCACGTTGCCGGAGCGGGTCGCGAACATCACGTCGAGATGTTCAGTCGCCTCTTCGCTGTCGGGCAGCGGCAGCACGCTTTCGATGCGTTCATCGGGCGCCAGCGGGAAGATGTTGACCAGCGCCTTGCCGCGCGAGGTCGGCCCGCCGACGGGCAGGCGCCACACCTTCTCCTTGTAGACGAGGCCAGCCGACGAGAAGAACAGAATCTCCGTATGCGTCGTCGCCGTGAACACGCGGACGATGAAATCCTCGTCCTTCATCGCCATGCCGGACCGGCCCTTGCCACCGCGGTTCTGCGTGCGATAGGCCGCGAGCGGCGTGCGCTTCACATAGCCGCCATGCGTGACCGTGACGACCATGTCCTCGACCTCGATAAGGTCCTCATCGTCCATGTCGACACCGCCTTCGGTGAAGGCAGACCGGCGCGGAACAGCGAACTTGGATTTCACCTCGTTCAGCTCACCGCGGATGATCTCTAGAATGCGCGGACGCGAGCGCAGGATGTCCAGATAGTCCGCAATCTTCTCGGCTAGCGCACGGGCCTCGTTGCCGATCTCGTCTCGGCCGAGGCCGGTCAAGCGATGCAGCGGAAGGTTCAGGATCGCGCGGGCCTGTTCGTCGGACAGGTAGATCGTGCCGTCATCGGGGCCGCGCCGCGTACGCCGGTCGGCGATCAGGTCGATCAGCGGGCCCATGTCCTGCTGTGGCCAGGCTTTTTCCAGCAAGCGCTCGCGCGCCGTCGCCGGATCGGGCGAATTGCGGATGATGCGGATGATCTCGTCGATGTTGGCCACGGCCAGCGCCAGGCCGACCAAGACGTGCGCCCGGTCGCGAGCCTTGCCCAGCTCGTGCTTGGTGCGCCGGACCACGACCTCCTCGCGGAAGGCGATGAAGTATTCGAGCACCTTGCGCAGGTTCATCAGCTCGGGCCGACCGCCATTCAGCGCCAGCATGTTGACCGCAAAGGAATTCTGCATCTGGCTGAACCGGTAGAGCTGGTTCAGCACCACATCGGCGCTCGCATCCTTCTTCAGCTCGATGACCACCCGGATCCCGTTACGGTCGGATTCGTCGCGCAGGTCGGAGATGCCTTCGATCTTCTTTTCACGGACGAGTTCGGCGATCTTCGTGATCATCGCGGCCTTGTTCACCTGGTACGGAATTTCCGTCACGATGATGGCTTCGCGGTTGTTTTTTGCCGTCTCGATTTCCGTCTTGGCACGGACGATCACGCTGCCGCGCCCCGTCAGCAGTGCCTTGCGGCTGCCGGACATGCCCATGATCAGGCCGCCGGTCGGGAAGTCCGGCCCCGGAACGATGTCGCACAGCGCATCTTCCTCGATCAGGGGATTGTCGATCAGCGCCAGTGTCGCGTCGATGATCTCGCCCAGATTGTGCGGCGGAATGTTGGTCGCCATGCCGACGGCGATACCGCTGCCGCCATTGACCAGCAGGTTCGGGAACTGCGCCGGCAGGACGATCGGTTCTTTCTGCTGGCCGTCATAGTTAGGCTGGAAATCGACCGTGTCCTTGTCGAGGTCGGCCAGCAGGTAGGTGGCCGGCTTCGACATCCGGCTTTCGGTGTAACGCATGGCGGCCGGCGGATCGTTGTCGATCGAGCCGAAGTTGCCCTGGCCGTCCACCAGCATCACGCCCATCGAAAACGGCTGCGCCATGCGCACCAGCGCGTCATAGATCGCGCTGTCACCGTGCGGGTGGTAGTTACCCATCACGGCGCCGACGATGTTGGCGGATTTCTTGTATGGCTTGTCAGGCGTGTTGCCGCCTTCGTTCATCGCGTAGAGGATGCGCCGGTGCACCGGCTTCAGCCCGTCGCGCACATCCGGCAGCGCCCGGCTGACGATCACGCTCATCGCGTAATCGAGGTAGGAGGACTTCATCTCTGTCTCGATGAAGATCGGCTCGATACCGTCTACGGGGCGGGGCGGACCGCCGGCATTTTCCGGGGTTTCCGGCTCGTCCGGAGGCAGGGTTGGGTCGCTCATGGAAGGCCTTCTCGCGAGGGTCAGCGGCGCCGGCGCACGTCGCGCTCGAATCGCCAGTTTTGTGACCTTTTTACTAGCAGCCGGCGCGCCCCGGAGCCACCCCGAAAACTGGCTTTTTCGCAGCGATCACAGGTCGTTCGGGCCGTTCAGCCGGGTGGCAGCGCGCCGATCATCTCCAGGCCGCGCCGCACCGCCGGCCTGCGGCGGTTGGCGTCTTGCATCGTGCCGTCCATGTCCATGTTCAGCACGAATATATAGGTCCCCGGCGCGGGGCCGCCCGTCTGCTCGATCCAGCCGGCATACCAGCCGAGGTCCGTCTCGCCCGGCACCGATTTCCAGCCCGATTTGGCATACATCACCCAGCCTTCGCCCCGGCCCGCCTCCATCATGGGCACGGCCAGCTCATAGGTGCGCGCCGACAGCGGCAGGGTGCGCCGCGCCAGCCGCGACAGGAAGGCCGCCTGTTCTGCCGCCGAGATCGCCAGCGGGCCTTCCAGCCAGTAGCGCGTGATCTGTTCGGGCCCGCCGATCTCGGCATTGCCATAGTCGAACAAGTCGAGGCCCGCCTTCAGCCGCTCAGCGCCGATACGCGGCACCACGATCTGGTAGATCCAGACCGTCGAGCGTTGGAAAGCCGTGGCAAAGTCCTGTGTCTCGTTCCAGCCATCAATCCAGCGCTTCGTGCCGTCCCAGACGAACACCTCGTCCGGCCCGCTGACCGCACCAGTCTCCAGCGCGAGCAAGGTGTGCGGGATCTTCGAGGTCGAGGCGGGTGTGAACCGCTCGAACACGCGGTCGCCGCCGCTCATCCAGGTCTTTTCGTCCTCGATCCGGTAAACCACGAAGGCGGCCGCCGCGAGGTCCACCCCTTCGGCCGCCAGCGCCTCTTCCAGCGGATTGAGCGGGGGCAAAGCCGCGGGGGTGGGCGACACACAAGCCGCCGGTCCAAAGGCCAGGCACAGCAGCCCCGGCAACAGGCTACGCCGGAATCCCGGCATCTTCGCCCTCCGTCAGAAGGGGATCTCGTCGTCGAGATCCTGGCTGAAGCTTTCTTTCGGGCCGCTCATCTGACGGCTCGCGCCGCCGCCGGAATAGCCCGCATCGCCGCCACGTGCGCCCGCGCCGCCGCCTTCGCCGCGCCCGTCGAGCATCACCAGAGTGGCGTCAAAGCCCTGCAGCACGACCTCGGTCGTGTAGCGGTCATTGCCGTCCTTGTCCTGCCACTTGCGGGTCTGCAGCTTGCCTTCGAGATACACCTTGGAGCCCTTCTTCAGGTAGCTCTGCGCCACCTTGATCAGGCCTTCCGAGAAGATCGCTACAGCGTGCCACTCGGTCCTTTCCTTGCGCTCGCCCGTCGCCTTGTCGCGCCAGGTCTCGGAGGTCGCGATCCGCAGGTTGCACACCTGCCCGCCATTCTGGAACTGGCGCACTTCCGGGTCCGCCCCCAGATTACCCACCAGGATCACCTTGTTCACTGAGCCCGCCATGAGGACCTCCGTCTTTCTGTTTCGCTATCGATTCGAACGCTTGTACGCTTTTGCCGTTGCCATGTCGCCTCGGAGGCGATGAATTCCACTGGCGCTTTCAGTTGCCCTGAAAAGCAGCTGCAAGCACATGTTCATATTTTGTTCTTGTCGTCAATCTGGACTCGCGCCACACATAGCGCCTAGCACTCCTTCCCAGTCCACTCCTCCCAGCGAGCCTCGAACTTCCCATGGCCGAATCCCCCTTCATTCGCGTGCGCGGCGCCAAGGAACACAATCTCAAGAATATCGATGTGGACATTCCGCGCGGTGAGCTTGTGGTGATGACCGGCCTGTCGGGTTCGGGCAAATCCTCGCTCGCCTTCGACACGATCTATGCGGAGGGCCAGCGCCGCTATGTCGAATCGCTGTCGGCCTATGCCCGCCAGTTCCTCGAACTGATGCAGAAGCCGGACGTGGAATCCATCGAAGGCCTCTCGCCCGCGATCTCGATCGAGCAGAAAACGACCAGCCGCAACCCGCGCTCCACGGTCGGCACGGTCACGGAAATCTACGACTACATGCGCCTTCTCTGGGCCCGCGTTGGCGTGCCTTATTCGCCGGCCACAGGCCTGCCCATCGAAAGCCAGACCGTCAGCCAGATGGTCGACCGCACGATGGAACTGGAAGACGGCACGCGGCTTTACCTGCTGGCCCCCATCGTCCGTGGACGGAAAGGGGAGTTCCGCAAGGAGTTCGCCGATCTGCTGAAGAACGGCTACCAGCGCGTCAAGGTCAATGGCGAGTTCCACGAACTGGAAGACGCGCCGAAGCTCGACAAGAAGTTCAAGCACGACATCGACGTCGTGGTCGACCGGATCGTGGTCAAGGCTGGCATGGAACAGCGCCTCGCCGAAAGCTTCGAGACCGCGCTTTCGCTCGCCCAGGGCATTGCCATCGCCGAATATGCCGACCTTGCGCCCGGCGAGACCGAGCCGAAGCGGATCACGTTCAGCGCAAACTTTGCTTGCCCGGTCTCGGGCTTCTCGATCCCCGAGATCGAGCCGCGGCTGTTCTCGTTCAATAACCCGTTCGGCGCGTGCCCGTCCTGCGACGGACTTGGCGAACAGCTCAAGATCGACGTCGCGCTGGTTGTTCCAGACAAGGATCTTGGCCTGCTCGACGGCGCCATTGCGCCCTGGGCGAAGTCGACCTCGCCCTACCAGACGCAGACGCTGCAGGCGCTTGCCGCGCACTACAAGTTCGACCTGACAAAGCCCTGGAACAAGCTGCTGGAAACCATTCAGGACATCATCCTTTTCGGCACCGGCGATGAGGAGGTGCAGTTCATCTATGATGACGGCATGCGCAGCTACAAGACGAAGAAGACGTTCGAAGGCGTCATACCGAATCTCGACAGGCGCTACCGCGAAACGGACTCCGCCTGGGTGCGTGAGGAGATTGCGCGCTTCCAGTCCGCCGCGCCATGCCCGGCCTGCGGCGGCAAGCGCCTGAAGCCGCAAGCCCTTGCCGTGAAGATTGCCGGTCTCGACATCTCGCAGGCCGGCGAGTTCTCCATCCGCAAAGCCGGCGACTGGTTCGGCGGCGTCGCCAAGACGCTGACGAAGCAGCAGAAGGAAATCGCCGCGCGCATCCTGAAGGAGATCAACGACCGCCTGATCTTCCTCAACGATGTCGGCCTCGATTATCTCTCGCTCGGCCGCGCCTCCGGCACGCTGTCCGGCGGCGAGAGCCAGCGCATCCGTCTCGCCTCGCAGATCGGCTCCGGCCTCACCGGCGTGCTCTACGTGCTCGACGAGCCGTCCATCGGCCTACACCAGCGCGACAATGAACGCCTGCTCGAAACGCTGAAGCGCCTGCGCGATCTCGGCAACTCGGTCATCGTCGTCGAGCATGACGAGGACGCGATCCTCACCGCAGACCATGTGATCGACATGGGCCCCGCCGCAGGTGTCCATGGCGGCAAGATCATCGCGCAAGGCACCCCGGCCGAGATCCTCAAGAACCCGAAAAGTCTGACGGCGGATTATCTGAACGGCACGCGCGAGATCGCGATACCGAAACGCCGCCCGGTCACTAAGGGCTCACGCAGCCTCGTGCTGAAAGGCGCGACCGGCAACAACCTGAAGAACGTCACCGCCTCGATCCCGCTCGGCACCTTTACCTGCATCACCGGCGTCTCCGGCGGCGGCAAGTCCACCCTGATCATCGAAACGCTGTACAAGGCACTCGCGCGCAAGCTCAACGGCGCCTCGGACTCGCCCGCGCCGTATGAAAGCCTCGAAGGCCTGCAGCATCTCGACAAGGTCATCGATATCGACCAGTCGCCGATTGGCCGCACGCCGCGCTCGAACCCCGCCACCTATACCGGCGCCTTCGGCCCGATCCGCGACTGGTATGCCGGCTTGCCGGAAGCCAAAGCCCGCGGCTACGCGCCGGGCCGGTTCAGCTTCAACGTCAAGGGCGGGCGCTGCGAGGCCTGTCAGGGCGACGGCGTCATCAAGATCGAGATGCACTTCCTGCCGGACGTCTACGTCACCTGCGAGACCTGCAAGGGCAAGCGCTACAACCGCGAGACGCTGGAAGTGCTCTTCAAGGGCAAGTCGATTGCCGACGTGCTCGACATGACGGTGGAAGACGGCGCGAAATTCTTCGCGGCCGTTCCCGCCATCGCCTCCAAGCTCGACACGCTGAATCAGGTCGGCCTTGGCTATGTGAAAGTCGGCCAGCAGGCGACGACGCTCTCGGGCGGCGAAGCCCAACGCGTGAAGCTCGCCAAGGAACTTTCCAAGCGCGCGACCGGCCGTACACTGTACATCCTTGACGAGCCGACCACCGGCCTTCACTTCGACGATGTGAAGAAGTTGCTCGAAGTGCTCCATGAACTGGTCGATGCGGGCAACACGGTGGTCGTGATCGAACACAACCTCGATGTCGTGAAAACGGCGGACTGGGTGCTCGATCTCGGCCCCGAAGGCGGGGACGGCGGCGGCCAGATGGTGGCCTTCGGGACGCCTGAAGACATTGCGGCGAACAGGCAGAGCCATACCGGCCGCTTCCTCGCCGAAACCTTCCGCCGTCAGGACGAGCGCCGGGCCCAGCGCAACAAGCGCGACAAGTCTGCAGCCAAGGCCGTTCCGCCGGCGAACGAAAAGCCGAAGAAGGCCGCCCGCAAAACGAAAGCCGGCGCCGGCGCGAAGTGATCAGTCGAAGGCGCCGATCCGCGCCTGTTCCTCCACGCCGCCGCGCGGATCATGCCGCACGGCGAAGGCGGCAGGCCCGCCAATGACGTGCTGGATCAGTCCCTGCAGGAACAGGATTCCAAAGACGTAGAGGCTCATCGGAACGAAGAATTGCGGCGAGAAGACAATGGTGCGCAGATCGTCGCCGTCCGGCGCGTCCGCCAGGTTCGTCAGGACCGGCACCATGATCGCCTGCATGATGCCGGACAGAACCTGTCCGATGATGTTGCCCGCAACGGCGAGGATGACGAAGGCGCCGAGGATCGGCCAGAACCGACCGCGCGACACATTCCACGCATCGAAGAAACGGATCCGTTTCGCCTGCACGGTCAGTCCGAAACTGGGCGCCAGCCGGGTGGCGAGGAAGACATAGACCGGGAACACGAAGAGCAGCGCGAGGAAGCTTCCGAAAACCTGCAGGGCAACCTGCTGGCTGTTGGCGTTGGCTTCGAAGCCGATGGGATCAGTGAGCAGCTGGTAGAAGGTGGCGCCCATGACCAGCGCCAGCGGCAGGCCGATGACCACCAGCCCCATGAGGAACCACAACAGGCCCACCACCATCATCCGCGCTTCATCGGCGCCGAAGCCGAGCGAGAACTTCTCGTCCCGGATGTAGCGCCGCTGCGAGGCGGTCTCGAACATCGCCCAGATGATCCATGAGGCGAGGCCGCCGAGCAGGCTCCAAGGCAGGAGGCGCGCGAACCCGCCGAAGGCAAGCGCCATCTGTTCGTCCGGATCATTGCTGGCATCGGCCGCTTCCAGCGCCGAGAACCAGTTGACGAAATCATCCGCCGCCAGAAGACCGATGACGCCGTACACAAGGATCAGGACGAGTGCATAGGCCGCCGCGAAGATCCAGGGAAAGGTCGCCGCATGGGCGGCGGTGAACGGCCAGCTCAAGGCGCGCTCGAAGGTGAAACCCCGGATCATCCTGCGCCCTCCATAGCCGAAGCGCAGAGTCTAACCGGGTTGCGCGGCCTTAATCAACGGGGGGCGGAGCCGGCGGCGGCTTCAGGCGGCGATAGGCGGCGGCGGCCATGCCGTGCCCCGCGACCAGGAAGGGCGTGAACAACACGATGCCGGCCGCGCCCTGCAAGGCATACCCGACAACCGAGTCCGGCAGCAGCGGCCGCAGCGCCACATTCGCCGCCAGCCCCGCCGCGAAGGGTGCGACATGCGTGGCCAGCGCGGCAAGGGTCAGCTTCTGCAGATGGTTGCGCGTCCAGGGGAAGGTCTGGAAGACGAGCGCCTTGCCCTGGTCGACCGTCGCCGCGCCGTAGAGCGTGAGGCGCAGCGCGAAGAAGCTGACGATCCAGAGGCCCACGCCCGCCACCAGAAGATAGAACGCGCCATAAGCTGAGGGCATCATGTCCAGCAAGGCGCGCTGCACCAGCTCGGGCGGCGCGTCCTGGTCCAGCGTGTACGTGCCGCGCGCCTCGATCAGGATGCCCGGCAGGATCATCAGGAAGAAGGCCACGAAGAAACCGATGAACAGGAAGGCGAGATAGACCGCGAGATTGGCATGCGCGAGCTGTAGCAGGCCGCCCGGGCGCCGCCCGATCAGACTGACGTATAGCCCGCGGGAGAATTGCAGCCCCGCCGCGAAGGTGAGCACCGCCATGGCAAAGGGCGCGGCGATGTTGCCGCCGATATGCAGGCTGGCGCTGTAGGCGGCGCCGGCCAGCACGAGCAGGCCCAGCCAGCGCAGGTTGGGGCCCAGCGCCCGGGCGCCGTGCTGCCAGCCTTCGAGGACCAGGTTGCGGGCTGAGATGTGTACCGTCATGCGCCCGACAGGTAAGGCGCCGCTGCCGCGGGGGCAATCGCCATCTTGACGCGCCCGGCCCCTCGGCCCCATGTCCCGGCCATGACCTTGAAACCCATTCATATCATCGGCGGCGGCATGGCCGGCTCCGAAGCTGCCTGGCAGATCGCGCAGGCTGGCGTCCCCGTCATCCTGCACGAGATGCGCGGCACACGCGGCACCGAGGCGCACCAGACCGACCGGCTGGCTGAGCTCGTCTGCTCGAACTCCTTCCGCTCGGACGATCACACGACCAATGCGGTCGGCGTGCTGCATGAAGAGATGCGCCGCGCGAACGGCCTCATCATCACCACCGCGAAGGACCATCAGGTGCCGGCCGGCAGCGCGCTGGCGGTGGACCGCGAAGGGTTCGCCGAGGCCGTCACCGCCAAGCTCGAGGCCCACCCGCTGGTCACCATCGTGCGCGAGGAGATCGCCGGCCTGCCGCCCGAGGACTGGGACTCGGTGATCGTGGCGACCGGCCCGCTGACCTCGATCAACCTCGCCGAGGCGGTGCGCGCCCATACGGGCGAGACGGACCTTGCCTTCTTCGATGCCATTGCGCCGATCGTCTATTTCGACACGATCGACATGTCCAAGGCCTGGCGCCAGAGCCGCTATGACAAGGCAGGCCCCGGCGGCGACACGGCCGCCTACATCAATTGTCCGATGACGGAGGAAGAGTATAGCCGCTTCCTCGACGCCCTGCTGGCTGCACCGAAAACCGAGTTCAAGGACTGGGAAAAGAACACGCCCTATTTCGAGGGCTGCCTGCCGATCGAAGTGATGGCGGAGCGGGGGCGCGAGACCCTGCGCTGGGGCCCGATGAAACCGGTCGGCCTGACCAACCCGCACAATCCGACGGTCAAGGCGCACGCCATCGTGCAGCTGCGCCAGGACAATGCGCTAGGCACGCTGTGGAACATGGTCGGCTTCCAGACCAAGCTCAAATATGGGGCGCAGACGGAGATTTTCCGGATGATCCCCGGCCTCGAGAAGGCCGAGTTCGCGCGCCTCGGCGGCATCCACCGCAACACGTTCCTCAACTCGCCGAAGCTGCTGGACCGGCAGCTGCGCATGAAGACGATGCCGCGCCTGCGCTTTGCCGGCCAGGTGACGGGCGTGGAGGGCTATGTCGAGAGCGCCGCGATGGGCCTTCTGGCGGGACGGCTTGCCGCCGCTGAACGCCTCGGCAAGACGCTGGAGCCGCCGCCGCCGACAACCGCGATGGGCGCTCTGGTCAACCACATCACCGGCGGGCACCTCGCCGACGGCCAGACCTTCCAGCCGATGAACGTGAATTTCGGCCTCTTCCCGGACATCGAGGACTTTGCGCGCACCGGCGAAGGCGGCAAACGCCTGCGCGGCAAGGACAAGGGCCGCGCCAAGAAGATGACGCAGGCGATCCGTGCCCTGAAGGATTTTGACCTATGGCTGGCAGGCGAAGTCGCCGTTGCGGCGGAGTAGGCTGCGCAGGCGTCCGGACGCAGCTTTTGGCTTTCCGGTTGATGGGTTTCACGCGTTTTCGGCTTCAACTCATCCTGGCGCAGGTGTTCGCCGGGATGAGCGGCAGAGGTGAAATCAGGGATTGGCGGCAGAGGTGAGGTGGGCGTTGTGCAGGAAGGCTTACACCTCGCCGGTGTTCATGGCTTTCATGATGGAGAAGCGTTTGGCGACCGGGTTGGGCGAGCGGCCTTCGCAGTAGAGTTTGCGCAGGCGGAAATGGGCGACGGCCGGGCGCAAGGGTTTGGGGGCGGGCGTAACGTGCGGGCCGAAGGCGTGGCCGGCCTTGCGGCGGACGGCGGCATAGGCGGCTGAGACGCCGCGGATCTCCTCGGCCCAGTTGTGCACCGGGATCAGGATGTTGGCGGCCGTCAGGGCGATCCAGGCTTCAGGCTCCTTGCTTCGGTCCTGCTCCACGAAGGCGGTCTGGTAGCCATCGACCAGTTTCTGCAGGGCGCCGGTCTTCAGGCGGCCAGCGGCCACCTCTTCGGCAATTGCCAGGCAGACGTCATGGCCGCGCGGGTTGCCGGTCGTCTCGATCTCGTTGATCGCCTCGCGCCACCATTGGAACCGGATCAGGCCGAGGGTTTCCTCGCTGACGACTTCCTGCACGCGCACCAGTTCGTAGTTCAGCGCATAGAGCGCAGTCAGCGCGCGGCGCTGGGAGGCTGGGGCAAAGCGGCTGGAAATCCAGCGATCCTCATCGACCCGGCGCACACGCTTGTCGATCTCGGCCCAAGGAGTCTTGGTCAGGGGTCTGGTCTCGTTTGACATGGACCCCATATGTGCGAAACCGCTGCGAAGCGAAAGACATCAAAACCGCAAGAAAGGACCTTTCCGCATGGCCTTCACCCTGCCCGACCTGCCCTACGCCCGTTCGGCCCTGGCACCGCACATCTCCGAAGAGACGCTGAACTTCCACTATGGCAAGCACCATCAGGCCTATGTGACGAACCTCAACGGCCTTCTCAAGGATACGCCGCTCGAGAACGCGTCGCTGGAAGACGTGATCAAGGATTCCGCGGCCGACAAGGCCAAGGCCGGCGTGTTCAACAACTCCGCCCAGGTGTGGAACCACACGTTTTACTGGCACTCGATGAAGCCCGGCGGCGGCGGCAAGCCGCATGGCAAGGTGGCCGAGCTGATCGACCGCGACCTCGGCGGCTATGACAATTTCGTAAAGGAGTTCAAGGCCGCTGGCGCGACGCAGTTCGGCTCGGGCTGGGCTTGGCTGGTCTACAAGGGCGGCAAGCTGGCGATCACCAAGACGCCGAACGCCGAAACCCCGCTGACCGACGCCGGCACGACGCCGCTGCTGACCATGGATGTGTGGGAACACGCCTACTATCTCGACTACCAGAACCGCCGGCCGGACTATATCGACACCTTCCTGTCGAGCCTGGTGAACTGGGACTTCGCCAACCAGAACCTCGCTGACGCGGGCGCCTGATTCCGCTAGGGTCCCCTCTCCGAGTCGGAGAGGGGAGACCCCGGATGTTCTGTACGCAATGCGGCGCCCAGGCCGCTCCTGAACACAAGTTCTGCGCCGGATGCGGCGCACGCCTTGAGGGCGCTGTTGCGGCGTCAACAGGTTCGGCCCCGATCGAAGCGGCGCCGGCCGGGCCGCTCGAAGACTGGCGCGAGACGACGAACTACCGCGTCGTGCTGGGCCACCCGGAAGTAAAGGCACTGATCGCCGAGGCGTCGAAGGCGACGAAGGCCGGCATGTCGGCCGAAGAATTCCTCAAGCTCGCGCAACCCGTCTTGAACGCCGCTGGCGCGGGCGGGGTTTCCATGAAGCTGATCGCCGAGATCGCCACGCCGATCTACGCCAAGATGGGCGTGAAGACCGGCAAGGACGCGAAGAATGGCTATGCGACGCCCTACGGGCGCGTGCTGGCGGCCATCCTGTGCTCGCTGGCGAGCCGGAGCCAGACCCTGGTCGCGGTGCAGGAAGGCACGGACGGGTGCGTCGTTCAGGCGGAGATCCCGTCGAGCCTGACAACCTGGAAAGGCAAGCTGACCCTGACCGTGGAGCGCAAGCCGGAAGGCACGCTGGTGACGAGCGCGGTCGTGTTCGAGGGTCAGTCGTCGGACTGGGGCCGCTCCAAGCGCGTGCTGGAGGAATTGCACCAGGACATCCTGAACTATCGCAGCCTGCAGCCCTAGGGCTGGGCGGCAACGCGGAAGCCGGTGAGATTGTCGCGCACGGCGGCGTCGTTGCGGGCACGGGCGGCGACGCGCAGCTCAGCCGGTGTGGACTTGTACGACCCACCCCGCAGGACGCGCAGCTTGCAGGCCGCGACCTCGACCGAGCGGCCATCGAGCGGCGCGTTGGCGAAGGTGTTGACGTAGCAATCCTGCACCCATTCGCGCAGGTTGCCGCTGACGCCGCGCAGGCCGATGGCGTTGGCGGGCAGCGTGTCGACGTTCACCGGGTCGGAGCCGGTGGCGGCCTTGTCGGCCTCGAACAGGGGCCCCCACCAGAAGGGCGTCGTGGTGCCGGCGCGGGCGGTGTATTCCCATTCGGCTTCGGTCGGCAGGCGGTAGGCGCGGCCGGTCTTCCTGGTCAGCCAGGCGGTGTAGGCCTGCGCGTCTTTCCACGAGACTTTCGTGACCGGCTGGTTGCCGCGGCCATGCGTGCCGGCGGGCGGGGAGTAGCCGCCGCAGCCGCCATCGGCGACGCAGGCATCCCACTGGTCGAACGTGACTTCGGTGGCACTGATGGCGAACGGGGCCATCGCGACCTTGCGCTGGGGGCCTTCCCAGGCGTTGCGGGCGAGTTCCTCATCCGGCGCGCCCATCAGGAAGGTGCCGCCGGTGACGTTGATCATGTCCGGGCACATGTCGCATTCGCGGAAAGTGACGGGCGCGGTCTCGGCGGGCGCCTGTTCGAGGGCGGGTTCGGGCTCAGGCTCGGGCGCGATCACGGGCTCGGCGGCAGCAGGCTCGACGGCTGCGGCGGTCAGCGTTGCACCAGCGCCCGGCGAGGCCTCGGCAGAATTGGAGGCGGCGATCTCGGAGAGCTTGGTGAGCACCGGGGCGACGAGATCCGGGCGCAGGATGTAGATGCCCGCAGCGCTGACCATGCCGAAGATGAAGGTGAGGCCGACTGCGGTGAGCAGGCCGCCGCCGGAGCGCTTCTCCTTCTTCTTTTTGGCCGGTTTGGGCGCCTTGGCGCGCTTCTGGGCCTTGGCCGCCGCCGGGCCGCCGCCACGGCTTTCGCTGCCGGTGGAGGGCAAGGGCGTTGCGGCGAGGCGCTTCTTGATGACTTCGATGAAGGCCAGCCAGGCGGGATCCTCGCGGTCGCCGTTCCAGCCCGACAGATCGGTCGTCTGGATCAGTTCGAACATGACCGGCCGGTCGCAGGGCTCGATCATCAAGGGAACGAGGGTGTTCTTGCGTGCCCCGATGGTGGCCTCGGCGCGCACCCAGCGCGACTTCACCGAACGGCTGGACCAGAGCACGACCACGGCGCGGGCCTTGTGCAAGTGGTCTTCGGTGATCTCGTCATAGTTTTCGCCAGCCTGCAGGTTCATGTCCATCCAGACATTGAACCCTTCAGCGATCAGCCCGTCCACGATGGTCTGGGCCGTTTTCAGGTCTTCCCGGTTGTACGATACAAATACGTCTGACATGCGTCCCCCGGTCATCCCGATCCCAACCGGTGGCACTAGAAGCGCCAATTTCGGGTCCCGCGCAAGCCCCCAGCGCCTGCAGGTTCGGCCGAATCTAGGAGGCTGCCTGAGACCCGGGCTGTACGTGCCCGTAAAAATGCAGTAAGGGGCGGCTCAATGTTCCGGGCATGGGATTCGCCCGGCTGCAGCCTTCTGGTCATGGGGATCGGAAGACGCAGGACGCGCGCTGCCAATTCGGGCGGCCAGGGCCAATCAACCAGACATCCCGGAGACACTACCCTTGACTGAGACAACCTTCGCTGATTTCGGCCTTGCCGAGAACATCCTCAAAGCCGTGCTCGAAGCCGGCTACACCGTCCCCACCCCCATCCAGCGCGAAGCCATTCCGCACATCCTGATGGGTGGCGACGTGACCGGAATTGCGCAGACCGGCACCGGCAAGACCGCCGCCTTCGTGCTGCCGATGATCCAGCGCCTGTCGACTGGCCGGGCCCGCGCCCGCATGCCACGCTGCCTGATCCTCTGCCCGACGCGCGAACTGGCTGCGCAGGTCGCCGAGAATTTCGAGAAGTACGGCAAATACCTCAAGCTCACAATGGCGCTGCTGATCGGCGGCGTGAGCTTCAAGGAACAGGAAGTGCTGCTGCAACGCGGCGTCGATGTTCTGATCGCGACGCCGGGCCGCCTGATGGACCAGTTCGATCGCGGCAAGCTGCTGATGATGGGCGTCGAGACGCTGATCATCGACGAAGCCGACCGGATGCTGGACATGGGCTTCATTCCCGACATCGAGAAGATCTGCTCGAAGCTGCCGGCGACCCGCCAGACGCTGCTGTTCTCGGCAACCTTCCCGACCGATATCCAGCGCCTGGCCAAGACGTTCCAGAAAGATCCCAAGAAGATCGAAGTGACGCGCCCGACGGATGCGGCCCAGACGATCACCCAGCATGTGGTTCATCTGCCCACGAACGATGGCAAGGCTCGCCGCACGGCGCTGCGCCGCGTGATCGAAGCCAATGATGTGAAGAACGGCATCGTATTTTGCAACCGCAAGGTCGAAGTGGACATCGTGGCAGCCTCGCTGAGCAAGCACGGCCATGATGCCGCGCCGATCCATGGCGACCTGCCGCAATCGGTGCGCACGGAAACGCTGCAACGCTTCCGCGACGGATCGCTGAAACTGCTCGTCGCCTCGGACGTTGCCGCGCGTGGCCTCGACATTCCAGATGTCGGCCACGTGTTCAACTTCGGTCCTCCGCCCAAGGATGAAGACTATATCCACCGCATCGGCCGCACCGGCCGTGCAGGCCGCAAGGGCGAAAGCTTCACGCTGGTCTCGCCCGGCGACGAGAAGTCCTGGGGCTTCGTGCTGAAGATGATCAAGCAGGACGTGAAGGAATTCATGCCCGAAGGCCTGCTGGAGGAACTGGCCAACCTGCCGCCGGAAGAAAAGCGCGACCGCAACGACCGCAAGGGCGGACGTGACCGTGGCCCGCGTGGACGCGGCGATCGCAGCGAAAGCCGTGACCGGGGTCCGCGCCGCCGCGAGCGCAGCGAACTGGAACCGGTGATGGCCGCTGCTGAAACCGCGCCGGCTGAGACGGCTCCGGTAACGGAGCATGTGGCCGAAGCGCCGGTGGTTCGCGAGGACAAGCCGAAGCGGGAGCGGGGCCCTCGCCCTGACAAGCGCCGTGAACGCGGCGACCAGCCGCGCGCCGAGCGCAGCGAACAGCCCCGCGCCGAACGCGTGGAGCGGACCGAACGCACGGATCGCACCAGCGACAAGCGCGAACGCCCGAGCCGCGACTACAAGCGCAAGGATGACGACCTGATCCTCGAACCCGCCCCGGACAAGGTGCGCGGCTTCGGCAACGAAATCCCGTCCTTCCTGAAGAAACGCTGACGTTTCCCCGCCCTGCGCCCCTGTCACTGACCAACTGAATTTCCAGTGCCGATTGACGCACGCACCAATCCATTGAAGCTTTGGAGCTTCAATGGAGAGGAGGCTGTCCATGCCCGTACTTGGAATTGGAGGCGTGTTCTTCCGCGCCGCAGATCCCAAAGCGCTTTCGGACTGGTATGACCGCCGGCTCGGGGTCGGAGCCGGACATGATGGTTCGGGCACGAAGACCGAGGGCGAGTGGATGTGGCAGGTGCAGGCCGGACCGGTGGTGTTTGCGCCGTTCAAGGCGGACACGGATTATTGGCCGGCCGGGAAATCCTTCATGCTGAACCTGCGCGTGAGCGGTCTGGACGCCCTGCTCTCGTCCCTGCGCGCGTCGGGCATCGACATCGAGACACGGGCCGAATGGGACGCGCCGGAGACCGGACGCTTCGCGCGCATCCATGACCCCGAAGGCAATCCGATCGAACTCTGGGAGCCCCCTTCGGGGGACTGATCAAAAAAATGAGGGCCCACTCCCCCGGGGGAGGGGCCCCTCACGGGTACGGGACGCGCAAGCGATCCCCGCCTCGGCGGAGATGGGCCGGCCCCGGACGGTCGACTACGCTTTCAAACGGCCTTTGACCTGCGCGCGGAACTTGTCGCCATAAGGCGGACGCATCATCGCGAGGATCTCGTTGTTCGTCTGGGTATAGATCGCCTTCTTGTGGCTGAACTCCAGGAAACCGTCGCGGCCGTGATAGGCGCCCATACCCGACGGGCCGACCCCGCCGAACGGCAGGTCTTCCTGGGCGACGTGGAAGATCACGTCGTTCACGGTCACACCGCCGGACGTGGTGTTGTTCAGGACGAAGTCTTTCTCGGACGCATCATTGCCGAAATAATACAGGCCGAGCGGGCGCGGATGCGCGTTGATGTAGGCCACGGCGTCCTTGGCATCGCCATAGGATTTGACCGGAAGGATGGGGCCGAAGATTTCGTCCTGCATCACCTTCATGTCGTCGGTCGGGTCGATGACGATATGCGGGGCAATCTTGTGGTGCGGCTGCTGGGAAAAGTTCTCGCCCTTCGGATTGATTTCGATCACCTGGGCGCCCTTGGCGCGGGCATCTTCGAGATAGCCGTTGATGCGGTCGAAGTGGCGCTGGTTGATGATCGACGTGTAGTCGTCGTTTTCCTTCAGGCCGGTGGGGAACATCGTTTCGACCGCGCGCGTGGCGGCATTCACGAATTCCTGCGTCTTCTCTTTCGGCACGAACGCATAGTCTGGCGCGAGACAGATCTGGCCGGCGTTCAGCGTCTTGCCAGCCATGATGCGGCTGGCGGCTTTCTGCAGGTCAGCCGAGCGGCCGAGGACGACCGGCGACTTACCGCCGAGCTCCAGGGTCAGCGGCACCAGGTTTTCAGCGGCGGCGCGCATCACATGGTAGGCAATCGAGGTGGCGCCAGTGAAGAGGATATGGTCGAGCGGCAGGCGCGTGAACTCGGCGCCCACTTCGGGACCGCCGGTGACGACGACGCATTCTTCCGGCGTGTAGTATTTCGCGATCAGCTCCTTCATCAGCGCCGAGGTCGCCTCGGTGAATTCGGACGGCTTGATCATGCAGCGGTTGCCGGCGGCGAAGATGCCCGCGAGCGGTGTGAACGTCAGGTTGACCGGGAAGTTCCACGGCGACAGGACACCGATCACGCCCTTGGGCTGGTATTGCAGTTCGGCCTTGGAGCCGAGCAGACCGAGCGGGAATTCCACCTTGCGCTTTTCGGGGCGCATCCATTTGGCGAGGTTGGCCTTGGCGAATTTCAGCGCACCGATGGAGCCGGCGATGTCGGTGAGGTTCGACTGGTCCTTGGAGCGATGGCCGAAATCCTGGCACATCGCGTCGTTGAAGGCGTCACCGTGCGTGGCGAGCAGGTCGATCGACTTGTCCAGCCATTCGTTCCGCTTGGCGAGCGACGGAATGCCGTCGCGCAGATGAGCGGCCTTCTGGCGTTCAAGCAAGGCGCGCAGGCCGGTGTCCGTGGTGCCATCGAGTGCCATCGCTGAGTCTCCCGAATTTGAGCGGTTGGATATGTCGTGCAGTAAACAGTGTAGCGCGCGTTCAGCGTTTTCGCCAAGGGATACCGCAAAGGCTTGCCCCAGCGTGAGGCGTTCACGGGGCCCGGCAACCGGGTTATTTCAACCGCCAACAGAGACATGGGAGACTGCCGGATGGCCAAGTACGAGAAGATTTCCTACGAGCGCGACGGCGACATTGCGATCATTGCCTTCGATGATGACAAGACGCTGAACGCCTGCGGGGTCGATACGGCCATCGAGATGCTGCACGCCTTCGAAGTGGCAGCCGGCGAAGCACGCTGCACAATCCTGACCGGCAAGGGCCGGGGTTTCTGTTCCGGCGCGAACCTCGGCGGCATGGGCGCCGGCCCGCAGATCGCTCACCCGGACTCGGTGCCCGATGCCGGCAAGGCGCTGGACGCATTCTACAATCCGCTGGTCACCTCCATCCGCAACCACCCGCACCCGGTGATCACCGCTGTCAACGGCGCGGCGGCCGGGGTCGGCTGCGCCATCGGCCTGATGGGCGATCTGGTGGTGGCGGCGAAGAGCGCTTACTTCCTGCAGGCGTTCCGCCGCATCGGCCTGGTGCCGGATGGCGGCTCGACCTACCTCCTGGCCCGAACGATCGGCCGGGTTCGCGCCATGGAAATGGCACTTCTGGGTGAAAAACTGCCGGCCGAAACGGCGCTTGAATGGGGTCTCGTGAACCGGGTCGTGGACGATTCCGATCTGATGAAGACCGCCAAGGAACTCGCCGTGAAACTGGCGACGGGACCGACCGTGGCCCTGTCGTTGGCACGACAGCAGATCTGGACCGCCTGCGACGCCGATTTCGGCGCGGCCCTGCATGGCGAACGCATGGCACAGCGCGCAGCTGGGCGGACGGAAGACTTCCGTGAAGGCGTCGCGGCCTTCCTCCAGAAGCGGCCTGCCGAGTTCAAAGGCAAGTAACCCAAGGTAGGGTTGTGGAATATCCCTTCTCTTAAAGATTACGAAACCCATTTCAAGCTAGGTTCTGCCCGGACGGAGATCACGGGACGCGTGCAATGGATTTCAGGCTGGTGCATTTCAATTGTGCGCGCCCTGTCGGCAAGTTCGATTTCGGCAACGAATTCGTTCAGGTGTTCGTGTCGCTGCTGCCGCGGATCTTCAAGGATGCCGATGGCTTCGAGGGCCTGATCCACCATGATCACGGCCTGCGTTGCCCGGACGGCAGCTGGCGGGATTTCACCAATGCCTTCCCGTACCCCGCCGAATGGGGCGCGCCGGACATTTCCACGCTGGCTGTCTGGCGGTCTATCGAAGACCTGAGAACATTCAGCCATTCCGGCCGCACGCATCCGCCCGGCATGCGCCGGCTGGCGAACGAGATTGACCGCAGCCAGGGCCCCGGCTTCGTCATGTGGTGGGCGCCGCGCGGCGAGCGCGTCACGCTCGAGCACGGCTGGCAGCGCCTGCAGCACCTGCGCACACATGGCTCTTCGAACTATGCCTTCTCGCTGGACCAGCCGGTGAAGCGGCCGGCCGTGGCCTGATCATTTCTTCTTTTTGGCCTTGGGCTTTGCCCTGGCCTTCGCGGCCCGCGCGACCGCAAGCGCCTGCCGGCCCCAATCGCTGGCTTCATCCGGATCGTCCATCGCCGATGATGGCAGGCTGACATAACCCATATCGATGATCTCGCCGGTGCTCGGCTTGGTCCAGAGGAAGGGCTCGCTGCCTTCCGCCTCAAGACGCGCGCGCAAGGCCGCGTCGGTCTTCAGGAAGATCGTGTCGCTGAACAGCAGCGCGATCATCAGGCCCTCGCAGAACACGCCGGCGCCGCCGAACATGCGCCGGATGCTGACCGGTCCCATCGGCGCGAAAAGCTCAATGACGAATTCGTGGAAGGGATCAGGCGCCTTTGCCATGCACGGTCAACCGGCTCCTGGCGCCGTCATGCGGGCAGCCCCAGCCGGTACACCCCCTTGAACGTGTCCGGATCCTTGACCGGTTTGCCTTTCCTGTAGATCAGCACCGTTCCGGCCTTGTGCAGGCGGACCGCCTCGGCGCGCACATCCTTCAGCACACGCACGAAATACTCCGGGCTGATAGCCTTGGCGGCGTCTTCCGGCGCGATGGTTTTGCCAGGACCGCGCGCGGTCGTCAGTGCGACGATTGTATCGCGGACCGGATTGACCTTCGCTTCGCTCACCAGTCGATCGCCGCGTAGACGAGCTGCTGCAACTGCAGGCGCATCGGGTAGGTCGAAGACGGCATCAGCTGGGTGGCCTGCACAGCGATCAGCTCTTCTTCAGGATCGATCCAGAAGAAGGTCGAGGCGAGGCCGCCCCAGCTATAGGTGCCGTTGCTGCCGGGCTGGCGGGTCTGGACGATATCGGTGACGACCGAACCGCCAATTCCGAAGCCGACGCCATCGGCCATCACTTCGGTGAAGGCCGACCGGCCCATGCCGCGCATGGTCTGGTCGCCCGGCAGGTGGTTCTGGCGCATGAACTCCCAGGTCTTCGGGCTGATGATCCGCGCGCCGTCGAGCGTGCCGCCGCGCAGCAGCATCAGCGCAAAGCGGTGATAGTCGCGCACGGTGGAGGCGAGACCGCCGCCGCCATTCAGCTGGATGGGGCGTTTGGCATAGAGCTTCGAAGCGGCGCCGCCGGGATCGGCAAGCGTCGTCTCACCCGTCTTCGCGTCCTTCTGGTAGCACGCCATCAGGCGGTGCACCTTGTCTTCGGGCACCCAGAAATCCGTATCGTTCATGCCGAGCGGGCCGAAGATACGTTCCCGGAAGAACTGGTCGAGCTCCATTCCGGTGATGATCTCGACGATGGCGCCAAGCGTATCGATGGAGTGGCTGTAGCGCCATTCCGTACCCGGAGAGAAGGCCAGCGGCAGGCCGGCCATCTGGCGGGCCATCTCCTGAAGGGTCTGCTTGTGGTGACCAACCTTTTCGTTGCGGTAGATCTCGTCGGTCTCATCCTGCATCAGGAAGCCGTAAGTCAGCCCCGATGTATGCGTGATGAGATCGATGATCTGCATCTCGCGGTCCGGATCTTTTAGTTTCGGCTTGTCGGCGGTGCCGCCAGCCCAGACCTTCACATCCTTGTATTCCGGAATGTAGCGACTGACCGGATGTTCCAGGCGCAGCTTGCCTTCCTCGAACAACATCATGATGGCGAGCGTCGTGATCGGCTTGGTCATCGAATAGATGCGGAAAATCGTTTCCGGACCGATGGGCTGCTTGCCGCCCATTTCGGTGGCACCGACGAAGCTCTCATGCGCGATCTCGCCGCCGCGCGAAATCAGCGTCGACATGCAGGGCAGCTTGCCGGTGTCGACATAGTTCTTCTTGAAAAACTCGGGGATGGCCGCGAGCCGGTCTGCATTCAGGCCAACTTCGTGCGGGTCTGTGGGGTCGTGGTCGAACATCAGAGGGTTCCTGCTTTGGCGGCGCGAGCGAGCTCGCGGGCGATGATGATCTGCTGGATCTGGCTGGTGCCTTCGTAGAGGCGGAAGATGCGGACGTCGCGGTAGAACCGCTCGATCCCGTAATCGGAGACGTAGCCGGCGCCGCCGAACACCTGCACGGCGCGGTCCGCAACGCGGCCGCAGGCTTCAGTGGCGAACAGTTTCGTGGAAGATGCCAGCATCGTGACGTCTTCGCCTGCGTCGCGGCGGCGGGCCGCGTCCAGGATCATGCATTCCGCCGCATAGGTTTCGGCCTGGCTGTCAGCGATCATGGCCTGGATCATCTGGTGCTCGAAGATCGGCTTGCCGAACTGTTTGCGTTCCAGCGCGTAGGTCACCATTTCGCGGATCAGGCGTTTCGACACGCCGGTGGCCACAGCCGAGATATGTAGGCGCCCCTTGTCGAGCACGCTCATGGCGACCTTGAAGCCTTCGCCTTCCTTCGCGATCAGGTTCTCGGCGGGCACGCGCGCGTTCTCGAAGATCACGTCGCAGATATGAGCACCCTGCTGGCCCATTTTCTTCTCGGGTTTGCCGACGGAAAGGCCCGGCGTGTCGCGCTCGACGATGAAGGCCGAGACGCCCCTGGCCCCCGGCTCGTCCGGATTGGTCCGGGCCATAACGGTGAACAGGTCGGCCTTGTTGGCGTTGGTGATGTAGCGCTTGGTGCCGTTGAGGATGTAATGGTCGCCGTCGCGCGTGGCGCGGGTCTTGAGTCCCGCGGCATCGGAGCCGGCTTCCGGCTCGGTCAGCGCAAAGCTGGCGATCAGGTCACCCGAGGCAACACCCGGCAGCCATTTGGCCTTCTGGGCGGGTGTGCCGAACAGGATCAGCGCCTGGCTGCCGATGCCGATATTGGTGCCGGCGACCGACCGGAAAGCCGGCGAGGTCTTGCCAAGTTCCATAGCGACGAGGCATTCGGTTTCCATGTCGAGATCCAGCCCGCCGAACTCTTCGGGCACCGCGATGCCGAACAATCCGAGCGCCTTCATCTCGTCGACCACATGCTGGGGCACAGCGTCTTCGTCACCCACCTGGGCCTCGACCGGCACGCAGGTTTCGGTCACGAAGCGGCGCACCTGTTCGATCAGGGCGGCGCGGGTTTCGGCGTCAAAGGCCATGGGTTTCGTCTCCCGGGGTTGTTTTTCCGGCGCACTTTATGCCGCAACGGCACGCTTGTCGAAGGGGGCCGTAAGGGTATGGTGCCGCAGCACAGACACGACAGGGAGGCGTCATGACGGTCGTCACGATCGAAAGCGGTGAATTTGCCGGCTGGCAGACTTGGCCGGACGAGCCGTTCGAGCATGAGACTGCCGGGCCATTCTATTTCCGCGTCGATGAACAGGGTCCCGTGGCCGGCTTCCGCGCCCAGCGCAAGCACATGAATGCCGGCGGCGTGATGCATGGCGGCTGCCTGATGACCTTTGCCGATTTCGCGCTGTTCGCCATCGCCCATGACGGTGTCGAAGGCCTGTATGGCGTCACCGTGGCTTTCACTTCGGAATTCCTCGACGGCGCCCGCGAAGGCGAACGGATCGAGGCGCGCGGCGAGGTGCTGCGCAAGGGCGGGCGGCTGACCTTCATCCGCGGGATCGTCACGGCGGATGGCCGCCCCGTTCTCAATTTCTCAGGCACCATCATGAAACGAAAGGCCAATCCATGAGCCAGCCCCCCTATGTGGAGCTTTCCCGTTCCATCAAAGGCAAGACCGCCCTGATCACCGGCGCCGCCAGCGGCATGGGCCGCGCGACCGCGCACCTGTTTGCCCGCGAAGGCGCCAACGTCGCCGTCACCGACCTGAAGCAGGAAAACGTCGATATCGTAGTGAACGAGATCAAGGCGGCGGGAATCGACCATGTGAAGGGCTGGGCGCTGGATGTCGGCGATGCGGCCGCGATCAAGCGCGTTGTGGACGAGGCTGCGGCGCATTTCGGCGGCCTGGATATCCTCGTGAACAATGCCGGCTTTGCGATTCCGGCTCAGGTCGGTGAAGAGTCCTACGAGGACAGCTGGGGGCCCAGCATCAATGTGATGCTCACCTCGCACCAGCGCGCCATCCGCGCGGCCCTGCCTTACATGCGGAAGAATGGCTGGGGACGGATCGTCAACATCGCCTCCACCGAAGGCCTCGGCGCAACGCCGGGCAACTCACCCTATGTGGCGGCCAAGCACGGCGTGATCGGCCTGACGCGCGGGCTCGCGGTCGACCTTGGCCGCGAAGGCATCACGGTGAACTGTATCTGCCCCGGCCCGATCATCACCGGCATTACGGCGGGCATTCCCGACGAGCACAAGGAAATCTATGCCAAGCGCCGCGTGCCGCTGCGCCGGTATGGCATTCCCGAAGAGGTCGCCAACATGACGCTGTCGTTGGTACTGCCGGCGGCGAGCTTCCTCAACGGCGTGCACATCCCGGTCGATGGCGGCCTGACGATCAAGAACGCCTGAACCGCGACCGGGATAGTGCCATGACCTACGAGGCCCTGTTCAGCGTGATCAACATGTCGGTTCTGCCGGCCTGGTTCCTGCTGATTTTTCTGCCGCGGCTCGGACTGACGAAGCAGATCGTGCATTCGGGGATCTATCCGCTGCTTCTCGGCGTGTTCTACCTCATCGCCCTGGTCTGGTCGATCTCAAGCGGCGTGACCGGAGGCGAGGCGAACTTCACCTCGATCTCCGGGATCACCGCCATCTTCCAATCGCCGCTCGGTGTGCTGGTCGGCTGGTCCCACTATCTGGTATTCGACTTGTTCGTCGGCGCCTGGATCGGCCGCGACAGCCAGCGCCGCGGCGTACCGCACCTTGCAGCAGCGCCGTGCCAGTTCTTCACCTTCCTGCTCGGCCCAGTCGGATTGCTGTCCTACCTTCTGCTGCGCATGGCGCTGCGCAAGGGCGGCCTGTCGCTGGACGAGACGCCAGCCTGAGCGCCGGCGTCAGCGCGGGCCGAATGCGGCGCGCGCCGCGTCGGCCTGGACCGCGCAAAGCGTGAGATATTCCTTCGTTTCGGCAAGTGCCTGTTCATGGCCGGCGGCCTCCGGGCCCTGCACCTTGAACAGGGCGTCGAGTTCCGGAATCCGGCCCGCATCGCAGAAGGACCGCGCAAGGCGGGGCGTTGCGCGGCGCGACTGGGACGGGATAACCGCGAGGTAGGCCGGGAAGTCAGACTTGAGGCGGTTCCATGTGGCCTCGCGGTGCGCGAGATTGGCCATCAGGCTGGTCGCCATTGACGCGCTGGCTGCGCCGCCAAACGCGCCGTCGAAGACAAGTTGCTCTGCCCGCGCGGCCAGCTCGGCATCGCGGACGGAACCGATGGCGTCAGCCACGGCCTGGGTGAAGACGGCATCGTCCAGCCGGGCCCGGGCTTCAAGGACCTTGTCGAACATCGCTGCGCCGCCATCGGCAAACACGACCCGCAGGGCCGGAACATAGAGATCGCTGGAAAGTCCGCCCGTGCCATCGAGCATCGCGTCCAGTTGCTGGCGAAGACTGTCGCGCGCCGCCGCATCGTTCAGCGTCAGGGCGCGGAAGCCGAGGATGCGCGCCGCGCCTTCAGCATCGTCTGGAGAATCCGTGCGCGCGTCCAGCGTGGCCGTAATCTCGGTTCGCAGATCGTCCGCTACCGGATGATCGCTGAGCTGGCGCAGCAGGGTTTCTGTTGCACGCAGGCCCGCCGAAAGGACGGCCGCGTCCGGGTGCGACACAGCTGAAACCAGCACACCGCGCCAATCTTCGCCGGACAGGTTTCCGGCAGCAAACGCCGCTTCGGCGCTGTCGAGGCTGGCGAGGGCTTCGGTGGCCGGCAGGTCGCCCAGCGCTTCGCCGAGCGAGCGCCAGCCCTCTGCCGACAGTCCGAACCGGTAATAGCCGGCACCATCCGCGTTCGGCACGATCACCGCCGGGCACAGGGCGCCCTTCAGGTCGGTAACGGATTGCGGCTTGTCCAGAAGCGTGCAGGTGCGTCCCGAATTGGCGCCATCCCGCCAGGCGACACAGACCGGGATCGTCCACATGCGCGCGGGCTCAATCTCGGAGCCGAGCGGCTTGTAGCGACTTTGCGTCAGGGTCAGTTTCGGGGCGCCCTTGCCGCAGCTGACGCTGGCCTCGACCAACGGGACACCTTGCTGTGTGACAAAGCCGCGGAAAATATCGCCGACGGCGGGTTCGTTTGTTGCGCGGCTGATGGCGCTGAAGAATTCCTCGCTGTTGGCATCGCCATCTGCGTAGCGCGCAATGTAGCGGCCGAGCGCCGGGCGGAAACGCTCCGGCGTGACATAGTGATCGACCATCCGGATCACCGACTGGCCCTTGGAATACGTGATGGCATCGTAGGCGCTGCGGATGTCCTCGTTGCGCGTGATCGGGCTCGATACGGCGCGGGCACTGGCAAGGCTGTCGAGCGACATCGCGGAGAGCATGTCCGAGACGGCGGCAACCTCATGATTGCCGTCGGGCTCAAGAATGGACAGGACGGCGGTCTCGCTCCAGTTTGCGAACCCCTCCTTCAGCCACAGATCGTCCCACCACGGCGGCGTGACCAGATCACCGAACCACATGTGCGCAATTTCGTGGACATGGATTTCCTTCAGGGCCCGGATGAAGGACGGTCCGGCATTCGGCCCGCGCAGGATGCGGCTTTCGCGGTAAGTGATCGCGCCGGCAAGCTCCGTCGCACCGGACGGCCACTGCGGCGCCGCAACGAGGTCAAGTTTCTCGTAAGGATAAGGCTGTTGCAGCATCTCCTCGAAGATCCTGACGATCGGCGGCGTCAGCGACAGGGCGTATTCGAGCTCATCGCCTTTTCCGGTGCGGGTATAGCCCGTCAGCGGGATTTCCGTCTTGCGGACGGCGTTTGCGGTTATCGGGGCGTGCGCCACCTGATCGAACTCGCCAACCGCAGCCGAGAGCAGATAGGTCGACAGCGGACGGGTAGGCGCAAAGCGGATCGTTTCGAAGCCGGGACGCGCCGGCGCACGCGACACTTCCGGCGTGTTGGCGATCGCCCGCATGCCTTCCGGCACCGTGATCGACATATCGAACACGGCCTTGAAGCCCGGCTCGTCGAAACCGGGCAGGAAGCGGCGCGCTTCAATGCTTTCCGATTTCGCCAGCGCGTAGAACTGGCCTTGCGACTCGACCTTGAACAGGCCGGCGAGGTTTGCATTGAACGGCGCCGAATAGACGATCTTCAGCGTCAGCTTGCGCGCTTCGAGCCGTTTCGGAAAGCCAACCCAGACGACACCGGTTTCAAGCACTTCCGTCCAGGTCGCCGCGACGGTTTCACCGCCCGCCGTGGCCGTGACCGAACTCACATCGAGATCGTCGCCGTGCATCCAGAGTCCGGTCGACGCAGCCTCGAGCTGGATGTCGATTTCGACGACACCGTTGAAACGCGGCTGGCGCGGATCGAGATCGAGCGCGGCCCTGTAGGCCACTGGCATCGCCACACCGGACAGGCGCCCGGTTGGTGCGGTGCGGGCCAACTCGTGGGCGTTCAGCGGCTGCACCGGCAGCGTCCAGGCTGAACGCTGCGCACACGCCGACAAGGCCAGTGCCAGGACCGCGAAGAGACAAGACCGGATCATGCGCCGCTCCCAGATTATGTGACTGGAAGCTGCATACAGGATCGGCGGCGCCGTGAAACCCCCGCCTTGGTAACCTGCCCGTTAACCGGCAAATCCGCGCTCGGACATCGCCGCATGCCAACGGCCGAGATTCGGCAGCTCCTTGTGCGGCGCCCACTTCATGACGCGCGCGAAGCCGCACGTGATGTAGAGCGTGATATCGGCGATGGAGAACCGGTCTGCGGCAACGAACGCGTGATCGGCGAGGTGGGCGTCCAGACGCTCGGCCATCTTCTTTGCGGCCTTCTCGCCCTTGGCAGCCGCTTCTGCGCTTTGCGGCACTTCCAGCGGCGCCATGGCCGTGTGCGAATTGCGAAACCAGGTCGCGAACTGGACAAACAGCATCAGCTCGATCCGCCGGTCCCACATTTCGATCAGCGCCTTCTCCTTCGGGTCCTTTCCCATAAGGTTCGGCTCCGGGAAGATGCCCTCGAAATAGGTGCAAATCGCGCGGCTCTCCGTGATGTTCGTCCCGTCATCGAGGATCAGCGCGGGCACTTGCGAATAGGGCGACACGGCGCGGTAGTCGGCCTCCTTGTGTTCCTGCTTCATGATCGAAACTTCCTGGAGCTCGACCGCGTCCAGCTTGCCCTTTGCGCGCAGGAAATAGACCACGCGGTCCGGGTTCGGCGCTTGCGGGCTATGATAGAGCTTCATGAGATCCTCCGGTATTTTCTAGAATTTCCGTGTCAGCCCGAAGGTCGCGTTCAGCGGCTCTCCGGGGAAATAGCGCTCGTTTCCGAACCCGACATCGGCCCGGTCCGCATAGGCTTCGTCCGTCAGGTTACGGAGGTTGATCCAGAGCTGCAGATCGTCCTGCCAGTCCCAGGCGGCGCGCGCGCCCAGCACGGTGTGGCCGGGATAGGTGACGGTGTTCGCCGGGTCCATGAAGTATTCGCCGACATGTTCGACGGTCAGCGACAGCTTCAGCGCGTCGAATGCCTGCCAGTCAAGACGGGCATCGGCGAGCCATTCGGGTGCCGTATCGATGGCATTTCCGGCGGCGATCCGCTCATTCTGTTGAGACGCGATCACAAGCCGGTCAAAGGTGTAGGTCTGGTCGCTCCAGGCGACGTTGCCGCCGAGGCTCAGGCGGTCGTCGATCCGCAGCGTGGCGGCGGCTTCGATCCCCTTGTGGCGGGTTGATCCGTCCACGACATTGAGGCCATCAGAATCGCGGAAGAAGAAGTTCTCCTTTTCCATCCAGTAGGCGGCGATATCGAAATCCAGATGACCGAAAAGCCCATCGCCGCGCACGCCGATTTCCACGCTGTCCAGCGTTTCGGCTTCGATCTCGCCTGCAACCTGACGGAACTGCAAACGGTAAAGGTCTGACACCTGAGGGGCGCGGCCGCCGCGCGCATAATTGGCATAGAGACTATACCACTCGCGGTCCCAGACGAGACCGAGTTTCGGCGCAGTAAAGGCGAAATCATCCGTGCGGTCTGCCGGCACGTTGAAGCGTCCATTGATGCCAGCCGGCGCGCGCGTGTCGTAGGTATAGTCATGCATCTCGCCGCGCAGGCCGGCGACCAGGAGGAAGGTGGGTGACAGCTGGTACTCAAGCTCGCCCCACAGTGCAGCGACCTGTGTGTCTACGGAATAGTTGTAGTGGACGCCTTGAGGGAAAGCCGGACTGGGGTGCGGGATCGGCTGGACCTCTTTGAGGTATCCCGTCGCAAAGTCGGTGTCCGCACCGAAACGCCAGATGAAGGGACCGGACGCATCGAAGTCGTAACGCGCCATCAGGCCGCCGCCGGTATGCGCGTTCTTCTCGATTCCTCCATACGGCAGGAAATGCTGCGAGAAGACCATGCCCTGGCTGTGCAGGTTGGGCGCCAGCGTCAGGCGGCCCGGTCCGAGCATGCGTTGCAAGCGGATGGCGCCGCGCGCCGACCAGGCATCTCGGAAAGCCTCCGGGTTCGGGTTCGTCTCGGCGAGATCGCGGTCCTCGTAGGCGCGGGGGCCCTGAATGAAGCTGGCGGTCTCCTGATTCAGGTTCGAGGCCGAAAGCCAGGCGGTGACATCCCATCCGGCGAGTTCGCGCGTGTCGGTCAGCGAGAGCTTCTGCTGCAGCGCGCCTGTCTCGTCGCGCCAGCCCTTGTCGTCGAGCAGCGACAGGTTGAGGCGCGTATTGTCCGTCAGGTTGACCGAGGCATCGCCGCGCCAGCGGTCGAGGGTGCTGTAGCTGCCGCGCACGAATTGCTCGTCGGACGGCAAGGGCAGGAAGACGTTGATCAATCCGTGTACGGCGTTCGAGCCGTACTTGGCACTGCCCGGCCCGCGCACCACCTCGATCTCGCTCGCGACTTCGAAATGCGGTTCGATCAGGCTGTTGACGTTGCCGAAGGCAGGGGAGCGGGCGGGGACACCATTCTCGAGTACCAGAAAGCTGCCCTGCCCGGCGCCGCCGGTGAGCACCGGCGAGCGGATCGCGATCAGGTGCTCCTGCCCTGAATTCATCTGCACGTTCACGCCCGGCGCCTGGTTCAGGATTTCGGCGGGGTGGTCGGCGGCCGTCTCGGCGACCAGCGCACCACTGAGTGCGGACTGCGAGCCGGGATCGGTCGGGCGCCGGTCGCCCCAGACCTCGACAGGACTGAGGCGGCGCGGCAGGACGGAAATTTCCTCGGCCGGCGCCTCGCAGGAATTCGAGCACGCGCAGGGCGGATTTGTGACAGCCTCGCACCCGGCAAGCTCGTCCTCAGCTGACGGAGCGTCCTGCGCGAGGGCGGGCGGCGCAATCACTGCGAGGATTGCAGCGAGTCCGAATCGCCAGTTGACCGTCCTCACCCATGCACTCCCGCAAACAACTGATACGGCAGCGCGCCGACGACAGCGGCGGACAGGCAGGTGGCGAGCGTGCCGGCCAGCAGCGTGCGCCAGGCGAGCGACAGGAAGTCGTCGCGGCGTTCCGGCTCGACGATCGAGAGACCGCCGATCAGGATGCCCATCGAGCCGAAATTGGCAAAGCCGCAGATGGCGTGGGCGGTGATGATCCGGGTGCGCGGATCCATGGCGTCCACCGGAATGTCAGCCAGCTGGATGAAGGCGACGAATTCGGTGAGCACGGTCTTCACGCCCATCAACGAACCCGATCGCGCGGCTTCGTCCCACGGCACGCCGACCATGTACATGAGCGGCGCGAAGATCCAGCCGAGGATGCGCTCAATCGAAAGCGGCGCGCCGAACACGTCCGGGAAAACACCGAGACCGGCATTGACCAGCCAGAGCAGCGCAAGCGCGGCGATCAACATCGTCGCGATGTTGAACACGATCTTCAGGCCATCCGTGGCGCCGGTCGAGAAGGCGTCCATCGTGGAGGCGTAGTTGAAATCAGGGTTCTGAACGCGCTGGTCAGCCGGCGTGGTTTCCGGGATCATGGTAAGCGCCACGGCCACGGCCGCGGGCGCCGCCATGATGGACGCGGTCAGCAGCTGGGCCAGCGGATTGGCCATCTTTCCCTCAAGGAACGCTCCGTATACGACCAGAACCGAGCCGGCGATGGTGGCGAAGCCTGCCGTCATCATGATCAGCAGTTCCGAGCGCGTCATGCCTTTCACGTAAGGCCGGATCAGGACCGGCGCTTCGGTCATTCCCATGAACACGTTGGCCGACACGGCGAGCGAAGTGGCCCCGCCGAGACCCATCGTGCGGCGGAAGACAGCGGCAAAGCCGTTGGTGATCCAGCGCAGGATACGCCAGTGCCAGAGCATGGCGGAAAGCGCGGCGACAACGATGATGATGGGCAGGATCTGGAAGAAGAACAGCGGCGGCGCCGATCCGCCGATCAGCTCGCTAGCAGCCGCATTGTCGCCGACATAGCCGAACACGAAACTGGTGCCGGCGCGCGTGGCGGCCTGCAGACCGCTCACGACATCGTTCGCCTTGAACAGGATCTGCCGCACGACCGGAATGCCGAACAGGATCAGCGCGAAGGCGAATTGCATCACGGTGGCGCCGAGCACGATCTTCCACGGGAAGAGCTTCTTTTTCTCGGAAACCAGCCAGCAAATCGCGTAGATCAATGCCATGCCCAGAAGCGCACGGCCGTTGTCCCATCCCCATTCAAAACCTGCCGGCATGGACACCCGCACCTCCCGCTTATTGGAACCCGGTACAAGGCTTAGCGGCGTGTCTGCCGAATGGAAAGCGGGCAACGGCAAAAGCCGGGTTTCCCGCCGGGGCTGCATTGATGGCGGGCTGCCTAGCCCGCAGGGCGAGTTGCGTTGACGCGCAGGCGCGATTGCCAGACGCAGTCTGTAACCAGTTTCTGAAGGATGAAGCGCGAATGCTGAGGCGGGCCGCCTGCCTGACATTCACATTGCTGACCGCGTGCGCGGCGGAGACGCCCGGGATTCCGGCGCCGGAAGCCCATGAACCGACGCTCGCCAGCGTGGTTCTGGCGGAAAGCGAGCAGACCCATTCGGGACCGAGCGACGCAGCGCGCGCCTTCTTCTTTGCCCAGACCGAGCTTTACCTGGCCGGCGCCGACCCGGCCCAGAACAAACCTTTGGCCGATGTGCTGCGCGCGATGGGCCGGGGCGATCTCGCCGAAGCGGCGGGCAGCGACAATCCGGGCATCGCCTGCCCTCAGCTCTGGGTCGATCCGGTAGAGATGATGTCGCAAAATGTGCAGGACGCGCACATCGTCATCATAGAGACCGAGCGCAGCGCGCCCGCGCAGATCGACTTCCTCGGCGAGATTTTCGGCCGTCTTGCCGAGGACGGTTTCACGGCCTACGCGGATGACGGACTGACGCTCGAACCGGCCGGCGCCAGCCATCCCGGCATTCCGCTCGTCACAGAAGGCCTGGTGACACGCGATCCCGGACACGGCCGGTTGCTGCGCGCGGTAAAGTCGAGCGGAATGACCCTCGTCGATGCCGGCATCTGGTGGCGCGGCGCGGCCGACCTTGCCGCCCTGACGCCGGGCGAACAAGCCACCCGCCGCCAACTGGCGCTCGCCGACCAGCTGAGCCGCAAGGTGTTCTGGACCAATCCGTACGCCCGGGCGGTCGTGCATATCGAGTCCACAGACGATCCCTCCGGAACCACCGCGTTCCGGGATGTGGTGAAACGCCTGACCGGATTTGACCCGCTGGTGATCGGATTGATCACCTGCAGCGAAATGGATGAACGCCCGGCCTACCTGCCCTCGCTCGGCGATGAGGCGGGTTCGGCCGCGCGGGCGGACCTGGTCTTCGCCTTACCGCGCGAGACCCTCAAGGATGGCCGCATGGTCTCCGGGCGCACCGAAACTGACACCTCTGTGGACCTGCCTGACCCCTTCCTGACCCAGGACCGGCCCGTCCTGATCGAAGCGCGGCGCCTGAATGAACCCGATCTGGCCGTACCTGAGGACCGTCTGCTGTTACTGCCGGGCGAGCGGCTGCCGCTGATCCTGCCCCCCGGCGAGTACCGGATCGAGGCCTGGACGCGGGACGGCCCCTTGAACGCGCCGGTCCGGGTCCAGGTCAGCCCGGTTTGACGACGGTTCAAAGCGGGCCTAGGTTTTTGGCAAATATATCAAGCGCCTGAACGTGTTCCCGAGACAGGCGCGCCGTGCTGCACGAAGGACATCAGAATGAAGATCCGGGCATTTCTCCTGGCGTTGACGATTGTATCGGCTGCCCCGGCGCTCGCCGCCCCTGAAGCGACCGCCGCCGAAAAGGCCGAGACCGACGCCAAGCCGCTTCCCGAACCTGTGATGTTCACCACGACACATACAGGCACGTTCGGGGGCCAGAAGATCACCTACCGGGTGGAAGCGGGCGAAACGCAGATCCGGAACAGCGAGGGCGAACCAGCCGCGAGCCTGTTCACGATCGCCTATATCCGCGAGAATGCCAGCGGTCCCCGCCCCGTCTCTTTCGTGTTCAATGGTGGCCCGGGATCGGCCTCGGTGTGGCTGCACCTGGGCGTGCTTGGCCCGAAACGTGTGCAGGTCGCGAGCGATGCCGACGCAGATGATGGCGCCGCGCCCTACACCCTGCTCGACAATCCACTGTCGATCCTCGACGTGACTGACCTCGTCTTCATCGATCCGGTCGGAACCGGGTACAGCCGCGCCATCGGCAAGGGCGAGGACAAGGATTACTGGAGCGAGGAGGGCGATGGCAGCTCGATTGCCGAATTCATCCGGATCTGGCTGACCGATCACAAGCGCTGGAACGCGCCGAAATACCTGATCGGCGAAAGCTTCGGCACGACGCGTGCGGCCTATCTCGCGCACCGCATGATCACCGGCGAAGTGGACATTGCGTTCAATGGCCTCGTGATGATCTCGCAGGCACTGGACTATGAGGGGTCAACGTCGGCTCACGACAACGTCTATTCCTACATCACCTACCTCCCCAGCATGGCGGCGACCGCGCAGTATCATGGCAAGGCGGGCATCGGTGTGCCGCAAGCCACCTTCCTGGCCGAGGCCCGCGCCTTTGCGCGCGATGAATACGGCCCCGCCCTGCTCAAGGGCGCCCAACTGAAACCGGAAGAGCGCGCGCATATCCGCGACCGACTTGCCTACTTCACCGGCCTCGACCCGGCCTATATCGAAACCTCCGACCTGCGGATCCTGATGCACCGGTTCCAGAAGGAATTGCTGCGCGATCGGGGCGTCGCGCTCGGCCGGCTCGATGGACGCTATCTCGGCGACGAAGCCGACGACGCCGCCGAAGGCCCCGACTCCGATGCTTCCGACTATGCGGTGGGATCGGCCTACAATGCGCTGATGAACCAGTACCTTTCAGCCGATCTCGGCGTCACGATGGACCGGTCCTATATGGTTTCGAGCGACGACGCGGGCAACAACTGGAACTTCAGCGACGCGCCAGAGGGCGAGTATTCCGAGCCACATTACGTCAATGTCGGCCGCAAGCTGTCGACCGCGATGCGGCAGAACACGGCGATGAAAGTTTGGGTGGCGAGCGGCTATTTCGACCTGATCACGCCTTTCTTCGACTCCGAGATCACCTTCGGCCGCTACGGTATCCCGCAGGACCGCGTGGCGATGACCTACTACCAGGCCGGCCACATGATGTATCTCAACCAGGGCGCCCTCGCCGCCCTCGCTGCCGACCTGCGCACCTTCTACGCCGGCAGGCTGGAAGACGCGCGGCCGAAGTAATCCGCTCCAAACAAAAATCCCCCCGGTTTGCGCCGGGGAGATTCTCTGATCGTCCAAAATGACAGTGTCTCAGCCCAGCTTGCAGACGCAGATCTTGTTGCCATCTGGGTCGCGGAAGTAGGCGCCGTAGAAGGTCGGCATCCGGTTGCCGGGTGCGCCTTCGTCAGCGGCGCCGAGTTCGATGGCCTTATTGTAGACCTTGTCGACCGTTTCCTTGTCCTTGGCTGCAAGCGCGGGCATCACGCCGTTGCCAACGCTGGCGGGGTTCTTGTCGTAGGCGTCGCCGATGGCGAGCATCGGCTGGCCGGGGCCGACGCCGTAGAACTGCAGACGCTCGTTCGCGAAGAAGCGCTTGGCGCCCATTTCGCCGAGCACGGCATCGTAGAAGGCGAGCGCCTTCTCCTTGTTGTTGGTTCCGAGTGTCACATAAGCCAGCATGGTCTTTCCTCCTGGGTATTGTTTCGGAACTGAGAAGAACACGGCGCCGGGCGACTGGCAAGATTGACCGCGGGGCAGATCGGGCAGGCCTGCGGGTCGAGGTGACGCAGGGGATATGCTTGACGTTGACGTGAACGTCTGGTGTGACACCGCCCAAATTAAAAACCGCTTTCAGGAGACCCCCATGTCCGAGATCCGCTTCGACGGCCGCGTTGCCATTGTCACCGGTGCTGGCGGCGGCCTTGGCCGCGCACACGCGCTGGAACTCGCCCGCCGCGGCGCCAAGGTCGTGATCAACGACCTGGGCGGATCGCGCGATGGCACGGGCGGCAACTCTGCAGCGGCCGAAGCCGTGGTGAAGGAAATCGAAGCCTTCGGCGGCGAAGCCATCGCCAATGGCTCGTCGGTCTCCGACGAGGCCGGCGTGCAGAAAATGATCGATGACACGATGGCCAAATGGGGCCGCATCGACATCATCATCGCCAATGCCGGCATCCTGCGCGACCGTTCCTTCTCGAAAATGTCCATCGACGACATCGACCTGGTGCTGGCCGTCCACCTGCGCGGCACCTTTCTGCCGGTGAAGGCCGCCTGGGACATCATGAAAGCCCAGAACTACGGCCGTATCGTCGTGACGACGTCGTCGACCGGTCTGTATGGCAACTTCGGTCAGGCCAACTACGGCGCCGCGAAACTAGGCGTCGTCGGCATGATGAACACGCTGAAGATCGAAGGTGCGAAAAACGACATCAAGATCAACGCGGTGTGCCCGATTGCGGCAACGCGGATGACCGAAGACATCATGTCAGAGCAGATGCTGGCTGCCCTGAAGCCGGAATACGTCACCCCGGGCGTCATTAACCTCGTCAAGGAAGACGCCCCGACCGGCATGATCCTGTCAGCCGGCGCAGGCGCCTTCTCGATGGCCCGCATCGTCGAGACGGCCGGCGTATTCGTCGGCGCCGGCGAAGCACTGACCGCCGAAGCGGTCGCCGCGAAATGGGACCGGATCACCGACGTGAGCACCACACGCCCTGCCTTCAAGTCCGGCGGCGAACACGGCCAGAACATCTTCGCCGCGGTTGCCGAAAGCGTGAAGTAATCAACCCATCTTGCCAAGGAACAGCGCGGGTCGCAGGCTCTCCTGAAACTTGGAGACCCCCATGCGACTTGCCCTTCTTGTTCTCTCCCTGACCCTCGTTTCAGGCTGCGCCTTCGCGCACAAATCCGCGCCCGCACCCGAAGATGAAGCGCCCGTTTCAAACGTCCACATCGCCGAGGCGGGCAAGATGTGCGGCGGAATTGCGGGCTTTTCCTGCGCCGAAGGCCTCACGTGCGTTTATGAGGACGGCATCTGCCGCCGGGTCGCCGATGCGGCCGGCGAATGCCGGAAGACACCGACCATCTGCACCCGCGAATACAATCCGGTCTGCGGCTGTGATGGCGAGACCTATGGCAACAAATGCGAAGCACTCGCCGCTGGCACCAGCGTCGCGCATACTGGCGAATGCCCACCCAGCGGAAGCTGATTTTCCCTCAGGAACAGAAGGCTATAGACCCATACTCGAATCCGGCTTGCGTAAGGGTTCGCAGTTTATTCGACCTCGGCTGCATCCATCCGCGCTTCACCGTGCATCCTCTTTACGACAGGCAATCACATAGGGGGACGCACGCATGTCCGCACGCCGTCTATCGATACTGATCGCGCTGATTGCACTCGGGTGGGGCCATACTGTCGCCGAGACCCCAACCTCGCCGGCTACGATGACGTTCGTGGAAGGCCGGCTTGAAGGCGAGGGTGCGCAACTGCTGCGCGCCGAGTTGCCCGGCGCACAATTCATATTGTTCGGAGAAGACCACGGATTTGCCGACTCGCCGGAGATCGCGCTCGCCCTTGCCCGCGAGGCGCGCGCGTTCGGTGTTGTCCATCATGCGATGGAGATTGGCCCGCAGAGCGACGCCGTCCTGACCGATCTGCTGCGGATCGGCGGGAACACGGAGCTTGCGGCGTTTCTGGAAAACCGTCCGCTCGCGATTCCGTTCGTGAACATGGCAGAAGACGCCCGCCTTGCGGATTACTTTGTCGATGAAGCCGAAGACGGAATCGATCCGGTCCGGGGACTGGATCAGGAATTTGTCGGCGCGCCGCTGGTGCATCTGCAGACCTTGTCCGCGGCAGCCCCGACACACGAAGCCGCCAGCCTGACGCAGGCCTGGCGCGACGCCGACCACAACGCATTCGCTGAGGGCCGACTGGACGCCATCATGATGCTGACGGCGACGCCGGAAGACTTCGAGGCGCTCAGCCGCGCCTATGCCGACCTGCCCGGCGCACTGGGCCTTATCAAGGATCTGGCAGAGAGTGCTGAAATCTATGCGCTTTATTCTTCCGGCGATAACTATGCCAGCAATGCCACCCGGGTGTCGCTTATGCGCCGCCACTTGCTCGAAGCGCTTGAGGCCACGCCCGAGCCCGCTCCGCGCGTCCTGTTCAAGTTCGGCGCAAATCATCTCGCGCGTGGAACCGGCCCCCTGAACACATTCGACCTCGGCTCACTGACCGAAGGCATCGCGGCCGCGAACGGACTGAATGCCTTGCACATCCTGTTCGTTCCGCTTCAGGGGCAACAAACGGTTACCAATCCGGCGGGCGAGCGTGTCTTCGAGACGGTCGATTACCGTTCCGAAGAGATGGCCGCCTTGCTGGCAGCCGCGGGCATTTCCGAAGAAGCTATCCCGGCAGACGGGTATGCAGTGATCCCGCTCGAAAGCGTTCGCCTGCGGCTGGAACAGAAAGGGCTGAACGCTCTCTCGCCCGACAATCGCTTCTTCCTGCTGGGCTACGATTATCTCGTCACAACCCGGGGCGCGCGTCCGGCCACCCCGATCGTCGACTGATCCGGCAAGTCAATCCGCCCCACCATCACCGCCATCGCCGATGTCTCCGGTGACCATTTCGTTGTTCTCGCCGGCCGGCGTACGCGGCGAGGCCTCGTCCGGGTCCGAACCTGCGAGGGTCGCCGGCAGCAGCGGCGTGGGATTGCCGTCACGCGGCGGATCGCGCGGTGGACGGTTTGGGGGAACGCGCCGCGTGAAGGCAAAGATCACCGCAGCCACGAGCAGGACAAAGACCAGCAGTTTCAGCATCAGGCTTTGTCCTGTCTTTCAAGTTATTCCTGCATCGCCTTCAGATACATGGAATTTTTCGGGCGCGCGAACAGCCGCTCGACCATCGGGGCGAAGAATTCAAGCGGCTCGCTTTCGTAGTCCGGATCGAACGCCGCCTGGTCGTAGAGGTGGCAAAACTGCGCGCAGTATTCAAAATGCGGGTTGCCGCGGAACTGGTCGCGCATGTTCCGGTCGAGCCCGAGATGGTGGAAGAAATAATAGCCCTGGAACGCGCCGTGATTGGCGACCATCCAGTGATTGGCTTCCGACACAAAGGGCTTGAGGATCGCCGCGGCGACGTCCGGATGGTTAAAGCTGCCGAGCGTGTCGCCGATGTCGTGCAACAGGGCGCAGACGACATATTCTTCGTCGCGGCCATCGCGGTGCGCGCGCGTCGCGGTTTGCAACGAGTGGGTGAGCCGGTCGACCGGGAAACCGCCATAGTCGCCGTCCAGCAGTTTCAGATGGTCGAGCACTCGTTTTGCGAGCCCTTTGTTGAAGCTCTTTGCGTGTTCGGCAATGATATCCCAATCTTCCTTGGTGCCCTCCAGCATCTCCCGGAATTTTGCCTGATCTTCAGCCTTGTGCCCGTCGGCCATGGTGTTTCCTCCGCTTCTTTTACGGAAGCCTAACCCGGAACACGCGATCTGGAAAGCAAGAGCCCCGGACGTTTGCGTCCGGGGCTCCCGGCTTTGACTCAGTCCCAGATGTTACCGAGACCGAGCTGTGCCCGCCACGTGGCCGGCGGCCGCGCTGCGTCCGGGGCCGGCGTGTCGTCGGCGCGATCCTCGAGCCGGCGGTGCAGCCAACCCCAGGATTCGCCCGTGCGCACGCTCACCGCGCGAACCTCCGCCACGATCGCCATGACGGCTTCGTCGCTGAGGTCTGCATTGTCGCGCCCTCGCGCTTCCGCGAGACGCCAACCGGCCGGGTCCTGACGCAAAGCCACGGCCGCCGGGCCGCCTTCCCCGCGCCAGACGTAAACCGCCATCCGGCCCGAGGCGATGTCGGCGACGAAGTCCCGCAGGCAGTTGCGCAACTCCAGCGCCGTGCTCGTCAGCGTTTCCAGGCGTTGAACTGCCTGAAACGGCGGCGGCAGGATCGGCGGCGCTTCAACCGGGCCGAAGGCTGCCGGCTGGATCGCGTCCCGGGCCATCTCGAACAACGCCGCCCGGCCGGTGGCCCGGCCGAAGCGCTGCGCAAGATCACGCGCCGCTTCTTCGCCGCGCACCCGAAGGGCAAGAGCCCAGGCCGCAGCGAGATCTGCGGTCGCTGCTTCGTCCGCACCCAGATGGGTAACGATCGAAGCCTGACGCAGAGGCGGCGGCAAGGCAGCGACGGTGCCCAGGGTTTCCGGGCGGAGCGCTTTCAGGTGACGGAAGAGGATGCAGGCCGCCGGCTCCCCGAACAAGTCAAGGAAGCGGACATAATCCTCCGTACGCCACAACAGCTCGCCCATCCGGCCGAGCGCCTTGACCAATCCACCCGGCGGCGCCACGCCGAAGATCTCGGCAGCGAGCTCGCCGTCGCGTTCGCGCGACACCATCCACTGGATGCGCGCATCTACCTGACCGCTGCGCCCCACGAGAATCGCGGCGGCATGGCGGCGAGCTGCCGGCAGCGCGAGGAAGACCTCGTGCGGCGCCGGCCACAAGCGAGCAATCGCCGTCGCATGGTCTCCGGCAAGGAAGGCCAGCAAGGGCGTAACAACCGGCGCCGGACGAACATCCACAGACGCCGGCAGGGTCATGGGCGTGCCCATGATCCACCTCCTTTCAAACCGCTGCAACACGCCGAAGCGCGCGCCCAGACGGCATTGAACTGTTTCAGTGTGAGGTCAGGCGTCTACCGGCAAACGCGCGGGGACGCATGACGCGCTCCCCGATGATTCGAGGAGCAGGTGTATGTTTCGATACTCTGCTTCATAGTGAATTCCTGTTGTTTGCCTACTGACCATCCGCTTACGGATCTTTTTTCGATCAGCAGAGGCGGCGTAATGTCAGAGGTGCGGCAAGTTGTCAAGCGCCGGTTTGGACAGCCGCGCGACGCTCGTTCGCCCCTCGCATCGCTCCACTGGAGCGACGCGTTGCCCGTCGGACAAACGGAGCTCACCCTTTCACACACACGACCTGCTTCAGCGTATGGACGATCTCCACCAGGTCAGCCTGCGCGCCCATGACGGCGTCGATGTCCTTGTAGGCCATCGGCGTCTCATCGATCACACCACTGTCCTTGCGGCATTCCACGCCCGCCGTGGCGGCGAGGTGATCGTCCAGCGTGAACGTACGCTTGGCCTCGGCGCGGCTCATCGTGCGCCCTGCCCCGTGCGAGCATGAGCAGAACGAGTCCGCATTGCCTTTCCCGCGCACGATGAAGGACTTCGCCCCCATCGAACCCGGAATGATGCCAAGCTCACCCTTGCCCGCACGCACAGCGCCCTTGCGGGTGACCCAGACGTCGGCGCCGAAGTGATGCTCCTGCTCCACATAGTTGTGGTGGCAGTTCACCGCGGACTTCTCCAGCGTGAAGGCCGGAAGCACATCACGCATGGCCATCAGCACACGGTCCATCATCACCTCGCGGTTGAGCCGCGCGTAGTCCTGCGCCCAGCCGACGGCTTCTACATAGTCGGTGAACAGATCTTCCCCTTCCAAGAAGAAGGCGAGATCCTTGTCCGGCACGTGATAGCCGAGCACCCGCTTCTCCAGCGCCGCGCGGGCTTCCTGGATGAAGTAGGTACCAAGGATGTTGCCTGTTCCGCGCGAGCCAGAATGCAGCATGACCCAAACGCGACCCTCCTCATCGAGGCAGAGCTCGATGAAGTGGTTGCCGCCGCCAAGCGTGCCAAGCTGCTTCGCGAACATCGTGCGCTGGATGCGCTGGTGTTTCGCGAGCACCTTGTCGAGACGCTCGTGCAGCCCCGAATGGCGAAGCGCAGTCGCCGCGCGCGCCGGGGTGTCCTTGTGGTTGCCGCCCGGGCCGTTGCCGACCGGCACCTTGCGTTCGATCTCGGCGCGGATGGCGGCGAGGCTGTCCGGCAGGTCGTTCGCGGTAAGGCTGGTGCGCATCGCCATCATGCCGCAACCGATGTCGACGCCGACAGCGGCCGGAATGATGGCGCCCTTGGTCGGAATCACCGAGCCCACAGTGGCGCCGCGCCCGAAATGGACGTCCGGCATCACCGCGAGGTGCGAATGCACGAACGGCAGGCCGGCGACATTCTCCAGCTGCTCGCGCGCGGATTCCTCCACCGGCACACCTTTCACCCAGGCCTTGATGCGGCCGCCGGCGAAGGTTTCAAAGACTTTAAACTCTTTCATTGTCTTGTAGCTTCGTTCCTGAAGCTCCTCCTGATCAAGCCCTCCACGCGACCCCTTCGGATTCCAGACAGAAAAAACCCTCCGGGCGAAACGCGCGGAGGGCGGCAAAAGACCCGTCAGGGCCCCGGGACTGATCGTCAGCCCCTATCCAGCAACCTCGATGCGGTAACACGCACGACCTGTGTCGCAGGTCGCGTTCTTCCCTGGCTGAAATAGATACCGGCAGGACATCTGCGGATGCTCCGTTGCTGAATGGAGGCGCCGTATGATGGAATCGGATTCCGGCGTCAACCACAAAAGCAAAACGCCCCGGAGGTTTTCTCCGGGGCGTCCTGAATTCCTTGCGGAAAAAATCTTCACGCAGACTATTCGTCCATCGCTTCCAGTTCAGCCGCGTGGCGGGCCTTGTCGGCGGCGCCCTTGGCTTCCGGATCGCGGTCGACCAGCTCGAGTACGGCGATCGGGGCGTTGTCGCCCTGACGGAAGCCGGCTTTCAGCACGCGGGTGTAGCCACCATTGCGGTCCTTGTAGCGCTCGCCCATCACGGCGAAGAGCTTGCGGACGGCTTCTTCGTTACGAACGGTCGACAGAGCCGAACGGCGTGCGGCCAGGTCACCTTTCTTGGCGAGGGTGACGAGCTTGTCCATGATCGGCGCCATTTCCTTGGCTTTCGGCAAGGTGGTGACGATCTGTTCGTGCTCGATCAGGCTGGCCGCCATGTTGGCGAACATCGCCTTGCGGTGCGACGTGGTCTTGTTGAGCTTGCGGTGTGCAATCTGGTGGCGCATGGCGTTGTTCCTTCCGAGGTGGTCAGGCCCCGGTCATATATCCTGGGCTAGATGTGATCGTCGTATTTCTTGGCGAGGCCTTCGATGTCCTCAGGCGGCCAGTCCGGCACTTCCATGCCGAGGTGCAGGCCCATACCGGCGAGAACTTCCTTGATCTCGTTCAGCGATTTGCGGCCGAAGTTCGGGGTGCGGAGCATTTCCGCCTCGGACTTCTGGATCAGGTCGCCGATGTAAACGATGTTGTCGTTCTTCAGGCAGTTCGCCGAACGCACGGAGAGTTCGAGCTCGTCGACCTTCTTGAGGAGAACCGGGTTGAAGCCCAGGTCCGTCTCGTCGGCGGTGCTGCCGGCTTCAAGGGTCGGCTCTTCGAAGTTGATGAACAGCTGCAGCTGGTCCTGCAGGATACGGGCGGCATAGGCCACGGCGTCTTCCGGCGAGACCGAACCGTCGGTTTCAACATCGAGGGTCAGTTTGTCATAGTCGAGGACGGTGCCTTCGCGCGTGTCTTCGACCTGGTAGCCGACGCGGCGGACCGGCGAGTAGATCGCGTCAATCGGGATGTAGCCGATCGGGGCGTCTTCCGGACGGTGTGAATCGGCGGCGACGTAGCCTTTGCCGGTCGCAACGGTGAATTCCATGCGGACTTCAGCGCCGCCGTCCAGCGTGCAGATCACGTGGTCGGGGTTCAGGATCTTCACGTCGCCCGAGGTCTCGATCTGGCCGGCTTTCACTTCGCCAGGACCTTTCGCACGAAGCACCATGCGCTTGGGCGTTTCCGATTCCATGAAGATGGCGACCTGCTTCAGGTTCAGCACGATCGTGGTGACGTCTTCGCGCACGCCCGGCATCGCCGAGAATTCATGCACAACGCCGTCGATCTGCACGCCGATGATAGCGGCGCCTTGCAGCGAGGACAGCAGGACGCGGCGCAGGGCGTTGCCCAGCGTCGTGCCGTATCCACGCTCCAGCGGCTCGACAACGAGCTTGGCTTTGCGCTTGGAGTCGTAGCCGGCCTGGACGACAGGACGGTTCGGACGGATCAGCACTTTCCAGTTGCGGTCATTCACGGTGGTCATCAGCATTCCTCAGAAAAGGAAGAGCAGCGCCTGTTCGAGGCGCTGCCGGGGATAGGGATCTTGGACTAGACGCGGCGGCGTTTCGGCGGGCGGCACCCGTTGTGCGGGATCGGCGTCGTGTCGTTGATCGCGGTAACAGTAAGGCCAGCCGCTTGCAGAGCGCGCAGCGCGCTCTCACGGCCCGAACCCGGACCGCGCACGCGCACTTCAACCGTCTGCAGGCCGTGCTCTTTGGCTTTCTTGGCAGCATCCTCAGCGGCCATCTGGGCTGCGTAAGGGGTCGACTTGCGCGAGCCCTTGAAGTCCATGACGCCCGACGACGACCAGGAGATCGTGTTGCCCTGCGCGTCGGTGATGGTCACCATCGTGTTGTTGAAGCTCGAGTTCACATGAACAATACCCGAGGTAATGTTCTTGCGTTCACGGCGGCGGATACGGTTAGCTTCGCGGGCCATTGGATTTCAGTCCTATTTCTTCTTGCCGGCGATCGGCTTCGCCGGACCCTTGCGGGTGCGGGCGTTGGTGTGGGTGCGCTGGCCGCGGACGGGCAGCTTCTTGCGGTGACGCAGGCCGCGGTAGCAACCGAGGTCCATCAGACGCTTGATGTTCATCGACGTGTCGCGGCGCAGGTCGCCCTCGACCATATAGTCGGAGTCGATCGTTTCACGGATCTTGATGACTTCAGCGTCCGTGAGCTGGTTCACGCGGCGCGATTCCTCGACGCCAACCTTCTCACAGATTTCCTTCGCAAAGGACGGGCCGATGCCATGGATATAGCGCAGCGCGATAACGACGCGCTTGTTAGTCGGAATGTTGACGCCTGCAATACGGGCCAAAGCCGTGTCTCCTCAAGCGGATGATCAAACATGAAATGCGCGCCAGCCGGGTAAAGGAACCCGTCGCGCGCACCGGCGGTTAAGCCTGAAGCTAAGAAACGAGGCTTATAGCCGCGCTTTTTCGCCCGTCAACAGAAGAACTGCGCGGTTCAGGCGGATTGTTTCAAAGCCGCATCAATTGACGCGGCCACAGCGTCGATCGTGCCCATCCCGTCCACTTCAACGAGTACGCCGCGTTCCGCATAAAGCGGAACCAGCGGGGCCGTATCTTCATAGTAGCGCTCGAGGCGGCGGGAGAAAGTAGCCGGGTTATCGTCCGCCCTTCCCTGTTCCTCAAAGCGTTTTGTGACCCGGGCCAGCAGACGTTCGTCGTCCACGCGCATCCGGATCACCAGATCGACCTGTTCGCCCCGCGATTGCAGAAGGCTGTCCAAGGCCTCGGCTTGCCCGATTGTTCTGGGAAAACCGTCAAAAATGAAGCCCGGCGCACCGGCGCGGGCCGTCAGCTGTTCGTCGATCAGGTCGATCACGATCTGGTCGGACACAAGACCGCCCTCATCCATGATCTTCGCAACCCGGTTGCCCAGCTCGGATCCGGAGGCGCGGGCCGCCCGGAGCATGTCGCCCGTCGACAACTGGATGAATCCCCTCTGGTCAACGAGCCGTTTGGCCTGCGTACCTTTTCCGGCCGCCGGCGGTCCAAACAGAATCAAGTTCACTTACGTTTGCCCCCGAGCTTCGATTTCCGGATCATTCCCTCATACTGGTGCGCAATCAAGTGCGACTGAATCTGCGTGACCGTGTCCATGGTTACCGAAACCACGATCAGCAGCGACGTGCCGCCAATGTAGAACGGGATCTGGGGGAAGTAGCGGCGCAGGAGTTCAGGGAGGATACAGATAAAGAGCAGGTAGAGGGAGCCGATGGTGGTCAGGCGCGTCAGGACATAGTCAATATAGGCGGCCGTGTTGGAGCCCGGACGGATCCCCGGAATGAACCCGCCATACTTGCGCAGATTGTCTGCGGTTTCCTGCGGGTTGAACATGATCGACGTGTAGAAGAACGAGAAGAAGATCACGAACACCGAATAGGTGATGATGTAGGGCCAGGAACCCGGCGAGAAATTGGCCGCCAGCCAGCCCAGAACGCCGGTCGCAGCGTTCGTGTCGGTCGCTGCGCCGCCGCCCAGGAAGCCTACAGCGGTCAGCGGCAGCATCAGCAGCGCCGAAGCGAAGATCGGCGGGATGACGCCGGCCGTGTTGATCTTGAGCGGCAGGAAGCTGCGCTGGCCCTGGGCAAAGCCCTGACTCTGCTGGCGCTTCGGATAGTGAATGATCAGGCGGCGCTGCGAGCGCTCCATGAACACGATGAACACGATCAGGCCGACGATCATCACCGCGATGGCCAGCACGAAGCCAATATCCACCGACGTGGTGCGGGCCTGGGCGACCAGGTTATAGATCGCGCGCGGCAGCTCGGCGACGATGCCGGCGAAGATGATCAGTGAAATGCCGTTGCCGATACCCCGGGCGGTGATCTGCTCACCCATCCACATCAGCAGCATGGTGCCGCCGGTCAGCGTGACCACGCCGGTCAGGATGAAGAAAGGGGCCGAGATGCCTTCAAGGCGCACCGAGGCCAGGCCGCCGGAAATGGCGAATGACTGGATCAGCGCAAACACCAGCGTCAGGTAGCGGGTGTACTGGTTGATCTGCTTGCGGCCGGCCTCGCCTTCCTTCTTGAGCTTTTCAAGCGTGGGCGAGGCAGTCGTCATCATCTGGATGATGATCGACGCCGTGATGTAGGGCATGACGTTGAGGGCGAAGATGCCCATCCGCTCGACGGCGCCGCCGGCGAACAGGTTCATCGATCCGAGAATGCCGCCCGCCTGGCTCTGGAAGAGGCTGGCATACTGGGATGGATCAAGACCGGGGAGCGGAATGAACGTGCCGAGCCGGTAAAGAACCAGGATCCCCAGCGTGAACAGGAGCCGCGCGTGAAGATCCTTGGCCTTCGCAAACGTCCCAAAATTGAGATTGCGGGCCATTTGTTCGGCAGCATTTGCCATCGGCCTCACGAGCCTCCCTGAAAGTACTTCGCCGCCAAAGATCGGCGGCGAGGTGTGGTTTGTGAAGGGGTGCTAAGCAATTACCCCGGATTATTCCGCAGCGGCGTCTTTGCTCGGGCCGGTGATCGTGACCGATCCACCGGCTTTTTCAACGGCCTCAACGGCCGCTTTCGAGGCGCCTGTCACGGTGATTTTCAGCTTTTTCGGTGCGTCGCCCTTGGCGAGAAGACGGATACCGTCGCGCGCATTGCGCACGAGACCCGAGGCCACGAGGGTCTCTTCGGTCACGTCCGAGGCGTCGATGGTGCCGGCTTCAACGGCCTTCGAGATACGGCCGAGGTTGACCCAGGCATAGGTCTTCGTGCCCGGCGCGGTGAAGCCGCGCTTCGGAAGACGCATGTAGATCGGCATCTGGCCGCCTTCGAAGCCGTTCACGGCCACGCCCGAACGGGCATGCTGGCCCTTGACGCCGCGACCAGCGGTCTTGCCCTTGCCCGAGCCGACGCCGCGGCCAACGCGCATGCGCTTCTTGGTGGAGCCTTCAGCGGGGGAGAGATCGTTGAGTTTCATGACATCAGGACTTTCGAATACGAGAAGAAGGGCCGGCGCGCGGGTGCGCCTTATTCGCCGACCACTTCCACGAGGTGGGAGACCTTGCGGATCATGCCGCGCACTTCAGGCGTGTCGACAAGTTCCTTGGTCCGGCCAAGTTTGTTGAGACCAAGGCCCTGCAGCGTCTGACGCTGGTCGGGCTTGCGGCCGATCGGGCTGCCGATCTGGCGGACGGTGAGTTTTTTCTGAGCCATCGGGTGTCGCCTTCTCAGTTCGTCGATTCGGCCATGCCGGCCTCGGACGCACCATCGGCGCGGCGGCCGACAACATCCTGGACCTTGAGGCCGCGCTTGGAAGCAACGGTACGCGGGCTGGCCTGTTCCTTGAGCGCGTCAAACGTGGCGCGAACCATGTTGTACGGGTTCGAGGAGCCGATCGACTTGCCAACAACGTCCTGGACGCCGAGGACTTCCATGACAGCGCGCATCGGACCACCAGCGATCACGCCCGTGCCCGGAGGGGCAGCGCGAAGGACCACCTTGCCGGCGCCATGACGGCCAGCGCCATCGTGGTGCAGAGTGCGGCCTTCGCGAAGCGGAACGCGAACCAGGTTGCGCTTGGCTTCTTCCGTCGCCTTGCGGATGGCTTCAGGAACTTCCCGCGCCTTGCCTTTGCCGAATCCGGCACGGCCTTTCTGGTCACCGACCACCACGAGCGCAGCAAAACCGAAATTCTTGCCGCCCTTCACGGTTTTCGCGACGCGGTTGATACCAACCAGCTTATCGACGAGTTCGGAGCCTTCTTCGTCGCGGTCACGAGGTTGCTCGCGATCACGGCGGCGGCCCCGCTTCTCTCCTCTTTCCTCAGCCATCAGGCAAACTCCCTTAGAATTTGAGGCCGCCCTCACGGGCAGCGTCTGCCAAGGCTTTCACCCGGCCGTGGAACATGTAACCGCCGCGATCGAAGACAACGTCCTCGACACCGGCCTTTTTCGCGCGCTCGGCAATAGCCTTGCCGACCAGCGCGGCTGCTTCGATGTTGCCACCGGTCTTGGCACCGCCAAGCACGTCGGCTTCGAGTGTCGAGGCCGAGGCGAGCGTGATGCCCTTCTCGTCGTCGATGACCTGAACCGAGATGTTCTTGTGGCTGCGCGAGACCGACAGGCGCGGAAGGCCTTCGGCGACCTTGCGGAGCTTGGTGCGGACGCGCTGGGCGCGGCGTTGCAACTTTTCGCGTGACGTCTTCATGGCTTACTTCTTCTTGCCTTCCTTGCGGCGGACGTATTCGCCCTGCAGGCGGATACCCTTGCCTTTATAAGGCTCTGGCGGACGGAACTTCTTGATCTCGGCGGCAACCTGGCCAACGGCCTGCTTGTCGGCGCCCGTGATCACGATCTCGGTGGGCTTCGAAGAGGCCAGCGTGATGCCCTTCGGAGCCTTGTACACCACATCGTGCGAATAGCCGAGCGCCAGCTTCAGGTCCGTGCCCTGCATCTGGGCGCGGTAGCCGACGCCGACGAGCTCGAGCGTTTTCGTGTAGCCTTTGGTGACGCCGTCAACGAGGTTGGCCGCGCGGGCGCGGGCCGTACCCCACTGGGTGCGGGCATTGGCATCCAGCGATTCGGCCAGCGTCGGGGCACGCTTGCCTTTTGCTTTCGCTGCTTCGATCACTTCGTTGGCCGCCTTCAGGAGGTCGGCGCGCGGGAGGACCGTTAGCTCGTTGTTTTCAAGCTTCGGCGTGATGACTTCCGGCAGGACGAGCTCAAGCTCACCCTTCGGGCCTTTGGCCTTGATCGTCTGACCACTGACGGACACCGTAGCGCCGGCAGGAACAGCAATCGCGAGTTTTCCGATACGGGACATCTTACATGCCTCCTAGAATACGCGGCAGAGCACTTCGCCGCCGACATTCTTGGCGCGCGCAGCGTTGTCCGACATAACACCCTGCGAAGTCGACAGGATCGAGATGCCCAGACCATTGCGCACGAGCGGAATGTCAGAGACCGAAGAATAGACCCGGCGGCCCGGCTTCGAGATGCGTTTGATCTCGGAGATGACCGGCTGGCCTTCATAATACTTGAGTTCGATCTCGAGGGACTTGTGACCGTCCTTCTCGATTTCGGCATACCCGCGAATGTAACCTTCCGTGGCGAGCACATCGAGCACACGACCGCGCAGCTTCGATGCCGGCGTCACGACTTTCGTCATGCCACGCATCTGAGCGTTACGGATACGGGTCAACATATCGCCGAGGGGATCAGAAATGTTCATGTCTTCCCTCCTCTCCTACCAGCTGGACTTCACGAGACCGGGGATCTGTCCGCGCGAGCCAAGCTCCCGCAGCGCGATCCGCGACATTTTAAGTTTGCGATAGAACGCACGCGGACGACCGGTGACTTCGCAGCGGTTACGCACCCGGTTCGCGGCCGAGTTGCGCGGCATCTGGGCGAGCTTGATGCGCGCCTTGAAGCGTTCTTCCAGCGACAGGTTCTCGTCCATCGCGGCCGCTTTCAGGGCGGCGCGCTTGGCGGCGTAACGCTCGACCATCGTCTTGCGCTTGTTGTTCTTCTCGATTGCGCTCTTCTTTGCCATCTAAGCAGATCTCCTGGCGCTAATTACGGAACGGGAAGCCGCACTCAGCGAGGAGTGCCTTGGCTTCTTCGTTCGTTTCGGCGGTGGTGCAGACGATGATGTCCATGCCGCGCACCTGATCCACCTCGTCATAGTTGATCTCCGGGAACACGATGTGCTCCTTGACACCCATGGCGTAGTTGCCACGGCCGTCGAAGCTCTTCCCGTTGAGACCGCGGAAGTCTTTCACGCGCGGCAGCGCGATCGTGGTGAGCCGGTCAAGGAACTCGTACATCCGGTCACGGCGAAGCGTGACCTTTGCACCGATCAGCATGCCTTCGCGCAGCTTGAAGCCGGCGATCGACTTGCGGGCCTTGGTGGCAACCGGCTTCTGACCTGCGATGCGCTCCAGTTCAGCCAGGGCCGACTTGATCTTCTTGGAGTCGGCGACAGCTTCGCCCACACCCATGTTGATCACGACCTTGTCGAGCTTCGGAACCTTCATCGGGTTCGAATAGTTGAACTGCTCCTGCAGTTTCGCCCGGATCTCTTCCCGGTACTTCCGCTTGAGGCGGGGTTCGTAAGCCTCAGACATCGATCGATTCCCCTGAGCGTTTAGCAAAGCGCGTCTTGCGGCCGTGCTGGTCAATCTTGAAACCGACGCGGACGGCCTTGCCGTCGCGCGGGTCGACATGGGCGACGTTCGACACGTGGATCGCCGCTTCGAACGACTTGAGGCCGCCCGGATCCATCTGGGTCGGCTTCTGGTGGCGCTTCACGACGCCAACGCCGCGAACCACAACCTTGTTCTCGTCCGGGATCACCTTCAGGACTTCGCCCTTGGTGCCCTTGTCCTTGCCCGAAATGATGACGACGGTGTCGCCCTTCTTGATCTTCGCAGCCATGACTACAGGACCTCCGGAGCCATGTTGGCGATCTTCACCTGGTTCTTCGCACGCAGTTCGCGCGGAACCGGTCCGAAGACGCGGGTGCCGATAGGCTCGCCATTGTTGTTGATGAGAACGGCCGCGTTCGAGTCAAAGCGGATCGTCGAGCCGTCGGCGCGGTTGATGTCTTTCGACACGCGAACCACGACGGCCTTGCGCACGTCGCCTTTTTTCACACGACCCGTCGGGATCGCTTCCTTGATCGAAACGACGATCACGTCACCCACCGAGGCGTAACGACGGCCAGCGCCGCCGAGCACCTTGATGCACATGACGCGGCGTGCGCCCGAGTTATCGGCGACCCGCAGGTTTGTCTGCATCTGGATCATGCGTCACTCCCTTCGTCAGCAACGAGTTCCCAGCGCTTCAGCTTGGACTTCGGTGCGCATTCGCGAATGGTCACGGTCTGACCTTCGACGGCGACATTGCCTTCGTCGTGCGCGTGGTAGCGGCTCGACCGGCGGACGATTTTCTTCAGCATCGGGTGCGTAAAGGTCCGTTCGATGCGGACAATGGCAGTCTTGTCCTGCTTCGCGGAAACAACGACGCCTCTCATGGTACGTTTCGGCATGGGTGTCTCCTTACGCCTTGCCTGCTTGGGCTTTCTCGCGGAGGATCGTCTTGATCCGTGCGATGTCGCGGCGAACTTCCGTCGCGCGGCCCGTTTTTTCCAGTTGGCCGGTTGCCGCCTGGAAACGCAGGTTGAACTGCTCTTTCTTCAGCTTGATCAGCTCCTCATTGAGCTGGTCGGCCGTTTTCGATCTCACGTCTGCAGCTTTCATGGCCTCAGATCCCCTCGATACGCTTGACGACTTTGGTCTTGATCGGGAGCTTTGCGGCGCCGAGCGCCAGCGCCTGGCGAGCCGTTTCTTCCGAGACACCGTCAATTTCAAACAGGATCCGGCCCGGGGCGACGCGCGCGACCCAACGGTCGACGGCACCCTTGCCTTTACCCATGCGGACTTCGATCGGCTTCGCGGTAACCGGAACATCCGGGAACACGCGGATCCAGACCTTGCCCTGTCGCTTCATTTCACGCGTGATGGCCCGGCGGGTCGCTTCGATCTGGCGCGCAGTCACGCGCTCCGGCTCGAGGGCTTTCAGCCCGAACTCACCGAACGACAGCGAGAAGCCGCCTTTCGCTTGTCCGCTGATCTTGCCTTTGAAGGCCTTGCGGAATTTGGTTCGCTTCGGTTGACGCATTGGAATTACGCTCCGGCAGCTTGCGCGCCCGATGCGGGACCGCGCTGGTTGGCGTTGGCGCGTGCGCGCGATTGACCGGACGTCTCAAGGCGCTTGTCCTGAGCCATCGGATCGTGCTCGAGGATCTCGCCCTTGTAGACCCAGACCTTGACGCCGATGATGCCATAGGTCGTCTCGGCTTCGGCCGTGCCGTAGTCGATGTCGGCGCGCAGCGTGTGCAGCGGCACCGAACCTTCGGCGTACTTCTCGGTGCGGGCGATTTCCGCGCCGCCGAGACGGCCCGAAACCACGACCTTCACGCCTTCTGCGCCGAGGCGCATGGCCGACTGGATCGAACGCTTCATGGCGCGGCGGAACGAAGCCCGGCGCTCGAGCTGGCGCGCGATATCGTCAGCGATCAGCGTCGCATCGATTTCCGGCTTGCGGATCTCGACGAGGTTCACGCGAACTTCGTCGGTGGTCATCGAGGCAAGTTCCTTGCGGAGCACTTCGATGTCGCCACCCTTCTTGCCGATCACCAGGCCCGGACGGGCGGTGTGGATCGTGATCAGGCACTTCTTGTGCGGGCGCTCGATGATGATCTTCGAGATGCCGGCCTGTTTCAGCTTTTCGCGGATCGACTTGCGGATCGCGAGGTCTTCGTGAAGCAGACGGCCGAAGTCGGCGCTGTCAGCATACCAACGGCTGTCGGCCGTGCGGTTGATGCCGAGACGAAACCCGATCGGATTGACTTTCTGACCCATTATGCGGCCTCCGCAGTCTGGCTGGTGTCACGAAGGACGATGGTGAGTTGGGCGAACGGCTTCTGGATCGGCGCAGCGCGGCCACGGGCGCGGGCCCGGATGCGCTTCATCACGAGGTTCTTGCCGACATGGGCTTCCGCAACGACCAGGCTGTCGATGTCGAGGCCATGGTTGTTCTCGGCGTTCGCGATCGCGCTCTGCAGCAGCTTGCGAACGTCCTTGGCGGGACGCTTCGGCGAGAACTGCAGCTCGGCGAGCGCGCGCTCGACCTTCAGACCGCGGATCTGCTGAGCCAGCAGGTTCAGCTTTTGCGGGCTGGAGCGATACATGCGCAGCACAGCGCGCGATTCGTTCGCGGCCTGCTTCGGAGGATTCTTGGCCTTTGCCATGACTACTTCCTCTTCGCTTTCTTGTCGGCGCCGTGGCCGTAATAGGTCCGGGTCGGAGCAAACTCACCGAGCTTGTGACCGACCATCTCTTCCGAGATCGTGACCGGGATGAACTTGTTGCCGTTGTGGACCTGGAAGTTCAGGCCAACGAATTGCGGCAGGATGGTCGAGCGGCGCGACCAGGTCTTGATGACGGCGCGTTTTTCGGACGAACGGGCTTCTTCTGCTTTCTTCAGCAGGTAGCCGTCGACGAATGGGCCTTTCCAGACAGAACGGGGCATGTCTCGCGGCTCCTCTTAGCGTTTCGCGTTACGGCGACGGATGATCAGACGATCCGTTGCCTTGTTGGTGCGGGTCTTGGGACCGCGGGTTTTCTTGCCCCACGGGGTGACCGGGTGACGGCCGCCCGAGGACTTGCCTTCACCACCGCCGTGCGGGTGGTCGACCGGGTTCATGACGACACCGCGAACGGTCGGGCGGACGCCCTGGTTGCGCGTACGGCCAGCCTTGGAGCTGACTTCGTTCATCTTGTCCGGGTTCGACACCGCGCCGATCGTGGCGAGGCAGCTGTCGAGCACCATGCGGAGTTCGCCGGAAGCGAGCTTGATTTGCGCATAGCCCGAGTCGCGGCCGACGAGCTGGGCGTAGGTGCCGGCAGAGCGGACCATCTGCGCGCCCTTCTGGGGCTTCAGCTCGATGTTGTGGATGATCGTGCCGACCGGGATCGACTTCAGCGGCAGGGTGTTGCCCGGCTTGATGTCTGCGGTGGCCGACGTGATGACCGTGTCACCGACTTCAAGGCGCTGCGGCGCGATGATGTAGGAGAGCAGGCCGTCTTCATACTTGATCAGCGCAATGAAGGCCGTACGGTTCGGGTCATACTCGAGGCGTTCGACAACAGCCGGGATGTCCCAGCGGTTACGCTTGAAGTCGACCTTGCGGTACAGGCGCTTCGCACCGCCGCCCTGGTGGCGGACAGTGATGCGGCCCTGGTTGTTCCGGCCGCCTTTCTTGTTCAGACCTTCGGTCAGCGCCTTGACCGGTGCGCCCTTGTGCAGGGCGGAACGGTCCACCAGCACGAGCTGGCGGCGGCCGGGAGAAGTCGGGTTGAATGTCTTCAGTGCCATGTGTTTCGTCCTTCTCCCTTAGAGGCCCGTCGAAATATCGACAGACTGGCCTTCAGCGAGCGTGACGACTGCTTTTTTCACGTCAGAGCGACGGCCGAGGAAACCCCGGAAGCGTTTCGTCTTGCCCTTCTGGGTCAGGGTGTTGACCTTTGTCACGCTCACCTTGAACAGGGCCTCGACGGCCTCCTTGATCGCCTTCTTGTCAGCGGTCGGCGCCACTTCGAAGATGATCTTGTTCTGCTCGGCGACGAGCGTCGATTTCTCGGTGATCAGCGGGCGGCGGATCACGTCATAGTGGTGGGGTTTCACCTCGGCCATTATTCAGCCTCCGCAGCTTCGACGCCGTCAAAGCGGGCTTTGATGCCCTCAGCGGCTTCTTTGGTGATAACGAGCGTCCGGCGGCGCAGGATGTCGTAGACATTCAGGCCGGCGACCGGGAGCACGTCGATGTTCGGGATGTTGCGGGCGGCGCGGGCGAAGTTTTCATTCACCTCGGCGCCCGAGATGATCAGCGCGTTTTCAATGCCGAGGCCCTTGAACGCCTGAACCAGGTCTTTCGTCTTGCCAGCGGCCATTTCAGCCTTGTCGATCACGAGGATCGAGCTGTCCTTGACCTTCGAAGAGAGCGCGTGGGCGAGTGCCAGCTTGCGGATCTTCTTCGGCAGGTCATGGGCGTGGCTGCGCACGCGCGGGCCGTGGGCTGCACCGCCGCCCACGAAAATCGGCGCATTGCGCGAACCGTGGCGGGCGCCGCCCGAGCCTTTTTGCTTGATCGACTTTTTCGTCGTCCGGTTCACTTCCGAACGCGACTTGGCTTTGTGCGTACCGGCCTGACGGCGGGCGAGCTGCCAGCGCACGGTGCGCTGCAGGATGTCGCCGCGGATTTCGTCGATGCCGAAAATCGCGTCGTCCAGCTCGATCTTGCCGGCAGCCTTGCCGGCGAGGGTTTTAACTGAGAGTTCCATTAGCCTTCACCCCCGGCGGTCATCTTTTCCGGTGCCTTGAACGAGCCGGCTTTCGGCGCGTCAGCAGGCAGCGCTTTTTTCACGGCGTCGCGGACTTCCACGAACGCACCGTCGTGGCCCGGCACAGCGCCTTTCACGAAGATCAGGCCGCGCTCGACATCGGTGCGCACAACCGTGAGATTCTGCGTCGTGATGCGTTCGTCACCGAGGTGACCAGCCATCTTCTTGTTCTTGAACACGCGGCCCGGATCCTGGCGCATACCGGTCGAACCGTGCGAGCGGTGCGACAGCGACACGCCGTGCGTGGCGCGCAGACCGCCGAAGTTCCAGCGCTTCATGGCACCGGCAAAACCTTTACCGATGCTCTGGGCCGTCACGTCGACCTTCTGGCCGGCCACGAAGTGGTCAGCGAGGACAGTCGAACCGACTTCCGGCAGATCGCCGCTGACGCGGAATTCCTTGACTTTCGCCTTCGGGGCAACGCCGGCCTTGGCGAACTGGCCGCGCAGCGCCTTCACGGTGCGCTTGGCTTTCTTGTCGCCGGCGCCAAGGATGACGGCCTTGTAGCCGTCAGTGCGGGTAACTTCCCCGCCCTTCTTGGTGGTGACGGTGCGGACCTCTTCGGTGCGAACGCCAACGACCTGGCAACCGTCAAGCGAGAGAACGGTGACCGGAACGTGGCGGCCGTCCGCGTCGAACAGGCGCGTCATGCCGACTTTGCGGGCGAGAACGCCCGTGCGGGGAGCAGGCAATGCCATTAGCGGCCTCCCTCGAGTTTGATTTCAATGCCGACGCCCGAAGACAGGTCGAGCTTCATCAGCGCGTCCACGGTCTGAGGAGTGGGGTCGACGATGTCGAGAATGCGGGTGTGCGTGCGGATTTCGAACTGGTCGCGCGAGGCTTTGTCGATGTGCGGCGACCGGATGACCGTAAAGCGCTCGATACGCGTCGGCAGCGGCACCGGACCACGGACTTCCGCGCCGGTGCGCTTCGCCGTGTTCACGATTTCCTTCGCCGACAAGTCGAGCGCGCGGTGATCAAAGGCTTTCAGCCTGATCCGGATATTTTGTTTTTCCATCTCGCTTCCGTCCGCGCAAAACACTTAGGCCCTGGGCGCGACAGCTCGTCAGCTTCGAGCGCCCGGGGGCTTCGGTAGGGTTAAATTGTCAGTTTCGAGGGAGCGTTCGCTGTCAAAAGCGCAGCCATCCCGGCGAAGTGGGGCTTCTAGTTGAGAGAATCGGATGCGTCAACAGCCGTTCAGGGGGAATCTGCAGGCCGTTTCCGCCCGGCCCGGCCCTGCGCTGAAGTGTCGGCTCGATCCGCCGCTGGCGGACGCCCCCTTCCCTATCTTCAGGCTGGTCTCCCGCGTGCCAGCCAGGCAGACTGGCGCCCGGGAGGATACCTCATGAGCCGGATTTTCGGGAAGGTCTGCCAGAACGGCTATGTCGTGCGCGACATCGAAGCCGCGATGAACCATTGGATCAATGTCATGGGCGTCGGGCCCTGGTTCTATATCGAGGACGTGAAGACCGACTGGTTCCGTCACAGGGGCAAGGAATCGGACGCAAAGATGAGCATTGCCCTCGCCAATTCCGGCGACCTGCAGATCGAACTGATCCAACCCCGCAACGACGCGCCCTCAATGTACAAGGAATTCCTCGACGCCGGCCACGAGGGCCTGCAGCACATGTCCTACTGGACCGAGGATTATCAGGGCCTCTATGACAAGGCGCTCGCGCTCGGCTACCGGGTCGGCCATGAGGGCTGTATTGGCGGGGAGAAAGGGCGCTTCGCCTATTTCGACACCGAGGCGCATCCCGGCACCGTGATCGAGATCTCCGACATCAGCGGCGCCAAGGGCCGGACCTTTGCGCACATCCGGAAAGTGGCGGAAGGCTGGGACGGGACCGACCCGATCCGGATCATCAGATAGGCTGGCCAAGCCCGCTCGCAGCACGTGCGGCCGGACGCAGCGGGAGCTGGCCGGTTGGCGGATGACAAGGCAGACAGGGCTTGCCCGGCGTCAGGATGAATTGAGGGCAAAAGCGGGCGCGGCGCCGGTGATTGGCCAGACGGCCATCGCCGAAACGCGCGCAAGGGCGGGCGCCGCACTCAGCCCGGCCGGCAGATCCGTGGACCAGACGGGATCGTCCCACCGGGGGCGCTCCGGCGCGTGTGGCCGATAGGCGGCGGGATCGGGTTTGCGGTCGCCCAGACAGACGATCTCGACCCAGCCCCAGCGGGAGGTGGCGAAGAGCACGTCTTCAAAACCCGCCGACGCATACCAGCGCAGCAACCGGTTCAGCGACCACCAGAGCACCGGCCAGAAGAATGCCGGCACATGCGCGAACAGGGGCGCGAAATGCGGGTGGTTGCGAAGGGCGCTGAGCGAGATCATGCGGCGAGAATACACCCGGCAGATGTCCGGCCGGACACGTTTCCGGGAAAAACGCCGGTTTCCGGTATCCCCCCGGTGAGTGCCGGGGCCCAAAAGACCTTGTTCCGTCCGGGTTTCCGGTGCCCGGCACCGGCCGGGAGGATGAGGCGGACCGGCGGCGCGAGGGGGGATTTCGTTGCGCAAGGGCAAACTTGCGCAACAAAAAGGGCCGCCCGTTGCGGGGCGGCCCTGATCGTTTTGCCCGTCCACAAACTGTCCACATCGTGTGGACGGTTTGGGGCGTTTCGGGGGGCTTACTTCTTGATTTCCGACACGACGCCGGCGCCGACAGTGCGGCCGCCTTCGCGGATGGCGAAGCGCAGGCCCTTGTCCATGGCGATCGGGTTGATCAGCTCGACGTCCATCTTCACGTTGTCGCCCGGCAGGACCATTTCCTTGTCAGCCGGCAGCTTCACGATGCCGGTGACGTCCGTGGTGCGGAAGTAGAATTGCGGACGGTAGTTGGTGAAGAACGGCGTGTGACGGCCACCCTCTTCCTTCGTCAGGATGTAGGCCTCGGC
>NZ_WGLO01000010.1 GCF_016125515.1 Hyphomonas sp.
AAATCCACCGTTGCCAAAGGCAAGGCGGAAGAGGGCGCCAAGTTCTCCGACTATTTCGACTTCGACCAACCGATCGAGCAGCTACCGTCCCACCGCCTCCTCGCGCTGCTGCGCGGTGAGAAGGAAGGCATCCTCAAGCTCAACCTCGATATTCCGCACCCGAAGGATCGCCCGCATCCGGCCGTATCGGTCGTGATGTCGAAGGCGGGCCTTGCGCGCAAGGGCCGCGCGGCAGACCAGTGGCTCGCCGAAACGGCCGAAGCCGCCTGGAAGACACGCCTCGCGCCGGCCTGCACCAATGATCTCTTCGCCCGCGTCAAGGAACGCGCCGACGGCGAAGCCATCCGTGTATTCTCCACCAACATGAAGTCGCTGCTGCTGGCCGCGCCGGCCGGTCCGAAAACCGTGATCGGCATCGACCCCGGCATCCGTACAGGCTGCAAGGTCGCCGTGGTCGATGCCACAGGCAAGCTGCTCGAAACCGCGACCATCTATCCGCATGAGCCGAAGCGCGACTGGGCCGGCGCGCTCACCACGCTGGCGCGCCTTGCGAAAAAGCACAAGGCGCAGCTGGTCAGCGTCGGCAACGGCACGGCCAGCCGCGAAACGGACAAGCTCGTCGCCGAACTCACCAACAAGATGCCGGACCTCGGCCTGACGCGCGTGATGGTGTCAGAGGCCGGCGCTTCGGTCTATTCCGCGTCGGAACTCGCGGCGAAGGAATTCCCGGATCTCAACGTGTCGCTGCGCGGCGCGGTGTCGATTGCCCGCCGGCTTCAGGATCCGCTGGCGGAGCTCGTGAAGATCGAGCCGAAAGCCATCGGCGTGGGTCAGTACCAGCACGATGTCGACCAGACGGCGCTCTCGCAGTCGCTCGACGCCGTGGTGGAAGATTGCGTCAACGCCGTCGGTGTCGATGTGAACACCGCCTCGGCGCCGCTCTTGTCGCGCGTCTCCGGTCTCAACGAAACGCTGGCATCGAACATCGTTGCCTTCCGCAATGAGAACGGCGCGTTCAAGTCGCGCGCTGCGCTCAAGAAAGTGCCGCGCATGGGTCCGAAGGCATTCGAACAGTCTGCCGGTTTCCTGCGCATCCGTGAGGCAAAGAACCCGCTCGATGCCTCGGCGGTTCACCCCGAAGCCTATGAAGTCGTCGAGCGCATCTCCGAAAAGACCGGCCGCGAACTCAAGAGCCTGATCGGCGACAAGGCCTTCCTGTCGAAACTGAAAGCGCGCGACTTCTCGGACGCCCGCTTCGGTGAGCCGACCGTCAAGGACATCCTCAAGGAACTCGAAAAGCCGGGCCGCGATCCGCGCCCGGAATTCAAGACCGCGACCTTCAAGGACGGCGTCGAAACGCTGTCAGACCTGAAGCCCGGCATGGTGCTTGAAGGCGTGGTCACCAACGTCACGGCCTTCGGAGCCTTCGTCGATATCGGCGTCCACGAGGACGGTCTCGTCCACATTTCGGAGCTTTCGGACACGTTCGTGAAAGATCCGCATACGGTCGTGAAGGCCGGGCAGGTGGTGAACGTGCGCGTCAAGGACGTTGACGCCGCCCGCAAACGGATCGGCCTCAGTATGAAGTCCGAAACCGCCGCCGAGCCGCGCGGCCATGCCGGTGGGCGGCGCTAGCGCCGTCTACTTGTTGTAGTCGCTCAGCTTGAACGTGTCGGAGCATTGCTCCGTCTGGTCCCCGGCGGCCCGGTAGCTCAGGCAATAGAACGTTGCACGTGCGCCGTCCTTGAAGGTTGGCCGTCCGTGCCATTCGTACTGGTCCGGCGTGCCGCTCCAGAGGTGCACCATCAACCGTCCCGGCGTCTGGGGAATCGGGAAGTCCTGGGGCTTGGCCGTGTAGGCCAGCCGGTCGTCGACATACCAGCGGATCGCGTCCGTTTCCCATTCGAACGCGTAGAGGTGAACCTCCTTGCTCGCGTCGAACCCGAGCGGAATGTAAATCGAGCCGAACGGCTTGCCGTTCGTGAAATAGTTCGCGTGCATCCGGGTGAGGTCCTTACCCAGGAACTCGATGTCGATCTCGTCATGCGGATCGCCGAACTGCTCGTGCGTGTGCGTGAACATCGCCGATACCGTGCCGGAGCCGGGCGCCGCCTGCATCACGACTTCATAGCGACCGAAATGGTGGAAGCCCATGTGCTGGTATTCTCCGCCGATGATCTTCTTGTGGGCGACCTTCTTGCGCCGCACTTCCAGTTCCAGCCGGTCCTTCAGGAAGTGCACCATGCCGCGCCGCCAGGCCGGGTGGGGCGAGTTCGGATAGTAGAAGTCCGAAATGTACCACTCGGTCTTGTCGTGTTTTCCGCCGAAATGCTTGACGAAGGAGGGGACAAGTTCGCGGGCGAGGGTGGGCGCTGTCATCGCAGCGAGCACCGGCGTTTCCGGCGGGGGTGGGGGATGCGAAGGTGGAGAGATGAACGCCGCGAGCGCTGTCAGGAAAGTACCTGTCAATAGCGCGAAGCCGATCATCCGCCAGACGCCGTACGGTTTGTGTTGTCCGGTCGAAGTCATGCGGGCGGTCTCGGCTTGGATGGAGCGCAGGCCGCAGCGCGGTCCTGGAATGCACAGGCTAGACCGGCGGGGCGTGCCCGCCCAGTCTTTACTTTGCGCCTGTCGACATCAGGACGGCCGGCACAGTCTTCAGGATGATCCAGATATCACCCCAGAATGTGCGGGTCTTGACGTATTTCTTGTCCAGCTCGACCCGCTCGGCATAGGTCGTGTTGCTGCGGCCGCTCGTCTGCCACAGGCCGGTGAGGCCGGGGCGGACGCTGCAATAGTGCACGAAGTCGTCGCCATATTTCGGGCGCTCATACAGCGGGATCGGGCGCGGACCGACGATCGACATGTCGCCGCGGATGATGTTCAGCAGCTGCGGCAGTTCGTCGATCGAGGTGGCGCGGATGAATTTGCCCAGCGGCGTGATGCGCGGATCGTTGGTCAATTTCTGCGTCAGGTCCCATTCGCGGCGCGCTTCTGGGTCGCTGTCGAGCACCGCCTGCAGCTTTTCAGCGGCATTCGGCACCATCGAGCGCAGCTTGAGGCACTGGAACGTTTCCCCGTTCAGGCCCCAGCGCGGCTGGGAATAGAGAGCCTTCTGGCCGTCCTGGAGACGGATGGCGATCGCCACCACCAGCAGCAGCGGCGCGAGGAAAAGGAGCCCCAGGGACGCCGCGACGATGTCGAACAGGCGTTTGACGCTGAGGTCTTCGCCGTTCGGCGAGCCCTCATACTCGTGATCCGTGTACGTGTCGTTTGCCAGACCAGTGGTCTGATCGCCGAACCGGAAGTCCATGGAAGTTCCCCTAAAAAGTCTACATTGCCGATATCAGGTACTGGCTTCAGAAGGTGCCCCCACGGCATCAAATGAAGCTTTTCCCTTGTCCTGATCTTGGCATTTGCAATTCGTATACCACTGCTGCGGTCGCGAATTAAGGGGAAATTAGAAGTTTCACCTGCGGCGAGAAGTATTCGTTAAATATTCCGGCACTGCGATACCCGCGGCGCCGCGCACTTGTGCAGATACGGGACCCTGGAGGTCCGAGACGGGATGTCGCAGCCTTAAACCGGCGATTCGCCGGATCGGCCCTGCAAAAGAATGAGGCGCCGCGGGGGCTCGCAGCGCCTCGATCAATTTGGTCCGGCCAGTCCGGATCAGAAGATCCGCTCGCCCACCCGGATCGTGTCGCCCGGCTTGACCACCGTGCTCGGCGTCAGATCGTAGGCAATCTCGCGGTCGGAATCGATGCTCTTGATGTGCACCACCTTCTTGTTCGCGCGGTAGGTGAATCCGCCAGCCGCCGCCACCGCGTTCTGAACGGTCAGGCCGCTGGTATAGGGGTATTCGCCCGGCTTGCCGACTTCGCCCAAAATGTAGAACGGGCGATAATTGATCACTTCGACGCTGACGCGCGGGTTGAGGATGTAGCCATTGCCGAGGCTGGCCGAGATCGCGTTCTCCAGTGCGGCGGTCGAGAGGCCCTCAGCCTTCATCTGGCCGATCAGCGGCAGCGAGATCGCGCCCGTGCCGTCGACTTCGAATTCGCCCGACAGGTCGGGATGGCCGAACACGGTCACGCGAAGGCGGTCAGCGGAGCCCAGCGTATAGGCCGTGGCGACCTGGGTTTCTGCGTCGATGGTCGCGCCGTCGCGGGCGCCGGCCGTGCCGCCGGTGGTGCCGCACGCAGCCAGCGCGAGCGTCAGGGCGGACAGGAAGAAGATGAATAGAGGACGAAGCGCGGTCATGGTTGCGGTATTCTCCCAGGGGTCTTTGGCGGCATCACCGGATGGGGCGACGTTGGGTTGATTCAGGTGCTCAAGAAAGCAACATCTGTGCCGATAAGCTTTGCGGCCGTCAGCTTCCCGGTCAGGAAAGCGCCGGTATCGAGACCGATGCGGCGTTCATCATAATGCACGGCGTCCATCGGTGTATGACCATGCACCACCATCTGGGCAAACGGCGCCGCATCATCGAGGAATTCCTCTCGGATCCACAGCATGTCGCGCGTGCTCTGTTCCTCCAGCGCCACGCCCGGCCGCAGGCCGGCATGCACGAACAGGTAGTCGCCCGCCACATGGTAGGGCTTCAGCGACTGGAAAAAGGCGAGGTGCTCTGCCGGCAGCTTCACCTGGAACTCGTTCCACACTTTCGTCCACGCATTGCGGGCCGCCTGCATCTCCTCGTGGGAGTTCAGGCTGGCGCGCTGGTTCGGCGGCTGAAGGCCGTAGGAATAAAGGGTCTCGGCGCCGCCATAGCGGGCCCACTGGCTTCCGAACGAGGCTTCGCGGGTGAACCGCAGCAGCGCCTCTTCATGGTTACCCATCAGGTAGACCGGGTCGAACTTGTCCGCTGCGCCGCTCGTGAAGAAGTTGATCACGTCGCGCGATTGCAGGCCGCGGTCGATATAGTCGCCCAGGAACACGATCTGCGGCTTAACGCCATCCGGCAGCGTCGCTGCGTCTTCCTCGATCAGGTGCACCAGCCGCTCGAGCAGGTCCCGGCGGCCGTGGATGTCGCCGATGGCGTAGATGCACACACCGTCCGGCGCCATCGCCTTGCGGGCGACCGGGCCTTGCGGCGCCCGGGCCGTTTCCTGGTAATCGTCATTGGCGGGCTGACGGCGGAATCCCTGTTCAATGCGGGCACGAAGCGCGCTCGCGCTCCGGCCGATGGATTTCAGCCTGCTGCGAAGGGCCGATTGAACTCCAGTCTTAGAGTTGGCCATGTTGAACATCCTGTCCGGAGACTAGTTTACTAAGGTTCTGCGTCAAAACCAAGAATTAGCGCGCATTCTGGTTGGTATTTGGCAACAAGGCTTCCCGAAGGAAGCCCGCCGCCCAGCTCATATGCATGGTTCCTGCCGCGAGGCCTGCAAACAGGCCGCACGCCGACTTGTGCTTCCAGGCCACCAGCACCGATGCGGCCGCCAGGATCGACACATATCCCAACGGGAGCAGCAGCGCAGGCACATACATCAGTGAGGCGAGCAGGCCGAGCGCCGAACCGAGAAAGGCGATGATCGGCACGGTCTGGCGGATCTTCAGCCGGGAGCCATGCTTGCGTACATTTCGGGCGCGGCCTTTGCCGTAACCATAATACTGTTTCGCCAGCCGCGAGACGCTGCCGCGCGGGATGTAGCGGATGCGGATGCCGGCATCGAGATAGACCCGCCCGCCGGCCTTGCCGAGGCGCACGTCATATTCGGCGTCTTCATTGTGCGAGAACGTCTCGTCATAGCCGCCGATCCGGCGATACCAGCCGAGATCGAACCCGGCATGATGGCCATGATCAACCCAGCCTGAGGCTTTGCCGCCGCGATGGGCTGCGCCGCCGGAGCCGAGCGGGGTGTCAACCACCCAGGCATTGCCCTTTTCGAAACAGGTCTCGCCCTCGGCGTCCATGGGGATCACCAGGGAGGCGGCGCCCGTGTCTGTCAGCGACTGGGCCACATCGAGGATGAAATTGTCAGGGTAAATGGAGTGCGCGTCGCAGCGCACCAGGATGCGCGCGGCGTCCGAGGCGAACGTGGCTGCGGCCAGGTTCAGCGCCGCCGATTGCAGGCGTTTCGGGTTGTTGAGCACGCCCAGATTGGGAAATTCCCCCCTCAGGCCCTGCACGATAGCCACCGTGTCGTCGGTGCTGCCGCCATCGGCCACCAGCAGCGGCACGCGGCGCAGGTCGGGCGATCCGGCCATCAGCGACCGGATACAGGCCTCGATATGGCGCGCTTCATTGAGCGTCGGGATCACGGCGAGAATCGTCGCCGGGTCCACTTTCGGCGAAGCGGCGGCGGGCATGGGCGTTTCTGTGTCGGTCATGTCCAGCATCGATCTGCGGTCTCCAGGAGTCCGCACGGTTCAGCAATATTTGTTCCAGAAGGAGATTTCCGCTCCGATGACCTGTCCTGACAGGCGAATTCGGCATTAACCTTAACAACCACCGCCACCTACCCCTGCGGACGGGCTTGCCCGTTTCGACGGACTCCATACTGTGTGTCCAACAAACTTAAAGGGAGAACGCACATGATCGGTGTTGTTGCAAAGTTGAAGATCCAGGCCGGCAAGCAAGGCGAATTCGAACAGGTCGCCAAGGACCTGATGGCAAAGGTCAAGGCAAACGAGCCGGGCTGCCTGACCTATCAGCTCTACAAGGCCAAGGGCTCGGAAACCGACTACATCTTCATGGAGCAGTACGCTTCTGCCGACGCGCTGAAGGCGCACGGCCAGACTGAATACTTCAAGGCCGCCGGCCCGAAGCTCGGCGCTGTCCTCGGCGGCGCGCCCGAGATCGCCTATTACGACATTGTCGAATAACCCGGAGCTTCAGCCATGGACCTCTCGCTTTCCCCGTCCGACCTGAAGTTCCAGCAAGAGGTACGCGAGTGGATCGCCGTCAATTTTGACGCCGACCTGCGTGCGCGCATGGCGCTGTCGAAGAACGGCTATATCGACAAGCCCAGCCAGGTGACCTGGCAGAAGAAGCTCGCCGCGAAGGGCTGGATTGCCCCGAACTGGCCGGAAAAGTATGGCGGCCCCGGCCTGACCACCACCCAACGCTACATCCTGCACTCGGAACTGTCGGGCGCCGGCACGCCGAATGTCGCGCCGTTCGGCATCTCCATGGTCGCCCCGGTGATCATGGCCTTCGGCAATGACGAGCAGAAGAAGAAACACCTGCCGCCGATCCTGAGCTCCGATCTCTGGTGGTGTCAGGGCTATTCGGAGCCGGGCTCTGGCTCGGACCTCGCGTCCTTGCAGATGAGCGCCGTGCGGGACGGCGACGAGTACGTCCTCAACGGGTCCAAGATCTGGACGACGCTCGCCCAATGGGCCGACATGATCTTCTGCCTCGTGCGCACCTCGAAAGCGGGCAAGCCGCAGGAAGGCATCAGCTTCATCGTCTTTCCGATGACGCTACCCGGCATCACCATCCGCCCGCTGCCCACGCTTGACGGCCCGGCGGAAGGCCAGCACGAGATCAATCAGGTTTTCTTCGAGAACGTCCGTGTGAAGATCAAGGACGCCCTGATCGGTAAGGAAAACGAAGGCTGGACCTATGCGAAATACCTGCTCGAGTTCGAGCGGGGCAATGCCTATGCGCCCGGCCTGCGCCACATGCTCAGCAAGACCCGCAAGATCGCCTCGAAGGAAATCGATGGCGGCGAGCCGGTCATCAGGAACCCTGACTTTGCCCGCAAGCTCGCGATGATGGAGATGCGCATCGAGGCGCTCGACGCCACAGAACGCCGGGTCCTGTCCTCGCTGTCGGCCGGCCAGAATGTCGGCCCGGAAAGCTCGATGCTGAAATGCGCCGGCTCGGAAGCCCAGCAGGCGATCACCGAGCTGACGCTGGAAGCGGCCGGCTTCTATGCCGAGCCGTTCATGCAGGACACGCTGTCGCTTGCGGGAGCAGGGGCCAATGTGGACTCGCCGACGCCGACCTATGCCCTGACCGCTGCGCCGAGCTATTTCAACTACCGCAAGACCTCGATCTATGCGGGGTCAAACGAAATCCAGCGCAACATCATGGCCAAGGCGGTTCTCGGTCTCTGAGCTTCTGACGACAGCCCGCACTGGAACGCCCGAAATGACGACAGCCATCGCTGCCAAGCCGAACCTGTTGACGCGTATCTCGTTCGGAATCGGCGGCGCCGCATCCGGGATCAAGGACAACGGGTTCGAGTACGTCCTGTTGTTCTTTTACTCCAACATCCTTGGGGTAGATGCAGGCCTCGTCGCGCTTGCGCTGTTGTTTGCGCTGATCATCGACGCCGTTTCGGATCCGGTTGTCGGCTACTGGTCGGACAACCTTCGCACCCGGTTCGGTCGGCGGCACCCGATGATGTATGGTGCGTTGATCCCGGTCGCCATTTCCTACTTCCTCACCTGGAATCCACCGGCTGGCGTATCGGGCAACGACCTGTTCCTCTGGCTTCTCGCCACCACGATTTTCGTGCGACTCGCGTTCACATTCTACGAGGTGCCCAGTACAGCGCTCGCGGCAGAGCTGACCCAGGATTATGACGCGCGCACGTCGCTGATGTCGCTGCGTTACTTTTTTGCCTGGTTCGGCGGCCTCACGATCCAGATCCTGTTGTTCTGGTTCCTGCTCGTGCCGACGCCCGATATTCCGGTCGGTGTGTTCAATGTCGGCGGCTGGAACACCTACGGCTCCGTGGCCGCGGTCTGCATCTTTCTTGCCGTACTCGTCTGCGCAGCAGGCACCCACCGCCACATCCCGAACCTGAAGGCGCCGCCGCCCGCGCGCCAACTGACCCTCGGGCTGATCTTCAAGGAAATCTTCGAGACAGTCTCCAACCCATCATTCCGCGCCTTGTTCCTTGCCACGCTGTTCGGCCTGATCGCTTCGGGTATTTCCGCCACCCTGAACCAGTACATCAACACGATCTTCTGGGGCTTCGATAACGAGCAGATCGCGAAGATCACGGCCGCCGTCTACATATCCGCTGTGCTCGCCCTGATCATTGCGCCGCTGATCGGCAAGACCTTCGGCAAGAAGCGCGGCGCCATCGTGATCGGCGTTCTTGCTTTTTCAATTGCGCCCATGCCCGTGATCCTGCGTCTGCTGGGCTTCTTGCCACCCAATGGCAGCGAGGACCTCTTCAACATCATCATCTCCATCACGATTTTCGACCTGGCGCTGATCATTGCCACGCAGATGCTGATGGGCTCGATGGTTGCCGACATCGTTGAAGACAGTCCATTGCAGACCGGGCGCCGTTCGGAGGGTATCTTCTTCGCGGGAATAAGCTTCATCCGAAAGCTGTCACAGGGCGCCGGCGTCCTGACGGCGTCTGCGGTGCTTTCGGTTGCCGGGTTCGCCCAGGGCGGCGGTGGGGCCGGGGCAACGCCCGAGTCGATTCGTGCGCTCGGCCTGGGGTATGCCGTCTGCTTGCTCACGGCGTGGACGCTGATGCTCATCTGCGTCAGTTTCTACAGGATCAGTCGCGAATCGCATGCCGAGAACCTTCGCGCATTGGGCGAACGGGAAGCGGCCGCAACGCTCGCGGGAAGCGACTAACTGAAATGTCATGCATGTGCGAATTGCGCCGCATTTCGCGCCGCAATAGAGCCATGTTCATGACCGATCCCCGCACCATGACCAAACACGTTTCCAAGCTCCTCGCCTTTGCGAGCCTGGCTGTCCTGATGGCGCTCACGGTGGCCCTTGCGCCGATGTTCGCGCAGGCCCAGCAGGTGCCGCAGTCGCAGGAGCAGATTTCGCTCAGCTTCGCGCCTCTCGTGCGCCAGGCCTCGCCGGCGGTCGTCAACGTCTACACGGCCAAGGTCGCCACCGCCCGCGTCAACACGATGGAACAGCTGTTGTTCGGCGTTCCGGCTCAGGGCACGGTGCAGAATTCGCTTGGTTCGGGCGTCATCGTCGCACCCGACGGCGTCATCATCACCAACAACCACGTCATCCAGGGCGCAGACTCGTTCCGGGTCGTCCTAAGCGACCGGCGCGAATACGAGGCCGAGCTGCTGCTCGCCGATGCGCGCACCGATCTCGCCGTCCTGAAGATCGATGTCGGCACGGAGAAACTGCCGAGCCTGCCCTTTGCCGACAGCCGCACCGTTCAGGTCGGTGACCTTGTCCTCGCCATCGGCAACCCCTTCGGCGTCGGCCAGACCGTCACCAACGGCATCATCTCCGCCACCGCCCGCACCGATGTAGGCGTGTCGGACTACTCCTTCTTCCTGCAGACCGACGCAGCCGTGAACCCCGGCAACTCGGGCGGCGCCCTGATCAACACCAAGGGCGAACTGGTCGGCGTCAACACCGCCATCTTCTCGCGCTCAGGCGGCTCGGTCGGCATCGGCTTCGCCATCCCGTCCGAAATGGTCAAGCGCGTCGTCGATGCGGCAGTCAATGGCGGCACCTTCGTGCGCCCCTGGCTCGGCCTCGCGGCCCAGGCGGTCAGCTTCGACATCGCCAAGACGCAAGGCCTGACGCGCCCGGTCGGCGTCATCGTCACCGAAGTCTATCCCGATGGCCCCTCGGCCAAAGCCGGCTTGCGCCGCGGTGACCTTGTGACCGCCATCGACGACCGCGAAGTGTTTGACGAGAAGGGCCTGAAATTCCTCGCCGCCGTGCGCAAGCCGGGTGAGCTCGCCAAGCTCACTGTCCTGCGCGGCGGCAAGACGCAGACCATCAATGTCCGCGTCCAGCCACCTCCGGGCGCGACCGAAGCGGATGTCGTGCTGCTCACCGATTCGACCATCTTCAACGGCGCCCGCGTGATCGAGCTCTCGCCGCGCCTCGCCGAAGAGAATGGCCTCGACCCGTTCTCCAAGGGCTCGGGAATCTATGTTCACTCGGTTACCCGCGGCACTGTTTCCCGAAACTATTTCCAGCCGGGTGACATCATCCGCGCCGTGAATGGCAAGCAGACCAAGACGGTCAAGGAGCTGGAAGGCATCCTCAAGAAAGGTGGCCGCAGCTGGGATCTCGAAATTGAGCGCAACGGCCGCACCATCAAGGGCACCGTCAAGACCTGACGGGCGCTTGGGCGCCCTTGCTGCCCGGAACCGAAAACGCTTGCCTTCCGGACCGTCCTTGAGCCAACTCTGCCCCCAAACAGGGGAGTTGACACATGACCGATGCAACAAGCGCAGCACCGCAGAAAGGATTTCTCGGATTCGTCGAGCGCGCCGGCAACAAACTGCCGGATCCCGTCTTCCTGTTCTTCTATCTGATCCTGATCCTTGTTGCCGTTTCGGTCCTCTGCGCCTTGCTGGGCGTGTCAGCGGTCCACCCGACCCAGATCGAGGCCGATGGCACGGCCGTGGTGATCGAGGCGGCCAGCCTGCTCTCACCTGACAATCTGCAGCGCCTGTGGGTGCAGATGCCGGCCACCTTCACCCATTTCCACCCGCTCGGCTATGTCCTTGTCGTCATGCTTGGCGCCGGTGTGGCGGAACGCTCCGGCCTCTTCGCCAGCGGCATGCGCGCGGCCGTGCGCGGCGCGCCGAAGGCGCTGCTGACGCCGGTGGTCGCGCTGATCGCCATGCTGTCGAACCACGCATCGGACGCGGGCTATGTTGTGCTCATCCCGCTCGCGGGCATCCTCTATGCGGCCGCGGGCCGGCATCCCATTGCCGGAATTGCGGCGGCCTTTGCGGGCGTCTCGGGTGGCTTCTCGGCGAACATCACCCCGGGCCAGCTGGACGCCTTGCTCTTCGGCATCACCCAGCAAGCGGTGGACAATTCCGGCCTGGTCGAAGGCCTGCATGTCAATATCGCGGGCAACTGGTTCTTCATCACGGCGCTGATGATCATCTATCTGCCGATCATCTGGTTCGTCACGGACCGGATCATCGAACCGCGCCTCGGCAAATGGACACCGTCGGCCGAACAGGCCCGGGATTTCGGTGACGAGGACAAGCCGCTCGATGCCGGCCAGCGCAAGGGAATCGGCCGGGCCGGACTTGCCGCGCTCGGCGTCGTACTGCTCTGGGTGCTGATGACTTTCGGACCGGGTACGCCGCTGATCAACGAGGAGGCTTGCTTGCCGGACGCCATGGCGGCCGGCGACTGTTCCATCCATGCCAACCTTGCGCCGCTCTACCAGTCGCTGGTGGCCGGTTTCTTCCTGCTCTTCCTGTTTGCCGGCTGGGCCTATGGCGCCGCGGCCGGGACGATCAACAACCACCGCGACCTCGTTGGCATGATGTCCGAGGCGATGAAGGACATGGGCTACTATCTCGTGCTCGCCTTTGCGGCGGCGCATTTCGTTGCGATGTTCGGCTGGTCCAATCTCGGCCTGATCGGCGCCGTGCACGGAGCAGGGGCAATCGAGTCGAGCGGCCTGCCGCTGCCTCTGGTGCTCGGGCTCATCGTGATCTTCACCGGCTTCCTCAACCTGTTCGTCGGCTCGGCGAGCGCCAAGTGGGCGCTGCTCGCCCCGGTGCTCGTGCCGATGCTGATGCTGGTCGGCATCAGTCCGGAAGGGGCAACCGCCGCCTACCGGGTGGGTGACGGGGCGACCAATATCATCACGCCCTTGATGGTCTATTTCCCACTGATCCTGATCTTCGCCCAGCGCTGGAAGAAGGATTTCGGGCTCGGCAGCCTGACTGCGCTGATGCTCCCTTATTCGTTCTGGCTGCTGTTGACCGGCATCGTCCTAACGGTCGGCTGGTTTACCCTTGGCCTGGATCTGGGGCCCGGCGCGCCGGCAGGTTACAGCCTTCCGGAGGTTGCCGCGCCCTAGCCCCGCAGCGACTTCCGGGCGCAGCATCAGATGGATTGCAAGCCGCTGGACGCGGAGTCATATCTCTGCGCGGTTTCGTCCTAGGAGGGGCACCCATGAACTCAAAACCGGGGTCGGCGCACGCGCGCGCCGGCTGCAGAACTGTGCGCGCCTTGGTCTCGGGTCTCGGCGCTTTTGTGCTGGCGCTGCCAGCCATGGCAGAAGGGGCAGGCGGTCCGCTCGCCGGAATGTTGCCCGCCGCTATCGGTCCGGTGCCGGTCGATTTCATTCTCTTCGCGCTGACGCTTCTGGGCGTCGCGATCTTCCACCACCGGGTCTTCACGGTGGCGGTCACCGGCCTCGCAATCATCCTTGCCTGGAAATTCCTGGTCGTCGGCTTCAAGCACGGCGCCGGTCTCGCGGGTTTCTCGGCCCACATCTCGCATGAGTGGGTCGTAATCGCGAACCTCTTGCTGTTGCTGCTCGGCTTCGCGGTCCTGTCGCGGCATTTCGAAACCTCGAACGTGCCGGAAAAGATCCCGGCCATCCTGCCGGACAACTGGACGGGCGGCGTTGTGCTTCTGGCGCTGGTCTTCTTCCTGTCGAGCTTCCTCGACAATATTGCCGCCGCCATGATCGGCGGCATCGTCGCCAAGCACGTCTATCACGGCAAGGTCCATATCGGGTACATCGCCGCGCTCGTGGCGGCGTCCAATGCGGGTGGGGCCGGTTCGGTCGTGGGTGACACAACGACCACCATGATATGGATCGACGGCGTCAACCCGCTGGACGTGCTGCACGCCTATGTCGCGTCCTTCGTCGCGCTGGCGGTCATCTCGGTGCCGGCGTCGTTGTCGCAGCAGAAGTTCCACCCGATCCAGAAAGCGGCCACCGCAGGGATCACGGTGGACTGGGGCCGCGTGGCCGTGGTCGTCGTCATCCTGCTGACCGCCATCGGCTCGAACGTGGCCGCGAATCTCTACTTCCCGGAACTGCTCGATATGCTGCCGGTGATCGGCATCGGTGTCTGGGCGGCGATCATCGTCACTGCGCTGCTGCGCAAGCCGGACTGGACGATCATTGGGTCTTCTTTGAAGGGCACGTTGTTCCTGCTCTGCCTCGTGATGTCGGCTTCGCTGATGCCGGTCGAGAGCCTGCCGCCGGCCAGCTGGCCGACGACCATGGGTCTCGGCTTTGTCTCGGCCGTGTTCGACAATATCCCGCTCACGGCCCTCGCGCTGGCGCAGGGTGGCTATGACTGGGGCGTGCTCGCCTTCGCGGTCGGCTTCGGCGGTTCGATGATGTGGTTCGGCTCTTCGGCCGGTGTCGCCATCTCGAACATCTTTCCAGAGGCCAAGTCGGTCTGGAAATGGGTGACGCAGGGCTGGTTCGTAATCGCGGCCTATGTGCTCGCGTTCATGGCGCTGATCCTGATCCTGGGCTGGCACCCGCACGCGCCGCACCGCTAAGCCCGGCATGCCCAAAGAAAAGGCCCGCCTCGGACGATCCGGGGCGGGCCGATTTTTTTGAGGCGGCTGCGATCAGGTGCGGGTCTTGGACTTCAGTTCGGCTGTCATCGAGTCAATCTTCTTGATCAACGCGTCGGCCGAACCGTTCGACCGGTCCAGCAGGGCGATGAACTGGGCCCGCTGTTCGATGGCCAGCCAGATCAGGTTGCCGTCGAGGTTCAGCGCAACGTCGATGACCTGATAATCACCGTCTTTGCCTTGGACGCGCCAGCGGACATCCATGTCCTTGCCGTCTTGGCGTTTGATGACCGTGTTGACGATCGAGTCGGTTTCCGAACGGTCGACCGAATTCTTCACGACCACGGCTTCGCCGCGATAGGCGTCCAGCTGGTACTCGTACACGGCCAGTGCATAGGTGCGGAACGCTTTTCGGTACTTGGCAAGTTCAGCATCCGAGAACCGGCGGGCGTACTTGCCGATCACGAAGTTGGACACCGCATCGAGATCGGTGATGGTATCCATGTATTTGCTGAACGTCGCGGTGCGTTCGGCAGCCGAAAGCTTGGGATTGTTCAGTGACTGCAGCACTTCGCTGGCGTTCTTCTGGACATAGGCTTCGGTGCGGGCATCCGCGAACGCGGGCAGGCTCCCGGCCAGGATGACCGACGCTGCAAGTGTTGCTCGGATGAGTGTTTTCACGGGATTACTCCTCTTTCGGGGCGACCGTCGATTACTCTTCAAATTCGTCAAAATCCGGGAGGTCTTCATACTCGGTTGCATCATCAAGCTTGCCATTAGCAACCGCATTCTGACGCTGAGATGAATAAAGTCGGCGCATGGCGATGTAGGGTTCGGGCTGGGAATTCAAAGTGTCGATTTCGTCATCAAACAGAACGCGCGCATTGACGGCCGACAGCACGCCGAGTCCGGCCCGCACCGACATGTTGGTGTCTTCGTCATTGTCGATCTCTATGTAATTCAAGGGGTTGAAGGCCATGTCGACGCCGTCGCCCATGAGGTCCCGGGGCGAGCTTGGTCCGAGGATCGGCAGCACCAGAAAGGGGCCGCTTTCAAATCCCCAGACGCCGAGCGTCTGGCCGAAATCCTCGGTATGGCGCTCGATGCCGAAATGGTCGGCGGCGTCCCAAAGTCCGAGAACACCGATGGTCGTGTTGATTCCGAAGCGGGCGACCGTGGCGCCAGCGCGCGAGGGCTCGGCCTGCAGCACGTCGTTCGCCAGGATGACCGGGCTGTTCAAGTTGCGCAGGAAATTAGTCACGCCGGTGCGGGCAAACTCCGGCGTCACGGTCTTGTAAGCCGTTGCGGCGGGGCCGAGCGCGTATTTGTCGACGCCATTGTTGAACGCGAACATCTGCCGGTTGAACCCCTCGAAGGGGTCAGCCATGTCGCCCTTCTCGGGGGCGGGCGCCGTGGCGCAAGCTGTAAGGGCGAGCGAAACTAACGCAGCGCCGATAGGCATTTTCATGGGAGGACGTCCTGCATAGTCAGAAGAGTAAATGGATACCGGGCCTAAAAGGTTCAACGGCTAGGCATTTTTGGGGCGCTTGATCGTTACTTTTGCATCACACTGTTGAAAGTGTGTGACTGGGCGTGCGGCTGGAAGCCGGTTGCCAAAACATATAAATGGATGTTTATATGTTTCCGGATGACGCACCTTGATGACCTTCTCGAAAAGCTGAAAGCGGCGGGCGAGCCTACGCGGCTCCGCCTTTTGGCGCTGTTGCGCGGCAACGACCTGTCTGTAGGCGAGCTGGTTCAGGTGCTGGGACAGAGCCAGCCGCGCCTGTCACACCATCTCAAGAACCTGTCCGAAGCGGGGCTGGCAGAGCGGTTGCCGGAAGGGGCATTCGTGTTCTACCGCGCCGCCCGCACAGAGCCGGGACTGTCTTTTCTGGACCATCTGTTTTCGCAGATCAGCCATGACGCACCCGAATTTCAGGCCGACCGGGACAAGCTGCGCGAAGTGATCCAGGCGCGCGCCGAATCGGCAGCGGCCTATTTCTCCAGCATCGCAGAAACCTGGGACTCCTTGAGGGCGCTGCATTTCCCCAATGAGGCCATCGAGGACACGCTGCTGGAGCTGGCTGGGCCGGGGCCCTATCGGCGGATTGTCGACTTCGGCACCGGCACGGGACGCATGCTGATGCTGCTGTCCGGCCGTGCGAAGGAGGCCGAGGGTATCGATTTCAGCCACCGGATGCTGACCGTGGCCCGGGCAAACCTGGAACAGGCGGGCGTGAGCAACGGCCGGGTGCGCTTTGGCGATGTCACCGCGGCGCCGTTCGAGGATGCGTCGGCCGATCTCGTGATCGTGCATCAGGTGCTGCATTATCTGGACACGCCGGGCGACGCGATTGCCGAGGCCGCGCGTGTGCTGGTGCCGGGCGGCGCATTGCTGGTGATCGACTTTGCGCCGCACGATCTTGAATTCCTGCGCGCCGAACATGGCCACCGGCGCCTGGGCGTGCGCCATGACGCGCTGGCCGAATGGGCGCAGGCGGCCGGGCTGAAGCTCGACCCGCCACGTTCCTTCGATCCGCCGCAACAGGGCGCCCCGGGCCTGACCGTGAACATCTGGCGGGCCACCAAGCCCGCCGCTTCCAATGCGAGAGCTGCATGATCCGTTCCCAGACCAATCCTCACGACGCCGGCAAGGGCTTGCGCGTCTCGTTCGAGTTCTTTCCGCCGAAGACCGACGCGATGGCCGCGCGTCTGTGGGAAACCGTGGAGCGGCTGGAGCCGATGGCGCCGGACTTCGTGTCGGTGACCTATGGCGCGGGCGGCTCGACGCGCGAACGCACGCAGGCCATCGTCAAGCGCATGGCGGAGGAAACGATGCTGCGCCCGGCGGGGCACATCACCTGCGTTGCGGCAACGAAGGACGAGATCGACCAGGTGCTGCGCGACTATTGGGCGGCGGGCGTGAAGCGGATCGTGGCGCTGCGGGGCGACCCGACCGACGGGATCGGCACGCGTTATGTCCCGCATCCGGGCGGCTACGCCTATGCCAGCGACCTGATTGCGGGTGCACGGAAGATTGCCGATTTTGACATTTCGGTGGGCTGCTATCCGGAAGTGCATCCGGATGCGCCATCGCTGAAAGCCGAGGTGGAGAACCTGAAACGCAAGTTTGATGCCGGCGCCACGCGCGCGATCTCGCAGTTCTTCTTCTACCCCGACGTATTCTTCAAGTTCGTCGACGCGGCGCGCGCAGCCGGCATCACGCAGCCGATCATTCCCGGGATCATGCTGCAGTCGAACTTTAACGGCCTGAAGCGGATGGCGGATCTTTGCGGCACCGCCATTCCGGCGCGCATCGCGGAGATGTATGACGGGCTGGAAGATGATCCGGAGACGCGCGATCTCGTGACCGCGCATGTGGCCGCAGAGCTGTGCAACCGGCTGGCGGAGCAGGGCGTGAACCACTTCCATTTCTACACCATGAACCGGGCGGGTCTGTCGCTGTCGACATGCCGTCTGCTCGGCCTGAAACCCCAATCCGCAAAGGCGGCGTGACCGATGACCAGACAAGATCGTATTGTCGCCCTGAAGGCCGCTGCGAAGGAACGTATCCTCATTCTGGATGGCTCCTGGGGCGTGATGATCCAGCGCCGGGGGCTGGCGGAGGAAGATTTCCGGGGCGAACGCTTCGCGGGTCATGTGGGTCAGATGAAGGGCAACAACGACATCCTCTGCCTGACGCGGCCGGATATCGTGACCGATCTGCACAATGCCTATTACGGTGCGGGTGCGGACATTTCGGAGACGAATACGTTTTCAGCGACGACCATCGCGCAGGAAGACTACAAGCTCGATGCGGTCGCCGTGCGCGACATCAACCTTGCGGGCGCGCGCCTTGGCCGCGCGGCGGCGGATGCCTGGACCGCAAAGGAGCCGCACAAACCACGCTTCGTGGCTGGCTCCATCGGTCCGCTCAACAAGATGCTGTCGATGTCGGCGGATGTAAACGATCCGGGCGCGCGTTCGGTGACCTTTGACGACGTGTACGAAGCCTATCGCCAGCAGATCGTCGCGCTGAACGAAGGCGGAGTTGACCTCTACCTGATCGAGACGATCACCGACACGCTGAACTGCAAGGCCTGCATCAAGGCGATCGTGGATCTTGAGGCTGAGGGGCTTGAGAAGCTGCCGATCTGGATTTCCGGCACCATTACCGACCGGTCCGGCCGGACCCTCTCGGGCCAGACGGTGGAGGCGTTCTGGAATTCAGTGCGTCATGCCAAGCCGTTCGCCATCGGTTTCAACTGCGCGCTGGGCGCGGACCTGATGCGGCCGCACATCGCCGACATGGCGCGCGTGGCGGACACGCTGGTGGCGGCCTATCCGAATGCGGGCCTGCCGAACGAGATGGGTCAGTATGACGAGCGGCCGGACCAGACGGCGAACTCGGTAGGCGCCTGGGCGAAGGACGGCATCGTCAACATTCTCGGCGGCTGCTGCGGCACGACGCCGGAGCATATCGCTGCCATCGCGAAGGCGGTTGAAGGCGTCAAGCCCCGCTTGGCGGCGCCGACGAAGCATACGATGCGGCTGGCGGGGCTGGAGCCGTTCGAGGTGGCGTCGTGACGAAGCCGCCGGCGACCGAAGGCGACCTCTTCGTCTTCTATGGCCTGCTCAAACGAGGCGCCGCGGGGCAGCCGGCGGACTTGCCGTTGGCGGAGGCAGGCGCGTTCGGCGCACCCTGCTGGTTCCGTGGACGAATGGTGGACCTGGGCGGCTTTCCGGGTGTGGTGGCGGGCGATGAGCTTTGCCACGGCATCCGCTGGCGCCTAAGCGATGCGGGGATCGTGCCCGCGATGGATGAATTCGAAGACGTGACAGACGACCCGGCAACGTCGCTATACCTGCGCGTGCAGGTGGCGCTGTGCGATGAAGCGGGCGCAGAGACGGGCGAGACCGCCTGGATCTATTGGTATAATCAGGATGTCAGCGCCTGTCCCGCCGTGCCCGGCGGGAACTGGCCGCTGGATGCAGGAAGAATTCGCAAATGACGAAGAGCGCATCGCAGAACTTCATCAATATCGGTGAACGGACGAACGTGACCGGCTCGGCCGTGTTCCGGAAGATGATCACCGATGGGCGGTATGCCGACGCGGTGGAAGTGGCGCGCCATCAGGTCGAAAATGGCGCGCAGGTGATCGACGTCAACATGGACGAGGGTATGCTCGACGGCGTCGTCGCGATGCGTACCTTCCTGAACCTGATCGCGGCGGAGCCGGATATCGCACGCGTGCCGGTGATGATCGACTCGTCCAAGTGGGAGGTGATTGAGGCGGGCCTGAAATGCGTGCAGGGCAAGGCCATCGTCAACTCGATCTCCATGAAGGAAGGCGAGGCGAAATTCCGGGAGCAGGCGCGGGCCTGCATGGCCTATGGTGCGGCCGTGGTCGTGATGGCGTTCGACGAGGTGGGGCAGGCGGACACCAAGGCCCGCAAGGTCGAGATCTGTCAGCGCGCCTTCCGTATCCTGACGGAAGAGGTGGGGTTCCCCGCTGAAGACATCATCTTCGACCCGAACATCTTTGCGGTGGCGACCGGCATCGAAGAGCACAACAATTACGCGCTCGATTTCATCGAGGCGGCGCGGGAAATCCGCGCGACTTGCCCCGGCTGCCATATCTCCGGCGGGCTTTCGAACGTCTCGTTCAGCTTCCGGGGCAATGAGCCGGTGCGCCGGGCGATGCACTCGGTGTTTCTCTATCATGCCATCCCGGCGGGCATGGACATGGGCATCGTCAATGCCGGCCAGCTTGATATCTATGACGACATTGAGCCTGAGCTGCGCGCGCGTGTCGAGGATGTGATCCTCAATCGCCGCGCGGATGCGACCGAGCGGCTGATCGAGATTGCCGAGGGCCTGAAGGGCCAGAAGGGCAAGAGCGCGGAAAAGGACCTGAAATGGCGCGATGCGCCGGTGGCGAAACGCCTTGAATACGCGCTGGTGCACGGTATCACCGAATTCATCGATCAGGATACGGAAGAGGCGCGCCTGTCGGTCGAGCGCCCGCTGCACGTGATCGAAGGACCGCTGATGGATGGCATGAACGTCGTCGGCGACCTGTTCGGATCCGGCAAGATGTTCCTGCCGCAGGTGGTGAAGTCGGCGCGCGTGATGAAGCAGGCGGTCGCCTGGCTCGAACCCTTCATGGAAGAGGAGAAGCAGCGTCTCGGCACGGTGGACGTCTCCAATGGCAAGGTGCTGATGGCGACCGTAAAAGGCGACGTGCACGACATCGGCAAGAATATCGTTGGCGTGGTGCTGGCCTGTAACGGCTATGACATCATTGACCTTGGCGTGATGGTGCCGGCCGAAAAGATTCTTGAAACGGCCATTAATGAGAAGGTCGACATCATCGGCCTGTCCGGTCTGATCACGCCGAGCCTCGACGAGATGGTGTTTGTCGCCAGCGAGATGCAGCGGCGCGGGATGACGCAGCCTCTTCTGATCGGCGGGGCAACGACGAGCCCGGCGCATACGGCTGTGAAGATCGATCCAGTCATCCGTTCGGCGCCGGTGATCCATGTGGTGGATGCCAGCCGCGCCGTGGGTGTCGTCTCGGCGCTCCTGAACGACGAGGACCGACCGGCCCTGGTCGCACAGACGCGCGCACGCTACGAACGCATGCGTGAAGCGCGCAAGGATGGTCCGCCGAAGCCCCGGTTGTCGCTGGCGGACGCGCGCAAGGCCGCCTTCCGGCCCGACTGGGCGAACTACACCGCGCCGAAACCGGCCTTCACGGGTACGCGCACATTCGAGGGCATCGATCTGGCCACGCTGGCCCGGTACATCGACTGGACGCCTTACTTCTCTGCCTGGGACCTTGCCGGCCACTATCCGGAAATCCTGGAAGATGCGGTGGTCGGCGAGGCAGCGCGGGGCCTATGGCGCGATACCGAAGCAATGATGCAACGGCTGATCGGCGAAAGCTGGTTCAATCCCAAAGCCGTGGTTGGCTTCTGGGGCGCGAAGGCGGTGGGCGACGATATCCGTCTCAGCACCGGCGACACGTTCCATACGCTCCGCCAGCAGATGAAGAAGGACAATGGTCGCGCCAACTATGCGCTTTCAGACTTCATTGCGCCTGAGGGCGAGGACTGGATCGGCGGCTTCTGCGTGACCGCCGGCCCGGAAGCCGACCGGATTGCCGAGACGTTCAAAGCCAAAGGCGACGACTATTCCTCGATCATGGTCAAGGCGCTGGCTGACCGGTTTGCCGAGGCGATGGCGGAATACATGCACGAGCGCGTGCGCAAGGAATTGTGGGGCTATGCGCCAGATGAAGCGCTGACGCGCGAGGAGCTGATTGCCGAGAAGTATCGCGGCATCCGGCCCGCGCCCGGCTATCCGTCGCAACCGGAACATTCCGAGAAGGCGACCCTGTTCCGCCTGCTGGATGCCGAACGGCAGATCGGTGTGGAGCTTACCTCAAGCTTTGCGATGAACCCGGCACCGTCCGTGTCCGGAATGTATTTCGCAAACCCTGCGGCGATTTATTTTGCGCTCGGCCGTATCGAGCGCGACCAGGTGGAGGATTATGCCCGCCGCAAGGGCTGGGACGTGAAGACGGCCGAGCGCTGGCTGGCGCCGGTGCTGAATTTCGATCCGTTCGTTCTGGTCGAGGCCTAAACGTTGCGCCTGCGGACCGTGACGTTCGTGGTGCCGGATTATAAGGCCGGTCTTGCGTTCTTTGTGGGCAAGCTCGGGTTCGATCTGGTCGAAGACACGTTGCTCGGAGGCGGCAAGCGCTGGGTGGTTGTGGCGCCGAAGGGCGCAGAAACGCGGTTGCTGCTGGCGGTGGCCGATGGTGACGCTCAGCGCGCCGCCATCGGAAACCAGACAGGCGGCCGCGTCGCCTTCTTTCTGGAGACGGACGATTTTGACCGCGATCATGCCGCGTTCGCCGGGCGTGGCGTGACCTTCATGGAAGCGCCGCGCCGGGAAGAATATGGAACCGTCGCCGTGTTCCGCGACGATTTCGGGAATCTGTGGGACCTTATCCAGATCGTTTGATCTTCGAGATAGTCCGCCGGCTCAACGCGCGAGAAGCCCGGCGTGCTTTCGGTGAAGTGGCGCAGCCAATAGGCATGGTCGGAGCCGTCGAGCACGATCACGCGGTTGCCGGGCTTGGTCGTTGCGGCGATCTTGCTGAAGGTGAGGGCATTGCGCGCGAACCAGCCGTCATTGAGCAGCGCGCAGGGCTCGCTCGTCGCATCGGCGAGTTTGAGCGGGCCATAATAGAAGGCGTTGTGCATCGCCGTGATCTACGTTGGATCCTTCTGGCGTGCGAGCAGCTGCGAGATGGTCTCGGCCTTCCGGGCCTCCGAGAATTTGGTCGCCTCGGCTTGCACCTTGTCGAAGGGGAAGAAATCAATCTCGCCTTCGCGCGTATCAGCGCCGTTGACCCGCTCGATGCCCAGCTCATGCGCCTGCCGGTAGGCGATCGGGGCGACCTCGTTACTGTTCGAAAGCAAATCGTCGGGCGCGAAATCCATGTAGCCGGCGTCAAGAAAGTCCGGTCGTTTGTTTTCAGCTTCCACCATGATGGCGGTGAGCTGGAAGACAGCCAGACGACGCACAAGCGCTTCGAGTTCGGCCCGGCGGACAGGCGTGAGCACGTCGTCGGCTTCTGCGTTGACGAGATCTGCGCCGGGGTTGGCGAAGTGCCACGACCCGAGCACCAGCACTTGCCGGGATGCGGCGTCGGTTTCTGCTTGCGGGGCCATGCGTTCGGCAATGGTCGAACAGGCTACGGGCAGGGTCAGCAAGGCCAGCGCGGCGAGTTTCAGTTTCTTGGTACGACTCCGGATTACCCGTTCAGATGCAGCGGCAAGCTACGGCGGATGCAAAGGCGGCAAAGAAATGTGAGCCTAGCGAGCCCGCCCCGAGTCGCTATAAGCCGACGTCGTGACAGCCTTGTCATGACGGAGTTCCAGATGCCCAAATCGCCCCTGCGTGCCGAGAATGCCAAGATCGTCGCGACCCTTGGGCCGCGCAGCCGGTCGCTGAAGGAGATCCGAGCGCTGGCCGAGGCGGGCGCCGATGTGTTCCGTCTGAACTTCTCCCATGGCAGCCATGAGGATCACCGGCAGACGCTGGAGACCGTGCGCAAGGTTGAGGCGCTGGTCGGACGGCCGCTCGCGGCGTTGGCAGACCTTCAGGGTCCGAAGGTGCGCGTCGGCAGTTTTCCGGGCGGGGAGATGAAGGTGGCCTGGCGGTCGGAATATCCGCTGGTGGCGGCCGAGACGACCGGCGCGCCCGATACGATTCCGGTGCCGCACAAGGCGATCCTCGACCAGCTGGCCGAAGGCGACACGATCCTTGTGGATGATGGTAAGCTGATTTTCACGGTGACCCAGGCTGGCAAGACGCCAACCGTGCGCGCCGATGTGCCGGGCAAGATTTCAGACAAGAAGGGTTTTACCGTGCGCGGCAAGGCGCTGCCGGTGAAGGCGCTGACCGACAAGGACAAGGCGGACCTGGAATTTGCCTTGTCGATCGGTGTCGACCTTGTAGCGCTGTCCTTCGTTCAATCGGTGGCCGACATCGCGATGACCAAGGCGATCATCAATGGCCGCGCGCCGCTGATCGCGAAGCTGGAGAAGCCTGCGGCGTTGGGTGAGCTGCGCGAGATCATCCAGGCTTCCGATGGCGTGATGGTCGCGCGGGGCGACCTCGGCGTGGAATACCCGCCGGAAGAAGTGCCGGTGATCCAGCGGCGCATCATCCGCGCGGCGCGGGCCGCAGGCCGGCCGGTGATTGTTGCGACGCAGATGCTGGAATCCATGATCGAGAATTCGGCGCCGACCCGGGCGGAAGCCTCGGACGTTGCCACGGCGATCTATCAGGGGGCCGACGCCGTGATGCTGTCGGCCGAGACCGCCGTTGGTCGCCATCCGGCGACGGCGGTGGCGATCATGTCACGGATCATCCGCGCGACCGAGAATGCCGAGGACTATCGCAGTTCGATGACGCAGTTCGACGGCGATGAGCTGGCGCAGACAGCGATTGATGTGGTTGCGCAGACGTCTCTGGGCATGGCCGCTGCTGAAGGCGCCTCGGCATTGGCGCTGCGAACGGGGGCGTTCGAGCGGCTCGCGCGGTTCTCCCGGGTGCGCGGGGCAACGCCGATCCTCTATGGATCCATCGAGGATGCACGGGTGCGTCAGGCGTGCCTTCTTTGGGGCGTGCATCCGCACAAGCTCGATGCGGGAGTCGAGAACTGGTACCGCGCGCTGATGAAGGCGGCGGGCCTGGAGGGCCGCGTCGCCTATGCGCGCTGGGCGGGGGACGAGTCGCGCTTTGCCTGGGAGATCGGAGTCGGCAAGGGCCTCGATGGCAAACCGATCACTGGCGTATGATCATCTGCCCCTGACGGACTTCGTAGGAATTCAGTTCGCCGAGGAAGGTCATGCCGAGTAGGGATTGTTCTAGGCCGCTGGTCAGGATCACCGCATCGACATTCTCGATCTTTACCCGGCCGATCCGGATGCTCTCGAGCGTGACGGGAGCGCCATAGGTGATGCCGCCGGCGGTTCGGATTTCGGAATCGAATTCGAGTTCCTCGGGTTTCAGGCCAAGGCGCTGGGCGTCGAAGTAGGTCAGCGCGACGATGCTGGCGCCGGTATCGACCATGAACTTAATCTGCGTTCCGCCGACATCGGCGCGGGTCCAGAAATGGCCGTCATTTTCCTTGTCGATGAAAGCGGCGCGGGACCCGGGCAGGGCCGTCGGTTCCGGTGTGGCGGCGGCGACCATGGCGACCGGTTCGGGCTCGGCGGCGTCTTCCTTGAACTTCGGGGCAATGCCGAAAGCGATGACCATCGCGGCGGCGACAGCGGTGAACATGACGAAGAACAGGTTGCGCAAGGCCATCGTGTCAGCGTTTTCCCATCGATTCTAGGCGCGCGATCCGTTCGGGCAGCAGCGCAGTGACCTGTTCGCGGGCCTCGGCGCCCATTTTTACCCATCCGCCGATCTCCGGCAGGGTCCGGCCACAGCCGAGGCAAAGCCCGGTTTTTCCGTCAACGGCGCAAACCTTGATACAGGGGCTCTTTATAGGTTCGACGGGCATGTTTATAGCAAATACTGAATGGGGACTCTCTGCAAGTATTGCATGAACGCCGTAATAAAACCTTGCCGGACAGAGCCCGGAATTTTTGTTAATCTAAACGCTGCGCTCGTATTTGGCGCAGGGAGTAATGTGTATTGAGCGATCCTGCGGCCCAGAAGTCTCCCCTGTCGGATGTCCGCGACCTGATTCTCAAGCCGGTCGAACCCGACACGGCGTCCGGCAATAAGGTCCGCGACGCACTGCTCGGCATGGGCCGGGAGGGCGATTTCGGTCGCCTGGGCGAGGCGGCCGAATGGCTGGCCAGATGGCAGCGCCGGTTCCCGCCACGCATCGAGAAGCCGACCCTGGCCATCTTCGCCGGTTCGCACGGGATCGTGGATGCAGGTGTGTCGCTGTCGAGCAATTCAGATACCCGCGCCCACATCGATGCGCTGCGCGAAGGCAAGGCCCCGTTGTCGGCGATCGCGACCCAGGCCGGTGCCACCGTGCGCGTATTCGAGCTGGCGCTGGACCGGCCGACGCCCAGCATCGCGCAGGAACCGGCCATGACCGAGCGCGAGTGCGCGGCAACCATCGCCTATGGCTTTGAAGCGGTCGAGGACCAGCCCGACCTGCTCGCAATTGCCGTTTCAGGCGCCGGCGTCGGGACGGCGGCGGCGGCTGTAGCCTGTGCGCTTTACGGCGGATCGCCGGACTATTGGGTGCGCCCGAGCGCCCAGACGCCGGCGAGCCTGTCGACCAAGCGGAGCCAACTGGTCAACGACGCCCTGCGTCTGCACCGGGGCCATTTGTCCGATCCTCTGGAAGCGCTGCGCTGTCTCGGCGGGCGCGAGCTCGCCGCCTGTGTCGGAGCGATCATCGCAGCGCGCCATCAGAGCATCCCGGTGGTACTCGACGGGTTCGCGACCACCATCGCGGCCGGTGTGGTGCACGCTGTGTCTCCTTCGGCAGTCAGCCATTGCCTCGCCTCTCACATCACCCAGCGCCCGGCGCACGAAGCGGCGTTGGAGCGGGTCGGACTTGCGCCGCTGCTCCAACTGCAATTCCAGACCGGCGGCGGCCTCGGCTCGGCGTCGGCCATCGGCGTGCTGAAGACCGCGTGCGCGCCTTTTATTGCCAAGCCCGCAGACGCCTGACGTCAGGTTCACTGCGGCATTCTTTACGTTTACGTGCACGTCACCTTGCCAGCGTACACTTTTGACTGACATAGAGGTGCCAATAAGCACCCAGAGGTATCGGAGGAATATCGGCCATGAATCTCGACTTCACGCCTGAAGAGATCGCCTTTCGCGATGAAGTGCGCGCGTTTATCCGCGACAATTATCCGAAGGAACTGGCGGGGGTCGGCACCCGCGAAGATCTGACGCGCGAGCAGTTCCTCGCCTGGCACAAGATCCTCGGCAAGAAGGGCTGGTCGGCTCCGGCCTGGCCGAAGAAATACGGCGGCACCGGCTGGACCTCCACCCAGCGCTATATCTGGTCTGAAGAGAATGCGCGCATGGACACGATCATGCCGCTGCCGTTCTCGGTTTCGATGGTCGGCCCGGTGATTTACACCTTCGGCAGCGAAGAGCAGAAGGCGAAACACCTGCCGGGTATCCTGTCGGGTGAAGTGTGGTGGTGCCAAGGCTATTCCGAGCCGGGCGCCGGCTCGGACCTTGCGAGCGTGAAGACTACAGCCGTCCGCGACGGCGACCATTACGTGATCAACGGCCAGAAGACATGGACGACGCTGGCCCAGCACGCCGACTGGGGCTTCTTCCTCTGCCGCACCGACCCGTCGGCCAAGCAGCAGGAAGGCATCAGCTTTATACTCGTCGACATGAAGACGCCGGGCATCGAAGTGCGCCCGATCAAGCTGATCGACGGCACGCATGAAGTGAACGAGACTTGGCTGACGGACGTGCGCGTTCCGGTCGAGAACCTCGTCGGCAAGGAAAACGAAGGCTGGACCTATGCGAAATTCCTGCTCGCGCACGAGCGCTCGGGCATCGCCGGCGTGGCGCGTTCCAAGCGCGGTATCGAGCGTCTGCGCGACATCGCGTCGTCGGAAACCATCGACGGAACACCGCTGATCACCAACGGTGATTTCGCCCGCAAGATCAGCCAGCTGGAAATCGACCTGACCGCCCTCGAATTCACCGAGCTTCGCACGCTGGCTTCGGAAGCGGCCGGCAAGGGCCCGGGTCCGGAAAGCTCGATCCTGAAGGTGAAGGGCACCGAGATCCAGCAGCGCCTGACCGAGCTGACGCTCGAAGCGGTCGGCAATTACGGCGCGCCCTATGCCCGCGGCATGGACGGCCACGGCATCAACGATTTCGGTGTCGGTCCGGACTATTCTAACTATGCGGCCGATACGTATTTCAACATGCGCAAGACGTCGATCTACGGTGGATCCAACGAGATTCAGCGCAACATCATCACGAAAATGATCCTCGGCCTTTAAGGCGCTGGGACTGGGAGGTTTAGACCATGGATTTCAATTTCACCGAAGAACAGACGATGATCCGCGACAGCCTCGCCCGGCTGATCAAGGACCAGTATGATTTCGACACCCGCCGCAAGGTCGTCGCCTCGAAAGAGGGTTGGCGTCCGGCGATGTGGGCGCAGTTTGCGGAACTCGGTCTGCTGGCCGCACCGTTCAGTGAAGAAGACGGCGGCCTCGGCGGCGGCCCGATCGACGCGATGGTCGTGATGGAAGAATTCGGCAAAGGCCTTGTGGTCGAGCCCTATCTCCAGTCCGTTGTTTGCGGCGGCGGTTTCCTGAAGCGCGGTTCGGATGCCCAGAAGGCAGAGCACCTCGCCCCGATGATCGCCGGTGAGCGCGTGTTCGCGTTCGCTTACGCCGAGCCGAAGGGCCGCTTCAACCTGGCGGACCTTGAAACGACGGCCACGAAAGACGGCAGCGGCTGGAAGATTTCCGGCCACAAGGCCGTCGTCGTCGGTGCGCCGTGGGCAAGCCACCTCATTGTCACGGCACGGACGGCCGGTGGCCGCCGCGACACCAAGGGCATCGGTGTGTTCATTGTTGCCAAGGATGCCAAAGGCGTCACCACGCGCGACTATCCGACCGTGGATGGCCGCCGCGCTTCGGAAGTGCACTTCGACAACGTGTCGGTGGGCGCAGAGGCCGTGATCGGCGATGCCGGCAACGGCCTGCCGCTGATCGAAACGGTCACCGATGAGGCCATCGCCGCGCTCTGCGCCGAGGCGTGCGGCGCAATGAAGGTCGCCCAGACGATGACGGTCGAGTATTCGCGCACGCGCAAGCAGTTCGGTACGCCGATCGGTAAGTTCCAGGTGCTGCAGCACAAGATGGTCGACATGTTCATGGAAGCCGAACAGTCGGTTTCGATGACCTACATGGCAACGCTGAAGCTGGGCGAAGACGAAGTCACCCGGAAGAAAGCTGCGTCAGCTGCGAAGGTGCGCATCGGTCAGGCCGGCCGTTTCGTCGGCCAGAACGCGATCCAGATCCATGGCGGCATGGGCATGACAGACGAGCTGGCCATCGGCCACTACTTCAAGCGCCTGACAATCATCGATTCGGAATTCGGCAACGTCGATCACCACCTGAAGCGGTACACGGATCTTTCCGCCGCCGACGTTGCGGTCGCTGCCGAGTAAGGCTGGCCGAACGCCAAGACATCAAGCGGGGCTGGAGCAATCCGGCCCCGTTTTTTCATGCCTTGGCGCCGAGGGCGTTCTGGATCAATGCGATTGCGGAGGCGTGTGAAAGCCGGTCGCGTGCGTGGGCCCGCGAGGCGTCCGAGAGAGTTTTGCGCCGCTCGGTATCGGCCGCGAGGTTCAGGATTTCTGCTTCCAGCGCCTTGGGACCGTCAGCGGTGACCACGAGATCATCGAGTACATCCCCGAAACCCTCCAGCGCGAGCGGATAGGCGACGGTCGGCATGCCGAGCAGAAGGTATTCGGCGACCTTGATGCTGACGCCGGTGGCAAAGCGGGTCGGGGCGATGCCGATGGCGTTTGCGCCGCCGATGCTTTCGAGCGACTCGACCCGGCCGAGCACCTTGACGCCCGGAAGGGCAGCCCGCTCCGGCGTCAGCGTCTTTCCAATCGAGCCGGCAATCCAGAAATCGAGCGAGGGCGCCTTTGCGCGTACGCCGGGCCAGACATCGTCGAGGAAGTGGTTCAGCGCCTCGGTATTGCCGCCGTGCACCGTGCCGATAAACACCACGCGCGGTGCGCCGGTATCTTCCGTGGCCTGATAGTCCGGTGCATCGGGCGGCACCCAGGCCATCTGTGTGCCCGGCAGGTGACGCTGCACCTTGGCCAGCTCGTTCGCCGAGGCGAAGAAGATCAGGTTGCAGCTCGACAGCCAGTCGATCTCCGTCTGAAGCGAGGTCTCGTCGAAGTCGATGACCTGGCCGCCGGCGCGGAAACGGTCCGCGCGGTCCGACAACAGGTCATGCATCAGGCAGGCGTGCAGGGTGCGCCGCTTCAGCTTTTTCAGGGCAGGGCCCATGGAGCTGTACTCGGCCAGCGTGATAGCGGCGGGATCCGCGTCGCAGACACGCGCCACGATACTTGCTTCCCTGGGGCTGATCTCCTTGCCGAGATAGCTGGGGATAATCAGCTTGCCGCCAAGGCGCATATACGCCTCCTTGGCGAGGCGAACGGCGAAGCGCGTCCAGATGCGCGGCGAAGTGGACCAGTAGCGGCCGGCGATCTTTACCGAGCCCGGCCAGACGATGGCTGAGGCAAAACCCGCGAGGCGCGGGTGCACGCTGGCCCAGGGGCGGTTGCCGAAGGACTGCCAGGGCGCGAACACGATGCGGATGTCCAGTCCCGCGCGCTTCACCATCCGCAGGAAGGTTTCGAGATAGGCGCCATTGCCGGTCGCCATGTTGTCGAGCTGGCGCTGGACGAGGATGTCCATCACGGGGCGCGGGGCGGCGGAGGGCTGTTTATCGGACATGAGGCAACGTTCGGGCTGGGGAGCGCCCGTCAATGCAAGTCCGTGGCCAGAAGGGCAAGCGTCAGGGGCGAAGATGCGCGGCTTCACTCGCGCGCGGCGCGAAATGCACGGAGCCGGTAAAGCAGGTGCTCAGGCAGGACAGGGCGCCCAGCGCGTCCTGATAAGCCGCATCGATCTCGGACAGGCCGGTATTTGCGGGGATATTGCTGCGGAGGAACTGCAGGGCCTGGCGTATTTCCTCAAGATGGAACGCAGCCGAAACCGGCCTGCCTTCGAGGCGCTCCCAGTCGCTGTCGGGACCTATAATACAATCCATGTTAGAAAAATATCATAAATCTATTTTAAGTAAATGTCATGTTCCCCGAATTTTGTGAATTCCGGGACGCTCAGCTATTCCGCGCCCAGAGTGCTTCGAGGTCCTGCGCCATCTTTTCGGACGTGCGGGCGATGGCGTCCGGAACGCGGAATCCGACGATCGCGGTGCCCTCCAGCGAACTCGTCTCGGTGGACGCAACCGGCCAGCGCGAGCCGGAGATCAGGTTTGCACCAAGCTCGGCCAGCAGCTCACCGAACTCGGCCTCGCGCCCGTCCCGGAAGAGGGGCAGCCAGAGCAGGATCATGCCGGTGGGCCAGCGTTTGAGCGCTTTGGGCGTCCACAGGGCGAGGGCTTCGATGTCACGCCGCGTCTCGTAACTCGGATCGGAGAAGACGACGATCTGCTCATGCCCGCGCGGGGCAAGCTTGAGTGCGCCGGCATAGCCGTCCGCTTCCCGGATCAGCACGCGCGGGTCGGCGCCGACCGCGGCGGTCAGCGCCTTGAATTCGGCGGGGTGGCGTTCGAACAGGATCGCGCGCGCCGAGGCCGGCAGGCGGGCCAGCGCCAGGGCGGGGGAGCCGGGATAGTCCGTCTCGCCCCGTGCGCGGACGAGATCCAGCCAGTCGCCGAAGCCGGCGGGCACCTCGCCTTTCAGGAGGGCAAGGATGCCGGCGTCGGCCTCGCCGCCCTTGCGGGCCTGCGCGCCGGTCAGGTCATATCGTCCGCGTCCGGAATGTGTTTCCACATACAGTACCGGGCGCGGGCCTTTGGCGAGGGCACGGAGCACGAGGTCGAGCACGGCGTGCTTGAGCACGTCGGCGCGGTTGCCTGCGTGAAACCCGTGCTGATAGGACAGCATCTAACGGCCTATTGACCGGCGAGGCTGGCCTTGCGGGCCGCTTCGAACTCGTTGCCCTCATACCAGGTGGGCCAGTCCGAGGAGTCCGCAATCGCATGACCCACCTGGAACAGCGTGTCGATGTCCTCCTCGAAGCCCGAGAGGTCCCAGCTGTCGGAATACTCGTCCATCGGTTTGTGGTAACGTTCGGCGGTGTAGGCCGCTGCGGCGGCCTTGCCGGCGGCGATTCCGCCCTCGACTTTGTCCTGCCCGCCATCGGCATACAGCATCGGCACGCCTTTCTTGGCGAAGGAGATGTGGTCTGAGCGGTAGAAATAGCCGGCCTCTGGCAGCTGGTCCGGCTTGATCTCGCGGCCTTGTGCGGTCAGCACATCCTTCAGCCGGTCTTCGAGCTGGGAAGCGCCGAAGCCGACGACGATCATGTCCTTCGTCTTTCCCATCGGCAGGGCGCCGTCCATGTTGATGCCGGCAATGATCTTGTTGAGCGGCACGGTCGGGTGTTCTGCGTAATAGGCCGAGCCCAGCAGGCCCGATTCTTCCAGCGTCACCGACACGAAGATATTCGAGCGCGCAGTCGGCGCCGCCTTGGTGGCTTCCGCGATTTCGAGGAGGCCCGCAACGCCGGTCGCGTTGTCGACAGCGCCATTGAAGATGTCGTCCTCGTAGAAATCCTGGCCTTCCTTGCCGGCCTTTTCGCCGGTCTTTTTGCCGAGATGGTCCCAGTGTGCCGTGTACAGAACATATTCGTCCGGCGTGGCCGTACCAGGCAGGATACCGATGACGTTGCGGCTGGAGAGCGGCTCAATGGTCTGTTTGATCGTGCCGCGCATCTTCATGCCTTCGAGCGGAACCGACACGAAGCCGCGCGTCTTGGCAGCCGTCTTCATGACTTCCAGATCAAGGCCGGCCTTGGCGAACATTTCCGCCGCCATGTCGCGCGTGATCCAGCCTTCGAGCTGGGCGCGGCTTTCGCCGCCATCGGTGCGCACGAGGTCGGACTGTGCGCCGGTCCATGAGCCGGAAACAACCTCCCATCCGTATGCGGCGGGAGCCGTCTCATGGATGATGATCGCCGCGGCTGCGCCCTGGCGGGCGGCTTCCTCATACTTGTAGGTCCAGCGGCCGTAATAGGTCATCGCCCGGCCGTTGAAGAGGTCCGGATCATTGGTCGCAAAGCCAGGATCGTTGACGAGGATCAGGACCGTTTTGCCTTTGACGTCGAGGCCGGCATAGTCGTCCCAGCCATATTCCGGCGCGGTAATGCCATAGCCGACGAATACAACGTCTGAAGGGCCGAAGCTCACCTGCTGCGCATTCTGGTGCTTGGTCCAGTAAACGGTCTGATCCTTGAAGCTGAGCGACAGGTCTTCACCGTCCGGCCAAGTGACAATCAGGTCCGACGTGGCCGGATCGACAGTCTGGTTCACCATTTTCACTTCCTGGAAGAAGGTGCCGTTGTCGCCGCCCGGTTCGAGCCCGATGCGGGCCATCTCGGCGGCAATCCAGGCGGCCGCGCCTTCGCCGACCGGCGTGCCGGGGCCGCGGCCTTCGAAGGCGTCGTCAGCCAGCGTCTTGATGCGCAGGGCAAGGTCGGCCTCGGTGATTTCGGGCGAGGTCGCCTCGGGAAGAGGCAGCAGCAGCGCTTCAGCGGCGGGCGCAGCGGCTTCGGGTGCGGGCGTGGCCGCATCGGGGGCGCAGGCGGTCAGCGAAAGGGCTGCGACAGCGCCGAGAAGTGAGAGACGAAAGATCATGACAGGTATCCCGGCCAGAGTTTTGGATGGGGCGGGTCTGGCACGACCGGGCGGGGGCATCAAGCGCGAGAACGGCCCTTTGCCCGTGCAAATCGCCTTGCAGGCTCTGTGTTTGCACTCTTGTCACTGTCCGTTCAGACGCAATTTCTATAATTGCCAGGATAGTGGGCCAACCGGCCTGACAAGGGATTCGCCATGAAGACGGCAATGAGACGGAACTGGATGCAACGACTGCGCGCAGGCATTGTCGCGGTGGCGGGCGCGTTCATGGCCTTGACCCTGCCGGCCTGCGCCCATCCGGTGACGGTCGGGGCCTTGCAGTCTGCCGGTTCGGTGACGGCGCAATTCCTGCCGGATCAGAACGCCTTCATTGCCGCCGATGGCGCCCGGCTGGGCCTGTCGGTCTGGCCGGCGCAGGGCACGGACGACCCCGACTATGTCGTGGTCGGCGTGCACGGTATGAGCGACTATGCCGGCGCATTCCACATGGCGGCGCCCTATTGGGCCAAGCATGGCGTGACCACCTATGCCTACGACCAGCGCGGCTTCGGCCGTTCGCCCAACAAGGGCTACTGGCCGGACGAAGAGCTGATGCGCCAGGATCTGCGCACCGCCGTTGATGTGGCGCGCCAGCGCCACCCGGATGCGGTGATCACGGTTGTGGGTGTGTCGATGGGGGCTTCCGTGGCGCTCACGGCCTTCGGGTCCGACGATCCGCCGAAAGCTGACCGGCTGATCCTTTCGGGCCCCGGCCTTCGCGGCTGGGGCGCGATCAATCCGCTCTACCGCGTCAGCCTCTATGCCTCGGCCCATACGAACCCTGGCTGGATCGTCGTGCCGCCAGCGGGCCTGATCAAGATCGAACCCTCCGACAACAATGCGATGCTGCGCCGGACCTGGTCTGACCCGAACATGACCTATGAAAACCGCATCGATGCCGTCTATGGCCTCGTTACACTGATGGAACACGCGCACTGGGCGGCGGCACGTTTGCCCCGGACCCTGCCGATCCTCGCCTCGTATGGCGCCAAGGACATCGTCGTGCCGGAGAATGGCGTCGAGCGGACCGCGAAACTGCTGCCGCCGAATGTGCGCACGGTCTATTATCCCAACGGGTATCACATGCTGCTGCGCGACCTTCAGGCCGAGAAGGTCCATGCCGACTATCTCGCCTTCATGAAGGACCCGGGCGCACCTCTGCCGAGCGGCGAGGTCGAGTGGCCGTTCCGTCATCCGTGCACCCAGATGGCGGCCGTTCCAGCGCCTGCGACAGCGTGCTGAAAGGCGCAGATGGCCGCCTTCCTCTTCCTTGAAGATGAAGGTGCGATGCTGGCGCATGATGGCGCGCGGCTTGGCCTCAGCGTTTGGAAACCGGACAACGGCCCGCCGGCCGAGCATGTGATCGTCGGCATCCATGGCATGAACAATTACGCGGGCGAATTCCGTCTTGCAGCGCCCGCATGGGCGAGGGCGGGCATTCCGGTCTACGCCTATGACCAGCGCGGGTTCGGCCGGTCGGTCCATCGGGGTCATTGGGCGGGCGGCGACCTGATGCGGGAAGACCTGCGCACTGCAGTCGCCCTGGCGCGGGCCCGCCATCCCGGCGCCACGCTGACCGTCGTGGCCATCTCGATGGGCGCGGCGGTGGCGATCACCGCATTTGCATCGCAGACGCCGCCACAGGCCGACCGGCTGATCCTGTCGGGGCCGGGCCTGCGTGGCTGGGGCGCGCTCAATCCGGTCTTTGCGTCGACGCTCTGGCTGGGAGCCAGACTGGCGCCTGGACTGATTGTCAAACCGCCAAGGCTCGCCAAACCGAAAATGACGGACAATGACGCCTTCGTCGCGGTGCAGGACGCCGATCCGCTGCATGCACAGCAAAACCGCATCGACCAGCTGGCGGGCGCTGTGTCCCTGATGGAGCGCGCGCACGAGCAGGTCGCCCGTTTGCCGGCATCAGTGCCCGTGCTCGCAGCCTACGGCGCGCGCGACGAAGTGGTGCCTGAGCCCGGGCCCAGGCGCACCGCGCCGCGCATGCCGCCGCATGTCCGCACCGTGTATTATCCTGAGGGCTATCACGTGCTGTTGAGCGACCTGCAGCGCGGCAAGGTGATCGCCGATTATGCGGCTTTTCTGCGTGATCCGGTCGGCCCTTTGCCCAGCGGCGCCGGGGAATGGCCGTTCCGCTAGGCCTATCCACAGCTGCCTGCCTCTTGCAGCGGTGCCTGCGTGGACAAATATAGGGGCATCTGCCAATCATTGGCTTTGCTGATTCAGCCCTGTTTTTCGAAGGCTTACTTGATGTCCAATATCCAAGAGACCGCGCTCAACCTTGTCCCGATGGTCGTCGAACAGACGAGCCGCGGAGAGCGGGCATTCGACATCTTTTCGCGCCTTTTGAAAGAGCGGATCATTTTCGTCACCGGCGGCATCGACGATGGCGTCGCTGCGCTGACGACGGCGCAGCTCCTGTTCCTCGAATCCGAAAACCCGAAGCGCGAAATCGCCATGTATATCAACAGCCCCGGCGGTTACGTCTCGTCGGGCCTCGCGATCTACGACACCATGCAATACGTGCGCTGCCCCATCTCGACCGTGTGCATCGGCCAGGCGGCCTCGATGGGCTCCCTGCTGCTTGCCGCTGGGGAAAACGGAATGCGGATCGCGCTGCCGAATGCCCGCGTGATGCTGCACCAGCCGTCGGGCGGCTATTCAGGCGTTGCGACCGATATCGAGCGTCACGCCGAAGAGATTATCGAAATGAAGCGCCGTCTTAACGAAATTTACGTGCGCCATACGGGTCAGCCCTACGAAGTCATTGAGCGCACTTTGGATCGCGATACGTTCCAAACGGCCCAACAGGCCATGGAATTTGGCATTGTGGACAAGGTTTACGAGCGCCGGGCCGCCGAAGACGAGAAATAGGCGGCTGTCTCAAACCTGCGGCCCGCCCCTTGCAGGCTGCACGAACAACTATAGACTTGAAAAGGTACGGATCGTCTCTGTGCGGGCCTTAAAGCCTGCGTTAAGCGTTTCGCGGCATTGAGGAAGTTATGACGAAGCAAAACGGCTCCGGCGACTCCAAGAACACGCTCTACTGCTCTTTCTGCGGAAAAAGCCAGCATGAGGTGAAAAAGCTTATTGCGGGTCCCACCGTGTTCATCTGCGATGAATGCGTCGAACTTTGCATGGACATCATCCGCGAGGAAAACAAAACCTCGGCGATCAAGTCCCGCGAAGGTGTTCCCACCCCGCAGGAAATCTGCGACGTGCTCGACGATTATGTGATCGGTCAGAGATACGCCAAGCGAATCCTCTCGGTCGCAGTCCACAACCATTACAAACGCCTCTCGAACGCCGGCAAGACCGATGGGGTCGAGTTGTCGAAGTCGAACATCCTGCTCGTCGGCCCCACGGGTTGCGGCAAGACCCTGCTGGCCCAGACGCTGGCGCGCATCCTCGACGTGCCGTTCACGATGGCCGATGCCACGACGCTGACCGAAGCCGGCTATGTCGGTGAGGATGTCGAGAACATTGTCCTGAAACTGCTCCAGGCGGCGGACTACAATGTCGAACGCGCCCAGCGCGGCATTGTCTACATCGACGAGATCGACAAGATTTCGCGCAAGTCGGACAACCCCTCGATCACGCGCGACGTGTCGGGCGAGGGCGTCCAGCAGGCGCTGCTGAAGATCATGGAAGGCACAGTTGCGGCGGTTCCGCCGCAGGGCGGCCGGAAACATCCGCAGCAGGAATTTCTGCAGGTCGACACCACGAACATCCTCTTCATCTGCGGCGGTGCGTTCGCGGGCCTAGAGAAGATCATCGCCGCGCGCGGTGACAATGCCTCGATCGGCTTCGGCGCCACCATCAAGAATGCCGATGACAAGGGCGTGGGCGAGACGCTGCGCAATACCGAGCCGGAAGATCTCCAGAAGTTCGGCCTGATCCCGGAATTCATTGGCCGTCTGCCGGTCATCGCCACACTGGAAGATCTCGACGAGAAAGCCCTCATCCAGATCCTGACCCAGCCGAAGAACGCCCTGTTGAAACAGTACCAGAAACTGTTCGACATGGAGAACGTCGCGCTGACCTTCACGCCGGAAGCCCTGACCGCGGTTGCGCGCCGGGCGATCGGCCGCAAGACCGGTGCACGCGGCCTGCGCTCGATCATGGAGGGCATCCTGCTCGACACGATGTTCGAGTTGCCGAACCTGCGCGGCGTCGAAGAAGTCGTGATCAATGCCGAAGTGGTTGAAGGCAATGCCGAGCCGCTCTACGTGCACGCCAACAAAACGCAGACCGAAGCTGGCTGATCCAGGCGCAACGTCTGAATTCGGAAAAGCCCCGGCCTTCGCGCCGGGGCTTTTTCGTTCCGGAGCCCGGACGCCGAAAAGAAAAGGCCGGCATCCGAAGATGCCGGCCTTCTGTCTGGCGAAAGAAGCGCTCTGTCTGGCGAAAGAAGCGCCGGGACTAGTTCTTGTAGTACATGTCGAACTCGACCGGGTGCGGATGGAGTTCGTAGCGCATGTTCTCTTCCATCTTCAGTTCGATATAGGCGTCGATCTGGTCGTCGTCGAACACGCCGCCTTTCTTGAGGAAGGCGCGGTCGGCGTCGAGGCATGCGAGGGCTTCACGCAGCGAGCCGCAGACTTGCGGGATCGACTTGGCTTCAGCCGGCGGCAGGTCGTACAGGTCCTTGTCCATGGCATCGCCCGGGTGGATCTTGTTCTCGATGCCGTCCAGGCCGGCCATCAGCAGCGCGGCAAAGGCGAGATAGGGGTTCGCCATCGGATCCGGGAAGCGGGTTTCGATACGCTTCGCTTTCGGATTCGAGCCGAACGGAATGCGGATCGAGGCCGAGCGGTTGCGCGACGAATAGGCCAGCATGACCGGCGCTTCGTAGCCCGGGACGAGGCGCTTATAGCTGTTCGTCGACGGGTTGGTGATCGCGTTCAGGGCCTTGGCGTGCTTGATAATGCCGCCGATGTAGTAGAGGCACATCTCGCTGAGGTCGGCATACTTGTTGCCGGCGAACAGCGGTTTACCGTTGCCCCAGATCGACTGGTGAACGTGCATGCCCGAGCCGTTGTCCTTGTACATCGGCTTCGGCATGAAGGTTGCCGTCTTGCCGTACTGGGCCGCGACGTTGTGGATCACGTATTTGTAGAGCTGCATACGGTCAGCCATGACCGTCAGTGTCGAGAATTTCAGGCCGAGCTCGTGCTGGGCCGGGGCCACTTCGTGGTGGTGCTTCTCGGGATCAAGGCCGATTTCGCCCATGATCGTCAGCATCTCGCCGCGCATGTCCTGCTCGGAGTCGATCGGCGGAACCGGGAAGTAGCCACCCTTCGGGCCAGGGCGGTGGCCCATGTTGCCCATCGGGTATTCCTTGCCGGTGTTGATCGGCAGTTCGGTCGAGTCGAACGAGTAACCGGTCTTGTGAGGCTCGATTGACCAGCGCACGTCATCGAAGATGAAGAACTCGGCTTCCGGACCGAAGAACACGGTGTCGCCAACGCCCGATGCCTTCACATAGGCTTCGGCTTTTTTGGCGGTGGTGCGCGGGTCGCGGTTGTAAGGCTGGCCCGAGATCGGATCGAGCACGTCGCACATCACGGCAAGCGTCGGCTGCTGGAAGAAAGGGTCGATGATCGCGGTGGCCTGATCCGGCATCAGCAGCATGTCGGACTCGTTGATGGCTTTCCAGCCGGCAACGGAAGATCCATCGAACATCTGGCCTTCGGAGAAGAAGTCTTCGCCAACCATGCCCTTGTGGAACGTCACGTGCTGCATCTTGCCGCGCGGATCGGTGAATCGAAGGTCGACATACTGGATGTCTTCATCCTTCATTTTTTTGTAGAGTTCATCAGCCATGGGGTCTGCCTTCTCGTGAGCTGCTTGTGCTGTCTGATAGGTCGGCGCGCGGGGCGCCAGCAAGAAGTTTAGAGTGCTGCGTCGCCGGTTTCACCCGTGCGAATCCGCACAGCATCAATAACGTCGGAAACGAAGATCTTGCCATCACCGATCTTGTCGGTGTGGGCTGCTTTCTTGATGGCATCGACGGCGCCTTCGACTGCGCTGTCCGCCAGCACGACTTCGATCTTCAGTTTCGGCAGGAAGTCGACGACGTATTCCGCGCCGCGATACAGTTCCGTGTGGCCGCGCTGACGACCGAAGCCCTTGGCTTCGATGACAGTCATGCCCTGAAGACCGATTTCCTGAAGGGCTTCCTTCACGTCGTCGAGCTTGAATGGTTTGATGATGGCTTCGATCTTTTTCATGCGTGGTTCTCCCCAGCCGCCCGGTTAAGATTTCATCCGTGCGTATGGGGTGTTGGGATCAGACGCGATAGGTAGACGCGGGAGTCACGCTTCCTGCACGCTACGTGGTAAATATTCGGGCGGATCGGCCTAAAAATTAGGCAGCGCTTTTAGGGCAGGTTTTCCAAATTAATGACGCCTGCGTCACTTTTCAGTAGGCTGTGTGCGTGATACTCACAGGGGTCAAACCGGAGCTGCTGCTGATGACCGCTGAAATCTTTGTCCATCCTGAGCGAAAGCCTGCCGCGTTCCGTCCACTCAAGGCATGGGCGCACATGCAGAAGCTGATCGCGGACAAAGAAGACACTGAGCAGGTTTTCCATATCATCGAGGCGCTGAACGGGCGCTCCTTCGAGCGCAATTTCTGGGCATTTGCCGAGACCCCCGCCGGCAAGCGGCTGCTGGCTGAGAAACCTTACCTGCCGCCGGTCCTCGACGATCACAGCTGGATCCGCGAGCTGCCGGAAGGCACCGTCGGGCGGGCCTATATCGAGTTCATGGAGCGCGAAGGCCTGACCGCGCAGGGCCTCGTCGACGAGAGCGAGAAATACCGCTCAAAGGCCAGCGAGTTCGAAGACGACATGCTGTGGTATGGCAACCGCCTGCGCGACACACATGACCTGTTCCATGTTCTGACCGGCTACAACCGGGACGCGCTCGGCGAGGCCTCGCTGCTTGCCTTCACATACAGCCAGCAGCCCGGGCTCGGCGTGCTCTTCATTTCCTTCATGGGGTGCCGCACGATCGCCAAGCACGCGCCCAAGGGCGCGCGAATCATGGATTGTTTCCGGGAAGGCAAGCGCAACGGCGCCAAGGCCGGACGCATCATCCAGGAAGACATTATGGCCCTGATGCGTGAACCGCTGGACGTTGCCCGCGCCCGTCTCGGCATCGAGAAGCCGGTCGTCTACCGCGAAACGCTGAAACTGATGTCGCAGCATGGCTACACGCCCACCCTGCAGCCGCAGGACCTGTCGGCTGAGCCGGTCGCCGCATGATCTATCTCATCCGACACGGCGAAGCGGCCGCCGGCTGGGGCGACCATCCCGATCCCGGCCTCAGCGATCTGGGCGCCTGTCAGGCCGAAGCCGTCGCTGAAATACTCAGCGGCCATGGCATTCAGCGCGTTATCTCAAGTCCCATGCAGCGCTGCCGGGAGACCTCCGCGCCTCTGTCGGCCAAGCTCAGCTTGAGCCCGGCCATCGCGCCCGAAGTCTCCGAAATCGCAACGCCCGCGAACACGCCTGACCGCGTTGCATGGCTGCGCGCCGTCATGGCCGGTACATGGACCGAAGCGGGCCCGGACTATGTCGGATGGCGCGCCAATATGGGCGCCTTCGTCAGCGCCCTTCCGGCAGGCACGGCGGTCTTCTCGCACTTTGTTGCGATCAACGCGCTCTGCGGCCTGCTCGAAGGCGATGACCGTGTCACGGTTTTCCGCCCTGGCCACTGTTCGGTCACCCGGCTGGACATGAAAAACGGCCGTCTGCGCGTCGCAGAATACGGAAGCGAATCCGCCACCCGCGTGCTATGAGCCGCCCTTATGGGCAGACCAATTCTCACTCCGCAGGAAATGCGCCTCGCTGAGCAGGCGGTTTTCGATGCCGGCGCCAGCAGTTTCGACGTCATGCAACGCGCCGGTGAGGCGGTCGCGGAATTCGTGCACGCGCATTGGCCGGACGGTGACATCCAGGTTCTGTGCGGGCCGGGAGGAAATGGCGGCGACGGCTTCATAGCCGCAGCAGGCCTCGCCAAGCGCTGGCGCAAGGTCACCGTGTTCTGCGCCGTACCGGTGGGCGACCTGAAGGGTGACGCTGCCAAGGCCGCCGCGCTATGGGACGGCCCGGTCGGCACGCTGGAAGAGGCGCTCACCGCGCCGCACGAACTGGTCCTCGATGCACTTTATGGCGGCGGCCTGTCGCGTCCACTTGAAGGCGCCGCTGCGGCGCTCGCTGCGCGGCCCGGCCGGGTGATCTCGGTCGATGTGCCTTCCGGCATCGACGGGTTCACCGCCCGGCCGCTCGGTCCATGTTTCCGCGCCGAAGGCACGCTCACCTTTGCGGCGCTTCGGCCCGCCCACGTCTTGTTGCCCGGCGCGGCCTATTGCGGCGTGGTGATGGTGGCCGACATCGGCATTCCGGCGGCCACGCGCGCGGTCGAGAACAGTCCGGCGCTCTGGGCGGCGGGCATGCCGCAACCGGGGCAGGGCGACTACAAGCACCGGCGCGGCCATCTCAAGGTCGTCAGTGGCGGGATGAGTTCCACCGGCGCGGCGCGCCTTGCCGCCCGCGCGGGCCTGCGCGCCGGGGCCGGCCTCGTCACGCTGCTATCGCCGCCCTCGGCCCTGATGGTGAACGCCGCACACCTCACGGCCATCATGCTATCGTCCGTAGACGGACCGGACGAACTCGCCGAAGCGGCGAAGGCCGCCACCGTCGCCGTGATCGGGCCGGCAGCCGGCGTCACGCCGCAAACGCGCGCCAATGTTGAAGTGCTGCTGAGCTCCCCTGCACGCTGCGTGCTGGATGCCGACGCGCTCACGGTCTGCGCCGACAACCCGGAAGCGCTCTTCGCCCGGCTGCGCCCCGGCGATGTGCTGACGCCGCATACCGGCGAATTCGAGCGCCTCTTCGGAGATCTGCTCTCCACAGCGCCCAACAAGATCGAAGCCGGACGTCAGGCCGCCGCGCGGGCGGGATGCATCGTGCTGCTGAAGGGCGCCGACACCGTAATCGCCCAGCCGGATGGTCAGGTCGTCGTTAACACGCATGCTACCCGCTGGCTCGCTACGGCCGGTTCGGGCGATGTGCTGGCGGGCATTCTCGCCGGCCTGATGACGCAAGGCGTCGACAGTTTTGTCGCCGCCGCCATGGCCGCCTGGATCCACGGCGAAGCGGGCCGCCGCGTTGGCGCGGGCCTCGTCGCCGAAGACCTGGAAATGCACCTTCCCGACATCCTGAGCGCCCTGCATGGGGAAATGGGGTAGGGCGAAGCCTGGTGCGGATGAGAGGACTCGAACCTCCACGCCTTGCGGCGCTGGAACCTAAATCCAGTGCGTCTACCAATTCCGCCACATCCGCGTTCCGCCCGCCTCATACGCGAGGGCTCCGCCGGGGGCAATCGCCTGCTGTAACAGGGGTGGCCGGGGCCACTGCACTCGCCCGTCACGCGGCGTGGACAGGGCCGTCCCCATATGACATAAGCCGCCGCTTCAGGCAGGATTTAGCGTGTCCGGGGCCCCCAGCGGCACCCCCGGTCATGCCTTCATTGACGAAAGAAGTGAACATGGAAGTCACTCAGACCAAGGCAGAAGGTCTCAGCCGCACTTTTGCAGTGACGGTTACCGCCGGCGAGCTGCAAGCGAAATTGAACCAGCGGATCGAGGAAATCCGTCCCACCATGCGCCTCAAGGGCTTCCGCCCGGGCAAGGTGCCGGCGGCCCACGTGCGCAAGATGTACGGCCGCGACCTGATGGGCGAGCTGATCGACAAGCTGGTCAACGAGACCAACCAGAAAGCCCTCCAGGACAGCGACCTGCGCCCCGCCGGCCAGCCGAACGTCCATATGGAAGGCGACATCGAGAAAGTCGTGAAAGGCGAGGCTGACCTCTCCTACCACATGCACGTCGATGTGATGCCCGAGTTCACCCCCGTCGCGGCCGACAGCCTGACGATCGCGCGCCCGGTCGCGGAAGTCACCGATGAGCAGATCGACGAGTCGCTGGCTCGCATCGCCGGCCAGAACACCCAGTACGAGCCCCGCGCCAAGACCGCCAAAGCGAAGGATGGCGACGCCGTCGTGATCGATTTCGTCGGCAAGATCGACGGCGAAGCCTTCGAAGGCGGCTCGGCAGAGCAGCAATCGGTCGTGCTCGGCGCCAACCGCTTCATCCCCGGCTTCGAAGAGCAGCTTCTGGGCGTCAAAGCGGGCGAAGAGAAGGATCTCAACGTCTCCTTCCCGGAAGACTATCCGGCTGCCAACCTAGCCGGCAAAGCCGCTGTCTTCGAAGTGAAGGTGCACGAAGTGCGCGCACCGAAAACGCCTGAAATCGACGACGAGTTCGCCAAGGGCCTCGGCCTCGAGAGCCTCGAACAGCTGCGCGGCCTGGTGAAAGACCAGCTCTCCGCCGAGCACGCGAACGCCTCGCGCTCGAAAGCCAAGCGCGACCTGCTCGACAAGCTGGATGCGGCGCACGACTTCGATCTGCCGCCGGGCATGGTGGAGATGGAATTCAACCAGATCTGGCAGCAGCTGCAGGCCGAAATGGATGCCGGCCGCGTCACCCCGGAAGACAAAGAGAAGCCGGAAGACGAACTGAAAGCCGAATACCGCAAGATCGCCGAGCGCCGCGTGCGCCTTGGCCTCGTCCTGGCCGAAATGGGCCGGATCGCGGACGTCCGCATCACCGAACAGGAAGTCAACCAGGCCCTGATCCGCGAAGCCCGCCAGTATCCGGGCCAGGAGCGGGAAGTGGTGCAGTTCTTCCAGAAGAACCCGAACGCCATGGCCCAGCTGCGCGCGCCGATCTACGAGGACAAGGTCGTCGACCACATCCTCTCGGTGGCCAAGGTCGAGGACACGGCGGTTTCGCGCGACGACCTCTTCAAGGAAGACGACGCTTAAGCCTTGCAATTCTTGCAGATTACAGAGCCGGCCGGAGAAATCCTGGCCGGCTTTTTCTTGTGCGGTAACAGCTGGGTCGGCGGCTTGGTAAACGGATATTAACCCCCTTCGCCGAGGTTTCGCGGGTAATTCGAATCTGAGGATAGAGCCCGCCCATGACGGTCCAGAGCATTCGCCCGCAACTGACTGAGGACGATATCCTTCGCCTGATGCGCGGGGAAACGCCGGAGCAGCGCGCTTCGGTCGCCCATCGCCTGTGCCGCCGCATTGCGCTGGACGTGCTCAGCGACCGCGAGAAGGCCTTTGCCGACGAGATCATCGGCATCCTGGCTGAAGACGCCGCCGACCTGGTTCGCCGGACCCTCGCCGTCACGCTGCGCAGCTCGCCAGTGCTGCCGCGCGAGGTGGCGCTGAAGCTTGCCCGCGACATCGAGGCCGTCTCGATTCCACTTCTTCAGGATTCGCCTGTCTTCACAGATGAAGACCTCGTCGAGCTCGTGCTGTCAGTCACCGCCGCGAAACAGGCCGCCATCGCCAGCCGCGAGTCGGTGTCGATCATGGTTTCGGAAGTCATCACCGAGCATGGCGCCGTCGAGGCTGTCCGCGCGCTCGCGACCAACAGCGGCGCCGAATGGACCGACAAGGCCTTCGACGACACGCTCCGCCGGTTCGGCGGCGACGAGATCGTCCAGGCAGGCCTGATCAAGCGCGACTTCATCCCGACCCATATTGCCGAGAAGATGGTTTCGCTGGTCTCCGGCCAGCTGTTCGACATCCTGGTGAACCGTCACGAACTTCCGGCCCAGCTCGCCATCGATCTTGCCGCCAGCGCCCGCGAGCGCGCGACGATCGATCTGGTGGAACAGGCCGGGCGCACCAACGACCTGCCGCGTTTCGTCTCGCAGCTGAACCTCAACGGCCGACTGTCCAATTCACTGATCATGCGCGCGCTTTGCTGCGGTCAGATGCGGTTTGTGGAGCACGCCCTGTCGGAGTTGTCGGGCGTCGCGCACCAGCGCGTGTGGCTGATGATCCACGATGCCGGCCCGCTTGGCCTCCAGGCGGTGTTCGACCGTGCCGGTCTGCCGCGCAAGATGCTGCCAGCCTTCAAGGCCGCTGTCACGGTGTTCCACGAGACGCAACATGATGGCGGTCCGAACGACCGCGCAAGGTTCCGTGCACGGATGATCGAACGCGTTCTGACGCAGTTCCAGGCCATCCCGAAGGACGACCTGGACTACTTGCTCGACAAGCTGGATTATTATTCGGAGATGGCGTCGCGCGACGACGCGGTCGCCGAAGACACCGACGCGGCCTGAGGCTCAGGCGTCGGACTGCGGCGCAACGCCGCCGGCAACGCCCAAGTCCTCCAGGAACTCGCCATCGCGCCATCCGGCATGATCGGCCACCACGAGGATGCCCGACGCTTTGGCGGCCTGGGTCACGTCCACCAGATCCTCACATTCGGACAGAGCAGCTGCATCGACGCGGATCGTGTCGATCAGGATACGGAGGCTCTCGCTCAGCGGCGTCTGCCAGGAGTAGCGCATGTCGATGCCCACGCGGAAACCGACGCGGCGCAGGCGAGCCACGCGCGATGTGGCATCGGCGGGATCGCCGGCAAACGCAGCGTCCGAGAACATCAGGCAGAATTCCTGTTGGCACAGGATCGTGCGGCGCACGGCGTTGTCACACAGGAGGGCCGTGTCAGGGTCGGCCAGCGCCGCCATCGGTGCGGCCACAAGGATCGGGCGCTGCGACAGGGATTCGGCGCAGGCGGCGCTCGCGACGCGCTCCAGCCGGCCGGCCATCCAGCGCGCGGCGCTCAGCGGTTCATTGTCATTGCAGGCGGGCCCGAACGACACGCGCTCTTCGAATTCCATAGGCTCGTCAGCCAGCAGGCCGAGCGAATCGCCGGCAACAAGGTGCATCACGGACTTGAATCGGACCGCGGGAGCATTGGGCTTGCGGACAAGGCTCGTGTTCGGGCGGGGGAAGGGGCGCATCCGGTTTCCTTTTTGCGTCTCATGACTGGCTCTTGCCTTCCCTAACGGCTGGAGTTGAAGATCACGCGCAGGCAACGGGCAAGATTTCCCGGAAATTTTAAGGATTTTGGCCACCATGACGAAGCCTCCTCCGTCTGAACCCCGTCTTTCCGCGACGATTCTACTGCTGCGCGATGCGGCGCCCCATCCCGAAGTGCTGATGGTGAAGCGCCATTACGAGATTGATTTTGCCGCCGGCGCGCTCGTGTTTCCGGGTGGCAAGGCGGCGCCTGCGGATGCCAGTCCCGATTGGGACGACTGGACGGATGGCGATTTTGGCCCGGTCCAGCAGGACGCCCGTATCGCCGCCATCCGCGAAGCGTATGAGGAATCCGGTCTGCTCCTTGCGCGTCCCCGCAGCGCGCGCGGCACTGGCGCCACGCTGGTCGGCGCAGACATGGCCGAGAAGCTCGCGCCCTTCCGAAGCGCGGTCGACAGGGGCGAGCAGTCCTTCCTCGAGCTCATGAAGGAAAACGACCTGGTGCTCGCGCTCGACAGCCTCGTGCACTTCGGCCACTGGATCACGCCGGAAATGATGCCGAAACGTTTCGATACGCATTTCTACATCGCACCCGCTCCGGAATGGCAGATTGCTGCCCATGACGGCCGCGAGACGACGGATGCGGTCTGGGTGGCAGCCAATGATGCGCTGCAACAGGAGCGCGATGGCACTGCAACCATCATCTTCCCGACACGGATGAACCTCGTGAAACTCGCCCGCGCGACGTCAGTGGCCATGGCGATGGAAACCTTCGGGGCAGAGCCCGTGGTCAGCGTTTTGCCGAAAGTCGGGAAGACGGCGGACGGTCAGGCGTGCCTGCATATTCCGGAGGAAGCCGGCTATGGCCAGACCGAGGAACTCCTGTCGCGCGTCAACGTCTGATCAGGCGCGCTGCGCCGTGCGGGCTGCCACGCGGCGCTCCAGCGCGTCGCACACGGCATCGGCCACCGAATGGCTCGCATCACCTGCCGGACCCGCCGCAATGGCGGCGCGGCAGGCTTCGACGTGCAGATTGATCAGCGGGCCATTCTCGCCAGGTGCGGTCTGCGACAGCAATGTGCACAGCGAGCGGCTGAGGCGTGAAACGGCCGGAAAACCGTAAGACGGTGCGGCGCCGGTGATGTTGTGGGCGGCGGTGTAGAGACGGCGATATTCTTCGGCGGTCGCTTCGGGCTTCTGCGCTTCGGCCCAGGTGTCGCGCAGCGCTTCGAGGTCGCGGCGCATCCAGGCTTCGAACTGTTCCGACAGGCCATCAATGGCCTGCTCGGCATCGCTCGCCAGCGAATCGGCTTCGTCATCCGAAATGGGCGCGGCGTAGCCAGGCGCTGCGGTCTTGATGACCCGCGAAATGTCCGGAGTCGGCAGAGTCTGGTTGTTTAGCAGGTTCTTTGACGCCGACTGGGTCGCCTTGGAAAACAATTTTCTAAGCATGCTTCAGACCTTGCAACTGAGGCCTGAAAGCTAAGGTTCAACGGTTAACATTAAACTGACGCAAGATCCGCCGCAGACCTCAGAAAGCAAACTGTTCCGTCAGGATCCGCTCGTCCAGCGCGTGGCCCGGATCAAACAGCAGTGTCAGGCGGCGCGAGAGGTCGGTCTCCACCGAAACGCGCACGATGTCGCGCACTTCCTGGTTATCGGCCGAGGCTGAAACGGGCCGCCGATCCGGCGCCAGGATCTCGATATCAACCCGCGCGTCATGGCGCAGCAGCGCCCCGCGCCACCGCCGGGGCCGGAAGGCGCTGACCGGCGTCAGCGCGAGCAGGTTCGCGCCGATCGGCAGGATCGGGCCATGGGCCGACAGGTTGTAGGCGGTTGAACCGGCCGGTGTTGCCACCATGATCCCGTCGCACACCAGCTCGTCCATCCGCACCCGCGTATCGACCGCGATCCGAAGGCGGGCCGACTGCGCCGTCTGGCGCAGCAGCGACACTTCGTTGATCGCCAGCGCCCGGTGCTCATTGCCGTGGATATCCACTGCGAACATTCGCAGGGGCGCCACGCTTGCCCGCTCTGCCGCGTCGATGCGCTCCACAAGGCCGTCGGCCTTGTATTCGTTCATCAGGAACCCGATCGTGCCGAGGTTCATGCCATAGACCGGCTTGCCGTCCGAAAACCGGCGCCGCAGCGTGTCGAGCTGCGCCCCGTCGCCGCCCAGCGCGACCACGACATCGGCTTCTTCCTCCGGGTAGTTGCCATACTTCGCCACCAGCAGGGGCAGAGCCTGCTGGGCTTCGGGCCGTTTGGAGGCGAAAAATGCGAGTTTCAGGTCAGCCATGAGCGGGCATGTGCAAATGCTTTGAGCACGGCGTCAAGGCGAGGCCGATGTCGAACCTGAACCAAACCTGACTCTCGCGTCATCGTAATCTGGCCAGCCGTATCGAGTTAAGGTAATCTGCCCGGATAAACAGGGAGAAACATGCAATGGCCGACGGTAATCCGCAGATCGATATTCGCAGTTCAGTCAGCGCCGCCGAGTGGCAGGCGCGCGTGGATCTGGCGGCCCTGTACCGCCTGACAGCCCTGTATGGCTGGGACGACATGATCTTCACCCACATCTCCCACCGGGTGCCGGGGCCGGAGCATCACTTCCTGATCAACCCGTATGGTTACTTCTTCGAGGAAATCACCGCCTCCTCGCTGGTGAAGGTCGATCTGGACGGCAATATCGTCCAGGAGACCGAGGCGATGATCAACCCGGCGGGGTTCACTATCCACTCCGCCATCCATGCCGCCCGCGAGGATGCGCAGGTGGTGATGCACGTCCACACCGACCAGGGCGTGGCCGTCTCGGCCCAGAAGGAGGGCCTCCTGCCAATCAGTCAGACCGCCATGATCGTTCGGAACGACATCGCCTATCACGACTATGAGGGCGTCGCCCTCGATCTCGATGAGCGTGAGCGTCTGGTGGCTGACCTCGGCCCCACCAAGCATTCGATGCTGCTGCGCAACCACGGCACGCTGACCTGCGGCGAAACGGCCGCCATGACCTTCACCCGCATGTTCTTCCTGGAGCGGGCCTGCAAAATGCAGGTTATGGCCCTTACGGCAGGCCGCGACGGCGTGCTGGAATGCGGCGAAGACCTGCAGGACAAAGTCGCCGGGCAGGGCGGATTGACCGGTCAGAGCAGCGGCATGAAGACGCTCAGCCAGATGCTTGTCTGGCCCGCGCTGCTGCGCAAGCTGGACCGCGAGCTGCCCGGTTATGCCGCATAGGTAATTTTCCTGATCTGATTAAAAAGGCTCCGGGCTTAAGGAGACACAGCCCGGAGGCCCCTGGTGGGGCGCCCTTCACCACTGAAAGTCTGCGTGCGGCCAATGAAGCATCTCAAATCATTCGAAGACGCCCTCAACAACATTCGCGGCGAGGGCCGTTACCGGGTCTTCATTGACCTCCAGCGCCACCGCGGCCGCTTCCCCAAGGCCACGGCCCGCATGGAAGACGGCGAGCGCGAAGTGACGATCTGGTGCTCCAACGACTATCTGGCGATGGGCCAGGACGACGAAGTCATCGCCTCCATGCACGACGCCATCGACAGCTTCGGCGCTGGATCCGGCGGCACCCGTAACATCTCCGGCACCACCCGTTTCCACGTCGATCTCGAGCGTGAACTGGCCGACCTGCATGGCAAGGAAGCTGCGCTGCTCTTCACTTCGGGCTATGTCTCCAACGACGCCACGCTCTCCACGCTCGGCAAAATCCTGCCGAACCTGGTCATCTATTCCGACGCGCTGAACCACGCCTCGATGATCGAGGGTATCCGCCGCTCGGGCGCAGACTACCGCGTCTTCCGCCACAACGATGTGGATCACCTGCGCGCACTGATCGAACTCGACGAACCGGATCGCCCGAAACTGATCGCCTTCGAAAGCGTTTATTCCATGGACGGCGATTTCGGCCGGATGGAAGAGATCTGCAATCTGGCCGACGAGTTCAACGCGCTGACCTATCTCGACGAAGTTCACGCTGTGGGCCTGTATGGAGAGCAAGGCGCCGGCGTCGCCGAAATGCTCGGCCTTGCCGACCGGATCGACATCATCGAAGGCACGCTCGCCAAGGGCTTCGGCGTGATGGGCGGCTACATCGCCAGCCATGCCAGCGTCGTCGATGCGATCCGCTCGATGGCCTCGGGCTTCATCTTCAGCACCTCGACCTGCCCGGTGATGGCTGCCGGCGCGCTCGCCAGCATCCGCAAGCTGCGCACCGACGAAGGCCGCCGCCTGCGCGCCGTTCACCAGGCGAAAGCCGCCCAGCTGAAGGAACGCTTCCGCGAGGCCGGCCTGCCGGTGATGGACTCGCCGTCGCACATCGTGCCGCTGCTCGTAGGCGATCCTGAGCGCTGCAAGGCCCTGTCCGACACGCTGCTCTTCGATTTCGGCATCTACGTCCAGCCGATCAACTACCCGACCGTTCCACGCGGCACCGAGCGTCTGCGCTTCACGCCGAGCCCGGTGCATGACGAGATCATGATGGACGAGTTGGTCGCCGCGATCCTCGCGGTCTGGAAGCAGCTCGGACTGGATAAGGCCGCTTAGTTTCCGGCGCTGCGGCCTTTAACGCTTTTTTCCAAGGCCGATCTGCTTCGCGTGCCGCGAACGCAGCTTGGCATAACTAGGCGCCACCATCGGATAGTCGGCCGGCAGGTTCCATTTTGCGCGGTATTCTTCCGGCGTCATGTCATAGCGCGTGCGCAGGTAGCGCTTCAACATCTTCAGCTTCCGCCCGTCCTCCAGACAGACGATGAATTCCGGCGTCACCGACTTCGCCACTGAAATCGCCGGCTCCAGCTTTTCGGCGGGCGCGGCCGTCTGATGGGTCAGCCCGGTGATTGTCGCGTGCACGGTCTTGATCAGGTCGGGCAGGGCGCCCGCCTGTAACACGTTATTGGCCACGTAAGACGACACGATTTCAACGGTCATCTCGAGCAGCTCGGATTCTTCAAGTTCTTTCATGTCCCACCCCCGCTGAACTCTGTATTCACCGAACCAGAAATCAGCATAGTTGAGGGTTTAATTGTAATCGCATCACGACGTAAAGTATCTATCGTCTTGTGCTCTGAATTTATTTGAAGATTGCCATCTGTATATGCAGGCTGGCCATTACGACAGCAGCAGTTGCTCCCGGCAGCGCAGGCGCGTAAACAGCCGGGGATTCGGAACCGGAGGACTAAATGGCTGACTCGGCGCATATCCCACAGAGCCTTTCCGGCAGTTTTTTCACGGCTTCGCTGGCCGAGCGCGACCCGGAGGTCGCCGCAGCTGTGGCCAAGGAAGCCACGCGCCAGCAGCACCAGATCGAGCTGATTGCCTCGGAGAACATCGTCTCGCGCGCTGTACTTGAAGCACAAGGCACGATCCTGACGAACAAGTATGCCGAAGGCTATCCGGGCAAGCGTTACTATGGCGGCTGCGAATTCGTGGACATCGCCGAAGAACTCGCCATCGAACGGGCAAAGAAACTGTTCAATTGCGGCTTCGCCAACGTCCAGCCCAATTCGGGCAGCCAGGCAAACCAGGGTGTGTTCCAGGCGGTGCTGAAGCCGGGTGACACCATCCTCGGCATGAGCCTCGCCGCCGGCGGCCACCTCACCCACGGGGCAAAGCCCAACCAGTCCGGCAAATGGTTCAACGCGGTCCAGTACGGCGTGCGCCCGGACGATCACCTGATCGACTTCGAGGAGGTCGCGCGCCTCGCCCGCGCCCACCGGCCGCAGCTAATCATCGCCGGCGGCTCGGCCTATCCGCGCCAGATCGATTTCCGCCGCTTTCGCGAGATCGCAGACGAAGTCGGCGCGCTCTTCCTGGTCGACATGGCGCACTTTGCGGGCCTCGTAGCCGGCGGCGTGCACCCGAACCCGCTCGACCATGCCCACATCGCCACCACGACCACGCACAAGACGCTGCGCGGCCCCCGCGGCGGCATGATCCTCACGAATGACGACGCGCTCGCCAAGAAGATCAACTCGGCCATCTTCCCGGGTATCCAGGGCGGCCCGCTGATGCACGTCATCGCCGCCAAGGCCGTGGCGTTCGGCGAAGCCCTGACGCCGGACTTCCGCGCCTATGCCGCCCAGGTCGTTGCCAACGCGCGCGCCATGGCTGCCGCCTGCCGCGCGGCGGGCCTTGATGTCGTCTCCGGCGGCACCGACACCCACGTCGCTCTGATCGACCTGCGCCCGAAAGGCGTCACCGGCAAGGACGCCGAAGCGGCGCTGGAGCGCGCCTTCATCACCTGCAACAAGAACGGCATTCCGTTTGATCCCGCCCCGCCCACCGTCACCTCCGGTATCCGCGTCGGCTCGCCCGCCGGCACCACGCGCGGCTTCGGCGAGACAGAGTTCACGCAGATCGGCACATGGATCGGCGAGATCGTCGATGCGCTGTCGTCGCAGGACAACGGCGGCGTCGAAGAGCGTGTCCGCGCCGAAGTGAAGGCGCTCACCGCGCGCTTCCCCATCTATGACGGTCTGGGAGCCTGATACACTTTGCGTTGTCCGTTCTGTGGGTCTGACAATACTTCGGTAAAGGACAGCCGCTCGGCGGAAGACGATACAGCTGTGCGCCGCCGCCGTGTCTGTGAAAGCTGCGGCGCGCGCTTCACCACTTTCGAACGGGTCCAGCTGCGCGAGATCACCGTGATCAAGCGCGACGGCAAGCGCGCGCCGTTCGACCGCGAACGCCTCGCCCGCTCCATCACCATCGCCCTGCGCAAACGTCCGGTGGACCGCGAACAGATCGACCAGATGGTCTCCGGCATCGTCCGCAAGCTCGAGAGCACCGGCGAGTCCGAGATCAGCTCCAACGATGTCGGCGAACTCGCCATGGAAGCGCTGCGCATGGTCGATCCGGTCGGCTATGTCCGCTTCGCCAGCGTCTACCGCGACTTCAAGGATCCCAGCGATTTCGCCCAGTTCATCGATAAGGCGGCGCTCGATGATGAAGACGCAGACGGCGCATGAGCTCCGTTCGCATCACGCTCAAGCTTGCGACCTCGCTCGACGGCCGCATCGCCCTGGCCGATGGCACCAGCCAGTGGATCACCTCCAGCGCCTCGCGCGCCCGCGCCCATGAGCTGCGCGCCGCACATGACGCGATCCTGGTCGGGGTCGGCACCGTCATGGCCGACGACCCACTGCTCACCGCCCGCACCATCCCGCTGCCCGCGCGTCAACCGGTCCGCATCGTCGCCGACTCCCACGCCCGCACCCCGCTGCACGCCAAGCTGATGACCTCGCTCAATGTCGCCCCGGTCGTCATCGCCACCGCCGGCGACGCCGCCGAGGCCCATGCAGCCGCCGGCGCCAGCGTTTGGCGCTGCGGCAACGGCGTGCGTGTCAATGTCCGCGACCTCGTCCGGCGCGCCGAGGCTGAGGGCCTGCGCACGATCCTCGTCGAAGGCGGCAGCCAGCTCGCCGCCAGTTTCGTGCGCGAGGGCCTCGTCCACGAAATCGCCTGGTTCCGCGCGCCGCTCCTGATCGGCGGGGAAGGGCTCTCTGCAGTCGGCGAACTCGGCCTGACCGACCTCAAGGCTGCGACGCGCTGGCGTCCTGTCGCGACGGAACGGATTGGAGATGACGCCCTCGATACTTATGTTCGAGTTGAGCAATAGGGCCCAGGCAGGATTTCCCAATGTTTACAGGCCTTGTCACTGATGTCGGCACCATCCGGCGCGCCGAGCACCGCAATGGTCTCACCCGGTTCGAGGTCGAGAGCGGCTATCCGCTGACCGGCATCGCCATGGGCGCGTCCATCCTCCATGCCGGCGTCTGCCTGACCGTGGTGGACATGGGCGAAGCTCCCCGCGGCTCCTGGTTCGCCGTGGAAGCGGTGCCGGAAACCCTGTCCAGAACCATCCTCGGCAGCTGGACCGAAGGCAGCCGCGTCAATCTTGAACAGAGCCTGAAGCTCGGCGATGAACTCGGCGGCCATTTCGTGTTCGGCCACGTCGACGGTGTCGGCGAGATCGTCGCGGTCGAGCCCGAGGGCCAGAGCTTCCGGGTCACCATCCGCCCGCCCGCAGACATCGCCCGCTACTTCGCCACCAAAGGCTCCGCCGCCATCAACGGCGTATCGCTCACCGTGGCCGCGGCCCTTGCGAACGGCGACTTCCAGGTCGCCGTCATCCCCCACACCTGGGAAGTCACGACCCTCAGCACACTGAAGGCCGGCGACAAGGTGAATCTCGAAATCGACATGCTGGCGCGCTACGTAGCGCGCATGATCGGCGCCGATGCGCCGCAAGGAAAGCCCGCCCCATGAGCAACGACTTCCACGCCGCCATCTCGTCCATCGAGGAAATCATCGAGGATGCGCGCAACGGGCGCATGTTCATCCTCGTTGATGCCGAGGACCGCGAGAACGAGGGCGACCTCGTCATTCCCGCCACCTTCGCCACGCCGGAAGCGGTAAACTTTATGGCCAAGCATGGCCGGGGACTGATCTGCCTGTCGATGACGCAGGAACGCGCCCACACGCTCCAGCTCGACATGATGACCCGCAACAACCGCGAAAGCATGCAGACCGCCTTTACGGTCTCTATCGAGGCGAAAGAGGGCGTCACTACCGGCATCTCCGCGCACGACCGCGCGCGCACTATTGCTGTCGCGATTGATCCGACCAAGGACAATGACGACATCGTCACGCCCGGCCACGTCTTCCCGTTGATCGCCAAGGAGGGCGGCACGCTCGTCCGGGCAGGCCATACCGAAGCCGCCGTCGACATCTCCCGCATGGCCGGACTTTATCCGGCCGGCGTGATCTGCGAGATCATGAACGATGACGGTACCATGGCCCGCCTGCCGGAACTGGTCGCCTTTGCCCAGTTGCACAATCTCAAGATCGGCACGATTGCAGACCTGATTGCCTGGCGCCGCCAGAACGACCGATTCCTCGAGCGCCGGGTCGAAGCCCCGCTCGATTCCGCTTTTGGCGACGGGTTCCGCACGGTCTGTTTCCGCAACACGCTCGACGGGTCTGAACACATTGCCATCGTGCACGGCGACATCCGCCCGGATTCGCTGACGCTGGTTCGCGTCCACCGCACGGACGTTCTCGCGGACGTGCTGGGCGAACGCGGCCCACGCGAAGGCCTCGTCAGCAAGGCCATGAACCTGATCGCCAAAGCCCCGGAGCCGGGCGTTGTGGTGTTCGTGAACATGATGCATCCCAACGCCATTGCCGAGCGGCTCGGCCTCAAATCGGCCCTCCCGCGCGACCCCACCGCCCCCTTGCGCGAATACGGCATCGGGGCCCAGATCCTGCGTGAACTTGGCGTGCGCCGCATGATCTACCTGTCCGATACGCAGCCCACCCGCCTTGCGGGGCTTGACGGATACGGCCTGACAATAGAGGGCTGGCGCCGCCTGAACGAGGAGAACACCTTATGGCCGACCGCGTCCTGATCGCGATTTCGCGCTATTACAAACACATCAGCGACGAGCTGGAAGCGGGCGCGCTGGAAGTGCTCGAAGCTGCCGGCGCGAAAGTCACCGTGATGGAAGTGCCCGGCGCTTTTGAAATCCCGGGCCTGATCGCCATGGCCGCCGATTCCGGCCGCTTTGACGGCGCCATCGCCCTCGGCTGCGTCATCCGCGGCGAGACCTCGCACTATGACTATGTTTGCGGTGAAAGCGCCCGCGGCTTGATGGACCTGATCGTGCAGCGTCGCCAGGCTATCGGCTACGGTATCCTGACGGTCGAGAACGAAGCCCAGGCGCTTGCCCGCGCCGACCGCAAGCGCAAGAACAAGGGCGCCGAAGCCGCCCAGGCCTGCCTCGCAATGATCAAGTTCCGCAAAGAGCTGATCCGTTGAGCGCACCGAAACTCCCCTTCGACGTCATCCGCGCCCGCCGCGCCGGCGCGCGCCTGGCGGCCGTGCAGGCGCTTTATGAAATGGAGCAGACGGAGAAATCCGCCCGCGCCACCGTGCGCGAATTCATGGAAGACCGTCTCGGCCTCGGCCCGGACGGGGCCCCCATCGAGGATGCTGATCCGGACCTGTTCAAGTCGGTGGTCAACGCGGTCGTCGATCATCAGGCGCGGATCGACAATGCCATCCTCGCGCGCCTCGCCGAAGGCTGGAAACTGACCCGCCTCGACGCGACGATGCGCGCCCTGCTGCGCGCCGCCGGCGCCGAGTTCATCGTGCACCAGGAACTCTCCGACGCAGTGATCCTCGACGAATACGTCTCGCTCGCCCACGATTTCTTCGACGAGCCCGACGCCAAATTCGCCAACGCGCTCCTCCAGAACATGGGCCGCGACCTCCGCGCCTGACCCCAACCTCTTTCCCTTGTCATCCCGGCGCATGCCCGCCGGGAAGAGCAGACGTTGGAAAGCCCAGAAACCTATCAACCGGCCAGCCCAAAGCTGCGTCCGGACGCCCGTGCAGCGCGTGAAGCTTACTTGCCCTTCCAGACCGGGGCGCGTTTCTCGATGAAGGCGCGGGGGCCTTCCTTGAAGTCCTCCGTGCCGACGATTCCGGCGAAGGCCTTGCCGGAATCCTTCCAGAGTTCCTCGTCCGTCTTGCTGGTCGCGTCGATCGCAACTGCGCGGCTCGCGGCGACGGCGAGCGGAGCGTTGGCGGTGATCCGGGCGGCGAGTTTCTCGGCTTCGGCCATCACTTCGGCTTCCGGCACCACCTTGTTGACCATGCCGAGTTCGTATGCGCGCTGGGCCGGCAGCGGATCGCCGGTGAGGATCACCTCCAGCGCCACCGCCTTGCCGATCACGCGCGGCAGGCGGAACAGGCCGCCGGCACCGGCAACCAGCGATCGCTTCACTTCCGGCAGGCCGAAATTGGTGTCGTCGGCACAGATGATCATGTCGCAGGAGAGGGCGACTTCGGTGCCGCCGGCCAGCGCCGAACCGGTGATCGCGGCGATCAGCGGCTTGGTGCGCTCGCGCCGCGCGATTCCGGCAAAGCCGCCTTTCTTGGTAGAGAGGGCGCCGCCGTTGCCGGCCGAGATTTCCTTGAGGTCCGCGCCCGCGCAGAAGGCCTTGCCGACGGCGGTGAGGATGCCGACCCAAACTTCGGGGTCCGATTCCATCTGGTCGAGCGCCGCTTCCATGGTCGACGCCATCTCGCCATTGATAGCGTTGCGCGCTTCCGGGCGGTTCATCGTGATGATGGCGACATGGCCTTTCTTGACGTATTCGACGGGCATGGGTTTCCTCCTCAAGGGGTTGTTTCCCAAGAGCTAAGGCCCTTACGCGACGTCGCGCAAGCGCCCCTCTTGCCGGACCTCGCGGCAGGTCTTTCTAATGGGACCATGAAACTCGACCTCGATCCCGAATACGAAGCCTTCCGCGCCGATGTCGTGGAAATCCTGTCCACGAATGCCCATCTGGCCCCCGGTCCGGAGGACAAGGGCTACAAGAATCCGAAACGGATCGCCTGGCAGAAACTGCTGATCCGGAACGGTCTCGCGGCGCGGACCATCCCGAAGGAATATGGCGGTTACGGCGCCGAGCCAGACATCCTGAAAGCGCGGATCATCGCGGCGGAGTTCGCCCGCACGCGCATCCAGGGGCCGATGTCCGGGCAGGGCATCGCGATGCTGGTGCCGACGCTTCTGGAACTCGGCACCGAGGAACAGAAGCAGGCCTATATCCGCCCGACCATCGAGGGCGAGATGATCTGGTGCCAGGGTTATTCCGAGCCCGGCGCAGGATCTGACCTTGCGGCTTTGCGGACGGCGGCAGTGGAAGACGGCGATCACTATGTGATCAACGGCTCCAAGATCTGGACCTCAACGGCCAAGCAGGCCGACATGATATTTTGCCTCGTGCGAACGGACCCCACGGCCAAAAAGCATGAGGGCATCACCTACATCACCTTCCCGATGACGACGCCCGGCATCGAGATCCGCCCGCTGGTCGACATGACCGGCACGGCGAACTTCAATGAAGTGTTCTTCACGGATGTCCGTGTGCCGAAGAGCGGTGTCATCTATGCGCCGAACAAAGGCTGGCAGGTGGCCAACGCCACACTCACCCATGAGCGCGGCATGCTGGGCGACCCGAACGCGACCAAAGCCCGCTTCCTTGAACTCGTGACGCTGATGAAGAGCGAGAGTGTCAACGGCCAGCGCCTGATCGACAATCCGATGCTGCGCGACCGGCTGATCAAGCTGCAGTCGGAAGTCTATGCGATGCAGGCCAATGGCCTGCGTATCATGACCAGCCGGCTGAAAAGCGAGAGCCCGGGGCTGGCTGGGCTGATCGTGAAGCTGAACGGGTGTGACCTCAACCATGAGATCGCGCGCCTGGCGATCGATGCGCTCGGTGAACTCGGCATTCTCTATGAGGAGGGCGAGCACCTGCGCAGCGAAGGCAGCTGGCAATGGCGCTACATGTACGATCTCGGCCTGATCATTGGCGGCGGCACCGCCCAGATCCAGAAAAACATCATCGCGGAACGCGGCCTCGGCATGCCGCGCGAGCCCAAGCTGGCAAAGGCGTAAGACCGATGGAATTTGCACTCTCCGAAGACCAGCGCATGTTGCAGGACAGCCTCAAGGGCGTCCTGTCCGAAGCCGCGTCGCTGGATAAGGTCCGCAAGATTGCTGCGGGCGATGCCGCCGCCCTTGCTGCGCTCGACACGGCGCTCGAAGAGTTCGGTCTCGCCGCCCTGATGGTGCCGGAAACTTTTGGTGGCCTTGGCCTGGGCGCGCTCGATGCGTGCCTCGTACAAGAACAGCTCGGCTATTTCATCGCGCCCTCGCGCTTCCTGGCGACGGCGGTGTCTGCTGACCTGTTGGGGCGGCACGGCAACGCGCACCTGCCAGGGCTTGCGAGCAGCGAGGTGAAGGTGGGGCTTGCCCTGACCGAACTCTTTTCGCGGCGGGACGGGGCGGGGCTCAAGGTCTCCGGCGGCAAGCTCACCGGCAAGTCATTGTTGGCGCTGTCTGCCGAAGGCGCGACGCACCTACTCACGTCTGATGAGGCGGGCGGGCTGCATCTCGTCGAAGCGCTGGGCGCGCTCGCCGTGATGAAGACAATCGACCGGACACGGACGTTCCATGAGGTGACGTTCAAGGACGCGCCGAGCGCGCTCAAGGCGCCGGCCGAGGACCGGTTGATCGCGCTCGCGCGCCTGCTCGTTGCCGCCGACACGCTCGGCGCTGCGCAGGCGATGATCGACAAAGCCGTGGCCTATGCTGCCGAGCGCCAGCAGTTCGGCCGGGTGATCGGCTCGTTTCAGGCGGTCAAGCACATGTGCGCCGAAATGGCTGCGAAGCTGGAGCCCGGCCGCGCATTGATCTGGCATGCCGCCCACGCGCTCGATACCAGCGACGCGGAAGGACCTGTCATGGCCAATCTTGCGAAGTCCTACCTGGCAGAGGCGGGCACCTTCATTGCCCGCACGGCGACAGAAGTGCACGGGGGCATGGGCTTCACCGATCTCGTCGGGCTGCACTACTGGTACAAGCGGATCGGCGTGAACCGCCAGCTGTTCGGCTCGCCCGAACAGGCCCGCGAATCGGCGGCGCAGTTGCAGGGTTTTGCAGCCTGAGAAAATACAACCAGTCCGCGAGTTTGGTCTTGAGGTGTCTCTAAACGTGTGAGAGAGTTTTCGTGAAATGCACGCCAGAGGTGTGCGCACGGAGGCCTGCCATGACCGAGATCCTGATCGACTATGACGCCCTTAAACGCCGCGCGGCGGAGTTCGGATTCCGCCGGGCAGACTTTGATGAGTTGCAGTCCGGCCTGGCGCTGGCCGAGCACCTGACCGAGCAGACCATGGCGTCAGCGGAATCGATCCGCTGGATCGACGGGATGACCGGCATGGCGGGTTGGGTCACCGGCGATCCGGTGGGGGGCGTGTTCATCACCGTTCCGCTCAGCCGCGACGGTGTGGCGGCGGTGCGTGACGGCAGTTTCGTCCCCGCCTGGCCGGCGCTGTCGCATCTGGCCTGTCAGGGCGAACCCTGCGGCGGCGTCTATATCGGCGTCTATGCCGGCGTCACCAAGGAGGCGCGGCGCGCCGTGATGATGGCGGCGGGCGTCACGCGGGTGGAGTTCTTTGCGCCGGTGCCCTGCTTCGCACGTGGGGCGACCGAGGCGGGCAAACGGTCGATGGCCTCGCTCGGCTTCCAGCCCATCGAAGGCGGCCTGCCGGATCTCTGGGGGCAGGAGCCACTGCCCTCCGCACAGGAGAAAGCGGCATGAGCCAGCGGCCGGACTTTGGCGAACTGTCGCTGACCCGGCCGCTTACGCCGGAGATGCTGGAGGCCTATTCGGCCGGGCCGGTGCGCACGCTGGAGGAATACCAGCAGGCGATGGCGCTGCGCGCGGCCGTGTACCTGGCCGAGCAGGATTGTCCCTATGATGAAGAATATGATGGCAACGATTTCTCGTGCACGCATTTTCTGGTGAAGGCAGGCGGACGTCCGGCGGGCACGTGCCGGGTGCGCTGGTTTGCCGGGTTCGCGAAGATCGAACGCTCGACCATCCTGCCGGCTTTCCGGGGCACGCCGGCGCTCCGCGTGCTGATGGCGGAGACGTGCGAGGTGATCTCGCGCAAGGGCTACCGTGTGGCTCTGGCGCAGATCCAGTCGCGGCTGTGGCCGGTGTGGAGCCGGGTGTTCCGCTGCCGGCTGGTTCACGGGCGCGAGAACTTTGCCTTCTCGGGCTTCGACTATTGCGAGATGGAAATCCCTATCGCGCCGCATCCGCAGGCGTTGACCATCAGGGCGGACCCGCTGCAGATCATCCGGCCAGAGGGACGCTGGGACGAGCCCGGCGTGCTGGACCGCTCTGCTTCGCGCCCGACCGGCGAGGTGCAGGCGGCCTGAGTTTTCGCATGGCAGGGCCGCCCGGACGCTGGCTTGTTTTTCGCGGCGATACGGGCCAACACAGGCGAGTGTGCCTCACCCCGAGTGCGCGCCCGGACTGCGCAGGACCCGCCGATGCCCGACACGATCCAGAAACTCGATGCTGCCGCCCGCAAGGCGCCTGTTGTCCCCGTGATCGTGGTCGACTCGGTCAGCGCGGCGGGACCGCTGGCACGTACCCTGGTAAAGGCCGGAATCACCATTGCTGAAGTCACGCTGCGCACGCCCGCAGGGTTGGACGCGATCACCGCGATGAAGGCGGAAGCGCCGGAGCTGCTGGTTGGGGCCGGCACAGTGTTGACCGGGCGCGACGCGGATGCGGCGCTGAAGGCGGGCGCAGAATTCCTGGTCTCGCCCGGCATGTCGCCTGGACTGCGTGATGCCCTGAAGGGCCGCGAAAGCGTGATGATCTCGGGTATCGCCTCGGCCAGCGAAGCGATGACGCGCCATGAGGAAGGATTCGAGCGGCTGAAACTGTTCCCGGCCTCGATTGCAGGCGGTGTACCGGCGCTGAAGGCGCTGGCCGGGCCCCTGCCGCACCTCAGGTTCATGCCCACCGGCGGCATCAACGAGGATGAGGTGAAGACCTATCTTAACCTTCCGAACGTCTTTGCGCTGGGCGGCTCGTGGATTGCCAGCCAGGCGGATATTGCCGCCGGCAACTGGGCGCGTATCGAAGACATAGCCAAGCGGCTGCTGGCACTGGCATAGCCGATGCACCGGCCGGGTTGAGGTGTGGCGGATTTCCCGATCCGGCACGGCGCATGCGCATGGGATGGAGACAAGTGTGAAGGCAGTGATTTTTGCAGGCGGTTTTGGGACGCGCCTGAGCGAAGAGACGACCCTCCGGCCGAAGCCGATGGTGGAAGTGGGCGGCCGTCCGATCCTGCACCACATCATGGAAATGTACGCCGCACATGGCATCACCGATTTCGTGGTGCTGGGCGGTTACAAGGTCGAGTTCATCAAGGACTATTTCCTTAACTATACCCGCCGCACCGGCGACTTCACGGTCGACCTGAGCAATGGCGAACTGACCTGGACGCAGAACAAGCCGCTGCCGTGGAAAGTGACCGTGCTGGACACCGGCATCGACACGATGACCGGCGGCCGCCTGAAGCGCGCCAAGGAGATCATCGGCAATGAGACTTTCTGCCTGACCTATGGCGACGGCGTGTCCGATGTAGACCTGACGGCGCTGGTGGCGTTCCACAAGAAGACGGGCGTCCAGGCAACCGTCACGGCGGTGACGCCGCCGGGCCGTTTCGGAGTCATGGGCCTCGCCCCGGACGAGCCGATCGTGCAGTCCTTCCGCGAGAAGGACTCGGTGGACGTGGGCCTGATCAATGGCGGCTTCTTCGTGTGCGAACCCGATGTGATCGACCTGGTCGATGGCGATGCCACGGTCTGGGAACAGGAGCCGATGAACCGGCTCGTCGAGGCCGGCCAGCTGGCCGCCTACCGTCACCACGGGTTCTGGCAGGCGATGGATACCGTCCGCGACCGGCAGGTGCTCGAAGCGATCTACGCCAAGGGTGCCCCCTGGCTGAAACAAGGGAAGTGATCCGATGAAATTCCATCAAACCACCCTCAAGGATGCGATGCTGATCGACCTTGAACGCCGGGGCGATGACCGTGGCTTCTTTGCGCGCACGTTCTGCGTCGACGAGTTTGCCGCCAATGGCCTGCCGACCGAGTTCGTGCAGCAGAACACATCCTACTCCGCCAACAAGGGCACGTTGCGCGGCATGCATTTCCAGCGTGCGCCGCATGGCGAGGACAAGCTGATCCGCTGCCTGCGCGGCGCCATCGTTGACATCATCATCGACCTGCGTCCGGACTCGCCGACCTTCAAGAAATGGGAAGCGTTCGAACTGAACGACGAGAACAAGCGCCAGCTGCTGGTGCCGAAGGGCTTCGCCCATGGCTTCCAGACGGTCAGCGACCATGTGGAAGTGACCTACCTGGTCTCGGCGAAGTACACGCCATCGGCCGAAGGCGGTGTGCGCTGGAACGATCCGGCGTTCGGCATCACCTGGCCGCTGGAGCCAACCGAGATGTCGGACAAAGACAAGACCTGGCCGGATTTTGCCGGCTAAGCGTGTCGGGGACGACGACGGGAAAGCCCGCCTTTCGAGGCGGGCTTTTTCTTTGGGCGGCGCAGGACAGGAGAGGCGCGGCTCAGCCCTTGAGCACGTCCACAACCGCTTCGGCAATCGCGAGCGAACTCGTGAGGCCCGGGGATTCGATGCCGAAGAGGTGGACGAGGCCGGCATGGCCGTGGCGGGCAGGGCCGTCGAGCTGGAAGTCGGCGGCGGGCTGGCCCTGCAGCGAGATTTTCGGGCGCACGCCGGAATAGGCCGTGGTGATCGAGCCATCCGGCAGGTCGGGCCAGTATTCGCGGATGGCGGCGTAGAAACTGTCGGCGCGGCGCAGGTCCACCCGGTAATCGATCGTGTCCGGATCGTCCGTGTTCAACCATTCGACATCCGGGCCAAAGCGCATCTGGCCACCCAGGTCGAGCGTGACGTGTACGCCGAGGCCGCCATCGACGGGCGCGGGATAGATCAGGCGCTGGAAGGGCGAGCGGACGGTGCAGCTGAAATAGTTGCCCTTGGCGAGGGTGAAGGGCGGCAGGAGAGCGGGGTCGTAGCCGTCCATGGCGCGCGCGGTGCGCACAGCGTAGAGGCCGGCGCTGTTGACGACTTGGCGGGCGACAAGGGTCATCGGTTCGGCGCCGCCCGCTTCGACGCGGAAGCGGCCGTCGGGCAGGATCCCGGAGGCGGTGACCGGCGTGTTGAACGCGATGGCGCCGCCATGGTCTTCGAGCTCGCCCTGCAGCGAGAGCATGTAGCCGTGGCTGTCGAGAATGCCGGTTTCGGCGGAGAGGACCGCGGCCTTGCAGGACAGGGCCGGCTCCATTTCCATGGCTTCGGCGCCGGAGAGGAAAGAGAGGCCTTCGACGCCGTTGCGCTCGCCTTGCGCGTGAAGGACTTCCATCTTGGCAATCTGGGCGTCGGACGTGGCGACGATCAGCTTGCCGGTCTTGCGGTGGGCAACACCATGCGACTCCATCCAGGCATAGAGGCGGCGGCGGCCATCGACGCAGAACTGGTGACGCAGACTGCCGGTCGGATAGTAGAGGCCGGCATGGACGACTTCGCTGTTGCGCGAGGATGTGCCGGTGCCGATAGCGTTTGCCGCTTCGAGGACGAGGACCTCGTTGCCCTCGCGGGCGAGGGCGGCGGCGCAGGCGAGACCGACCGCGCCGGCGCCGATGACGACGGTATCGACTTCGGTCATGGCCTCACCTGTGCCTGTCCGTGATCAGACGGTTTCTTTTGCCGGAACGAGGCCGAAATGGCGCTCCATCTCGGCATAGTAGGCGTCGATCTTGCGGCCGGCGGGAACGGTGACGTCGTCGAAGGTCAGCACGCTGTCCTTGGCCATGTCGCGCTTCACCGTGCAGCCTTCTGCAAGGCCCATGGGCAGGAGGCGGTCCTTGTGGACGATGGGGGCGTTCTCGGCCTGGCCGTAGGTGTCGAAGCCGCCGATGCCGTCGAGCGTCTGACCAGCTTTCAGGTCGCGTTTGGCGAACGTGATGACGCCGACATTCGGGGCGCCGAGCGGGGTTAGCGCGGGGTCGTGGAACAGCACGGCGCGGGCGACGGTGAGCGGTACTTCGAAATGGCAGAGGTGGTAGGGCGTGTAGAAGAGGTAATAAGGGCCCTGTCCGAGCTTGTAGAGGTTCAGATAGTGGGCCTGGCGCGGATCATCGTGTGTACCCAGAACAAACACGCCGGGGCCGGGGCGGGCGCCGACGACAAAGTCGACGATGCCGGGGCCTTTGGGGTCGATGTGCGGGGCCAGCATCTCGACGAAGTCCTCGAGCGGGCGCAGCGGCAGGGTAGGGTTCTTGTTGGTCGGATCCGGGCCGATCATGCCGCGCTTGGCGACGCCCATGCCGGTACCGTTGGCGACGATGGCCTGTTCGTAAGCGATCTTGGTGCCGTCCGCGAACGAGGTCACCATGTTGACGTTCTGGCCCCATTTCTCGGCAAAGCCGCGCTGGGTGTCCGGGGTGCGGTACTCGTCCTGCAGGCCCTTGATGTTGCCGCAGAGCACCGGTTTGACGCCGATGGACTGGACGAAACGGAAGAGGTTCATCTGCACGCCGGGCTGGTCGCCATCGACGTTGGTGATGACCACGCCGGCCTTGTCGGCTTTCACCTTCAGGAGCGGGCCGACGGTGCCGTCGAGTTCCGCGTTCATCAGGATCACGTGCTTGGCGGTCTCCAGCGCGCCTTCGACCGCTTCGAGCGCATAGTCCATCGATCCGGTGGCTTCGATGATGGCGTCGAGGCCTTCGGCGCGGGCGAGGGCACCCGGATCTGTCGTGACGACCGGCTGGCCGGCCTTGATCGCGGCCGAGATTTCGGCGGCCGTGTCGGCCCGCACGACGGTTTCACCCGTGCGGCTGGCCTCGAAGGCGTCGATGCCGCGCTGCGGTTGGCGGGCGGCAATGCCGCAAAGCACCATTCCGGGTACGGATTTGGCAATCTGCAGGGCAATGCCCGAGGCCATGAAACCGGCCCCGATCATGCCGACCTTGATGGGCCGGCCTTCAGCTTCGCGTTTTTTCAGTGCGGTATCGACGATGATCATGGGAATCAGACCGTTGCGAGTTCAGGCGTTTTCCAGAAGAGCTTTTCGTCCAGCAGGTGGGCGCCGCGCAGCTTCATCAGCATCTTCAGGCGGGTGTAGGGCGGGGCCTGAAAGTCTTCCGCCGTCATGTTGATGCTCTCGAAGACCTTGCGCATCTGCTTGGCGCCGAGCTCGGCTGTCCATTGGCATTTGAAGTCCGGTAGGACTGTCTGGATCTTGTCGAAGTTCACGCGGTAGGAGCGGTTGTCTGCGCCCTGCGTGCCGACTTCCAGTTCGCAGCCCGGGAATTCCTTGGCGACGATCTGGGCGATCTCGATGACGCGGTAGTTCTGGTCGGACGAGCCGACATTGTACTTCTGGCCGCGGATCGCATCGGCAGGTGCCGTCAGCGAAAGGTGCACGGCCTGGCACATGTCCAGCGCGTGGACGAGCGGGCGCCAGGGCGAACCATCGGAGAGAAGCTTGATCTTCTTGGTCGTCCAGGCGAGGCCGCAGAGGTCGTTCAGCACGATGTCGAAGCGCTGGCGGGGCGAGGCGCCGTAGGCGGTCGCGTTGCGCAGGAAGCAGGGCTCGAAATCGTCGCCGGCCATTTTCGAGAGGTCGTTCTCGACCTTCACTTTGCACTCGGCATAGGCCGTCTGCGGGTTCACATCGGAGGATTCGTCGAGGATCTGGTCGGGCTTGCCCACGCCGTACACGGAGCAGGACGACATGTAGACGAAACGCTTGATGCCGGCCTTGCGGGCGAGGTTGGCCAGGTGGACGGAGCCGCCATGGTTGATCTCGTGGGTGAGGCCCGGATCCTGCTGGCCGAGCGGGTCGTTCGACAGCTCGGCGAGGTGGGCGATCGCGTCAAAGCCCTTGAGGTCTTCGGCGGTGACCGAGCGGATGTCCTTGGACAGGATCATCGGACGCGGCACGTTTGTCGGATAGAGCCAGCCGGAACGGTAGAAGCCCGTGTCGAGGCCGACGGCTTCGATGCCGCGTTGCAGCAGGTAAGGGCCCAGCAGCGTACCAATGTAGCCGTCGGCGCCCGTAAACAATACTTTCATGGTCATGGAAAAGTGATCTCCCTCACGCGACCGGCAGATGCATACCGCATGCCATCTGATACACTTAATTCGGGGTGCGCGCCGAAACGTTTACCCGGTTGTCCACCCCACACCTTTGACCCTTGCCGGATGGGCATGGGCGGGCTGGTCCAATCTGGAACATCGAAGGCGTGGCCGGTTCTGCGCCGGCGGACGGATCGAAACGACAGCTTTCTGACGCGTTCCGGACTGTGCTGCAGGGATACGCTGCGCGGGCCGCCTTGCCAATGGCGGGCGAGGCCGGCCCGGCAAATTTCGTTCAGGCGGTGGTGCGGAAGTCAAGCACATCGCGGGTGATGTCGGCGGTGCGCGTCACGCCGGTGAGGGCCATGGACACGGAAAATTCACCGTGCATCGCCTTGAGGAGATTGAGCAATCCCGTCTCACCGGCGCCGGCCAGGGCGTAGACCCAGGGCCGTCCCATCATTGCCGCATCTGCGCCGAGGGCAAGCGCCTTGAGAATGTCCTGACCGGAGCGGACGCCCCCATCGACGAGCAGGGTCATCCGGCCGGACACCTTTTCGGCGATATGGGGCAGCATGGCGATCGAGGAAGCGACGCCGTCGAGTTGGCGGCCGCCATGGTTTGACACGACGATGCCATCTGCGCCGCGTTCTGCAGCTTCCACGGCGTCTTCAGGACAGAGAATGCCCTTGATGATCAGCGGACCGGACCATTGCTGGCGGATCCAGTCGAGGTCATCCCAGGTGATCGAGGGATCGATCGAGGCGCTGGCCCAGCCGGAGAAATCGTCGAAGGTGGCGCCGCTACCGAGATAAGGCGCGATGTTTCCCAGCACGTGCGGGCCGCCATTGAGGCCGACCTCAAAGGCCCAGCCGGGGTGCAGCGCATAGGAGATGGGGCCCTTGCGCAGCCGGGTCCAGGCATTGCCGCCGCCGCTCATCGTGTTGCGGACATCGCGGTAACGCGTGCCGACGACCGGCAGGTCGACCGTCAGGACAAGGACGGATACGCCGGCCTCCCTGGCGCGCCGGATCAGGTCGGCGCAGGCGCCCCGATCGCGGATCATATAGAGCTGGAACCACAGGGGGCCGGAGCCCGCCGCTGCAGTTTCCTCTACAGAACACACCGAAAGCGTGGAGAGGCAGTAGGGAATGCCGAAGGCGCCGGCGACCTTGCGTGCGGAGGCTTCGCCCCGGCGGGCCATCATGCCGGAGAGGCCCACGGGCGAGAGCGCGAGCGGCAATGTGGCCTCTGCGCCGAACAATTGGGTCGTCGTGGTTCGGGCCGAGACATCGCGCAGGATCCGCTGAAGCAGGGCGAGCCGCTCGAAGTCGCGCACGTTCCGACCCAGCGTGACCTCGGCATAGGCGCCGCCGTCGAGATAATCGAACAGGAAGCGGGGTAGGCGCCGTTCGGCACGTCGGCGATAATCGGCGACGGAAGCAGGGGCGAGATCGAGGGTCGGCATGGTAAATTTCTCGACTTGCAGTGGCCTTGAGATGTATCAGTATCGCGCAGGTTCATTTGTGCGCCTTACTGAAACGCCTCAATACAGTAACGGACAAGGGGTGTTGTTAAGGAATATTCCCGGGCGCGATATTCAATTGAGAATGAATTGGGCGTAAAGGGCTGTATTCGTCCAAATTGCCCGTCAGAATGGGCAATTCCGGATGGTACTGAACTTGCACGGGTTGGAGAAGACAACCCAGGCCATGTCGGCCGCGCAGAGAAATTGGGGAATGGTGAAATGTCCAATCTGAAACGCATCAGTCTGATGAGTGTTGCTGCCTGTGCCCTTATTGGCCCGGCAATGGCGCAAACCAGCAATTATTATAGCCGCGACAAGTACGAAACGGTGCTTGATCGCCGCCAGCCCGAATTCGACCCGGAGCCCGTTCGGCTCGGTGCGTTCGTCGTGCGCTCGAACGCGGAAGTCGGCCTGACGGCCAACGACAACGTGTTCGCCACAGAAAACAACAAGCAGTCGGACGTGATCGCCCGCGTGGGCGGCGAGTTCGCCGCAGACACGGATTGGAGTGTCCACGGCCTCGGTTTCGATGCTTCGGCCTACCGCAACCAGTATCTCGACCTGAGCGATGAATCGACGACCGACGTGACGGCCCGCGCCCGCGGCCGCCTCGACGTGACCCGCGAACTGTCGCTGCGTGGTTCGGTGTTCGCCGAAGACCTCGCCGAGCCTCGCACCGATTTCGTCAACGCCTTCGGCGCCGATCGTCCGGTCGAATACACCCGCACCGGCGTGACCGCTGATGCGGATTTCCAGAACGACCGTATCCGTTGGAACAACGGCGTCAGCTTCTCCGACGAGAACTACAAGGACGGCAAAGCCGCCGGCACGGGCGCGAACATCGACCAGGACTACCGCGACCGCAAAGTCGTTTATGGCCGCACGCGCCTGTCCTACGCTGTCTCGCCAAACCTCGCCGTCTTCGGCCAGGCGACCGCCACCAAGAGCGACTATGACGTCGAGCAGGTGTTCGCCGGCACGCCGCATTCGCGCGATTCCAAAGGCTACACGGTTGCGGCAGGTGTGGATTTCGAACTCACCACGCTGGTGCGCGGTGACATCGCCGTAGGCTACCTGAACGAAACAAAGGATGACAGCTTCTTCCAGGACGTCAGTGGTCTGTCGATCGACGGCCGCATGGCCTGGTTCCCGACCCGTCTGACCACGGTGACCTTCGACGCGGCACGCCGCGTGGTCGATACCGGTGCATTCGAGTCGCCGAGCGCCGTGCAGACCCGTTTTGGCGCCCGCGTCGACCACGAACTGCGCCGCAACATCATCCTGTCGGGATATGGCGGCGTGTCCAATTACGAATATGAAGATATCGACCGCAAGGAAGACAATCTCGAGTTCGGCGCCATCGCGACCTATAAGATGAACAAGCGCGTTCACTGGGAACTCTTCGCTCGCAACCGCGACCGGGATGTCTCTGGTACCGCCGGCTTCAACGGTGCATCCTACTCGCAGAACCAGGTCGGTATCGGCCTGAAGCTGTACCCGTAACTTTAAAGTTCTCCGGAAGCCGGTATCGTATCGGCTTCCGGGCCCCCAATTTTCCAGAGGCCGTGCCTTGTCGAAGTCCTTTTCCATCGAGTTGCCTTCCAACATGACCGCCGGTGGCGGCGATCAGTCGTCCGGTCCGCCGCTCGATCTGAAGGCGCTGATCGGCGTCGTCTATCGCCGCTTCTGGATGATCCTGGCTGGCTTTATCACCACGTTCGGCATCATCGCCTACGTGACCTTCACGCAGACGCCGATCTACAAGGCGCAGTCGGTGGTCCAGCTGAACACCCAGGAAAAGAACGTCATCGACCTTGGCGCGATCTTCTCCGGTCTCGGCGGCAACACAGCCGTTGTCGATACCGAAGTGCTGGTCATGAGTTCGAAGACGCTGCTGACGCGCGTCGCGATCAAGCAGAAGCTGGTCGAGGATCCCGAATTTAACGGTTCGCTGCGCCCCAAGAAGACGGGCATGATGTCGTCTATGAAAGGCATGATCCGCGCGATCACGGGCGCCAAGCCGCCCAAGGATGCGATGGCTGGCCTGACTCAGGAGCAGAAAGAAGCCGCAGCGCTTGAAGGCGCGGTCGAAGCGCTTGCCTCGAAGGTCGACGTCAAGCGCGTTGGCACGACCTACCTGATCACCGTCACGGTCGCGAGCGAGTCGCCCGAGACCGCCGCGCGCCTGGCCGACGAGATTGCCCAGCAATACCGCGTCCAGCAGCTTGAAGAGAAATACGAAGCCACCCGCAAGGCCACCGAGTGGCTGTCCGAGCGCGTGTCCGGCCTTCGCGAAGAAGTCGAGGAAAAGGAACGCCGCGTCGAGAGCTACCGCGCCGAGTCCGGCCTGCTCGCCGCACAGGGCGCCACCCTGACTGAACAACAGATTGCCTACCTGACCACGCAGAAGGCCACGCTGCAGGTCGAAGTCGACCGGGCCCGCGCCCGCGCCGACAGCATGCGCCGCCAGATGGCGAGCGGTGCCGGCGCCGACGGCATCTCCGAAGTGCTCGGCTCGCAGGTCATCTCCGACCTCAAGAACCAGCGCGCGATCATCAACCGCCGCGTCGCTGAACTCGAAACCAAGCTGGGTCCCCAGCACCCTGAACTGATCAGCGCCCGGAACGAAGCGGCTGACATCGACCGTCAGATCAACGCCGAAGTGGGCCGCATCGCGGGCAACATCGAGAACGAATTGAAGGTCGCCCAGTCGCAGCTCGGCTCGATCCAGGGCGAAATCAACCGCTCGACCAACCAGCTGCAGGGCAACAACCAGGCCCTCGTCCGTCTCCGCGAACTTGAGCGCGATGCCGAAACCAGCCGCGTGCTGCTTGAGGAATTCCTGTCGCGTTCGAAACAGACCCGCGAACAGGACGCCTTGATCTCGGCGGACGCGAACATCCTGTCCAGCGCGACGGTTCCGGACTCGCCGGACTCGCCGAAGAAGCTGCTCAACCTGATCATCGGCTGCATCCTGGGCGGCATCATTGGCGGCGGTCTCGCGCTGTTTGCCGAGATGTTCGACATGAAGATCAGCTCGTCGGAAGACGTTGAGCGAAAGCTCGGCGCGAACCCGATCGGCTCGGTGCCGCTGATCCGCACCGCCAGCTTCCTCGGCCTGTCGCAGACGAACCCCGCCGACTTTCTGGTGGAGAATCCGCTATCGGCCTACGCAGAGAGTATCCGCTACCTGCGCGCCTCCATCGCGTTCTCGGATCTCGACAGCGAAACCAAGACCGTCGCCATCTGCTCCTCGCTGCCGGATGAAGGCAAGACGAGCCTGACGCTGGCGCTCGGCCGCATGTCGGCCATGTCGGGCTCGCGCACGCTGGTCATCGACGGCGACTTCCGCCGCCGCCAGCTGACCGAAACGGCCGGCCTGAAACCCGATATCGGCTTTGTCGAACACCTGTTCGGCGCCGGCCAGCTGTCCGATGCGATCGTCAAGGATCGCAAGACGATGCTCGACATCCTGCCGCTCTCGCAGAACGGCCACACGCCGCATGACGTGTTTGGCACGCGCGCTTTTGACGACCTGCTGGCCCGCCTGCGTTCGATGTATGACCTGATCCTGATCGATACCGGCCCGCTGCTGCTGATGGCTGAGGCCCGTGTGGTCGCCGGCAAGGTCGACAAGACGATTCTCGTCGTCCGCTGGCGTCACTCGGCCCGCTCGGCCGCCCGCCACTCGCTGACGCTGCTGCGTAACTTCAAAGCCGACGTTCTGGGCGTGACGCTCAACATGGTCGACTTGAACCGCCGCCGTCACCACAAGGACCCGGGCGCGACTTACAAGGCCTATCGCAAGTACTACCAGATGGACGAGAAGCCCTCGATCTTTGGCTGGGGCGGCGACAAGCGCAAGAACAAGCCGAACCCGAAGCAGATGAAAGGCTCGGTTGCCGTGCAGGTTCCGCCGTCTAAGGCGACCGGCCGCAACGACCCGGCCGAGCGTATCTCTGCCGAATAGGCAAGCTGGACAAGCTGACGGGAAATTGCTTCGACAACGGAGCAATTTCCCGAACGCGCAAGGCCGCACAGGACGCGAAAGATGACCCGGATCGCTTTCTTCGGTCATGATGCCGCTGACGCCGCCGTCCGGCGCCGCGTTCGCGGCTTTCTCGATGATGGCCTGGACGTCACCGGCTTCATGATGCGCCGGCGCGATCCCGGGGCGCTCGACTGGGACAATATCGATCTCGGCGAAACGCGCGACGGCGCCTTCCTCCAACGTATCCGGCAGGTGTTTGCCGGCGCGACGCTGGCCGCAGCCGAGCGCGGCAAGCTGGCGGCAGCGGATGTCATCTACGCACGAAATCTCGACATGCTCGCCTGCGCCTTCCTGGCGAAGCGCAAGGCGAAGCTCGATACACCGGTCATCTATGAAAGCCTCGATGTGCACCGGCTGCTGACGCGGTCCGATCCCATCGGAATGGTGGTGCGCGCCCTAGAGCGGATGCTGCTGAAGCGTTCGGCGGGGCTGGTCGTGTCGTCACGGGGGTTCATCCGCAATCATTTCGAGAAGCGCTATCCGGGAACCTACCGGGCTTTCCTTGTGGAGAACCGGCTGGCGTCGGGCGCGGCTTATGGGCCGCGGGCCTGCGTGCGCAAGTCCGCGGCAACCGAGGCGAACGGCCCGCTGCGGCTGGGCTGGGTGGGTAACCTGCGCTGCAAACGCTCGCTCGACCTTCTGTGCGAGCTGGCCGACCGGTTTCCGGATGATCTGGAGATCCGCTTGCACGGCCTGCCGGCGCGCACGGAAATTCCGGTATTCGAGCCGCTGATCGACGCCCGGCCGAACATGACCTATTTCGGCCGCTACCGCTCGCCGGAAGACCTCTCCGGCATCTATGACGGTCTGGATGTCGTCTGGGCCGGGGACTTCATGGAAGCGGGCTACAATTCGGTCTGGCTGCTGCCCAACCGGATCTATGAGGGCGGCTATTACTGCACGCCGTCGATTGCGCCGGCAGGCACCGAGACAGCGGCCTGGCTGGAGCAGCACAGCTGCGGCCTGATCGTCGATGAGCCGCTGAGCGAAACGCTGGCACAGCTGGTGGCTGGCCTGATCAAGGATCGCCGTCCAATCGCCGAGCGGGCGGCTGCGCTGGCGCAACTGCCGGATGAGACCTTCATCCAGCCCAAAGGATTCCTCGCCGACATCGTGCGGCAAGCGCTGACGCGGGACCGGCCCGCCTGACGCCTGTGCATTTTTGCACAGCGCTGTACATTTTTGCACACGTGGTAAACGGATAGGGCGCGCAAAATAACCATTGCGGTCAAAGCAGTCCGCTTGCCAGCAAGCTTCCGGACCTGCCGTTGTTCGATAGACGGGACCTGAATCGCCCGATCGATGCCGGAATTGCGCCCGATTCCGGCATCAACACTGTCAACTGAGGTGTTAGGTGTGAGTCGCAGATTAAACCCGGCGTTAAGGGTTGCCCGCTTTATTGACTGCCATGTCGAGTTCAGAGCCCATGATCCCAGCAGAGAGCCACGCATTCGCGCCGCAAGTCCGTGTTTCGGCCCGGAACGACTATCAGATGGCGCATGATCTCGGCGATGAGAAATGGCCTGTCTGGCTGCGTCTGGTCACGATCATCGGCCTCAGCTCCGGCCTGTGGGGCGCCATCATCTGGGCCGCCATGACCGCGTTCCGCTAAGCGGTCAAAAATCGACGGTCCCACGGATTATCTTCACCCTTCGGACTGGTCTTTGCATATAATTGATTGAATGTTCCGGTGCTGCACAGCGCCGTCCCTTTTGCTTTGTCAGATGCGAGGCCTTCGCCATGCCAGGAAAACTGTTGGTTACCGGGGGCGCTGGTTATGTCGGCAGCCATTGCTGCCGGGCCTTTGCGGAAGCGGGCTGGGACGTCACCGTGTTTGACAACCTGTCGACCGGCTGGCGCGATCTGGTGAAATGGGGCCCGCTGATCGAGGGCGACCTGCAGAACCCGGCGGACCTCGACGCCGCCTTTGCGAAAGTGAAACCGGACGCGGTGGCGCATTTTGCCGGTTCGGCGCTGGTTGCAGAATCTGTCCGTGAACCGGTCATCTATTATCGCAACAACACGCTCGCTACGCTGAACCTGCTCGAGGCGATGCGCAAGCACGGCGCCGGCTACCTGATCTTCTCCTCGACTTGCGCGACCTTCGGGCACGCACATGCCGACACGATCGACGAGACGCACCCGCAGAACCCCATCAATCCCTATGGCTGGTCGAAGCTGATGGTCGAGCGGATCCTGAAGGACTTCGATACCGCGCATGGCATCCGTTCGATCCCGCTGCGCTACTTCAACGCTGCGGGGGCGGACCGTGATGGCCTGACCGGCGAACGCCATGCCTGCGAAACGCACGTCATCCCTCTGGCCCTAAAGGGCGCCTATGACGAGGGCTATGAGTTCACGATCCTCGGCAGCGATTTCGACACGCCGGACGGTACTGCCATCCGCGATTACATCCATGTCGAAGACCTTGCCGAAGCCCACCTGCGCGCGCTGACGGCGCTGGAGAAGGGAGCAGCCTCGACCGCCTACAATCTCGGCACGGGCCGGGGTACCAGCGTGGCGGAAGTTGTCGAAGCGGTGGAACGCGCGACCAATCGCAAGATCCCGCGCAAGATCGGCCCGCGCCGGCCGGGCGATCCGGGCAAGCTCATCGCCTTGCCGGACAAGGCCGCGCGCGAACTTGGCTGGGTGGCGAGCCGCTCGGGCATCGACAACATCATCCGCACAGCTTTGGCCTGGCACCAGGCCGATTGGGAAACCGGGCAAGCACACGCCCATGAGGCGCATTCCGCCGTCTGAACCTGCGGCGTACGACAAGACGACAACCCATGAGCCAGCCCGTCATGCCGGAAAGCAAGGTGATCCCCGCAGTAGCGGTCGACCGGGCGTTACCGACGGTCTCGGTTATCATCACCTGTTATAATTATGGACGCTTCCTGCCAGCGGCGATCGACAGCGTTCTGGCTGAGAATGTCGGCGCTGAGATCATCGTGGTCGATGATTGTTCCACCGACGACTCCCGCGACGTGATGCGCCGCTATGGCGACCAGATCATCCCCATCTTCCAGACGCACAACCAGGGCCATGCCGGCGCGTTCAACGCCGGGTGGGCCAAGGCGACCGGCGACGTCATCTATTTCCTCGACTCGGACGACTTCGTCCTGGAGGGCGGGCTGAGGCGCGCCCTCCAGAACTGGGAGCCCGGCGTGCTGCTCTACCAGTACCGGATGCGGTATGCTGACGAGACGGGCACGCTGACAGGTATCCATCCTTCACCCAGATTGCACCTCGGTTCCGGCGACCTGTCTCAGCAGCTGCGCGACGAGGGACGGTTTCATGTCAATGTCACCTCGGGCCTGTTATTCGCGCGCGAAGGGCTGCAGAAGGTGATGCCCATCGATGCCGATGCCTTCCGTATCAGCGGCGAGGGCTATCTCGTTTCGGTCATCCCGCTCTATGGTCCGGTGCGCAGTTATGACGAGACGCTGTCGGCCTACCGTCTGCATGCGGCGCAGAACTGGAAGGTCCGCAGTGATTTCGCCGCCCGCGCCCGCAGAGGGCTCGACCACGATTTCAAACGCTATGCGGCCATTCGCCAGCACGCCGCGAAGCTCGGCCTTCCGGCGGCGGACAATCTCGGCGACGCGGACCTGCCGCACCTGAACGACCGGCTCCTGTCCCTGTCCTTCGCGCCGGACGAGCATCCGATCGCGGGCGATTCCATTGCCCGCGTGGTGCGCCTCGCCACAGCGGCGCCTCTGCACGACGCCAGCGGCGGCGAGTACGTGGCCCGTTGGTTCTGGTGGACGGCGATGGGCATCCTGCCGGGCGGCGCACGGCGCACCTTGCTGCGGTGGAAGATGGACCCCAGCGCCCGTCCGGGATGGGTCTCCGGGCTCGCCCGTTTCGCGCGCCGGCGCCTCGGCATTTTCATGCACTGAAGGGTCAGCGTACGTCGAACTTGTCGGCCTTGCGTTCCCCCAGCAGCATGCGCTGCTCCAGACGCCGGCGCAGGGCGGCGTAGTAGGCTTCGAGGAATGAGAGATCGGTTTCGCCGTCAATCGGCGCCCAGCCGATCTTGGCGCGGATGCGCGCCGCCACCTGCCTTTTGATCTCCTGCGTCGACTGGCGCAGCACATCTTCCAGAACATGCAGTTCGTGGATGCCATAGGCTTCGGTCTGCGCCTGTGTGAACACATAGCGCGAGGCCGCTTGCGGGCGCGCGGCGGCCGAGGTGATGTCGTCCATCAACTTCGCCTTGGGGGCCTTGATTACCCATGTGCCGGCGATCAGGTCGCCGACGCGCATCTTGTCCTTGTTGAAGATGGGAAAGAGCAGGAAGACGCCGGACCAGACGAGTCCGAGCAAGGCCATCCAGGCGCCAAAACCGTCACCGCCCATCAATATAAACTGGAAGGGCAGACCGATCTCGAGTTCTCGGATGAAATTGCGCGCCAGTACCGAGTTTGCGGTCAGCCTGCCGCCATCGCGCGAGGCGACGCGCAGGCCCAGGATGCGCTTGCCGGGCGTCGCGGCGCGCTGTCCGATCTCGAAGAAGATGTAGTAGAAATTGCGGACAAAGAAGAAAAACACCAGCCAGAAGGCGAAGGCGATATTGCTGCTGCCCGGGTTCAACGCGCCGCTGATGAAGCTGAGGCCCAGCAGGGTCGCGATCACGATGGCCCACTGAATCGCGATGTCGATCATCAGCGCGCCGGCGCGCTCGGAGGCGTTCGCCAGCTTCAGCCGGATCGCCGCGCCCTCTGGTGTCACCAGCTTGCGCACCATCTTCGCCGTGCGTAATTCTTCAGCGAGGCGCGCCCGGCGCTGCACCGCCGCTTCCATGCTGATGCCCGGCCTTCGGGTTGTGTCGACGGGCTTGGTCGTCATGGTGCCGCCGCTTTCCGGGGCACATAGAAATAGACCAGCCAGAAGACCAGCGTGCCCGCCGCGATGCCGTAACGCACGCCATCTGAATTGATCAGTTGGCGGCCGAAGCCTTCAAGGATTGCCGCAATCACCAGCATCACCACGCAGCCCATGGCGATCGTGGCCGCGCGCTGCCCGGCGGCGCGCGCCGAGGCAAGGCGCGTGCGCCCGCCGGGAAAGGCCACGGCGCCGCCGATCACGAAACCCGCTGCGCCTGCCAGAACAATGGCGAACAGTTCAGTGACGCCGTGGATCATCAGCCATCCGGTGAACTCGAAGCCGAGACCCTTGTCCCAGAAAACGGCGTACATCGAGCCGATCATCACACCGTTATAAACGAGTAGCCAGGCTGTCGGGATGCCGAAGGCGAAGCCGAGCGCAAAGGCGAACAGGGCGATCTGCGCATTGTTGTTGAACAGGAAGCTGGAGAAGGCTGCCAGCTCACCTTCGCCGTTGCTGTTTGGGTCGTTGTAGATGGTGCTGCGCAGGTAATCGACCGAGGCGTCCGGATTGCGGCCATCAAAGAAGTTGTGGCCGTGGAAGGTCCAGAACCAGTCCATGTCCTGCAGGCAGAGGAAGAAGGCGAGTACCCATCCGCCGAAGAAGAAGAGGGCGGCGAGCAAGGTTGTCCAGACCGACTGGCTGACGGCTTCGTGCCAGTCCTTGCGCAGGAAGGCCATCATCCGCTCGCCCAGTGTCGTGCGGGCGCCGTAGACGAAGAAATAGGCGCGGGTGCACAGGCTCTCGAGATAGTTGATGACGTTCTGGTCCAGCGAGATCGACCGGGCAACCGACAGCGACGAAACCGCCTGCCGGTAAAGGCGTGGCAGGGCCAGCATTTGCTCGTCGCTGAGCCGCTGAACGCCGCCATTCTCCGCCTTCGTCAGGATGAGATCCAGCTTCTGCCAGTCGGCCTGGCGCTCTTCGCGGAAACGGTAGGACTTGAGAAGGTCGCTCACAGCATGTCCCTCTGCTTGATCTGGAGGTAGCGAGAGACGAGCTCGGAGCTGAACTTCTCCGGCGTACTTTCGATCACCTGGACGCCAAGGCGTTGCAGGCGGCGAAGCACCACATCGCGTTCGGCAAGCAAGGTATCCGCGATCACGGCGCGGGCGACATCCTGCGCGGTGTCCGGCGCGGCATCGGCCATCTGCGCGAGGGCGGCATCCTCGAAGGTCGCGAACAGGACAAGGTGACGATCGGTCAGTCGCTTGACGTTTTCGAGCATCAGCTCGGCCGAAATCGTGTCCACGAAGTCAGAGAAAATAATGATCAGGCTGCGCCGTTCCAGCCGGCTGGCCAGGCTGGAGAGGGCGAGCGTGAAGTTTGCTTCGTCCTCGGAATAGTCCATCTCCGCGACCATGGCCTGCGCTTTCGGGAAGCTGCTGGTGCCGGTGAGAAAGCCGCTGCTGACGCCGGGTCGGTCAGAGAAGCCGTAGAACATCGTGCGGTCGCCCGCGCGCAACGATACATAGGCGAGCAACAGGCCTGCGGTTACCGCGCGATCGATTTTCGGCACCCCGCCCAGCGGTTCGCTCATCAGGCGGCCGGTATCGAAGGCGAAGATGATGTTGTGGTTGCGCTCCGTCTTGAATTCCTTGGCCAGCAGGTGGCGATGGCGGGCGGAGTGTTTCCAATCGATGGCGCGGCGGTCCATGCCGGAGGCGAACTCGCGCAAGGCGTCGAATTCGCTGCCATCGCCGCGCTCGATCTGTGTCTTGATGCCGAACTCCGCGTCGCGCGAGAACAAGCGGATGGCCTCGTCGCGCACCCAGCGCACATTCGGCGTCACCGGAATCGACAGGTTCAGGGGCGCAATGTGGCGCTTCTGGATCAGCCCCAGAGGCCCTTGCCAACGGCTCCACAACCGGACGGCCTCGGCTATGCCGCGGCGCGGCGGCGTCACGCGGATCGTGTGCGGACGGTATCGCCGATCCCAGCCGCGCAAGCCTTGGGTCGTCTGGGGCCCCATCAGTTCATTGGCTTCGAGCCGGATCTCGATCCGCGCAGGCAGGGGGCCTTCGGAGAAGGTGAGCCCGACGGCCAGATCATCCGCGCTTCCGACGTAAAGCAGTGGCGGCGCCGTGACCGTCGCGGAATAGTGGCGCACGGAAGCGCCGAACAGCGTGTCGACCGCAATCAACGCAGCCACCGCCGCAATCCACCCCGCTGACAGGATCCAGAGTTCCGGACGCAGAAGGGCGATCGCCACCATCAGGGGCAATCCCAGCAGCATCAGGAAGATCGCGCGCAGGGTCGGGGAGATCACCGGGGCGCCGCCGACTGTTCGATGATACCCATCAGGGTTTCCTCGGTTGTGCGCCCCTCGATGTCGGCGGCCGGCGACAGCAGCACGCGGTGGCGCAGGGTCGGCAGGGCCAGTTGCTTCACATCGTCCGGGATCACGAAGTCACGGCCATCCAGCGCGGCCCGGGCGCGTGCGGCGGTGGCGAGGGCGGCAGCGGCTCGGGGGCTTGCCCCGGTCTCCAGCGCCGGGCTGGTGCGTGTCGCGCGCACGAGGTCCACGATATACGCGATGATGTCGTCATTGATCCGTGCAGCCGCGACCGCATCCACGGCAGCGTCGAGTTCGGCCGGCGAAATGACCGGCGCAATGCCGAATGCTTCCGGCGTTTTCATGCCGGTGCGCGTGCCGTGCTGGGCGACGATCTTCAACTCCTCCTCACGGCTGGGATAGTCGAGTGTGTGCTTGAACAGGAAACGGTCCAACTGCGCTTCCGGCAGCGGATAGGTGCCCTGCTGCTCGATCGGGTTCTGCGTGGCGATCACCGTGAAGCGCGGGTTCAGCGGATAGCTTTCGCCGTCGATCGTTACCTTGCGTTCCTGCATCGCTTCCAGCAGGGCGGCCTGCGTCTTCGGCGGCGTTCGGTTGATCTCGTCGGCCAGCAGGATGTCCGTGAAGATCGGGCCCTTGGTCAGGCTGAACTCGTTGGTCTGGAAGTTGAACAGGTTCGTACCCAGAACATCGCCCGGCATCAGATCCGGCGTGAACTGGATGCGCCCGAACTGCAGCGAGATCGCTTTCGAGAAACATTGTGCCAGCAGCGTCTTCGCCGTGCCCGGTGCGCCTTCCAGCAGGACGTGCCCGGAGGAAAACAGCGCCACCAGCAACAGGTCGACCGTCGCGTCCTGCCCCACGATGGCCTTGCGCACTTCGGTCCGTATCCGGTCCCCGAGGTTTCGGATGTCAGTCACGCTCATTCAGTGTTCTCCTGATAACTTCCTTGCGCCAACGGTACAGCGCCCGTGTCTTGGCGAGCAGATCGTCGCGGCCTGCGGCGGTCTGTTTCAGCTCCGCTTCCATTTGTGAGAAAACGCGCCCCGTTTCCGGGTCCGGGCCGAGCCGGTCGAACATGGCGGACACCTGCGCTTCCGTCAGCGTTCGGGGTGCGCCGATCTCGCGCGCCAGCCGCCGGCGCACCAGGGCGAGGAAGCCCGGCGCCATCCGCGCCTCGCGCCGCGCCATCGTGACGAGGCCTGCCGAATTGTCCGCCAACGCCTGTTTGCCGAGCGCGATTGCGCGTGCCTCGGTCATCGGCGGACCGAAGCGGAACGATGCGGCCCAGCCGAGCAGCAGCGCTGCAGCAAGACCCACGAAAGTGACGCCGATATAGGGGGCACTGAACATCATCTTCAGCAGGTTTTCGGTGCGCTGGAAGCCGTGCAGCGTCGCGTCCAGAAGGATCGGTTCGTCGCTGTCATAACGCAGGAAGTCCACCAGCTGCACGGCAAAGCGCGCATTCTCGCGGCGTGCGAGGCCGAACGTGTTGATCAGGTCCGGATCGCTGAGGATGTAGAAACTGCGCACAGGGTCATACGCCACAAGGGCCGCGCCATCGACCTCGATAACCGTCTCGAGTCCGGCATCCTTGATCAGCTGCAAGCCCTCGTCCGGCTTGATCGCAACGGAGCCGAACGGCGCCTCGACCGTCTTCGGGACCTTCACCCGCAGGATCTCCGCATCCGGATAAAAACGCTCGACGCTGGATTTAAGGTCCTCGGCCTCGATCAATCTTGTATCGGCCTGGCGCGAAGCGTTCAGCGGATCAGTCCAGCCCGACCATTTCGGCAGCACGACCAGCGTGGTCGGCGTCAGGGCGCGGTCTTCCAGCGCAATGATGCTGCTGTAAGGGGGCAGGGTGATGATCATCAGCCCCCAGGGGCGCGTATCGAGGTCGCTTTCCAGCCGCGAGACTTCCACCGGATAGCCGGCCGACTCCAGAAGGCGCACGAAGCCGTTATAGCCGATCGCTGATGTCGAGTAGGGGTGCGCACCCGCCTGGTTGCGGTCGCGCATTTCCGGGGCCCAACCCGCCATCACCAGCACTGCGCCGAAGGAGATCGCGGCCACGGCGATCAGCACGGCCACGACGCGCGCCGAGAAGGGCGAAGCGGAGGCGGACGTGTCGCTCATGCCCAGCCCTCACCGAAGGCGAAGGACTCATAGCTGCGGCGCGCCTGTTGCCAGCCGTCCGCATCGACCGGGCGTCCGCCGAAGAAGCTGCGCTCCACAACCTGTATGATCGGATCTAGCGCCCGCTTCACGCGGTCGGGCAGACGTCCGAGGCTCGAGATCTCGCGCGCCGTCAGCGAGACCGGCACGCCGCCTTCAAGCCGTTCCTGGATGTCCTCGATGGACCGGAACAGCAACAGGTGAACGGCTTCGGCAAACCGGCCCTGCCGGGCGAGCGCGTCGGCTTCCTCCAGCAGCGAGCGGGCGGCGCCCGCGTCGGGCCGCAGGTCTGGCAGGATGTCATCCGCTGTCCGTTCCTTCGGTTTGGCGCGCCCGCCCAGGCGAAGCCGGATCGCTTCCCCGAACAGGAAGTAGAGCAGTCCTGCCACGACCAGCGCCGCCGCAGCCCAGAAGATGAACTGGAAAAGCGGGCCCAGCGCTTCAAGGAAATTGGAAAGGGCCATTAGCCAGCTTGGCGGCGGTTTGGGCGGGGCAGGTTCGACCGTCTGCACTGGCCGCTCAAGTTGCAACGCGCCATCGGCCAGGTAGGCGGCGTGGGCGCGGTCAACGACGTCGAGGTCGGTTTCCAGAAATCCATCGGTCGTTTCACCGGCATCGGGCGCGTCGCTGAACTCGTCCCATGCGGGCGGATCGATCACCGGGGGCGGATTGTCCAGCTGGGCAGCGGCGGGAAACGCGGTCAACAAGCTCAGGCCAAGCGCGCAGAGGGGCGTCTTCAACCTGTGCATCGGGGACCCTGCCTCCTCACGTTGCGCGACCACCCGCTGACGCAGACTATTTCAGAGGTCGCCAGCCGCTTCAACGGGCACTTGCGGTCCCCCTGTCAGTGGCGGTACAGGCCGGGCATGACCGCACAGAGGCAGGATATGGACAAGGCAGAGGCGTACAGGCAGCTGACAGAAGAAATCGCCAGCGTGGTGGCGGGGGAAACCTCGGAAACGGCGCGTTATGCCACAGCGGCCTGCCTGATGGCACTGGCGTTCAAGCCGCGCTTTTTCTGGACCGGTTTCTATCTGGTCGATCCGCTCAAGCCGGGCGAATTGGTCGTTGGTCCCTATCAGGGCACGCTCGGCTGCCTGCGTATTCCCTTCGGCCGGGGCGTCTGCGGCCATGTCGCCGCGACACGCGAGCCGATCATCGTGCCGGACGTGCATGCGTTTCCGGGCCACATCGCTTGCGATTCTGCCTCCAACTCGGAGATCGTCGTGCCGGTCTTCCGGGCTGATGGAGCGCTGGCTGGCGTGCTGGATGTCGATTCGACGGAATTCGACGCCTTCGATGAGGTCGATCAGGCTGGTCTGAGCGGGATCTGCCGGATCCTACTCACTGCCTAGGACGGGCGCGAGCTCACCTTCGGTGGGCGCCGGCGGCGGAGGCGGCTCAGGCGGCGGACCTGCAACGGCGTCGATCCGGTTGCGCAGCGCTTCCTCGAGGATGTCGAGCTTTCGCGCACGCAGGCCTTCGATCGGCTCCGGCTTGGCGTCCAGCTTCATCCACACATCACGCTCGGCTGTCAGGGCCGGCCATTCGGGCAGGCCCTGGCCATTCGGATCGCCGGTGCGTGCGAAGTTCGTCCAGTAGCTTCCCATCCGGTCCGTCAGCTTGCGGTCGGAGTCCGTCGTCTTCATGCCGGCTATGTGCGTGTCGAACACGAAGGACAGCTCGGACGCGTGGAACGCGCCGATGGTCTGGCGCTTGGAAGGCGGCACCCGGGTGAAATGATAGAGCCAGGTCGGCTCTCCACCTTGAACGTTCTGCCGGGCCACAAACCGCATGTGCACGCCGAACATGTCATCACCCAGCATGTCGGTTGCACCCTCGTCCCAGGTCTCCGGCGTGTCCATGCCGTAAAGGGCCTGTAGCGCCTTGGCGGGGTTCAGGCCGAACACTTCGGCCAGCACCTTTTCGCGCTCTTCCAGCGCTCCGGTAATCTGTGGGCGGAGGATCGTCGGCGACCGGATGCTGTCATAGAACAGCGAGCCCTCATCCGCATTGTATCCGGCCAGCATCGGCACCTTCGGCACGTCCCCGTCGCGGAACGCCGCACCGATCGGGCGGGGCAACACCAACCCGTCAATGACCGGCAGGAAATAGCCATTGAGATCTTCGCGGGCGTCGGAACGCGAAATGATCGCCGCCGCCGGAATGGCGCGCAGGTCCTTCGCGGTGGCGGCAGGCGGGGCGAGGGTCGACAGGAAATCGGCGCCGGCCTCTTCGGCCGAAAGGATTCCCGCACGCGCCGAGCGCTTCAGGTGCAGCATGTTGCCTGTGCTGGCGCCGCTCTGCAGGATCACCTTGTCGAACAAGCCATCCGCAGCAGGCAGGGCCATCAACTCGGTCACCGACTGCGCGCCCGCGCTTTCGCCGAATACGGTGACGTTCGAAGGATCACCGCCGAAGGCCGAAATGTTTTCCTTCACCCATGCGAGTGCAGCGGCCTGATCAAGCAGACCGTAATTGCCGGACGTGCCGGCCTCTTCCGTCAATGCCGGGTGCGCGAGATAGCCGAAGGCGCCGAGCCGGTAGTTCACCGTGACCAGCACCACGCCCTTCTCGACAAGGGAATTCGATTGGTAAAGCGCGCTCGAACCTGATCCATATTGGTGCGATCCGCCATGCAGCCACACCATGACCGGCTGGGGCGTTGCCCCTTTCAGGTTGGCAGTGCGCACGTTCAGGAAAAGGCAGTCTTCCGCTTCGGGCGGGGTCTGCTGCGCCGACATGACGATCCGCGCGGCCGTGCGTTCGAAGAAAGAGAGGCCCAGACCGTCAATCACCGAGTTGACGAAACTGCCATAGCGGGTGCGCGGCTGGATGCATTCCGGCCCGAATTCGCGCACATCGCGCGAAGTCGCGCCCCATTGCGGCGGCGCGGTCGGCGCGCTCCAGCGTTTGGCGGTGGCGTAAGGGATGCCGTTGAACTCGCGGATTGAGGGATTATCGCGGTTAATGCCGCCGACGACGATGCCTTGGTGAATCCGGACAGGCTCCGAAATCTCCATCGGTTTCGGCGGTTGGCGCAGCGCGAACCATCCGTAGGCAGCCGCAACGGCCACCAGAAAGAAAAGAACTATACTCAAACGGCGCATGGTCAGGTTCCCCGGGCCCGGCTGCAATCCCTATACCAGTGTGACGTGGCTGTCATGAACCGTGCGCATGGCCTGAAATCTCATTCTCCGTCAAGGGCGGCCAGGGTCGCCGCGACGAGGTCGCTGACCGGCTCGATCCCGCACGCCAGACGGATGAAACCCTCCGGTACAGCGTCGCCCCAGCGCACCCGGCATTCCGCGCTCGAATGCACACCGCCGAAGCTCGTGGCGGCGGCGAGCAGGGGATGGCGCGCAATGAACGCCTCGGCGGTCGCCCGATCGGCCAGGCAGAAGCTGACAATCGGGCCATAGCCGCGCATCTGCTTGCGGGCGACCGCATGGGCCGCATCTGTCGCCAGCCCGGGATAGCGCAGGCCCGTGACGCGCAGATCGCCGGACAGCGCCGTGGCAATCGCCATCGCATTCGCGTTCGCACGGGCAACGCGCAGCTCCAGCGTCTCGATGCCCCGATGCAGCAGGTAGGCGTCGAACGGGCTCACGATGGCGCCCGCCAGCCGCCGCCAGGTCTTCACCGGCGCTAGCAGGTCCGCGTTCCGGCAAGCGACGTGACCCGCAAGGATGTCGGAATGGCCGGCCATCGCCTTGGTGTCCGCCATGATCGAAATGTCCGCCCCCAGATCAAGCGGGCGCTGGCAAAGCGGTGTTGCCGTCGTATTGTCGGCCACGAGGATCGTGCCCGCCTCTTTGGCGCGCGCCGCCACCGCCGCAATGTCGCAGACGTCCAGGCCGGGATTGGACGGCGTCTCGATCAGAGCCAGCTTCACGCCGGAGAAATCGGCCCCCGAGAAGGCCGCCGTCGCCACCTGGCGCACCTCGACGCCGCGCGTCGCGAACTGATCGGCCAGAAGGCCGCGCGCATTGTAATAGCCATCGGCATGGACCAGCACACGGTCGCCCGGTTTGAGATGCGCGTAGAACACGGATGCAATCGCCGCCATCCCGGAGGGGAACAGCACGACCTCGGCCTCCTCGATCAGGCCGATCTCGGTTTCCACCTCCTCGACGGTCGGGTTGCCATTGCGGCCATAGAAATGCGTGCCGTCCGGATCGCCGGGCTGCTCGAACGTCGACGACGCCACGATCGGCAAGGCAATCGGTTCGCCCTTGCGCAGGCGCTGCGTCCGATGGTGCAACAGCCGGGAAACCGGAGAAAACTTGTCAGTCAAGAATCGCGGCCCCTTCACCGATCAGCGCACGAATTGACGCTCTATCATTCTCGCCCAGCGCCTTCCAGTCCGCCCGCAGGGTTTCAAGGCATTTCGCCTGGTACTTGAACACGCCCTGCGTATAGGGCCGGCCTTCCAGCGTCAGATCGAACGTTTCCTGGCCGGCCTGCAACGCGTCGGCATTGGCCTTCAGGAACGGCAGGTAGGTGTCGCCTGCCTGAGCCAGCAATGCCTTCACCGGAACGGTTGTAAGCGCCGCGTCCGGCGAGAGCCACTCACCGTCCAGCCCGCTGGCATCATCGGCCAGATCCAGCCAGCGATAGAGATAAGGCACATCCGAGCGCAGCCAGGCCATCGGCGTCGGGTCCACGCTCATCACCTTCAGCTGCCCGTAAAGGGCAAGATCGGCCAGCGAGATCCGGTCTCCGAACAGGAACCGTGTCGGCCCGGTCGCCATGTCTTCCAGCATCCGGCATGTCCGCTTCCAGCTTGCCTCGATGATCGGAGCGGTCGCCGGCGTGCAGCCCACCAGCGCCATGCGCGAGATCTGCCGCTCACGGATCGTCGCCGCCATCTTCTCCACGCCCGCGCGCCCAGCATTCGGCAGTGAGTCGTACATCAGCCAGTTGGCACACCATTCGGCATCCTCGGCATAGGCCCAGCGATAGTGGAACATCGCCTTCATGAACCATTCGTCCGCCATGTCCTCGATCAGAAGGCAGACGAAACGCAGCGCCGGATCGGCCGGCACCAGCGCGCGCCCTTCGCCTTCCAGCGACAACAGGAACGGGGTTGAGTCATTCGTCCATATGCCATCCGGCTTGCGGATCACGGGGATCACCTGCGCCTTGACGTTGGGCATCACGTGGGTGCGGTCCTCGGCGGTCATGCCCGTCCAGGTATGCAGCAGGCGCTTGGCCCGCAGCGCCGCGCGCACTTTCATGGAATAGGGAGACCCAAGCGCCCCGTAGATGTCGTACCGGCTCACAGTTTCTGTCCTCCCGCCCATGTTGGCCGCGTCACGATCAGATCCTGGCAAAGCAGCCCGGCCTCCCGGTGGCGCGACATATCCTTGTAGTTCTTGTGGTTCAGCGTGGCGATGAAGGCCTGCCGGTTGGGAAACTGGTTCACCAGCACCGCATCCCAGTCTCCGCCGCCGATGAAATAACGCTCCGTATCGCCGAGCAGCAGCGTCACACCGCCCACCTCTTCCATCGCAACCGAAAACATCTCCGAATAGCGCGCATACGCCTCGCGTCCGGTGAGGTCTTCGCCATGCTCTGCATCTTCCGGCCGGTATTCCGCCTTCACGCGGAACTTCAGCAGGTTCACCTGCGCCACCGGTCCGCCATGCGGGTCATCGCGAAAGGCACGGAACTGCGCAGCAGTCGGTTGGAAGGCGGGCATCAGTATTCCTCCGTTTTCATGTGGCGCTTCAGGAACGCCATCCGTGTACGCATCAGGTGGACCTGCAAGGCTTCGCCACGGATGCCGTGGCGCTGGCCCGGATAGGTCATCACTTCGAACGGCTTCCCGAGTTCCTGCAACGCCGCCATCAGGCGCGTCGTATTGTCGAATGTCACATTGTCGTCCGCCATGCCGTGAACCAGCATTAGCGGCGTCGACAGCTTGCCGGCATCGGCCAGAACGCTGCTCTTCGCGTAGCCGTCCGGGTTGTTCTCTGGCGTACCCATATAGCGCTCGGTGTAGAACGTGTCGTAAAGGCTCCAGTCGGTCACCGGCGCGCCGGCCACGGCCGCGGCAAAGGTGCCTTCCGGCGCTCCAAGTATCGTTTTCAGCGTCATGTAGCCGCCATAGCTCCAGCCCTGGATGGCGATGCGGTGGGTGTCCACGAAAGGCTGCGCCTTCAGCCAGGCAACCCCGGCCAGTTGGTCGCGCACTTCCGCATCGCCCATGTTCCGGTGGATCACGTCTTCAAACGCCTTGCCACGGTTGCTGGAGCCGCGATTGTCCAACCGGAACACGATGAAGCCCTGCGCCGTGTAGAATACATCCGTCAGCGGCCCCCAGGTCCGGTCCACGGTTTGCACGTGCGGCCCGCCATACACCTCCAAGATCACCGGGTATTTCCGGGCCGGATCGAAATCCTTCGGCTTCCGGATGGAGTAATACAGCGTCTGCCCATCGTCCGCTTCCAGCGTGCCGTACTCGGGCAGAGTGTGCGCCGACAGATACGAGGCATACGGATGGCCCACGTCCAGCCGGTTCTCTTCGATCCAGGCAATCAGTGTTCCATCGATGCGGTAAAGCCCCGTCTGCGGCGGCTGGGCCGGCGACGACGACGTGCCGACGAAGGACTGGCCGTCCGGCGCCACCGTCACGTTCCAGGTCTTTCCCGGCTCGGTGATGCGCGTGATCTGCCGGTCATCAAGGCTCGCGGTATAAAGGTGCCTCTCCAGCGGCGTGTCCTTGAAACCCGTGAAGAAAACCCGCCGGCCGGCCCCAAGCGCGAGCTTCAGTTCATCCACGGCCCAATCCTCGCCACCGATCCGGATTTCAGTTCCGTCGGCGCGCGCAACCAGCTGCTTGAACCCGGAAGTCTCGCTGGAGCTGATCGTGAATTCGCCCGTCTCGATGCGCCGACTCAGCTCGCCGATGTTCACCCAGTGGGGCTGTGTCTCTTCGTCATAGACTTCCGTACGCCATTGTCCCGCTTCGGTAGCGGCCTGATAGGCAATCAGCGTCTGCGCCCGGTTCACCGCCTGCAGGTTCAGCGCCGTGCCGGACCAATTGACCCGCGTCAGGTATTGGTCGCTCGGCGCGCCCCATTCCGCCTTGCGCCAGTTCACCTCGATCGGCGCGTCGCCCGACAGATCCTGCACGAACAGGTCCACCACGGCATTCGGCCGCCCGGCGCGGGGATAGCGCTGGTCGATCACGGTCACCTTGTCGGCGGCAATGTCGAAGCGCGGAATGATGTCTACGCCGCTTTCGTCGACGCGCGTGTAGGCGATGAACCGCTCGTCGGGGCTCCACCAGTAGCCGGTGAAGCGGTGCATTTCCTCCTGCGCCACGAATTCGGCGATGCCATAGATGATCGCCTTGTCGGGCTCGGCCGCCGGCGAGATGCGCCGCTCTTCGCCGGTCTCAAGCGTGACGATGTACAGCGCGCCGTCGCGGATGAAGCTGACATGACTGCCCTTGGGTGACACCCTCGCGTCATACTCATAGGCATCTGTATGGGTCATCTGGCGCACCTGCGGCGCGCTGCCGCCCAGCGTCACCAGGTGCAGTTCGCCGCCCGCCGGCACGAGGATCGTATCCGCGGTGCCCCAGTCATAATCCGCAATCCCGCGTACGCCCGCGATCCGCTTGCGCTCGCGCATCGCCTTTTCGGCCTCGGCGAGTTCGGCGTCCGACGGGTCAACCAGTGTCGAGTCTACCAGCATGGAGGCTTCGCCGGTCGCCGCATCGAACTGCCACAGGTCGAACCGCGCCTGATCGCCCGCGCGGGGCTTGAGGAAGGTGACCCGCTTGCCGTCGGGTGAGAATTTCACGCCGCGCGGGCTCGGCCCCGACAGGCCGGGCGAAGCGTAGAGGCGCTCGAGGGTCAGGGTCTCGGGTGTCGTCATGGTGTCCTGTACGGAGCGCGGCGAAGGGCCGGCGTGGGTGCATGCCGCCAACACGCCGGATATCCCGGCGAGAAGTGCGAAGACGCGGATCATGCTGCGACACTAACGGCGATTCCGCCGGTGTCACCTCGCGCCGGCTTGCTGGCCGGAAATCGTGACTATCCTTCATTCGCGCTGCCCCCCATGCTGTGATAGGGGCAGGAAAAGGCCGGCCAGCGGAGGGCGCCATGTTACGCAATATCCTGATCGGGGCAGGTCTCCTGCTGGCCGTCATTCTCGGAGCCGCCTGGTGGCTGCTGTTCTCGGACACCAAGGCTCCGGCCAAGGCCGAAGGCGTCATGGACGTCGCCGCGTGGCGTGAACTCGTGGCCGCCGATGCCGGGCAGGGACCCACCAGCATCGGCTGGCTCGAAATCGGCCACGACGAGTTCCCCAGCATCGCGGTCCAGGCCGGCCGGTTTGCCGCGCCCGTGCCGATGTCATTCAACGCCTTCCAGCTGGTCTGGCCGGACCGGACGGTCATCATCGACACCGCCGTCGATGCCGAAACCATGGAAGAGATGAGCCAGACTCCCGCGGCCGGGTTCGATCCGGCCGCCTATGAGACCCTGCTCGACGCCATGACCCGCGCTGACACGATCCTGCTCACCCATGAGCACCTGGACCATGTAATGGGCGTCGCACGCCATCCCGATCCAGCCTCCATTGCCCCGCAACTGGCCCTCACCGAGATCCAGCGCGGCGCCCTTGCGCCCTTCACGCGCGGCGGCATGCTGCCCGACGCGATCCTTGCCGTCCCGGCGCTGGACCTTTCGCAGCCGGTGCGCATCGCGCCAGGTGTGGTTGTGGCGGCGATGTCCGGCCATTCGCCCGGCTCGGAGGTCATCTATGTCCAGCGCGCCGACGGGGCCGAATTCCTGTTCATTGGCGATATCGCCTGGACCATGCGCAACATCGACGACCTGACCACTCGCCCGCTGCTGCTGAACCTCCTGTTCTTCGATCCGCCGGAAGTGCGCGCCAACATCCGCGCCCAGTTGCGGGCCCTGTACGACCTGAAACAGTCCGATCCGGCCCTCACCCTCCTGCCGGCCCACGACCGCGACTACCTCCAGGGCCTCGTGGCCGCCGGCACGCTCGAGAACGGGTTCGCGCCCGCCCGCTGAGCCCGACCCGCGCTTAGCGCTTGATCTTCGCCGCGCGGCGCGCCACATCGCGCGCTGATCCCGTTTTCCCCTTTCCGAAGGAAGCTCCGCCCATGGCCGGTCCCCAATTCGTCTTTCACATGCAAGGCCTCACCAAGGCCTATCCCGGCGGCAAGAAGGTGTTCGAGAACATCCACCTGAACTTCCTGCCGGATGCCAAGATCGGTGTGGTCGGCGTCAACGGTTCGGGCAAATCGACCCTGCTGCGCATCATGGCGGGTGTGGACAAGGACTTCGTCGGCGAAGCCTGGGCCGCCGAGGGCGTAAAGGTCGGCTATCTGCCGCAGGAACCGAAGCTCGACCCGACCAAGAACGCGTTCGACAACATCGCATCGTCCTGCCCGGAAAAGATGATGCTCGACGAGTTCAATGCCATCTCGGCCAGGCTCGGCGAGGATTATTCCGACGAGCTGATGGAAGAGATGACCGCGCTCCAGGAGAAGATCGACGCCGCCAACGCCTGGGACATCGACTCCAAGATCGAAATGGCGATGAACGCCTTGCGCTGCCCGGAAAACGACGCGGACGTCACAAAGCTCTCAGGCGGCGAGATCCGCCGGGTCGCCATCTGCCAGCTGCTCCTGTCGAAGCCCGACATGATCCTGATGGACGAACCGACCAACCACCTCGACGCCGAAACCGTCGCCTGGCTCCAGAACTACCTGATCAATTTCCCCGGGTGCGTGATCCTCGTCACCCACGACCGCTACTTCCTCGACGACATCACCGACTGGATCCTCGAACTCGACCGCGGCCGCGGCGTGCCCTTCCAGGGCAACTACTCGTCCTGGGTCGAGCAGAAGGCCAAGCGCATGGAGCAGGAGGCCCGCGAGGATGTCGGCCGCAAACGCACCCTCGCCAAGGAACTCGAATGGGTCCGCTCCGGCCAGAAGGCGCGCCAGGCCAAGTCCAAGGCGCGTATCAACGCCTATGAGAAGATGGCCTCCGAGGCCGAGCGCGAGAAGGTCATGACCTCGCAGATCCGCATCCCGCCCGGCCCCCGCCTCGGCGGCGTCGTGCTGGAAGCGGAAGGCCTCAGCAAGGCATTCGGCGAGAACGTGCTGATCGAGGACCTGAGCTTCAAACTGCCCCCGGGCGGTATCGTCGGCGTTATCGGCCCGAACGGCGCCGGCAAATCGACCCTGTTCAAGATGATCCTCGGCCAGGAAAAGCCCGACAAGGGTGCCCTGCGTGTCGGCGAAACGGTCAAGATCGGCTATGTCGACCAGAGCCGTGACAAGCTCGACCCCAACAAGAACGTCTGGGAGGAAATCTCCGGCGGCACCGATGTGATCGATCTCGGCGGCGTCACGGTCATGTCACGCGCCTATGTCGGCGCTTTCAACTTCAAGGGCACAGACCAGCAGAAGAAGGTCGGCATCCTCTCCGGCGGTGAGCGCAACCGCGTCCACCTCGCCAAGATGCTGCGCGGCAGCCACAACCTGCTCCTACTCGACGAACCGACCAACGACCTCGACGTGGAAACCCTGCAGGCGCTCGAAGAAGGTCTCGACAATTTCCCCGGCTGCGCCGTTATCATCTCGCACGATCGCTGGTTCCTCGACCGCATGGCCACCCACATCCTCGCCTTCGAGGGTGACAGCCATGTTGAATGGTTCGAGGGCGATTTCTCGTCCTACCTCGAAGACAAGAAACGCCGCCTCGGCGAAGACGCCGTCAACCCGAAGCGCCTGAAGTTCAAGAAGTTCGCGCGCTAGGTCCTTTCGCCTCCGCGGGCGTCCGGGCGCACGGCCTCTTGCCTCTTCGCGCTTGGCCGCTACCGTCCCTCCTGATCCAGGAGGGACGCGCCGCCATGAATTTCAAGGTCACTGCCGCACTTGCGGCGCTGCTGCTCGCCGCCTGCTCAGCGCCCGCTCCGCCCGCGTCCGAGGAGGTATCCGTGACTGGATCCTATGAGGCCGATGCCATGCTGGCGAAGACCTTGCCCGACATCGCGGGCGAGCTTGCCGCCGGCACCATGACATCAGAGGGCCTTACGCGCGCCTATCTCGCCCGCATCGCAGCCATTGACGAGGCCGGCCCGCGCCTCCAGGCCGTGCTGGTCACCAATCCGGACGCGCTGGCGCAGGCCGCTGCCAGTGATGCCCGCCGCGCCGAGGGCAAGGCGCTTGGCCCGCTCGACGGCGTGCCGATCCTCCTCAAGGACAATATCGAAACCCTCGATCCGATGCCCACCACGGCCGGTTCCACGGCCCTGAAGGACAATATCACCGGCCGCGACAGCCCGCTCGTCGCTGGCCTGCGCGCGCAGGGCGCCGTGATCCTCGGCAAGACCAATCTCAGCCAGTGGGCCAATTTCCGCTCGAATTTCTCGATGAGCGGTTGGTCCTCCGTAGGCGGACAGGTGCGAAACCCCCACATGCTCGACCGCAATCCCTGCGGCTCCAGCTCTGGCACGGGCGCTGCCATTGCTGCGTCGCTGGCCGCCGGCGGTGTCGGCACCGAGACAAACGGCTCGATCATCTGCCCATCCCATGTCAACGGCCTCGTCGGCTTCAAGCCGACCGTCGGCGTCATCCCGCAAGACGGCATCGTGCCCATTTCGCCCAGCCAGGACACCGCCGGGCCGATGACGAAATCGGTGCTTGGCGCGGCCATGCTGATGAACGCTATGGATCCCGGCGCGACAGACTATATCGCCGCCCTCTCGCCGGACGCGCTGAAGGGAGTTCGCATCGGCGTGCTGCGCACGGCGCAAGGCTCGAACCCGGATGTTCTGGAGCGGTTCAACGCCGCCCTTGCGGCCATGCAAGGGCAGGGCGCCGAACTGGTCGACATCACCGAATTCAGCCTGCCGGCCGGCTTCTTTCCCGATTCGCTTCTTGTGCTCGAATACGAGTTCAAGGCCAGCCTGAACGCCTATCTCGCCAGCGCCGCGCCGGCCGTCACCACGCGCACGCTGACCGATCTGATCGCCTTCAATGACGCCCATGCGGATACCGAGCTCGCGCTCTTCGACCAGGACCTGTTCACCGACTCCGATGCCCTTGGTCCGCTCACGGACAAAGCCTATACCGACGCACTGACGCTTATCCAGTCGGCCGCCCGCGAAAACGGCATCGACAAGGCCCTCGCCGAGCACAATGTCTCGGTCCTCGTGGCGCCGTCTGGCCCGATCTCGCCGCGCATCGATCCCGTCAACGGTGATGTCTGGCCGGATTGGGCCGGCGCTGGCTGGGCGCCCGCCATCGCCGGCTACCCGCACCTCACCGTTCCGATGGGCGACGTCCACGGCATTCCGCTCGGCGTCTCCTTCTTCGGTGCCAGGAATGCCGATGCGGCAATGCTCGCCTACGGTTACGCCTACGAACAGGCCACCCACCTGCGCCCTGAACCCCACTATCTGCCCACGGCAGAAGCCCGCCCAGAGATCGCCCCGGCCATGGCGAAATAGACGCCCCGCTGATCCCGGCGCAACAAGATTTCGCCCATCTGGTCTGGATTCCCGCCTTCGCGGGCATGAGCGGAAGTTGAAAACACCTCAAACGAACCAACCGGCCAGCCCAAAGCTGCGTCCGGACGCCTGTGCTGCCTACTCGAACGGGTCGGTCCGGGCGGCGTCGTAGGCGAGGTCGCCGAAGCGGGTGACGCGCGAGTCGAAGGCGAGTTTCACGGTGCCGATTGGGCCATGGCGCTGTTTGGAGACAATGACTTCGGCCGTGCCGAACACCTGGTCCATCCGGGTGCGCCAGGCCTTCCACTTTTCGCTTGAGGACGGATCATTCGGGTCGGCGGCCGGCTCGGTCCGCGCGAGGTAATACTCCTCGCGGAACACGAACATCACGATGTCGGCATCCTGTTCGATCGAGCCGGATTCCCGCAGGTCCGACAATTGCGGGCGCTTGTCGTCGCGCTGTTCGACCGCGCGCGACAGTTGCGATAGCGCCAGCACCGGCACGTTGAGGTCCTTGGCCAGCGCCTTTAGCGCGGTGGTGATCTGGGTCACTTCCTGCACGCGGTTGGTGTTGGAATTGGACGAGGAGGTGGTGATCAGCTGCAGATAGTCGATCACGATCAGGTCGAGCCCTTCGGACCGTTTCAGGCGCCGCGCCCGTGCCGTCAGTTCGCCGATGGAAATGCCGCCTGTGTCATCGATGTAGAGCGGCAGGTTCTGCAACTCGGTCGTTGCCTCGCTCAGGCGTTCGAAGTCCGCCTTGGTCAGCTTGCCCTGCCGGATGTCGTGCGAGCTGATCTCGGTGCGCTCGGCCAGGATACGCGTAGCGAGCTGTTCGCTCGACATCTCGAGCGAGAAGAAGGCGACGATGCCGCCATCGACCGTCTTGCGCGAGCCGTCTTCCTGGGTCTCGTACCGGTAAGCAGCGGCGACGTTGTAGGCGATGTTGGTCGCCAGAGACGTCTTGCCCATCGACGGGCGACCGGCGAGGATCAACAGGTCGGACCGGTGGAAGCCGCCGAGCTGTTCGTCGAGGTCGCGCAGCGCGGTCGGGATGCCTGCAATCTTGCCGCCGCGCTTGAAGGCGGCCTCGGCAGTGACGAGGGACTCGGCGAGCGCTTCGGCGAAGGTGGAGAAGCCGCGCTCGGAACTGCCGCGTTCGGCCAGTTCGAACAGCGCCCGCTCGGCCTTGTTGATCAGGGTCGATCCATTGTCGTCGTCTTCCGGCGACAGGGACTGGGACTGGATGCCCGCGCCGACGCGGATCAGCTCGCGCCGGATGGCGAGGTCGCGGATGATGCGCGCATAATCCTTCACCTCCGGACCGAAGGCGGCGGCGTCCAGCAAATCGACCAGGTATTTCGCGCCGCCGATCTCGGTCAGCTTTTCCTTCTGCTCGAAATGCTCGCGCAGGGTCACGCCGTCGGCCACGCGGCCGGTCTGGATCATAGTCGAGGCGACTTCGTAGAGCAGGCTGTGGGCAGGGGCGTAGAAGTCCGAGGGCCGAAGGATCTCTGCGATGTACTGGTAGACGTTGTTGTCGAACAGGATCGCGCCGATCACGGCCGCTTCGGCCGCGAGGTTATGGGGCGAGACGACGGGGGTCTGGGCGGTCGGCTGCTGGGTCATCGGGCCATATTAACCCAAGCCCGGTCTGAACGCGCGGGATTTGGTTCAGTTTTCAAACGCGACTCACAGAAAAAAGCCGCGGTCCGGTGGGACCGCGGCTCTTCTTGGGGGCGTTGGGCCGCCGACTACTCGTCGTCGCCCACCGGGCCGCGCTCGGCCGCCGCTTCGGCCAGCTCGCCGGCCTGCTCTTCAGCAAACGCAGCATTGGCAGCCTGCAGGGCCTCGACGATGTTCTCGCCCTTGGCCTGACGCTCGGCTTCTTCCGCAGACCGGGCCACGTTGACCTGGATCTTGACGGCGACCTCGGCATGAAGGCGGACCGAAACGTCGAACAGACCGATCGACTTGATCGGCTTGTCGAGTCGCACCGCATTGCGCGGGATCTTGTGGCCGGCTTCCTCTGCGGCGTCGGAGACGTCGCGGGCCGAGACCGAACCGTAGAGCTGGCCGGTATCGCCAGCCTGACGGATCAGGACGAAGGTTGTGCCTTCCAGCTTCTCAGCGTCGGTCTTCGCCGCATCGCGGGCGGCCGCGTTGCGGGCTTCGATCGCTTCACGCTCGACTTCGAACCGCTTGCGGTTCCGGTCGTTGGCGATTAGCGCCTTGCCTTGCGGGATCAGGAAGTTGCGGGCGAAGCCGTTCTTGACGCGGACTTCATCACCGATCTTGCCGAGGCGTTCGATGCGCTCAAGGAGAATGACTTGCATGGGGGTCTCTCCTTATTTCACTTCGAACGGGATGAGCGCCAGCATGCGGGCGCGCTTGATCGCCTGGGCCAGCTTGCGCTGGTTTTTCAGGTTCACGGCCGTGATGCGGCTCGGCACGATCTTTCCCTTTTCAGAGATGTAGCGCTGAAGCAGCTTCACGTCTTTGTAGTCGATTTCCTGGGCGTGTTCGCCGGTGAACGGGTCCACCTTGCGCCGGCGTCCGAACGGACGGCGGGCCGGAATGTTCGTGATGTTGATTTTCTGTGCCATCGGATGTGTTCCTTTCCCTTAGTCGCGCGGACGGCGCTCTTTGCGCGACAGAACCGGCGAGGGCTCGTCGGACAGCGTTTCGACGCGGACGGTCAGGTAGCGCATCACGTCTTCCGAGATGCGCTGGCGGCGTTCAAGTTCGTGGATCGCTTCGGCCGGGCCGTCGATGTTGATCAGCGAGTAGTGACCTTTGCGCTGCTTCTTGATCGGGTAGGCGAGGCTGCGAAGACCCCAGTATTCGGTTTTGCCGACCGTTGCGCCTTTTTCCTTAAGGAAGGTGCTCATTTCCTCGACGAAGGTGTCAACTTGGGCGGGCGAGATGTCCGGTCGTGTAATCACGACGTGCTCGTATAGTGCCATGTTTTCATTCCCAAAATTAGAAGGTGCGGCGCAGGGGAGCGGGAAACTGCCCCAGCGATGGCCCCTCGTTTTCCGGCTTATTCCGGGGACTTGAGGACCGCACCTTGCTGTGAAGAGCGGGTCTAAAGCCTATCTGGCTGCAGATTTCAAGCGCTTGCATGCGGGAAGGGCCCGCTTTAGGCACGCCAAAATCAGGGAGGCGCGTAACCATATGACGCTCGCATTCATTTTTCCCGGTCAGGGAAGCCAGGAAATCGGCATGGGCAAGGCGCTGGCGGAGGCTTTCCCTGCCGCCAAGGCGGTTTTTGAGGAAGTCGACGCGGCCCTCGGCCAGGACCTGTCCGGCCTGATGTGGGGCGGAGACCTCGCCGAGCTGACCCTCACCTCGAACACCCAGCCGGCCCTGATGGCGCATTCCGTGGCCGCCTACCGGGCGCTGGAAGCGAACTTCGGGATCAGCGTGAAGGATGCCGCCTTCGTGGCAGGCCACTCGCTGGGTGAGTATTCGGCGCTGGCGGCGGCGGGCGCGATCAGCCTGTCGGATACGGCCCGGCTGCTGCGCATCCGCGGCAATGCCATGCAAGGCGCGGTCAAGCCGGGCGAGGGGGCCATGGCGGCCCTGCTCGGCGCGGAAGTTGCGCAGGCCGAAGCGGCGTGCGCGGCGGGCCGCGACACAGGCGGCGCCTGCGAGATCGCCAATGACAATGCCCCCGGCCAGATCGTCATCTCCGGCACCAAGGCGGCCATCGATGCCGCGGTTGCCTGGTCTCAGGCCAACGGCGTGAAGAAGGCCATGGCGCTGAACGTCTCCGCGCCGTTCCACTGCTCACTGATGCAGCCGGCCGCCGATGCGATGGCTGAAGCGTTGGCGACCACCGAAATCAAGGCACCGGCCACGCCGCTGGTCGCGAACGTGTCGGCGAGCGCGGTGACCGACCCCGACACGATCCGCCGCAACCTCGTCACCCAGGTCACCGGCCGGGTGCGCTGGACCGAGAGTGTGCAGTTCATGGTGGCGCAGGGCGTCACGATGACGGCCGAGACCGGCAATGGCAAAGTGCTGACGGTCATGCAGCGCCGCATCGAGAAATCCCTCAACGGCTTCACCCTCGGCAATCCCGAAGACTTGGAAGCCTTCGCCAAGGCCCTGCGCGGCGAAGGCTGAATCGGGCACCGCCTCGCGGACTTGCTCGGCACTGATCCCGGCGAAGCCTGGCGTTCCTTCTCCTGTGGGAGGGAACCATGACACTCGAGAACTTTTATTATGTCGGTCAGACGGTCGCGGTCGTCGCGATCCTGATGTCGTTGCTGGCGGTCGTCTGGCAGATGCAGCAATCGCAAAAGATGGAACGCGCCGCCGCTCAACGGGACCTGCTTCTGCCTGTATCGGAATGGGGCCGGATGACGAATTCGCAAGACGGCGACATCGACCGGTTTGTGGTTGGGCTGCATGGGTACGACAGCGCCGAAGCGCTTACTCAATCGTTCATCGACAAGGCGCTTTCCGAATTTGTCTTCGTCGCGGAGTCCGCGCTGAACATGCACCGGGACGGGTTCTTCAGCGAAGGAACCTGGGGCGGAATAGAAGGCGCCGCACTGGCCCTGTTACGCACGCCGGGCGGCAAGCAATGGTGGGTCTATGGCGAACGGGTTATCGGCGCTGAGATCGTGGCGCACCTCAACAAGCGGTTGCGCGAGATCCCCGATTCAGCGCCGACCTTCCTGGATTTCTGGCCGTCCTACCGAAACCGGCTCCGGGAGCTGGAGGTGCTCAAGGCAGCCTGACGCCGCCCTCATGAAGGACTGGCGCAGCTTTTCGCTTCGATGCTGTTTGTCACAACCGCCGGATCGCCAAGCTGCATCATCCAGGTAATTGAGCCGCCCGAGATCAGGCGCCATGCGCGCGGTTCGTGCGCCCACTTGCCGATACATACACGCACTGGCGCGCCGCTGGCCGCCATCGAACTGGCCAGCTTCTTCGGAAGCTCCGCTTTCTTCTTGATCGTGCCACTGATCTCTTCTGTCCCGCCTGAAACGACCCAGCGCAGAGTGTTGGCGCCGGTCTCTTGCCAATAGCCAACGGTTTTCGTTTTCGTCATCATCGGAGAATGCACAAGGACACCGGCAAAGAGGTCTGCGTGTTCAGCGGCGGTGGTGGTGGCCCAGTCAGCGCCATTGGAGAAACCGCCGATATAGCGCTTGGCCGGATCGGGCGCGGCCTTCCGGGTGCCCTCCGCCCACGGAATGACATAGTCGACAAACCAGCGGTTGTGCGCCTCGTAGGATTTGGGGCCGTGGAAGTGACGGACATATTCTTCCGCCCGCTCTTCCGGATCGGCCTGCGGATCCAGACCGATCACCATGAGCGGCGCGAGCTCTCCGGACTCAATGGCGCGCTTTAGCGGTATGGCGGCGACGTAGATGCCAATCATGCCGTCGGCCATGTAGAGGGTCGGCAGAAGGTCCGCACCGGCATTCGCCGGGCGCCAGACGCAAATGGCGCGTGGGCCGACCTTCTCCGGCCCGGGCGACACATAGCAGCGTGTCTCCGCTTCGATTTCGTCGCGGATTATTTTGGCTTCGTCCGGCGTGATGTCGGCGAAGACCGGCAGCGGAGTGAGCAACAAGGTCACGAGGCTTGCGAGGAACTTTTTGATGATGCGCGCCATGACGGGCTCCAGCATATCGATCATCGAAAACTAGTCCTGCTCGGCTGGCTCTGCAACCAGCCTTGCCAGGCTGGCGCGTGCGTTTGACGCGGGGAGGGCTTGTGCCGTAAGTCCGGCGCCAACAGACAAACCAGCAGGGAGCCCCCGCATGTTCGACCTTTCTGGCCGCACGGCCCTCGTCACTGGCGCGTCGGGCGGCATTGGCCGCTCGATCGCCCAGGCCCTTTCGGAAGCCGGCGCAAAGGTCGTGCTCTCCGGCACGCGCGAAGCGGTGCTGCAGGAAGTCGCCGCGACCCTGAAGGGCGAAAGCGCGATCGTGGCCTGCAACCTGTCAGACCCGGCGGCGGTCGACGGGCTGGTCGGTCAAGCCGAAGCGGCCCTCGGCCCGCTCGACATCCTGGTCGCCAATGCGGGGATCACCCGCGATAAGCTGTTGATTCAGATGAAGGACGAGGATTGGAATGACGTGATCAACGTCAATCTCGGCTCCTATTTCCGGCTCGCGAAGACCGCCGTTCGCGGCATGATGAAGCGGCGCTATGGCCGCATCATCGGCATCACCTCCATCGTCGGCGTGACCGGAAACCCCGGACAGGCGAATTATTGCGCCTCCAAGGCGGGGATGATCGGGTTCACGAAATCGCTGGCCCAGGAAGTGGCCAGCCGGGGAATCACCGCCAACACGATTGCCCCCGGATTCATCGAATCGCCCATGACCGACGGGCTGCCGGAAACCCAGAAACAGGCCCTTCTGGGGCAGATTCCTTCGGGCCGCCTGGGGCAGGGCAACGATATTGCTGCAGGTGCGGTGTACCTCGCCTCCAGCGAAGCCGCCTATGTCACGGGGCAAACCCTGCATATCAACGGCGGCATGGCCATGATCTGACCCTGCGCAGTCCCTGTTGAGACAAGGGCTTGGCGCTTCGCGGAAGTGTGTGCTAGGCGCAACACAATGGTTCGGAAATGGGCCAGTCTGCAGGCATATCGAGAGAGGTATCCATGTCTGACGTTCTTGAGCGCGTGAAAAAAATTGTCGTCGAAAACCTCGACGTCGAAGCTGACAAAGTGGTTGAGGGCGCAAGCTTCATCGACGACCTCGGTGCCGACTCGTTGGACCTCGTTGAGCTGGTCATGGCTTTCGAGGAAGAGTTCAACATCGAAATTCCCGATGATGTGCAGGAGTCGATCCGCTCGGTCGGCGACGCCGTTTCGCACATCAAGGCGCATATCTAAGGCGCCTTGGCTGCAATGTCCGAACGTCGCGTTGTCATCACCGGTATCGGTATCGTGTCCCCGCTCGCCAACGGGCGCGAGGCCACTTGGGAACGCCTGATTGCCGGCAAGTCCGGCGCAGGTGCAATAGACAAGTTCGACGCCTCGGACCTTCCTTGCAAGATTGCTTTCCAGGTGCCGTACGCATCTGGCCGGGGCGGCGGTGCGGGTGACCCCCACGCTTTCGATCCCGACAAGGTGATGTCGGCCAAGGAGCAGCGCCGGACTGATGAGTTCGTAGTGTACGCCGTTGCGGCGGCCGACGAAGCCATCGCGGATGCCGCGCTGCCGCTTGAAACCGACGAACAGAAGGAACGCGCTGGCGTTCTGATCGGTTCGGGGATCGGCGGCCTGGAAACGATCTACGAAACCGCAATCCTTCTGCACGAGCAGGGACCGCGGAAGGTCAGCCCCTTCTTCATTCCGGCTTCGCTGATCAACCTGGCTTCTGGCCAGGTGTCGATCCGCCACGGATTGAAGGGACCGAACCATTCGGTCGTGACCGCGTGCGCCACCGGCGCACACGCGATCGGGGACTCTGCCCGCCTCATCAAGTATGGCGACGCCGACGTGATGGTGGCCGGCGGCGCCGAAGCGGTGATCGGACGGCTCGGCATTGCCGGCTTCTGTGCCGCCAAGGCGATGTCGACCAATTTCAATGACACCCCCGAGAAGGCGTCGCGGCCCTATGACAAGGACCGTGACGGTTTCGTGATGGGGGAAGGCGCAGCGGTGCTGGTGCTCGAAGAGTATGAGCATGCAAAAGCCCGCGGCGCAAAAATCTATGCCGAAGTGGCTGGGTACGGCCTCACGGGCGACGCCTATCACATCACGGCGCCGGCCGAAGGCGCCGAAGGCGGCTACCGCGCCATGAAGATGGCGTTGAAGAATTCCGGAATCGACCCGACCGAGATCGACTATGTCAACGCCCACGGCACCTCGACGCCGAAAGGTGACGAAGGCGAAGCCGGCGCTGTGGAGCGGGCTTTCGGTGATCACGCAAAGAACCTGTCGATGTCGTCGACCAAATCGGCCGTCGGCCACCTTCTGGGCGCCGCCGGCGCGATCGAAGCGGCGTTCTGTGCCCTGGCGATCCGTGACCAGGTGATGCCGCCGACACTGAACCTCGACAATCCGAGCTTCGAGACGGTGATCGACCTCATCCCACACAAGGCCAAGAAAGGCCGGGTACGCGCAGCCATGTCCAACAGTTTCGGTTTCGGCGGCACCAACGCGTCGCTAATCCTGAAGCAAGTGACCTGAGTTTAATGCTGCCCCGCGGCGCTGTGGTGGGGTCTTGCTGCGGACAATTGATTTTCGGGCCGGGGCAGGCACGGTAGAACAACCGCGACATGTCACGTTGATGAGGCCCCGATGCGATTCCTGAAAGCGCTGGTATTCTGGCTGTTCTTCATTGCCTTCCTGGCAGGGGCGGGCGCTGCGGCGGGCTGGGTCTGGTTCAACAATGAACTGACGCGCCCCGGGCCGCTGGCACATGAAACCGTGTTCAAGGTGGAGAACGGCGAGGCGCTGGCGACCGTAGCCGAGCGTCTGGAGACGGACGGTATCATCCACGACGCCCGCCTCCTGCGCCTGAAGGCGCGGCTGGACGGAACCGAGCTGGGCGTGAAGTCCGGAGAATACATCATCGAAAAGGAAGCCACGCTTCAGCAGGTGCTCAGCATACTGATCGAGGGGCGCTCGGTGCTGCACAGGATCACTTTGCCCGAGGGACGCACGACCGCGCAGCTGCTTAAGCTGATCGAGAAAGACGAAATCCTGACGGGTGACATGCCGGAAGTCTTGCCCGAAGAGGGCACGATGCTGCCGGATACATACATGTACCATCGCGGCATGACGCGCGCCGATCTGATCGCCAAGACGCAGCAGGCGCAGGCGGACCTGCTGGAAGAGCTGTGGCCCCAGCGCCAGGACGGCCTGCCGATCACCACGCCGCAGGAGGCGGTGATCCTGGCCTCGGTGGTGGAGAAGGAAACGGGCCGCGCCGACGAGCGCCCGCAAGTGGCGGCGCTGTTCACGACGCGCCTGAAACGCGGCATGCGCCTGCAGAGCGATCCGACGATCATCTATGGCATCTCAAAGGGGGAGCCCCTGTACAACAAGGCCGGCCAGCGGCGCACGCTCTATCGGTCCGAGATCGATCGGCACACGGACTGGAACACATACCAGATCGACGGCCTGCCGAAGACGCCGATCTGCAATCCGGGACGCGACGCGATAGCGGCGGTCCTCAACCCTCCGGAGACGGAGTACATTTTCTTTGTGGCGGACGGTAAGGGTGGGCACCTGTTCGCCCGGACGCTGGACGAGCACAACCGGAACGTCGCGGCTTACCGGGCTTATGAGCGCGGCGAGATCCTGAAGGAGCGGGCAAACTGATGGGGATATTGTCGGGGATGACTGGCTTCGCGCGGGTCACCGGGGAGGAAAGCTGGGGCAGCTGGGCCTGGGAAGCCAAGAGCGTCAATGGCCGCTCGCTGGACGTGCGGGTGAACTATCCGCCGGGCTGCGAGGCGCTGGAACGCGACGTGAAGGCGATGGCGGGCGAGCGGTTCAATCGCGGCTCGCTGCAGGTGAGCCTGCGGGTCGATATGGCGGCCGGGGCCGGCGGGGTGACGATCGACCATGCGCTCCTCGGCGCGCTGGCCGAGGCGGCGCGCAAGGCCGCCGGTTTCGAGCCGACGCCGGAAGCTATCGCGACGCTGATGACGTTCAAGGGCGTCGTGGAGACCAGCGGGGCCACGCTGCGTGACTTGGCGGCCAATGAGGCGGCGATGGCGGCCCTGAGCGCCGGGGCGCGGTTGGCGCTGGACCAGCTGGGTGAAGGTCGCCGCGCCGAGGGCGCCTCGCTGATGGGGTTGCTGTCGGGTCATCTCGACCAGATCGAGGCGCTTGCGGGGGAGGCCGCGCGGCTCGCCGCGACCCAGCCGGGCCTGATCAAGGCGAAGCTGCAGAAGCAGCTGGAGGAGCTGGACCAGGAAGGCCGTGTGGACGCCGAGCGCTTTGCGGCCGAGGCGGCTCTGTCGGCCGCGCGGGCGGATGTGCGCGAGGAGCTGGACCGGCTTGGCGCGCACGTGAAATCGGGCCGCGACCTCCTGAACGCGGGCTCGCCCGCAGGGCGGAAGCTGGATTTCCTGGCGCAGGAGCTGAACCGGGAAGCTAATACGCTTTGCTCGAAATCCGCGAGCCTCGATTTGACGAATGCGGGACTCAGCCTCAAAGGGGTGATCGACCAGTTCAAGGAGCAGTCGGCCAATGTCGAATAGCGGACATCCGAAAGACCGTGGCCGGAGGCGCGGGCTGATGCTGGTGCTGTCGAGCCCGTCGGGCGCCGGCAAGACGACGCTGTCGAAAATGCTGCTGGAAGAATTCACGGACGTAAAGCTGTCGATCTCGGCCACCACGCGGCCGCCGCGCCCGAACGAGGTCGATGGGAAAGACTATTTCTTCAAGACGCCCGAACAGTTCCACGACATGATCGAGGCGAACGAGTTCCTCGAATGGGCGCATGTGTTCGACAAGTATTACGGCACGCCGAAAGCCGACACCGTCGCGCGGCTTGAAGCAGGCGAGGATGTGCTGTTCGACGTGGACTGGCAGGGCGCGGACGCTCTGCACGACCAGATGCCGAACGATGTCGTCTCGGTGTTCATCCTGCCGCCGAGCATCAACGCGCTGCAGGAGCGGTTGTCGAACCGTCCGGGCTCAACGCCCGAGATCGTGTCGCGGCGCATGGAAGATGCCAAGCGCGAGATCATGCACTGGCGGCGCTATGACTATGTCATCGTCAATGACGAGCTGAAAGCCGCCTACCAACGCCTGAAGCGCATCCTGCTGGTGGAACGCCTCAAGCGGCTGCGCCAGCTCGACCTGGAAGGCCACGTCCGCACGCTGCTCGGCGAGGACTAGGCGCAGGCCGCACGCGGGCTCAGGCCAGGCTGTTGGCCAGTGTACGGAACTCAGCCTGGGTCAGCGTTTCAGCGCGGGTGGTCGGGTCGATGCCGCAGGCGGCAAGCCACTCTTCGGCCTTCATGCCACGCTTTTTGGCGAACGGCTTCAGCGCGGCGCGCAGCATTTTGCGCCGTTGGCCAAAGGCGGCGCCGGCGATTTGCTCGAGCAGCTCGATATGCGCGAACCGCTTCTCCGGCGGCAGCGGCTCGAACACGGCGACAGCGCTGTCGACTTTCGGTGGCGGTCGGAAGGCGCCCGGCGGCAGGGTGAACGAGATGTACGGGCGGGTGACGGCCTGCGCGAGCACGGCCAATCGTCCGTAGGCGTCCGTATCCGGCTTGGCGCAGATCCGCTCGGCGACTTCCTTCTGGAACATCAGGGCCATCTCGCCGCGCCAGTCGCCCGCCTTCAGCCAGTCCACCAGCAAGGGCGTGCCGACATTGTAGGGCAGGTTGGCGATGATCATGGCGGGGCCGCTGGCGCCGAGTTCGGCGAGTGTCTTGTCCCAGCGCACCTTGCGCGCGTCCTTCGCAATGACGATCATCTGACCGCTTTTCGCTTCCGGCCAGTCCAGCAGTGCTTCGGAAAAGCGCGGGTCGGTTTCCACGGCGATGAGTTTGGCGGGATCCTCGTTGAGGATGGCGCGCGTGAGGCCGCCCGGGCCCGGGCCGACTTCGATGACGGTGCGGCCCTTGGGGGAGCCTGCTGCATTGGCGGCGCGCTTCAGGATCGAGGGATCAAACAGGAAATGCTGGCCCAGCGCCTTGCGAGCGGGAGCGTCCGTGAGCGGATGATGTTCGTCGGTCATGCGTATGGTTTCATTCGGTTGGCCGCGAACTCAGCGGCGAGGCGGAGCGCGGCGATCAGGCTGTCAGGGCGGCTGGTGCCGGCAGCAGCGGCGTCGTAGGCCGTGCCATGGTCCGGGCTGGTGCGCACGATGGGCAGGCCGAGAGTCGAATTCACGCCGCCCCAAAAGTCCAGCGTCTTGACCGGGATCAGGCCCTGGTCGTGGGTCATGGCGATCACGGCGTCATAGGCGCCCGAGAGGGCTTCGGCAAACACCGTATCGCCGGGGCGGGCCAGCGAGATGTCGATGCCGTCCGCCTGCAGACGATGCGCTGCCGGATTGATGATCTCCACTTCCTCGCGCCCGATGGTGCCATCTTCGCCGGCATGGGGGTTGAGGCCCGAGAAGGCGAGGCGCGGCCGGGCAATGCCGAAGTCGCGGATGAGGGAAGTGTGCACGGCACGGGCAATCCGCTCCAGCCGTCCATCACCCAGTGCAGCCGGCACTGCGGCATGTGGCATGTGGATGGTGGCGAGGGCAACGCGCAGGCCGCCGCCGGTGAGCATCATAACGGGGCTGACGGCATGGCCGGCCTGCTCGCAGAGGTGCGCCACGAACTCCGTGTGCCCCGGAAAGCGAAAGCCTGTGCCGTAGAGCAGCGCCTTGTTGATCGGATTGGTTACAACGCCTGAGGCGCGCCCTTCAAGGGCATCAGCGACGGCAAGCTCGATGGCGCGGACGATGGCGGGCGCTGCGGCGGCGTCCGGGACGCCGGGCGCGACCGGGGGGACATTGGGCAGGGCGATCACGGGAAGGGCGCGGGCGAATACGCCAGAGGCTTCAGCGGGCGATGCGATCACCTGCACGGGCGCGCCGCGCACGAGCTTCGGGTCACCGATCAGGTAGAAGGCGGCGCCGGATTCCCGGTGCAACGCCTGCCAGGCGGCGCCTGAGATGGACGGACCGCAGCCGGCGGGGTCGCCCATCGTCAGGGCCAGGGAAAGGGGCAAACGGGTGCTCACGCGGGCGATGTCGCGCCAATCGGCACGTCAGGCAAGCGCGATTTCGCGGATCAACGGTAGATGATGGTCGCGTCGCGGCGGGAATTGCGCAATTCGCGCTCCGAAATCATCGCCAGTTCGCGCGACTTGATGGAGTTCTTGAGGTCTTCCTTGGAGGGAAGGGCCTCGGCGCCATCTTCGCGTTTGCAGACGTACATCACGGCGAGGCCGCTGCCGACGGCGAACACTTCTGTCGGGCTGCCCACAGCGGTGGCCAGCACCAGTTCGCGTCCTTCGGGGCCGAGTTCCTCGACATCGATTTCCGGCAGGTCCTGGTTGCGCAGCTCGGATTTCGAATTGGCGACCGACTGGACGTCCTCGCAGGATGTGATGCGGCTCATGGCTTCGCGGATGGTCTCGTCCTTGCCGTCGGTGGCCACGAGACGCTTCAGGTCAACCTTGGTGGTCGGCTGGCTGGGTTCACGCTTGGCGGACACTGTGAGGATGTAAACGCCCGTTTCGACCGCGATGGGCGGCAGAAGCGCGGGAACCGTCGCGCCGGCCACGGCTTCGGAGAGGCCGGGGGCGAGGTCGTCCGCCGTCACCCAGCCCATGTCGCCGCCGGTTGCGGCGGTCGGGGCCGAGGAGATGCGCTGCGCAGCGACACGGAAATCGGCGCCATTCTGCAGTTGCTGGACAATCGAATCGGCCGCCTTCAGGGCTTCGGCCCGGGTCTCTTCGTCGGGTGCGTAAAGGAAGATCTCGCTGACGCGGTACTGGGTTTTCTTGGACGCCGTACGCAGGCGCTCCAGCTGGTCGTCGACCTGACTGTCGGACACGCGTATGCGCGAACCGTAAAGGCCACTCATCAGGCGGTTCCAGGCGATCTCGGCCCGGATCTGCTCTTCGAGGCTGACCGGGTTCACCCCGGCAGACAGTAGCTGCTGGCGCAGGCCGTCGGCGCCGAGGCCGCCTTCGGAAGCCATACTGGCAAGTTCCGCATCGATTTCGCGGCGGTCCACTTCGACTTCGAATTCGGCCACGCGGTCGAGCTGGAGGCGTTCATCGATGAGCTGTTCGAGGGCCTGGCCGGTGATCTGCTGGATCTGTTCGGCGGTGGGCTGCTGCCGGCCGAGCGTCAGCATCAGCAGGCGGGCGCGCTGGCGGACGTCCGAATAGGAAATCGGCTTGTCGTTCACGATGGCCGCGATGCCTTCGAGTTGGAGACGGTTCTCGTCCGGCGCCGCTTCGGGCGCCTGTGCCATTGCAACGGGGGCGCTCATTGCCACCAGAGCCGCCATCAGGACTGCACGCACCATTCAACAACCTCCGTGGAATTCCGGTTCGCGGAACCCTTTATATGCTTCCCGAAGACCTTACAAATCCCCGCCCCCCGCGCAACGCGGGAGCACAGTAAGCCATGATTTGTTGCAGTTTTCAGGCCGCAGGCGAACCAGATCAGTCGAACTCGCTCGATCCGAAGTTACCCAGCGATTTCAAGGTGAACCGGAACTGGATGTTTTCCGACGGGCCAAGCGTACGGTCGCGCAACTCGTTGCGGCTGTAGATCAGCTCGAAGCGCGAGCAATCGTCGGAATAGGCGAGGCCGATGGACTGACGGGCGTCGATGTCATCCGTGATATCGCGCAGCTGGCCGAAGATCAGCGAGTACTGCTTGGTGACCTGCACTTCGCCCTGAAGGTAGATGCCTTCATCGGCCGTGCCCGTCGGGCTGATCCGCGGGTCGATCTTGTAATATTGGCCGACGGCCCGGAACCGGCTGAAGGAGGTCGAAAACCGCAGGTCCAGTCGGTTAAGGGAGTATTCCTCATCATCGAGGCGCATGCGGCTGGAGACGCGCAGCGCGCGGCCAAGGTCAACCGACGAGGCCACCACCCAGTCCGACGATGTGCCATCGAGGTTGGAAGCGACATCGAAAGCGGCGTCGGGGCGCGAGCGCCAACGGCGGCCGACCGTGGTGCTGAGTTCGACGCCGTTCTTCCAGATCGCCCGGCCGGTCAGGCCGGCGCTGACCTTCCCGTCGCCCTCGTAGAGGTCATAATTGTCGAAGCCATTGGCCTGGTAGAGGTTCGATTCATCGAACTCGTAGAGCTGGCTGTCCTCGATGGGGATCGCCGAATCATTGACGTTCGAGAAGCCCCAGGCGGCCATGACCGCCGGTTCCAGCATCAGGTCGACAGTCTTGCCGGGCCGGTACAGCGGATAGGCGAACTTGGCGCCGGCATTGCCGACGGCCCGCGTGACATCGGGCTCACCGCTGACGGCTTCGTCCAACGCGTAATAGTCGCCGCGGATCTCGGCAAAGGGCTCAAAGGTCACGCCGCCGGGAAGCAGGTTGAAGTCGCGCCATTCGCCGCCGACGCTGACGCGCTGGCTGTCGGCGCCGACGTCGCGTGTGATTACGGCCGAGGAAACTTCTGCCTTGGCAAAGCCGTAGCTGCCAAGGTTCCAGTTCTTTTCGGCATAAAGCAGCGGCGACACGGTGGGCAGGCGGCTGGCATCGTCAACGCCCCTCAGGCCCTGGAACTGCAGGACTGCAGCGTCAGCGTAATAGTCGTCGCCCTGGCCGACGGCATAGAGCTGCGACAGCAGGCGGCGGGGCTGGTTCGAATACAGGCCGCGCTTGTCGTTCTGGCCGTCGATATCGTAGCGGCGGTCGTAGAGGTCGTCCGTCTGGCTCTCGACGGCAAAGCCCCATATCCATTCCGGCGAGAGCGCGAAGGCGCCGTTGGCGTAGACGTGGCCGCGGAATTTCTCTTCGCCGAAGCGCACGCCGTCGCTGTCGAAATCGGCCTCTTCAGTAAAGCTCGTCTCGATATTCAAGGCGCCGGAATAGAAGCGTTTGCGGTATTCGAGATTGAGAACAGGGTTCACGTTTTCCGACAGCAGCGGTGCGATCGTCAGGTCCGAATAATCGGAGATCGCCCAGTAGTAGGGCTGTTTGTAGAAGGTGCCGAGTTTCGAGGACACGCCAGCATTCGGAATGAGCAGGCCCGAGCGGCGGTCCGAGTTCGGATCGGGGTGGGCCAGATAAGGCAGATAGAAGACCGGGATGCCGGCCACCTCGACCACCGCATCGCGGTAGGAGATCATCTGGCTCTGTTCGTCCAGCACTGCGCGGCGGGCACGGATGGCCCAAGTCGGCGTTTTCTTTTCCTCGCAAACCTCGCAGGACGTGTAGACGACCTGATCGAGCGCGTTGATGCCGTCGGGCCGGCGGATTGCGGAGTTCGCAGCGACGCTGGCGCCTTGCGCAAGGCGCGCCGAGAAGCCGATGGCGTAGCCGTCCGAAAGGTTCGAGCCGACCTCGACTTCGTCAGCGAACTGTTGCGAGCCGTCGGTGTCGATGATCACGACATTGCCGTTGGCGCGCACCTTTTCGGTGGTGCGGTTATAGACAAGCCGGTCGGCGCGCAGGATGCGGCCTTGATACAGGGCTTCAACATTGCCCTCGGCAACGAGGCTGTTCTCTTCTCGCAGTTCGTAGACCGTGTCGGCTTCGAGAATCACCCGCTCATCGACGGTTTCGGTTGCGGGTGCGGTTTCGCTGGTGCCGGCGTCCTCGGCATAGGCAGCAAAGGGCAGCACCGCGGAAAATCCGGCGAGCAGGGCGTATTGGGACCACATTGCCAAAAGTTTCACCCTCAGTCTGCCGTCATTGAGCGCGGCCTGTCTTCCCCTGCAGGACCGTGCCGACGTCAGGGAAGGCTTAGAGTCGATCCAGCGGGCCGTCCAGCCATGGCGCAGCCACGGCCTGCTTTTGCCCGCCGGGACGGTGCACACAGGCCACAGCTAAACCGCGCGGGCCAAAAGTCCGCCCGGATAGGACAGCGCCTCTCCGGCGAGCTCCAACTCTCTCGCGACGGCGCTGCACTGGGCTGGATTGAGCCCTGCGGCACGGGCGATCTCGTCGAGGGGCATAGGGTGCGGGCCGACGGCCTGGCGCACCCCGTCTCGCCGCTCGGTCTCGTTCAGCCGGCGTGGGCTCATTCTTCCGGCTTGGCTTTCGACTTTCCGAAGCGCGGCTCGGTTCCCGAGAGGAGCCGGCCGATGTTCGCGCGGTGAGTCCAGAACACCAGGACGGACAGAAGCGAGAGCCCGGCCAGGATCACCGGATTGCGCTCTCCGAGAAGGTAGGCACCCGGCGGCACCGCGATGGCGGCGCAGAGGGCCGAGAGTGACGAAATGCGCGTCAGCGCAAAGACGCCAAGCCAGACGGGCGCACCGATCAGGAGGCCTTTGAGGGGGGTGATGAAGATCAGCAGGCCGGCATAGGTGGCGACGCCCTTGCCGCCTTTGAAGCCGAGCCAGACGGGATAGCAGTGGCCGATGAACGCGCTGGCGCCTGCGATGACGCCGGCCTCGGGACCGGCCACTATCGAGAAGCCGAGCGCGGCGAGGCCCGCTTTCAGGCTGTCGAGCAGGAAGGTGGCGAGGGCGAGATCCTTGCGGCCGGTGCGCAGCACGTTGGTGGCGCCGATGCTGTGCGAGCCGATAGCGCGGATGTCACCGAGACCGGCGGCCTTGGTGATCACCAGCCCGAACGGGACTGACCCCGCCAGATAGCCGACGAGCGACGCAAGTGCGTAGATGGCCCATTCCGGCATGGTGGTGTGTTCCTCGCCCGTCCCTGATGGGGCAAGGTGTAGTCAGGCCCGGCAGAGGCGGCAAGGGGCGGGCGGATTACTTGGTCGGGCTCCAGCCGATCACCAGCGCCAGGAGGGCGAGGACAGTGGACACAAGCCCTCCGATTCCCAAGACCGACCAGAGCCGTTTCTGCGGCAGCAAGACGGCATCGAGTTCGTCGCGCAGTGCTTGATTGTCAGCCTGACCCGCGCGTTCAAGCGCCGCATAGATGCCGCCCGTCGAGCCGACCGTTGCGGCATCCGCGTACACACTCGCTGCGCCCCCAGCGATGCCAAAGACAGCGATGAGATCAGGATGAGCAGGTAGGCTTTGCTCGAGCGCAGGCTGCGTCCTCCAACCAAATGGTGCGGACAGGGTGGCACACTTATCGCTCGAACACAGTCCTGCCACCGACAAACGTGCGCATCACCCGGCCCTGCAGCCTGCGCCCGTCGAATGGTGAGTTGTTCGAACGCGAGAGCAGGTGGTCGCGGTCGCAGAGCCAGGGTTTACCGGGATCGAAGAGGATCAGGTCGGCAGGGGCATTCCTGGCAATTCGGCCCTGCGGCAGGCCGAGAATGGAGGCTGGGCCGATGGTGACCGGAGTGAGCGCCTCAATCATCGACAGCTCGCCTTCCGCCACCAGTGTCAGCAAGCAGGGTAGAACTGTCTCGAGCCCCGCGGCGCCGAACGTCGCCTCACCGAAGGGCAGGCGCTTTTCTTCTGGGGGCTGAGGATCGTGCGCAGAGACGACGGCGTTAATCGACCCTTCCTTCAGGCACTGGATCAGTGTCTTGCGCATCTGCTCTGTGCGGAAGGGCGGGTTGACCTTGCAATAGGTGAGGTAGTCGCCGACATCGAGCTCGTTGAAGAACAGGGAATGGGCGGCGACCGTGGTGAAGACCTTTGCGCCCCGGCCGCGTGCGATGTCTGCGATGTCGAGCGTGCGCTGGGTGGTGACCTGATCGAGGATCAGCGCGCAGCCGGTCTGCTCGGCGAGTGTCACGTCGCGCATGGCGCCGATCCATTCGGCTTCGACCGGGATGCCGGACAGGCCATTTCGGGCCGCAAATTCGCCCGCGTTCATCACGCCGCCACCGGCCAGTGAGCGATCATCGGGACGCGACATCACGATGGCGCCGCGGCTGGCGGCGTAGGCCATCGCGCGCTTCATCACCTGCGCGCTGGCGATCGGCCAGTCGCCATTGGTGAACAGCACGGCGCCGGCTTCGGCCATCATGCCGATCTCGGACATCGCTTCGCCCGCGAGGCCGACCGACAGACCGCCCGCCGGATAGACACGCGCGAACGCCGTTTCGCGGCCCCGCTCGGCAATGAACTGCACCAGCGCCACATCGTCGATGACGGGGCGCGTGTCGGGCATCACGACGAGGCTGGTAATGCCGCCGGAGAGGGCGGCGCGTGAGGCGGTGGCGAGCGTTTCCTTGTGCTCCCCGCCGGGTTCTCCGGTCTTGGCGCGCAGGTCGATCAGGCCGGGCGCGAGGCAGAGGCCGCCGGCATCGATGGTCTCGGAGGCGCCGCTGAAGGACACACCCGTTCCTGTACGGAATTCCTTGATAATGCCCCGGTCGATGAGCACGCCGCCGGGTGCATCCGTGCCGGTGGCCGGATCAATGAGGTGGGCATTCACGATTTCGAGGCTCATGCGCGCCCTCCTGCGAGCAGGTGAAGAACCGCTTCGCGCACGGCAACACCCATTTCGACCTGCTGGGTGATAACCGAACGTTCGCCATCGGCGATGGAACTTTCGATCTCGACCCCGCGGTTCATCGGACCGGGGTGCATGACGATGCCATCCGGCTTGGCGAGGGCGAGACGGTCGGCCGTGAGGCCGAAATAGCGGAAGTATTCGCGCTGGCTCGGCAGGAAGCTGCCATTCATGCGCTCCAGCTGGAGGCGCAGCATCATCACCACGTCTGCGCCGGGCAAGGCCTGGTCAAAGTCCGTGCCCGCACTTTCGGCGCCCCATGTGTCCGTACCCGGAGGGATCAGTGTGCGTGGGCCGCAAAGATGGACGCGTGCGCCCATCAGGTGCAGCGCCATCGTGGTGGAACGCGCCACGCGGCTGTGGGCGATGTCGCCGCAGATGACGACCTTGAGGCCCTCGATACGGCGCTTCACGCGGCGGATGGTCAGCAGGTCCAGCAGGGCCTGCGTCGGGTGTTCGTGCGTGCCGTCGCCGGCATTGATCACCGCGCAATCGACCTTGCGGGAGAGCAGTTTCGCGCCGCCCGAGGCAGAGTGGCGCACGACCAGCGCATCCGGTTTCATCGCGTTCAGCGTCATCGCCGTGTCGATCAGGGTCTCGCCCTTCTTCACGCTCGAATTGGCGACCGGCATCGACACCACATCCGCGCCCAGACGGCGGGCGGCGATCTCGAAGCTGGACATGGTACGAGTCGAGTTCTCGAAGAACAAGTTTACCACGGTCTTGCCGGTGAGGACCGGCTCGGGCCTAAGGCCCTTGCGTGTGGCCTCGGCATAAGTGTCCGCCAAGTCTAATATGTGAGCAATATCAAGGGGGTGAAGGCCTTCGATTCCCAGCAAATGGTCGTGCCGGAAGGTGTAGTCTGCGTGCGCCGCTGCCATGAAGGCCCCTTCGATTTGCGGCGGTTTAGGCGCGATTCCGGTGCGGAGCAAGCCTTCAGGCGGCCCCGATGGCGAGGATGAGCAGCCAGACGAGGGGCAGGGTGACGGCCGCGCTGAGCGTCTGCACGGCGATCAGGTTAGCCGCCAGGGTCGAGTCGCCGCCGAGTTCGCGGGCCAGGACGTAGGAATTGGGCGCGGTCGAAGTGGCCGAGCAAATCAGGGCGATGGCGAGCGGCAGTCCCGAGAGGCCGAGCGTGAGGCCGATGGCGAGTGTGATCAGCGGCATGCCGAAGAGGCGGACTGTCGACCAGAAGAACGTGCGCAGGCCTGCACGTTTCAAGGCACCGAGATCGACGCCCGCGCCCGCGCTGAGAAGCCCCGCAGCGATGGCGGCGTTGGCGAGCATCTTCAGGGTTTCGTCGGCGATCACCGGCAGCTTCACGTGGAAGCTCGCGAGCGAGATGCCGATCACGCAGGCAATCACGAGCGGGTTGCGGAGCATCGCGAGCAGGGGGCGGGGCTTGGTGCCGGGCGGATGGTCGGCATGGCTGATCAGGGCGTAGACCGAGATGACGTTGGCCATGGGGATCATCGCCGCGGCGACAAGGCTGACCAGCGCAATGCCATGATTGCCGAACAGCAGCCCGCCGAGGGACAAGGCTATGATCGTGTTCCAGCGTACGTTGGACTGCACGATGGTGCCGATGGCGGGGCGCTCGATGCCGGGCCACCAGCGCGCCGAGAGGCCGACCAGCGCCATCACGATCTGTGCGAGGAGCAGGGTGCCCAGCATCAGCCAGGGCGCCTCGTCGAACGAGGCGTTGGCCAGCGCGCGCACGATCAGGGCGGGCAGCAGGACGAGGAAGGACAGCCGGTCGAGCGCGCGAAAAGCGTCGCCGGTGATCATGCCGCGGCGCGCGAGGAACTGACCCAACACCACGATCAGTACGACCGGTACGAGCGCGATGAGAAACGCTGTCATCGCGGCGTCTCCAGCCGCTTCAGCGCCGAGTGAAGGATCATGGCGGCGGCCATCGCGTCGATCCGGTCGGCGCGGCGCTGCTCGGTGAAGGAGAGGTCGCGGAGCAGTTCATCGGCGGCCACGGTGGAATAACGTTCGTCCTCGAAGGCCACCGGAATGTCGCGCACCTTGAGCAGGTTTGAAACCAATGTGCGCACAGACTGGACCCGGGGGCCCTGCGTACCGTCCGTGTTCAGTGGCAGGCCGACGACGAGACCGACGCCCTGGCGCGCGTCATAGATCTCGAACAGCCGGGCCAGCGAGGGGGCGAGCTTCACCTTGGCTATGGTCTCGACAGGGCTCGCGAGGATGCGGCTCGGGTCGGTTGCGGCAACGCCGAGCGTCTTCGTGCCGGGATCGAGGCCGATCAGCACGCCTTTCGCAGGCAGGTCGAACAGATCAACAACCGACATGCGCGGGCACATACCGCCTTGAAGCGGCTTTGCCTATGGCGTAATCGGGCCGGACCAGAGGAGCCGCCCCATGAGCGTTACCCGCGACGATGTCCGCAAAGTAGCCCGCTTGTCCCGTATTGCGGTGCCGGAAGAGCGCCTGGACGAGCTGGCCGGCGAGCTGAACGGCATCCTCGGCTGGATCGACCAGCTGAACGAAGTGGACGTCGAAGGCGTTGCGCCCATGACTTCCGTCGTCGAGACGAAGCTGCCGATGCGCGAGGATCTCGTCACCGATGGCAACATCCGCGACCAGGTGCTGGCCAACGCGCCGCGCAGCGAACACGGCTTCTTCGTTGTGCCCAAGGCCGTCGAATAGACTTCCCCCACCCGCTTACATTCGTCTGCGAAACACCCCACCTCTGTGGCGGGGCGATTCCGCCTCAGTCACTGAAAGACTGAACCGATGGCCAAGGGTCAAAAGAAATCCAACAAGGAAGTCCGCAAGCCCAAGGCGGAGAAGGTGAAGCCGAAACTGGGCGCACCGGTCGCGAAGCCGGGCGAGCTCAAGGGTATGGAACACCTGAAGCGATAGCGCGCTGAACGAACACGCTCCGATACTGCCTTGACCGGGCCACGCGCTTGGCGCGGCCCGGCAAGCCGGCAGGCTATTTGTTGGGATTGATCAGGTATTTCTCGCCGGTTGCTTTGGCGTTGTAGGCCTGCAGCGTTTTCAGATCGAGCGCTTCGGCCAGCGAGATTTCGGCTGTGTAGTGGCTGGCGAACGTCGTCTTCAGCTCGTCGACGACGCGCTGGCGCATGCGGGCGCGAACTTCCGGACCCACCTGTTGCAGGAACGGTGTCAGCAGGTAACCGCCGAGGTTCCAGGCGAAACCCACGCCGGGCGGAACGGTTGTCTGCGACATGTCGAGCCGGCCGTAAATGTAGACCTGCGTTTGCTGGCCCGAACCGTAACGGCTGAATTCCTTCATGTTGCGAACGGCGGCAGCTTCCATGGCCACGAGCAGCTGACCGGCGAGCGGCCCGCCGCCGATGGCGTCGAAGCCCAGCGTCGTCTTGGTCTCGGCGAGGGCCGTGATCAGGTCTTCCATGAAGGTCGGCGAGGTCGAGTCGACGATGTATTTCGCGCCGAGACCCTTCAGGATGTCGGCCTGCTCTTTCTTGCGCACGATGTTGACCAGCGGGACGTTGTCCTTCTGGCAGATCTTCACCAGCATCTGGCCGAGGTTGGATGCGGCAGCCGTGTGCACGATGCCGGTGCGGCCCTGCATCTTCATCGTTTCAACGAATGACAGAGCGGTCAGAGGGTTCACGAAGCAAGACGCGCCGTCCTTGGCCGACGTGCCATCCGGCAGCGGCAGGCACTGCGCGACGTTGAGCATCCGGTATTGCGAATACATCTCGCCGCCGAGGCCGGCGACCATCTTGCCGAGCAGGGCTTGCGCGGCGGGCGAGGAGCCGGCCTTGACGACCACGCCCGCGCCCTCGTTGCCGACCGGCATGGATTGGTCGAGACGGGCGGTCATTGCACGCAAAGCGGGCGGAGGGATGTTGGCGGTGACGACGGGCTGTTCCTTCGTGCCCGACGCCTTGGCGGTACTCATGTCAGCGCCGCCGACGAGCAAGCCAAGGTCCGACGGGTTAATCGGCGTGGCCTCGACCCGGATCAGCACGTCATCGGGGCCGGGCTCCGGGACGAGCACTTCGGCGAGCGAAAGCTCCAATTCGCCTGAGGCTTTCGCCAGGCTGCGTAGCTGGAGCGCGGTCTTTGGAACCGTGTTGGGCATGGTGTTTCCTCCCGGATTGTGTTGCGGCGCTAGAGCGCTTCTTCGGCAAACTCTTGATAGTCAATCAGAATCTCTGTGCCGGCCGGCAGGTCGGCTGACGCAGTCAAGGTCACGGTTTGCGCGACGGCGTCAACCTCAAACTCGGCATTCGCGGCCGGGCTGTGGTTGCACATCGAGATTTCCCCAAACGCGACGGCGGCCCGAATGGCGCCGTCCGCGCGCTCGTCGACATAGAACACATAATGGTACAGCCGCGTAGATTTCAGCGTGGCTGTATCCTCGTGGCTGAGCACCAGCAGTGGATAGACGCCGATAACGCCACCCTCAGGGATCAGGCGGGAGGCAAACAATCCGCGTCCGTGCAGGGGCGAGGTGCGAACCTCGGCGCGGCCCCTTTTGTCTGGTGCAAGCATGGCACCTGTCTAGCACGCGCCGAAGCGCGCGCCATCCGGGTGATCAGGGATTTTGTGCGTCCGGTTCAGCGGTCTCCGCGGGCTTCTCGGCCTTGCGGTCCCAATTGTAGATGCTGCGGATCATGCAGCGCTTTGAGCCGAAGCTGCCGCCAAATGCTTCGGCCACGATGATCGAGTCGCCCGGCGTCAGGCAGCCGGTGGTATCGTCCAGCGCGATCGACTGGGCATTCTCCAGATCGAAGCATGTGCCGGTCACTTCGACCATGTAGCGCTTGTTGCCATCATGCAGCAGCACCGTATCGCGGTCGTTCATGCTGAAACCGTCGATGTTCGACGTGAAGCAGATCTTGTTGGTTTCCTCGCCGAGCCGCGGATCGCCCGCGTATTTCTCGATGCCTTTCTTGGTCGGTTCGCCCGGTGCGGACGCGCACCCGCCGAGGGCAATGGCGGCACAGGCGGCCAGGATGAGGTTTTTCATGGCAGAAAGCTCCTGAATGGGCTGGCTTTGTGCTTTGCACAGTGCGCCCGGCGGGGCGCAGCCGCAAGCCGCTCACAGAAACTTGAACTTTTGCGGCAGCGGGGCTAGCAGGCGACGTCCACGATAGGGAAATCCCATGACCGACCTGACCGCCCTGACCCTCGCCGAAGCGCTGGACGGATTGGACTCGAAGCAATTTTCGTCGGTCGAGCTGACCGAAGCCTTTAACGCGGCCATCGAGAAGGCCCGCGTGCTGAACGCCTATGTCGTCGAAACGCCTGAAAAGGCGCTGGATATGGCGAAAGCCTCCGACGCGCGCCGCGCCAAGGGCAAGGCCGGCAAGCTCGATGGCGCGCCGCTCGGCATCAAGGACCTCTATTGCACCAAGGGCGTGCGCACGACGGCGTGCAGCGGCATTCTTGGCGAATTCACCCCGACTTACGAATCCACGGTCACTCAGAATTTGTGGGACGAAGGCGCCGTCATGCTCGGCAAGCTCAACATGGACGAATTCGCAATGGGTTCGTCGAACGAGACGTCGCATTTCGGCAACGTGATCAACCCCTGGCGCCGCAAGGGCGACAACCAGAGCCTGACCCCTGGCGGTTCGTCGGGCGGATCGGCTTCATCGGTCGCTGCCAACCTCTGCCTTGCCGCAACGGCGTCGGACACTGGCGGTTCGATCCGCCAGCCCGCTTCGTTTACGGGCACGGTGGGCATCAAGCCCACCTATGGCCGCGCCAGCCGCTACGGCATGGTGGCGTTCGCCTCATCGCTCGATCAGGCAGGCCCGATCAGCAAGACGGTCGAAGACAGCGCCATCCTGCTCGAAGTGATGTGCAGCCACGATCCGAAGGATTCGACCTCGCTGAACATCAAGACGCCGGACTGGCGAAAGGATGTGCGCAGGGGCGTGAAGGGCATGAAGATTGGCATTCCGAAGGAATACCGTATCGAGGGCCTCTCCGACGAGATCGACGCGCTCTGGCAGCAGGGCATCAAGTGGCTGAAGGAAGCCGGCGCAGAGATCGTCGACATTTCCCTTCCGCACACGAAGTATGCCCTGCCGGCCTATTACATCGTTGCGCCCGCCGAAGCTTCGTCCAACCTTGCCCGCTATGACGGCATGCGTTATGGCGCGCGCGTCGAAGGCAGGGACTTGACGCAGACCTACGAGGGCACGCGCGCCTCCGGCTTCGGCAAGGAAGTCCAGCGCCGCCTGATGATCGGTACGTATGTACTTTCGTCAGGCTATTACGACGCCTACTACCTGCGCGCCCAGAAGGTCCGCACCAAGATCTTCCAGGATTTCGTCGATGCCTTCGAAAAGTGCGACGCGATCCTGACGCCGGCCTGTCCGTCGCCTGCCTTTGCCTTCGGCGAGAAGTCCGGCGATCCGGTCGAGATGTACCTCAACGACGTGTTCACCGTGACGGCAAACCTTGCGGGCCTTCCGGGCATTGCAGTGCCGGCGGGCCTCTCGGCCAGCGGACTGCCGCTCGGTCTGCAGGTCATCGGCAAGGCGCTCGACGAGAGCGCCTGCTTCCGCGTCGGCGGCGCTCTGGAAGACGCAGCCGGCTTCGTGGCCAAACCGGAGAAGTGGTGGTAGTTTCCGCCGCATGAGCCGTTGGCTGCGCATCGGATTCGGACTGGTCCTGGTCGTCTTGGCGATCGGTCTCTATCTTGCGCCGCAGTTCACCTACACCAACGAAACGCAAGGCGAGTCCCTCGTCTTCGTCCCGCTCGGCCTGCTTGTCGGGATTGCCGTCATCGGTGTGATCATTGCAGCAACGGGCGTGTTCGATATTGATGGTGCCGAGGACCGGCTGAAAGCTGAGTTTGACGCCATTCCCTATGCCAACCGACCGCAGGACGGCGACGGAACTGCTGGCCCCAAGGAGACTCAGGAATGACACGCTATCTGATCTTGTTCGTGCTGCTCACGGCCATCGGCCTTGTGCTGATGGGGGCCGTGCTGTCGCAGTATGGCTACAGCCTGTTCGATCCTGAAATGCGCATCATGGTAGGCGTGGCCGTCGCTGTGGCGGCCTATGTTGCCTGGCGCGTTTCAACGATCCTGAAGAACCGCGAGAACGATCTCAGCGAGCGCCCCGCGCCCGGCGGTGCGGGCCAGGGCAAGCTGGCCGCCCTGTTCTCCGGCCGGACCAAGGTGCACAGTGCTCGCGAGGCGGAGTTGGCCGCGCGCCGCCGCAAGCTGATCGACGAAGGCAAGCTGGAGCCGGAGGAAGCCCCTCCGCCTCCGCCGCTTCCGGTGGCTGAAGGCGAAAAGCCCACGCGCGTCGCCGCCGATGCGTCGATCAAGGAAAAGATGGCCGCCCGCGCCGAGCGCGTCAGGCGGGCGAAGGAGCAAGGGAAGCTGTAAACGGGCGCTGCGGTGCGCGCGGCGCAGGCGTCACTGCGGCCTTCGTGCCGCCGTCCGGTTCGTCATCATCGCCTTCGTCTTCCGGCGCCGACCGGTCCGTGATCCGCGACAGGTGGATGCCCGCGCCGATCAGCCCCCCGATGGGCCCGAACTGCAAGATGGCCGCCGCCATGAAGACCACAGGCACGTGCAGGTCGAGCTTCGCAAAGATCAGGAACAGGGCGACCAGCACCGCGCTGCCGAGGGCGAAACCGGCGCCGATGCCCACCACGATATGCTTCAGGAATCCGCGCGCGATGGCGCGTTCATCGTCCTTGGCGGCGTCGAGGATCATCTTGAACAGCATGGCTGGCCGGGCTCCTGTGCGCAACGGTCACATGTTGCGCCGCTTCCGGCAAAAGAAAAGCCCGCCGAGCGCCCTGCAGCAGCGACATATCGCGGTGCCACGCGGCTCGACAGGGGCGGGGGCTGGGGGCTAGAAGGGGCCGAGTCTGAACAGGTTTGATCGAGAGTACCGATGTCTGAACGCCCCACCTTCCGCATCAAAGGCGAAACCGGCGACTGGGAAGTCGTCATGGGTCTGGAAATCCATGCCCAGGTCGCCTCGAATGCGAAGTTGTTCTCCGGCGCCTCGACCGCGTTCGGCGCCGATCCGAACTGCAACGTCTCGCTCGTGGACGCGGCGATGCCGGGCATGCTGCCGGTGATCAACAAGTTCTGCGTGGAGCAGGCGATCCGCACCGGGCTCGGCCTGAAGGCGCAGATCAACACATACAGCCGCTTTGACCGAAAGAACTATTTCTATCCGGATCTGCCGCAGGGCTATCAGATCAGCCAGTTCGCCCACCCGATTGTCGGCGAAGGCGAAATCGAGGTCGACGTCGAAGTGCCCGGCAAGGAGGGCTATTCCTTCCCTTGCCGTATCGAACGCCTGCACCTCGAACAAGACGCCGGCAAGTCGATCCACGACATGGACCCGAACTCGACCTATGTGGACCTTAACCGCTCCGGTGTGGCCCTCATGGAAATCGTCTCCAAGCCCGACGTGCGCTCGCCCGCCGAGGCCGCTGCCTATGTGAAGAAGCTGCGCGCCATCGTCATCGCGCTTGGCACCTGCGACGGCGATATGGAGAAGGGCAATCTGCGCGCCGACGTGAACGTGTCTGTCTGCAAGCCCGGCGCTTACGAGAAATTCCGCGAAACGGGGGATTTCAGTCATCTCGGCACGCGCTGCGAGCTCAAGAACATGAACTCGTACCGCTTCATCCAGCAGGCTATCGAATACGAAGCGCGCCGCCAGATCGAGATCATCGAAAGCGGCGGAACGGTTGATCAGGAAACGCGGCTGTATGATCCGGTGAAGGGCGAGACACGGTCTATGCGGTCCAAGGAGGATGCGCACGACTACCGCTATTTCCCGGATCCCGATCTCCTGCCGCTCGAATTCGAACAGGCCTGGATCGAGGAAATCCGCAAGTCGCTGCCCGAGCTGCCGGACCAGAAGCGTGCGCGCTTCGAGAAGGACTATGGCTTGTCGCGCTATGACGCGGGCGTGCTCACTTCGGATGCCGACAAGGCCGAGTATTTCGAGATTGTCGCCAAGGGCCGCGATGCAAAGCTCGCCGCCAACTGGGTCACGCAGGAACTCTTCGGCTACCTCAACAAAGAAGGCCTGGAACTGTCGCAAAGTCCCGTCTCGGCGGTGTCGCTCGGTGGTCTGATCGCGCTCATCTCTGACGACACGATCAGCGGCAAGATTGCCAAGGACGTCTTCGTTCGGATGATTGCGGGCGAAGGCGAGGCGGCGGCGATCGTCGAGAAGCATGGCCTGAAACAAGTCACCGACACCGGCGCCATCGAGAAGGTGGTTGACGAGATCATCGCGGCGAACCCCGAACAGGTCGTCAAGGTGAAGGACAAGCCGCAGACGCTCGGCTGGTTCGTGGGTCAGGTGATGAAGGCTTCGGGCGGCAAGGCCAACCCGAAAGCGGTCAACGACATCCTGAAGGCGAAGCTGGGCCTGTAGGTCGCTTTTGGAAAGAGCCCCACCCTTTCTGCTTGCGGGGAGGGTGAGGCTTCTGAAACCGCGCTAGAACGAAGCCCGGATTTTCGCAGCAATCGGCTCCAGGTCTGCGGCGCTCTTCATTCCGCCGCTTGCATGGGCGCCGACTTTCACACCGTCAAAGATCGGCAGGATGTGGAAGTGAAGGTGATAGACGGTCTGTCCAGCCGGGGCGCCATTGAATTGCATCACGCGCAGACCGTCCGGCTTGAGGGTTGCTTCTACCGCGCGGGCGACCTTTTGAACACGGAGCATGTAGTCGCCCAGCTTGTTCTCCGGCATGTCCAGAAAATTGCGTGCCGCCACGTCTTTCGGAATCACCAGCGTATGCCCTTCGACCTGCGGGAAGACATCCATGAAGGCGAGCGCCACATCGTCTTCGAACACTTTCACGCTCGGCATCTCGCCGCGCAGGATCTTGTTGAAAATGTTTGATGGGTCGTAGGAAGCGTGAAGGGTCATGATTCTTTCCTGAACGGTGTTCGGTCTTTTAGGTAGATAAAATCTGCATCGACGGCGGCGCGTTCCCGCTCCAGATATTCGGCGACGGCGTCGCGGAAGCCGGGGTGTGAGATCCAGTGCGCGGAATAGGTGAGCACCGGGGCATAGCCCCGGGCGAGCTTGTGCCCGCCTTGCGCGCCGGCTTCGACGGTCTTGAGGCCGTGGGCGATGGCAAAGTCTATCGCTTGATAGTAGCACGTCTCGAAGTGCAGCATGGGGCGCGGGTCGGTGCAGCCCCAATAGCGGCCATAGAGCGTTTCAGAACCGATCAGGTTCATCGCGCCGGCAATCGCCGTGTCGCCGTCATAGACGAAGACGAACAACAGGTCCTTGGCCATCCGTTCCCGGAGCAAAGAGAAACTGGCGCGCGTGAGATAGGGCGAGCCCCATTTGCGGCTTCCTGTATCCATATAGAAGTCGAAGAACCGGTCGAGATGATCTTCGGTGATCTCATCGCCGGTGATGTGGCGGAATTCGAGCCCGTCCTGCGCCTTCGCCCGCTCCTTGCGCAGGTTCTTGCGCTTGTCGGAGGAGAGGGTGGCGAGAAAATCGTCGAAGGATGCGTAGCCGTTGTTCTGCCAGTGGAATTGCTGGTCTGTGCGGACCAGCAAGCCGGCGGCTTCCAGCGCGGCCGTTTCGGACGCCTCGATGAAGTTGATGTGCATCGAGGAAACATCCGTCTCCATCGCCACATGGAAGGCGCCTTGTAGCAGCGCCGCCTTGTACATCTCCGCATCCGGTCCGGGCGCGACCAGAAGCCGCCGCCCGGTGACAGGCGTGAAGGGCACGGCGGAGAGCAGCTTGGGATAATAGGCGCCGCCTGCACGCTCCCAGGCTTCGGCCCAGGACTGGTCGAACACGAACTCGCCCCGCGAATGGCTCTTGAACCACATCGGCATGGCGGCGCGCAGGCGTCCGCCCGGTTCGTGCACGAGAATATGGCTGCCGCGCCAGCCGGTGCGCGGCGTGGCGGCGCCAGAGCGCTCCATCGCTTCAAGGAATTCCCAGGTCAGGAACGGATCGTAGGGCAGGCCCGGCGGGTTTGCGACCGCGTTCCAGGCGACCGGGTCCACGGCCGCGAAGGTGTTGATCTGGCTGATGCGAGGATTGACGGCGTCCATGCCCTGAACTTAGGGCGCCGCAAGCGCCGGGTCGATATGCTCGAAGATGATTGCTGGATTGTAAGGCCGCGCAGCCGCCAGATCGGCCTCGCTGCGCACGGTCCAGACCACGAATGGCAGGCCGGCCGCATCGGCCAGCGCAGCCGCCCGCGCCGTATCGGTGTAGTGGACCGCAAGATAATTGATCTCGTCGCGGATGGCGTTTTGGACGGTCTCATCGAACCGCGCCTCGCCCGCATGCACCACCGGCAGCACCAGCTGCCCGCGCATGATTGTCGAGGGCAGGGCGCGCACGGCTTCTTCCGAAAAGCTCATCGCAGCAGCGGGGCCGCGCCAGCCCGCCAGACGGTCTGCGATGGTTCGCGCGAATAGGGCCGGATCGGTCGTGCCGTCGATTTTCATCTCGCAGAGCAACGGCAGGTCGTCCGGCCAGACGTCCAGCAGATCGTCAAAGGTGGGGATCGGCTCATCGCCGCCATTGATCCGCATGGTCTTCAGCCGGTCCGCGCCGAAGGTTTCAAACACGCCGCTCTCGGTCGTCATCCGGTCGAGCAGCGAGTCGTGGAAGATCATCGCCGTTCCGTCTGAGGCGGGCCGCAGGTCGAACTCGATGCCCAGCCCGGCCTTTGCCGCCGCCCTGAAACCCGCGAGCGAATTCTCGGGCGGTCCGTCCTTCAGCCAGAGGCCGCGGTGGGCATAGGCATAGGCCTTGAGGTCGAACGCGGTCGCCATGGCTCAGCCGATCTCGAACACGCCGTCCACTTCGACGGCCACGCCCAGAGGCAGCGTGGGGCAGGCGACGGCCGAGCGGGCATGCTTGCCGGCCTCGCCGAACACTTCGACCATCAGGTCCGAACAGCCATTCACGACCTGCGGAATATCCACAAAGGACGGTGCGCAGTTCACGAAGCCGCCAAGCTTCACGACCCGTTTGATGCGCGACAGCTCGCCAACGGCGGCCTTGCACTGCGCGATCAGGTTGATGCCGCAGATACGGGCGGCATGCTGGCCAGCCGAAAGCTCCATGTCATCGCCGAGACGGCCGAGAATGCGGCCCTCGGGCGTCGCGCTGACCTGGCCGGAGACGTAGAGCAGATCACCCGTGATCACGTAGGGCACATAGGTCGCGACAGGCTTCATCGGCGCGGGCAGCACAATGCCGAGGGCGTCGAGTTTTGCTTCGGGGGTGGGCATGGGCAGGCTCCGTGATCTGTTTCGCGCACCGTCCTAGCCTGCGCGGCCCCGCAAGTCAGCCCTTGTCCTTGCGCGCCATCTTCGCCGCGCGCCCGGTGATCACAGCGTCCCGTCCGAACTTCGCGCGCGCTTTGTCCGAGGCGCGTTCGGCAGCGGCGCGTTTGGCGACTTTCGGATCGATCAGGTCAACGCCGTCGGCCTTGTAGGCGGAGAGGCCGGACAGGCCGACGCCGATCAGCCGGTACCGGACTTTTCCGTTGGCCTCCTTGGCCAGCAACGGCCGCGCGGTGCGGAACACTTCCTGCGCCAGCTGGGTCGGTTCGTGGAGCGAGATCCGGCGCGTGACCTGTTTGAAATCGGAGGTCTTCAGTTTCAGCGTCACGACCACGCCGACAACGCCTTCGGCCTTGGCCCGGTCGGCGGTTTTTACGCTGAGGCGCCAGAGATGATCCTCGAGTACGGAGAGGTCGCTGGTGTCTTCGAAGAAGGTTGTCTCGCTGGAAACCGACTTGCGTTCGTCATGCGCGCTGACAGGCCGATTGTCGCGGCCATGGGCGCATCGCTTCAGCCAGTCTCCGGTTTCGCCATAGCGTCGGATCAGGTCCTTGAGCTCCGCACGCTGAAGATCGGAAATGACGTGAAACCCGTCACGGTTCAGGGACTCGGCGAACTTGGGTCCAACGCCATGCAGGAAGCCGACTGGCTTGTCGGCGAGAAAGTCCTCCGCATCTTCCGGCGCCAGCACGGCAAAGCCGCGGGGCTTGTCGAGCTCGCTGGCCGTCTTGGCCAGGAACTTGTTGGCCGACAGTCCGATGGAAACGGTGACACCCACCTGTTGCTCGACGTCGATGGCCAGCCGCGCCAGGCTGGCGGCCGGCGGCACGCCATGCAGGCGCTCGGTGCCGGAGAGGTCGAGATACGCCTCGTCGATCGATACCGGCTGTACGAGCGGGGTGAGCTCGTCCATCCGCGCACGGATGGCGCGGCCCGCCTCATGGTACTTGCGGAAATCGGGCGGTACCACCACTGCCTCGGGGCAGAGCTTCAGCGCCTTGAACATCGGCATGGCCGAACGCACCCCATACAGCCGGGCCATATAGCAGCAGGTCGTCACCACGCCCCTCGTGCCCCCGCCGACGATCAGCGGTTTGTCCCGCAACGCCGGATTGTCCCGTTGCTCGACCGCTGCGTAGAAGGCATCGCAATCGACATGTGCGATGGCCAGCGAATCGAGTCTTGGGTGGCTGACCACACGCAGACGGCCACAGGTCGGGCAGCGCTCGAAATCCTCTGTCTTTACAGCGAGACAATCGCGGCAGAGGGTTGTCATTGCTCGGTTTTCCCGCCCTTTTGATGAATTGCCGCAAACGTGCCGCCGGTCCGGCATAAATGCGTGTTAACTTTTGACAGTATAACTGAAAATCAGCGGTCGGTATCCGCGCGAATCGTCAGCAAACTCGAGTATCATGTCCAAAGATCGTTCCAGAACAGTGTTGGTGGTTGAGGACAATGAACTCAACATGCGCCTGTTTTGCGACCTGTTGGGCGCCTATGGCTTCAAGACCTTCCAGTGCCGCGACGGCGCCAAGGCCGTGGAAATCGCCCGTAAGGAGCTGCCCGACCTCATCATCATGGACATCCAGCTGCCGGAAGTGTCGGGGCTCGACATCACCCGCTGGCTGAAGGACGACAAGAAAGTCGCGCACATCCCCGTCCTCGCAGTGACCGCCTTTGCGATGCGTACGGACGAACAGCGTGTGCGTGAAGCGGGCTGCGAAGGCTATCTTTCAAAGCCCATCCAGATCGCCTCCTTTATCCGGGCGGTGGAAGCGCTGATGCCGAAAGAGGCGGCATGAGCGCACGGATCCTGGTTGTCGATGATATCGAAGCGAACCGGCGGCTCCTGCAGGCCAAGCTGGAAGCGCAGTATCATTCTGTACTTCTTGCGAGCAGCGGTCCGCAGGCCATCGAGATCGCCAATGCGCATGATCCAGAGATCATCCTGCTGGACGTGATGATGCCAGGTATGGACGGCTACGAAGTTTGCCGCCGCCTCAAGGCAAATCCGGCGACCAGCCACATTCCCGTTGTCATGGTCACGGCGCTTAGCGATGCGGAAGACCGGGTGCGCGGCCTTGATGCGGGTGCGGAGGATTTTCTCACCAAACCTGTCGATGACTTCCTGCTGAATTCGCGCGTCAGCACGTTGATGCGTTACAATGCTGTCACGTCCGAGCTTCGCAAGCGCGAGGCGAGCGGGCTCAAGACCGGCGCGGTCGAAGCGGCGTTGGTTGATGAAGCGACTGTTTCAGCCCGGGTCTTTCTGATCGACGACAATCCGCGCAGCTCGTCCCGGATCGCGGGGATGCTGCGCGAACAGGGCCACCGGGTGATGACGCTTCTGGAATCGGGAAGCATGGGCGATCTCGCCAAGGAGCGCACCGATGTGCTGCTCATCTCCCTTTTGAGCACCTCTTTCGATCCGCTGAAACTGTGCGCCCACTTCAAGACCAGTGAAGTGACGCGCGCCGTATCCATTCTTCTCATCTGCGATCCGCTTGAGCGAGCGAAGGCGGTCAAGGGCCTCGAGATCGGCGCCAGCGACGTGATCATGGCCCCGATCGACAAACAGGAGTTGCTTGCCCGCGTGCGCACACAGACGCGCCGCACACGCTATGTCGAGATCCTGCGCGAGCGGGTCGACCGCGGCCTGGAGCTCTCGGTGATCGACCAGCTCACGGGCCTTTATAACCGCCGCTACATGAACAACCAGCTGCAGCAGTTCATGCATCGCGCGGTGATCGGCAACAAGCCCTTGTCGGTGATGATGCTCGACATCGATCATTTCAAGCACATCAACGACACCTATGGTCACCAGGCTGGTGACGAGGTGTTGCAGGAAATCGCCGAACGCCTGCGCCAGAACGTGCGTCCGATGGACGTCGTCTGTCGGCCGGGCGGCGAGGAGTTCCTTGTTATCCTGCCGGACACATCGGGCGATCTGGCCTGCGCGGCGGCAGAGCGTGTGCGCCGCGCGGTTGCTGCGGGCACGTTCAGCGTGCTCGGCGATTCGCGTCATGTATCAGTCACCATCAGCGCCGGCGTCTCCAGCCTGAACGGGGTGGACGACACGATGGCCGAACTGATGGGCCGTGCTGACAGCGCGCTCTATCAGGCCAAGTCCGCCGGTCGCAACCGAGTTGAAAGCATCGCGGCCTGATTGACAGGCCCGCCGCCGCGCGCGACAGCGGGCGCCATGTCAAACCGTTTCGCGGCCTTCCGGCACTCGTCCTATAGCCGGTATTTCCTGTCCCGGTTCCTGACATCCTTTTCGGCACAGATCGTTTCGGTCTCTGTCGCGTGGCAGATGTACGACGAGACGCGCAATCCGGCCCTGCTCGGTTGGATCGGCCTGGTGCAGTTCCTGCCGGCGCTGCTGCTCGTCGTGGTCACCGGCAACGCGGCCGACCGGCTGGGCCGGCGGCTGGTCATGGGCTGCGGCGCGCTCGTGATGATGAGTTGTGCGGCCAGCATCCTCTTCCTCGTCCTCAACCAGCGGTTCGAGCCTACACTCGTGCTCGCCATTCTCACGCTGTTCGGAACGGCCCGCGCCTTTTACGGCCCGGCGGCGACCAGTCTCGCGGTCAATCTCGTGCCGCGCGAAGATTTCGCCAATGCGGTGGGTTGGATCACGTCGTCCTGGCAGCTCGCCAGCATCGCGGGGCCGGTTGTCGGCTCGCTGCTCTACGGGCTCGCGCCTCAGGCCGCCTATGGCACTGCCACGAGCCTCTTCGTGCTCGCCGCTGCCCTGATCTTCTCGATCCCGAAACCAGCCCAGAAGATCAACCGCGAGCCGCCCACGCTGTCCAGTATTCTCGGCGGCTTTCGTTATATCTGGCGGGAAAAGGTTGTTCTCGGCGCGGTCTCGCTCGACCTGTTTGCGGTTCTGCTCGGCGGCGCGGTCGCGCTCATGCCGGTCTATGCCCGTGACATCCTGCAAGTCGGGGAGCTTGGTCTTGGACTGCTGCGCGCGGCGCCCGGCGTCGGCGCAATCATCGGGATCGCCCTGATCACGGCCTTTCCGATCCGCGATCATGCGGGCTGGATCCTGATCGTTTCGGTCATCTTCTTCGGGCTCGCGACCGCCGTATTCGGCCTGTCAACGCTCGCTTGGTTGTCCATCCTGGCCCTGATGTGCGTCGGCGGGTTCGACATGGTCTCAGTTTATGTGCGCGAGATAATCCTTCAGCTCTGGACGCCGGATGACGTGCGGGGCCGGGTGAATGCTGTGAATTCGATCTTTGTCGGCGCCTCCAACGAACTCGGCGAGACGCGGGCGGGCTTCATGGCGGCCGCAATCGGGCCCGTGGCGACCGTGGTGCTGGGGGGATTCGCGGCAATGGGTGTCGCAGCGGCCTCATTGGCTATTTTCCCCCGCCTGCGGGATATCCGGCACCTGAACGAGGATCAGGACGCGAAGACCCGGATCACGTGAACGGAAAAACCCGCGCCTTGCGTGCGCGGGTTTCTCTAAATTCCTAAAAGGAACAAAATCTTACTTGATCTTGCCTTCTTTGAAATCGACGTGCTTTTTCGCGACCGGGTCGTATTTCCGCTTCACCATTTTCTCGGTCATGGTGCGCGGGTTTTTCTTCGTCACGTAGAAAAAGCCGGTATCTGCCGTCGAATTCAGGCGGATCTTGATGGTGGCGGGTTTTGCCATGGGACGGCTCGCTTGGGCTAAGGGTGTATCTCGAAAGGGCGCTTATTGGCGGGGCAGACCGGCAAAGTCAAGCCATTCGCCTGCACGATCGCGCATGTTCCGATTTGCGCTGTCCAGAGCCGGGGCAGGGGCGTACGAAGGACGTTAACGCTGGAGGATGCCAGCGCGGAGGAAACGACCATGAACACGAGACCCAACACATTGGCGGCGCTGGCCTGTCTGTCGCTCGCAGCGCTATCTGGCTGCGCGAGCCTGCAGAGCCCGAGCCCGAAAATGCATGATCCGGAAATGCACGAAGCTCACATGGCTGAGATGATCGCAAAGATGCAGCATGCACGAACAATGGCGGAAGCACCCCAGTTTTTCGAGCTGCGTCCGGCAGTCGAACAAGCCTACGGCTACACCCATGCATTAAAAACGGCGCCGACCTCAAGATCTCCGGCGCGGTGAGCATGGATGATGCGGGAAATCCCACAGCGGTTGGCGACCTGGACCAGCAGATGAAGAATGCTTATGCCGACCTTGGAAAGGTGCTCGCCCACTATGGCTACACGTTCGATGACGTTGTGGTCGAAAACGTTTTCACCACCGACATGGCGAAATTTCTAGAAGTCTCCGGTTATCGTAGCACAATCTATCCCAACCGTTTTCCGACCGGGAGCTGGCTTGAGGTCAAGGGTCTGGCGCTGCCCGAGTTCATGATCGAGATCGAACTCGAAGCGCACAAGGCCGAATAGGCTGGCTAAAGCCGGTCCGTCTGATGCCCGGTTCTGGTCCAGCGCAGGAAGGGCGGGCTGAGCGGTGCACTGGGCTTTTCCAGGCGTTCGCCGATTTCGCCCAGCATGAACCGCGTGACCGACGGCAGGTCGAGCTTCATGGCATCGGCCAGCGTTACCCATTGCAGGTCTGACAGCTCCGCCCCGTCGACCGGTGGCCGTTCATCGATCAGGGCGAGTTCGGCTTCCGCCATGAAGAAACGCGCATCGAACCGCCGTGGCCGGTACGGCGGCGTCACCGCCCGGCCGATGAACACAAGCGGCGAGAGGTCCGGCGCCACATCCAGCGCATGGAACTCTTCCCAGCCGGCAGGGCCGGCCGCCGGCATCTCGGCGGATCGCCCGACGATCAGCCCGGTCTCCTCGAACGTCTCGCGGATCGCGGTCAGCGCGAAGGCACGCGGATTACGCCGCGACTGGATGCGCAACTTTGCCTCCACCTCGGGGCGCAGCTCGTCCCAGGCGATGGCTTTTCCGTCATGCGGATCCACGCGCCCGCCCGGGAATACATACTTGTCGGGCATGAACGCGCTGCCGCCGGCGCGCTTGCCCATCAACACGCGCGGCTGCGCGCCATCGCGGCGAACGAGGATCAGGGTTGCGGCGTCGCGTGGCCGGGGGCTGCGCCCACCGGAGATCAGCACGTCGCCGTCTTCTTCTTTATCGAATGCTTTCTTCAACATGGATGGCATCTTTGGTGCCAAAACCACGAAAGCAAGACGTCAGTGAAGGTGACGTTGCGTGAAGCCTGCTATTTCCGGCGCTTCTTCTTCGTGGCTCCCGGCGGCAGGGACCGCTTGTCGAATTTCGGCTTGCCGCGCCGGGGCGGGCCCTGGCCGCCGCCACCACCACCGCCACGGTAACCGCGCGATCCACCCGACTCGCGGGTGAGCGCCTTGCGGGCTTCCAGCCGACCTTTGGGGGCGGGCAGGGGTTCAGACAACATTTCCAGCAGCAGTCCACCCTGAAGGGGGGTCACCTCCAGCAGCCGCACACGGACGATCTGCCCAAGCGAGAAGGTCTTGCCCGACCCGCGCGCATACACCGCCATCGCGGCGGCATCGTGCACCCAGTATTCGTCCGACAGCGACGAGATCGGCACGAAGCCATCCGCGCCCGACCCCGCCAGCGCAACGAAAAGCCCCGCCGGTGTGACGCCGGTGATCCGGCCTTCGAATTCCGCGCCGACACGGTCGGCCAGGAAGATCGCGAGATATCGATCTGTGGCGTCCCGCTCGGCGGTCATCGACCGGCGCTCGGTTGTGGAGATGTGCTCGGCAATCTCTTCCAGCCGCGCGGCAGAGCGTTCCGACAGACCGTCCGGTCCAAAGCCATGCGCCGAGATCAGCGCGCGGTGCACCACGAGATCCGCATACCGCCGGATCGGTGAAGTGAAGTGCGAGTAGCGCTCAAGGTTCAGGCCGAAATGGCCGAGGTTCTCTTCTGAATAGATTGCCTGCGCTTGCGAACGCAGCACCATCTGCTGGATCATGCCCTCATAGTCGCCCCCGCGGATTTCTGCGAGCAACTTGTTGAACTTGTGCGTCTGCGGACGTTCCCCGATGCCCCATTTCAAGTCCAGCGTCTGCAGGAAATCCGCAAACGCCGCGATCTTCGCATCCGATGGTGTGTCGTGCACGCGGTACATGACAGGGCTCTGCTTCTGTTCCAGCGTTTCGGCGGCGGCCACGTTGGCCTGGATCATGAACTCCTCGATCAGCCGGTGCGCTTCTAGGCGCTCCTTCGTCAGGATGCCGACGATCTCGCCCTTGTCGTCGAACTGGATACGCCGCTCGGGCAGGTCCAGATCTAGCGGGCTGCGCTTGTCGCGGGCGCGGGAAACGGCGGCATAGGCGCCCCAAAGTGGTTTCAGTACATTGTCCAGTAGCTCGCCGGCCTTGCCGCCCGGCTTGCCGTCGATGGCAGCCTGCGCCTCTTCGTAGGCCAGTTTCGCCGCTGAGCGCATCGTGGCGCGCAGGAAGCGGTGGCTCTTTTTGTGCCCGTCCTTGGCGAAGATCATTTCCACCGCAAGGCAGGGGCGCAGCTCGCCTTCCTTCAGCGAGCACGCGTCTGCCGACAGTTCAAACGGCAGCATCGGCACCACACGGTCCGGGAAATAAGTCGAATTGCCCCGCTTTTCGGCTTCCTTGTCGAGCGCGGAGCCTTCGGTCACGTAGGCCGACACATCAGCAATCGCTACGATGACCTTCCAGCCATCGTCCAGTTCCTCTGCGTACACGGCATCGTCATGGTCGCGCGCGTCGTGCGGATCGATGGTGATCAGAGGCACACGGGTCAGGTCGGTGCGTTGCACATCTGCCGGCTGTTTCGTCTTTGCCTCTTCGATCACCGCATCGGGGAACTCGTAGGGAATGTCGTTGGCGTGGATCGCGATCAGGCTGGCCGAGCGGGCATCCGTGATGTGTCCGATCACCTCGGTGATCACTCCGAGCGCTGGGCCATATTGGCGGCGCCCTTGCGGCTTTGGAATGGCCACCACGAGGTCGCCATCCTTCGCGCCCTTGCGATCCGCTTCCTGGATCAGGAATTCGCGCCGCTCCTTTCGGCTCGCCGGTGTCACCCGCCCGCCATGCGGCGTCTTGTTGTACAGCCCGACGATCTTGTCGGCGACGCGCTTCTCCAGCAGCGTCACCACATAGGCGCGCCACTCGCCATCATTGCGCCCTGCAATCTTGCACATCGCCCGGTCGCCCTTGGCCGGCGCTCGGCTGCGGCTCTTGCCCGACGGGCCGCCATAGACCAGCTCGGGCCCGAACAGGCCATTGTCGCCGACGCACTGGCCGATCAGGTCGCCGTCGCGGGTGACGCGGGTGAATTCCACAAGGCCGGTCGGGGGCGGGCGGTCAGCCTGCGCAAAGCTGCGCTTGCCGGTCCGCTCAAGGAGGCCCTCGCGTTCCAGCTCTTCCAGAACCTCGCGCAGGATTGCGCGTTCGCGCCCCTTCACCTTCAGCCCCTTGGCTATGTCGGCTTTGGAGGTGGCGGCGGGGTTTTCCTTCAGGAAATCAAGGACGGTCTGTCGGTCTGGAAAGCTCATGACCGGGCATATAGGCGAGTTCGCGCCGGAATGCTTGGGGTTTTTCTGGAGTTGGCCTCAGCTCTTTGCCTTTGCGCTCGCCGCAGGCAACTTCATCGGATCGACGGGCGTCAGCGCGAAGGAGCCGGCTTGTGAGCCCCATTCCCCGGTCAGCACTTCAAAGTGCAGATGGTTGGCGACATTGTATTTCGAGGTGTGGCCCATATGGCCGATCACGTCGCCCGGTTTCACCATGGCGCCTTGAGCAAGGCCGGTGGTGAAATCCTTGAGGTGAGCATAGCGCGTGAAAACGCCGTCACCATGGTCGATCACCAGCATGTTGCCGAAATCGTCCCGGTACGTCTTTTCCCGCACCACGCCGGCTGCGGCGGCATAGATGTCGACCGCATCGGGGCTGTAGAAGTCGATACCCTTGTGGTTGCCGAAGCTGCGCGCGCCGAATCCGGATGAGAAGCACGCGGCCTGCACCGGCGCGGTCGCCAGCGTCACCTTGCCGTTGACCTGGACGAAGGGGCTAAAAGCGGTGATCATCAGGTCTGCGTCCGTGGCCGGACGGTTCGCGACCGTCATGCCCGGGCAGACAGACATTGTCAGCGGAAACACGTTCCCGACCGGTGCAGGCTCGGGGACGGAAACCGGCGCCTCGGCTGGGGTCGGCTTCACCGCCTGTGTCGTCGCACAGGCCGCCGCAATGAAGGCGACCGCAACCGTTAGCGCGTGATAGGGCTTGAACGTCAGCATGGCGGGCCTTTTGAGAGACAGGCCCTAACGTAGCGTGAAGATTGCAAGCGGACAATCCGTCCGCGCGCTTACAAGCCTGTCATGTGGCTGGTCCTCAGGCTTCGGACGGCTTCTTGGCAGCGGCTTTCTTCTTTGCAGGGGCTTTCTTGGCCGCTGGCTTCTTGGCGGCTGCCTTTTTCGGCGCGGCTTTCTTCTTGCCGGTGCCGGACCCGGCCTTGGCGTTCACCAGCTCCAGCGCCGCTTCCAGGTTCACCGTCTCCGGCGCCATGTCCTTGGGCAATGTCGCGTTGACCTTGCCCCACTTCACATACGGACCATAGCGCCCAGCGAACACTTCCACCGGCCCGCCGTCCGGGTGTTCACCAAGGCTTTTCAGCGCCGCCACACCGCCGCGTCCGCCGCCCGCCGCCGCCTTCGCGCGCTTCTCGGCGATCAGGTCCACAGCGCGGTTGATCCCGATCGAGAACACCTCGGTCGGGTCCTTGAGGTTCGCGTAGGTCTTGCCATGTTGAACATACGGGCCGAACCGGCCGAAGTTCGCGAGGATCATCTCGCCATCTTCCGGGTGCGGACCGATCTCGCGCGGCAGGCTCAGCAGCTCCACCGCCCGCGCCAGCGTCAGCGTGTCCGGGCTGTCCTGCTTGCCTAGGCTCGCGCGTTTCGGCTTGTCGCCATTTTCCATCTCGACATACGGCCCGAACCGGCCGGACTTCAAGAGGATCATCACGCCCTTCTCAGGGTGAATACCGATCTCGTTGCCATCCGGGTTGATCGCGGCGCTGTCGCCGCCCTCGGACGAGAATTGCCGGGTGTACTTGCACTCCGGATGACGTGAGCAGCCGACAAAAGCGCCGAACTTGCCGAGCTTCATCGACAGTTCGCCTTCCTTGCACAGCGGGCAGAGGCGCGGGGTCTCGATCGGATTGCCATCGGCATCCTTGCGCGGGAACACGTGCGCGCCGAGGGTTTCATTGAGCGCATCGAGCACTGCTGAAACGCGCAGGTCCTTCGTGCCGTCGATATCGGCGGCAAACTGTCTCCAGAACTCGGCCAGGAATTCCTTCCAGTTCAGTTTGCCGTCCGAAATGACGTCCAGCTTCTCTTCGAGACCGGCGGTGAAATCGTATTCCACATAGCGCGCGAAGAAGTTTTCCAGGAACGCCGTGACCAGGCGTCCCTTGTCCTCCGGCACCAGCGCCTTGCCGTCGAGCCGGACATAGCCGCGGTCTTCCAGCGTCGACATGGTCGATGCATAGGTCGACGGGCGGCCGATGCCGAGCTCTTCGAGCCGCTTCACCAGCGATGCTTCGGTATAGCGCGGCGGCGGGGTCGTGAAAGACTGGTTGGCTTCGGCCTTCATAAGATCCGCATGCTGACCTTCCGCCATCTTCGGCAGCCGGCCTTCGGCGTCGTCATCATCCTCCCCGGCATCATGGCCTTCGGTGTAGAGCTTGATGTAGCCGTCGAAAACCAGCACCTGGCCGGTCGCGCGCAGAGCGGCGCGCTTGTCCTTCGACGCAAGGTCGATGGTCGTGCGCTCGAACAGCGCTGTCTCCATCTGCGAGGCCACTGCGCGGCGCCAGATCAGCGTGTAGAGTTTCTTCAGGTCGCCGTCGCCGTGATACTCTTCCGGACGAAGGTTGAAGTCAGTCGGGCGAACCGCCTCGTGCGCTTCCTGCGCGTTCTTCGCTTTGGAGGAATATCGCCGCGTGTTTTCCGGCAAGTAGCGCGCACCATAGTTCGACTGGATCATCTGGCGGGCGGCGGCATAAGCCTCTTCGGCCATGTTTACGCCGTCGGTACGCATGTAGGTGATGCGGCCTTCTTCGTAGAGTTTCTGCGCCGCCTGCATCGTCCGCTTCGCGCCGAAGCCCAGCTTGCGGCTGGCTTCCTGCTGCAGCGTCGATGTGATGAATGGCGGCGGCGGGTTGCGCTTCACCGGCTTCGCCTCGACGCTCGACACCGAATAGCCGCCGGTCTTGACGATCTCCAGCGCGCGGTCTGCGTCGCCCTTGTTGCCAAGGGTGAATTTTTTTAGGGTCTCGCCGTCGAGGCTGTAGAGGCGCGCCGTGAAGGCGGTGCCATCGGGCGCGCGCAGCTCGCACTCGATGTTCCAGTATTCCTGCGGGCGGAACATCTCGATTTCGTTCTCGCGGTCGCAGACGATCCGCAGCGCCACCGACTGCACACGCCCCGCCGAACGCGAGCCCGGCAGCTTGCGCCACAGCACGGGCGAAAGATTGAAGCCCACCAGATAGTCCAGCGCCCGGCGGGCGAGGTAGGCGTCCACCAGTTCGGCATCGATCTGGCGTGGGTTTTCCATCGCGGTCGTCACCGCGTTCTTGGTGATCGCGTTGAACACCACGCGCTCGACCGGGGTATCCTTCTTGAGGGCCCGGCGCTTCTTCAGCGCCTCGACAAGGTGCCAGCTGATGGCCTCGCCTTCGCGATCCGGGTCAGTCGCCAGGATGAGCGTGTCGGCGTCCTTCAGGGCGTTGGCGATATCGGAAATGCGCTTTGCAGATTTCGAATCCGCTTCCCACACCATCTCGAAGTCATTGTCGGGATCGACCGATCCGTTCTTCGAGGGAAGGTCCCGGATATGCCCATAGGACGCGAGGACTTTATAGTCCTTCCCCAGGTACTTGTTGATCGTTTTGGCCTTGGCGGGCGACTCTACGACGACAAGTTTCATGCGGTTTCCCTCTTTAAGGGCGGCAGGAATGGTCCGGGCGGGGAGGCCATGTCAAGGCCGTCGCAGAGTCAGCCGTCTTCTCGGTAGGCAATGAAGGCCAGGGCGGCGAACAGCACGAACAGGGGGGGCGACCAGGCTGCAATCGGCGGCGGGGCCGCGCCTGTGGCTCCAAGACTGGCCGAAAATTGGGTGAAGAAATAGAGGCCTACAGCGGCCAGAACGCCGGTGGCTAGAAGTCGCGATGTGCCCCCCAGTCGTTGCAGTCTCAGGCACGCGAGCGCCCCGATCAGTGACATGGCGATGAACAGGATGGGCGTCGCGGTGAGGGCATACCAGCGCATCGTGTAGCGCGAGGCATCGAGCCCGGCATTGCGCGTTTCGTGGATAAAGCCAGGCAGGGCCCAGAAGCCGATCGTGTTGGGCGAGGCGAACTTATCCAGCAGTGTTACGGCGTCCAGCGTGGTCGGAATCGCCAGGTTCTCCTTCCGCTCGGGCGGTTGGTTCGGCAGGTTCTCGACCAGGTTCTCGAACTGCCAGAACCCGTCATTCAGCGTCGCACGTTCGGCATCGATGCGGCGGACGAAGGCAAAGTCGCTGGTCGGCCTGCGGCCGACATAGAGGCGCTGTTCCTCGATCAGCTTCACGTCGAGCAGCGTCCGGCCGGCATCCTCGACCTTGCGGGCATGGATCACGAACTGGCTCGTATCGTCGCCCTGACGCAGCCAGATGCCGGTATCCGCCACAGCCAGAGTTTCCTGCCCGATCTGCAACAGGCGGGCGCGTTCAAATTCGAAAGATTGGGTCAGGCGCGCCGCAAATGGGTTTAGTACGAGCGCCGAAAACAGCCCCAATCCTCCTGCAAGCACCATCACGGGCGTCAGGAATCGCCAGGCCGATAGGCCGCTCGCTCGAATGATCGACAGCTCCGAGCGCCGGTTCAGCTGCATGAAAGCCAGCATGCAGGCCGCCAGCAGCGCAAAGGGCAGGGTCTGCTCTATCAGCAGTGGCAGTTTCATCAGTGACAGGCGCAGGGCGCTGAGCAGGCTGAGGCTGACATCGCCGCCGACTGTGCGCAGCTGTTCCACCACGTCGATCAGCAGGATCGCCAGCACCAGCAGGCCGAGCACGATGGCCAGGCCGGATAGACATTGCTTCAGGATGTAGATCTGGATGCGCGACATCAGGCGAGCGCCTCACGTCGGGAGTCGATTAGGCTGCCGCCCGGTGTCGAGCGTCCGCCGATATGGCGCCCTCGCCTGAAATAGATCCAGGACAGCGCGCTGATGACCCCAAGCGGCACCGCCCATTGGGCTATGTTCAAGACCGGGTCATCCGCCGCCGCCGATTGCAGAGCCAGCTGCACCACCAGCACCAACGCTGCGGCACCGGTCGCATAGCCGATCCGGCGGCCATAGCCTTGCCGGCTGAAATCCCCACCAAGGATCGCAAGAATGGCCAGCAGTGCCATCACGATGTTCAGCAGCGGTGTCGTCAGGCGGGCGTTGGCTTCCGCCATGAACGAGTCGGCTTCCTTGTTTTCAAAGTAGTTCTTCCGGTCCACGAACACGAGTTCGTAGAGATATTTGTCGGACGCCTTCAGGATCAGCTCGGAATCTTCCTTCATGAACTCGGTCAGGTCGAACATGTACTGGTCGAATTCGAGGATCGACAACTGCTGGTTCGAGTCCAGTTGCTGGCTGAGGGCGTCGCGCAGCAGCAGCGTGGGTTTGCCCTCGACGCTGACCAGCGCGGCACTGCGCGCCAGGATGTCTGTCGGGTAGTCCGGATCGGTCATGTCCGAGATCAGGACGCCGCGCAGCTCGCCGCCTACCTGTTCGCGGGCATAGAAAGTCAGGCGCTCCCCATTCGTGGTGAACTGGCCGGGCCGGATCAGCGCCGCCGCAAGGTCCGCGCGTGCCATCGCCACCGCTTCGCGCATCGTGCGCTGCGCCGCCGGCTGGACCCAAAGGTTCACGCCCAGGTGCAGCACGGCGCACATCACCGCCAGGCGCATGATCGGCGAGGCGACCTGCCAACGCGTCATCCCGGCGGCCTGCGCCACCACAATCTCGGAATCCTTGTGGATACGGTTCAGCGACCAGACCGCGCCAACGAAGATGGCCAGCGGCGTCAGCAGCGCCACGACCTGCGGCGAGCCAAGCATAACAATATAGAAGTAGGTCAGCGCGGACTGCCGGTTCTCAAGGATCAGGTCTGTGCGTGACAGGCCTTGGGCCAGCAGCGCCATCATGACGAGACCGCCGACGATGATTACCACCGCCTGCAGTACCTGACGGAAGAGATGGGCCTGGATTTTGGTCATGTCCGGATGGGTGCGACACTCTATCGTGTAAAAAACAGGCAGTTAGGACGTGCGAATTCCCTTGCTAACGAGTTGCGCTTGGCGCGTCGATGCTTAGTTTCCGCTCACAACGGAGTTTCCACATATGAAGATTACATTCGCAGAAAGCGCCAAGGCCGATATCGCCGCATTCATCGTTGATGAGGGCGACAAGCTGCCGGAAGCGGCCGCTGCGCTGGACAAGGCGTCCGGCGGCCTCCTGTCCGAGGCGCTGGAAGGCGGCCGGTTCGACGGCAAGACCGGCCAGCAGGCCGTGGTAGTGCTGCCGAAAGGCCTCGATGCACGCCGTGCCGTCCTGCTCGGCGGCGGCAAACCGAAGAAGCGTGACAGCCGCGGGCTGGAGAATATCGGCGCCAATCTGGTCAAGGCCGTCGGCTCCAGCGGCTTCAAGTCGGCCTCGATCGTGGCCGGCGATGCCGAATCAGCCGCGCGCGTTGCGGTCGGCGCCAAGCTCGCTGCCTATCGTTTTGATACCTACTTCACCAAACTGAAGCCCGACCAGAAGCCCAGCCTGTCCGGCCTCACAATTCTTTCGACCGATCCGAAAGCCGCCAAGGCCGCCTATGCGCCGCTGGATGCGGCCACCGACGGCACCTATCTCGCCCGCGACCTCGTGAACCTGCCGCCGAACGACCTTTATCCGGCCTCGTTCGCCGAGAAGATCCAGGAATTGGCTTCGCTCGGCGTCGAAGTCGAAGTCCTCGGCGAAAAGCAGATGGCCAAGCTCGGCATGGGCGCGCTGCTTGGCGTGGGGCAGGGCTCGGTCAAGGAAAGCCAGCTCGGCATCATGAGATGGAACGGCGGCAAGCCGGGCGAGGATCCCGTCATCCTCGTCGGCAAGGGCGTCTGCTTCGACACCGGCGGTATTTCGCTGAAGCCGGGTCCGGGCATGGAAGAGATGCGCGGCGACATGGGCGGTGCAGCCGCCGTGACCGGCACCATGCGCGCCCTCGCGCAGGCGAAAGCCAAGGTCAATGTCGTCGGCCTGATCGGCCTTGTCGAGAACATGCCGGACGGCAATGCCATCCGCCCGGGTGATATCCTCCGCTCGGCTTCGGGCCAGACCATCGAAGTGCAGAACACCGACGCTGAGGGCCGCCTCGTCCTGTGCGACGTGCTCTGGTACGCGCAGGAACATTTCAAGCCGAAAGCGATCGTCGATCTGGCCACCCTTACCGGCGCCATCGTCATCTCGCTCGGCCACCACCATGCCGGCCTCTTCTCGAACAGCGACGACCTCGCTGAGGAGCTGACCAAGGCCGGCCTCGCCGAAGGCGAGCGCGTGTGGCGCCTGCCGCTCGGCCCGGAATACGACTCCCTGATCAAGTCCAAGTTCGCCGACATGCGAAACATCGGCGGCCGCGCAGCCGGCTCGATCACGGCGGCGCAGTTCCTGAAGCGCTTTGTCAAGGATGGCGTGCGCTGGGCCCATATCGACATTGCCGGCGTGGCCTGGGTCGAAGGCGAAAAAGCCCCGACCGATCCGAGCTGGGCGTCCGGCTTCGGCCCGCGCCTCCTGACCAAGTGGATCACGGAAAATTATGAGTGAAACGGTCCGGCCCGAATGGTGGTTCTACCATCTTTCGCGCACCGCGCTTGAAGCCGCCGCGCCGCCTCTGATGCAGAAATGCCTCGAGGCGGGGTGGCGGGTTCTCGCGGTCTCACCGGACATGGAGCGCCTCGCCAAGCTCGACGCCGCGCTCTGGGCCTTTGACGAGGCCTCCTTCCTGGCCCACGGACAGGCTGAAGCCCCCGGCCTCGACGCCGCGCGCCAGCCGGTCCTGCTCAGCGCCAAGCTCAAGAACGCCAACAACGCGGATGCGCTCGTCCTGATGGACGGTACGGACTCGCCCATCGAGGCGCCGTTCAAGCGCTGTATGGTCTTGTTCGAAGACCGCGACCAGGCCGCCCGCGCCAAGGCCCGCGAACAGTTCAAGGCCGCCAAGGACTCCGGCCTCGTCACCCGCTACTTTCAGCAAACCTCCGCAGGCGGATGGAAAGAGGCCGGGGTTTGATGCTGACTTGCCGGCCGCGCTCGTCCGGCGGGACGGCGGAGAAGAGCTGGCGGGGCTTTGACGTCTAAGCCTTCTTCACAAACTCGGACTTCAGTCCCATCGCGCCGATGCCGTCGATCTTGCAGTCAATGTCGTGGTCGCCGTCCACCAAGCGGATGTTCTTCGCCTTGGTGCCGCGCTTCACCACCAATGAGCTACCCTTCACCTTCAGGTCCTTGATCACCGTGACGGTGTCGCCATCGGCCAGCGGATTGCCCACCGAATCCCGGATCACCTTCTCGCCCGCAGGGGCGCTGGCCGCCGCCGCCCATTCATGCCCGCACTCCGGACAGATAAACAGGGGGCCGTCCTCATAGGTGAGGACGGATTCGCATTCGGGGCAGGGTGGCAGGTCGGTCATGCAGGCTGGCCTAACGGCCGCGCGGCCTACGCGCAAGGCCTCAGACCTTTGGCCGCAGGACCATCTGCGAGCAGCGGAACAGCGCCATCCGCTTGCCCTTCTCGCTGGTCACCTCGCAGTCCCACACCTGCGTCGAGCCGCCGATATGCACCGGCGTCGCCACCGCAAGCACGCGACCTTCCAGCGCGGTCGAAAAGAAGTTGGTCTTCAATTCGATCGTCGTGAAGCCCGTCGCGCCGTCTTTGATATTGGCGACCGTGCCATAGCCGCAAAGGGAGTCGGCAAGCGTCACGAGACCGCCGGCGTGGAGGAAGCCGTTCGGCGCATGATGATGTGGCCGGATGTCGAAATACGCCTCGAACCGGTCGCGCGCGGCATGGGTCACCACTATGCCGATATGGCCAGGCAAGGCTCCGGCGCCACGTGTGTTGAACCGCTCCGGCGTCAGCTCGCTGTCAGGCAAAGTATAGGTCATCGGCAAACTCCGTTCTTTTTCAGAACTTACGTTCGCCGTGTTCCGCAGACAAGCCTGACGCCGCGCAATGTTCCAGCAACGTCAATTGAGGCGCGCTATTCCGCCGCCCGCGCTGCGTCCCGGCGGTAATTCTTCGTCGCCATCAGGAGGCAGACGATGCTGGCCAGGTTGAACAGCAGGATCAGTTCCAGCGACCGGGCTAGTGGGTGTGCCGCGCCGGTGGACGCAAAATGATCCGACAGCAGGCCCGCGATCCAAGGACCGCAGCCGATGCCGATCAGCGTCAGGCAGAACAGCATGAACGCCGACGCGAACGACCGCATACGGAGCTTCACCAGTTCCTGCGAGGCGGTATAGGCCACGCTCGCATAGATCAGGCCGATGAAGCTTGGCACCACGTTCCACGCATAGGCCATCTCCACGTTCGGCGCGCGCAGGAACATCCAGGCAAAGGGCAGGGCGATCGCCGCGCAGATCGCAATGATCAGCGGCCGCCAACGCAGGTCTTTCTTCGACAGCGTGTCACACACTCGGCCCAGAACAACCGCGCCGATACTGCCGACACCGCCAATCAGCACGCCCAGCGGCAGCGACACCTGGCCCGGCGAAAGTCCATAGGTGCGCTGCAGGTGGCTGGAGGTGAACACGAGGAAGGCGTTCGCCGAGATGCAGATCAAGAGGCAGCCCGCCAGCAGCCAGAGGTAAGACGACTGGCCGAATACGAACTTCACGGTCTCCGCCAACGTTGGCGCCGGTCCGTCATCCTTGCGCTGGTCCGCCAGTCCGCGCACCGGCTCAGGAATGGCAAAGCGGACCGTCAGGGCAAGGAGCAATCCCGGAATACCCGCCACGAAGAAAGCCGCCCGCCAGCCCCAGAGTTCGTACACATAGCCGCCCAGTGCAAAGCCGGCCATGATGCCGAGGCCTATACCGCTGGTATAGACGCCGAGCGCTGTGGCGCGTTCCTGCGGCGGATAGAGATCGGCAATCATCGAGGTCGCCGGCGGCGTGCCGCCCGCTTCCCCCACGCCGACGCCCATCCGCGCCAGCAGGAGGTGCCAGAACGTCTGCGCCAGGCCGCACAGCGCCGTCATCGCAGACCAGATCGTCAGCGCCAGAGCGATGATGTTGCGCCGGTTGCCACGGTCCGCCCACATCGCGACTGGAATGCCGAGCGTTGCATAGAAGGCCGCGAAGGCGAGCCCGGTCAGCATGCCCAGCTGGCTGTCCTGCAATCCGAGTTCGTTCTTGATCGGCTCCAGCAGGATCACCAGAATCTGCCGGTCCACATGGTTGAACGTATAGGTCAGCGTCAGCACCGCCAGCACCCAGGCCCGGCCGGAAATCTTCGGCGCCGCAGTCGGAATCGTTGTTGAGATCATGCCTTGGTCTCCAGGCGTGTGAGGAATTCGGGGAGGGCGGCAACCGCCTCCGGCTCGTCGAGGATCGGCGCATGGCCGACGCGCGGCACGGTCACGAGCTTCGCGTCCGGATGCCGGCGCACCATCTCGCGTGCCGTCTTGTCGGATAGCAGATCGGAAATCCCGCCGCGCACCACCAGCAGCGGCGCCTTCTTCAGGCTTGCGAACAGGCGCCACAGCGCAAAGTGCGCCAGGACGCCCGGCTTCACCTTGCCCAGTCCACGCGCAATGTTCGGGTCATAGTCCAGCACTACCTGACCATCGGGCAGTTCGCGATAGGTGCGCCGCGCGAAGTCCATCCAGCGCGCCTCCGGCATGTCGGGGAAGGCCGCGCCCTGGATGGTTTTCACGGCCTCGGCGGCGCTCTCCCATCCGGTCACCGGGCGAACCTTGCCAGCATAGCCGGCGATGCGCGTGATCCCGGTTTTCTCGACGACCGGGCCGACATCATTCAGCACCACGCCGGCGATCCTCTCAGGCATCTGTCGCATCATCAGCAGCGAGATCAGGCCACCCATGGATGTGCCGACCAGCGCCACGCGGGTCAGGCCCAGCTGGTCAAGCAGGCGGCGCATGTCCTTGGCATAAACGCGCGGATCGTAATTGTCGGGGTTCGGGTCATGCGCCGAGCGTCCACGCCCGCGCACGTCCACCGCTATGAAGCGGAACGACCGGGGCAAGGCGGCGATCATCGGTTCGAAATCCTGATGGTTACGCGTCAGGCCATGCAGGCACAGCACGGTCAGTTTCGCGGTCCCGGGACCATAGGCTCGCGCGTAGAGAGAAAGGCCGTCCTCAGACGTCCAGTGTATGTCCTCTGCCTCAAGGTTCATCGCATCTCTCTCCCTGGCTCCGGACACTTCCGGTCCGTTTCAACGCCTGTTGAGGACTTTGCAGGAAACGAACAATCGTGCAAGCTTCTGAAGCCCAGCCTACTTTGACTCTCCGGCCTGCAAGGGTCCATAACACCCACAAGAACAATTATGAGGATACGCCTCTGAGCGCTCGCAAGCCCCCCACGCCGCCCAAGACAGATCGGGCTGCCGCGATCCTCGATGCTGCCGAAGCCGAATTCAGCGCTCATGGTTTCGACGGCGTCACGCTGCGCACCATCGCCAAGCGAGCGGGCGTCGATGTCGCGCTGCCGCACTATTACTTCGACTCGAAGGACAATCTCTTCGTCGCGGTCTTCGACCGGCGTGCGAAGATGCTGAACGACTGGCGCGAAGAGGCGCTGATTGCGGCCATCGATGCCGCCCGGCCAAAGGCGCCCACCGTAGAAGCCATCGTGCGGGCCTATCTGGAGCCGCTGCTGAAAGGCCCGCACCTCGCCGAGCCGGGCTGGAAATACTATTACGCCCTCGTCGCCTACGTGAACAACGCGCCGGGCTGGGGCGGCCGGCTGATGGGTGAGCATTTCGATCCGCTCATCCGCAAGTTCCTGGATGCCTTGCGCCTCGCGATTCCCGGCATCGATCCGAAGGATCTCTACTGGGGCTATCATTGCTTCTCCGGCGCGCTCACGCTGGCCCTCGCCCAGACGGGCCGTATCGACAAGCTTTCGGGCGGCTTCGTGCGGTCTGAAGATCTCGCAGACGCCTGTGAGCATATGGTGCCCTTCATCACCGCCGGTTTCGAGGCGGCTAAGAAAGCCGTTCCGCCGGCCCGTGCCAAGGCCGCGCGCGTCAAAAGCTCAGCCCACTGATCGCACCTTCCACGCCAAGAAAAAGGGGCGACGCCCCTTGGACACCGCCCCAGTCTTGAGGCTCCCGGCGGTCCTGCCACTGTTGCGGCAGGACCTGGGAGGAAACGCGCCAGGCGCCCCTAGAAGTTGTAGTCGATCCCGAACGTAAAGGTGCGCGGATCGCCGTAGAAGGCCGTCAGAACTCCTTCGAGACCCAGCGTCGATCCGCCGGCCGCGTTGAGGAAGTTGTAGCCCGACACCTTGTACTGTTCGTCGGTCAGGTTCTTGGCCGTCAGCGTGAAGCCCCACGGGCTATCGTTTTCCTGCCAGCGCAGGCCGAGGTCGACGAGCGCATAACCAGGCTGGTCAAGCGCGCTCGGGATCTCGAACTGGTAGGTCTTGCTGCGATAGGACCTCATCGCGTTGATCTTCAGGCGGCCTTCTTTCAGCATCAGGTCGAACGGCGTGTCATAGGTCAGGCGCAGGCTGCCGGTCAGTTCCGGCGTGTTCTGCACCTTGCGTTGCTTGGCGACATCGACGCCCACGTTGTTGATGAACTCGTCATACTTGGCGTTGATGTAGCCGACGGACAGACCGCCGGTCAGCGTGTCGGAGTCGTTGAACATCTCTTCGCCGAGGAGGGCGTTGCCCTCGTACTCGAGACCCCAGATGGTCGCTGCACCGGCGTTGGTGGTGACGCCGGCAAACGTGTCCGCCACGCCGTCATTGTTGGTATCAACACCGACCGAACCGGGGATCTGCACGTCCTTGTAGTCCATGTAGAACGCGGCCAGGCTCGATTGCAGGCGGCTGTCGAACAGATTCGACTTCCAGCCGATTTCATAGCTGTCGACCTCTTCCGGTTCGAACAGCATGAACGATTTGACTTCGTCTGCGGTTACGGTGCCGCTCTGGTCGAAGTCCGGCGCCGCCGTGGACAAGCCGCGCGGGTCGAAGGAGCCGCCCTTGAAGCCCTGCGAGTAGGTCACATACAGCGTGTGCTCGTCCACCGGCTTGTAGGTCAGCGAGGCGCGCGGGCTGAAATCGTCGAAGGTTTCCGAACCGCGGAAGTTCGACGTGGTCGCAATCGGAACACCCGAGCCGCCGAAGAAGTCGGAGAAGCCGCCGATGAAGGTGCGGCGCAGTACGTAGGACGAACGCTCGTCTTCGGTGTAACGGCCGCCCACGGTGACCGACACCTGATCAGTCAGGTCATAGGTGAAGTCGCCGAAGATCGACCAGGTCTTGGTGCCAACCTCGCCATAGGTCTGGGCGTTGAGGCCCGGCAGGTTCAGCAGCGTGCCGGTCGTGCCGAGCAACACGTCAAACACCGTGCTGGCATTGGCGTCGAGATAGTAAGCGCCGACAATACCGTTCAGGCGGTCGCCCGAGTACAGGACCTGGAACTCTTCCGAGAACTGATCGTTCTCGTAGATCGCAGGCACGTCGACGTCCGCTTCCGGCAGTGAGTCGAAGTCGATCGGCGTCGTGCTCGAATCCTCGCGGTAGGCAACGATGTTCTTGATCGTGAAACTGTCGTTCAGCGTGTATTCGCCGACCAGCGACACACCTTTGCCTTCGGCATTCTGCTCGACGACATCGAGGCCAGCGCGGGTGTCATAGACATCCTGCAGGACGGGGTAGGTCGAGGGCGGGAAAAGGTCGGGGATCAGGCGGTGACCCTGGCGGGCGTTCGACTCATCGGAGAGATAGTCCCCGGCCAGGCGCAGCTGGAAGTCCGGCGTCACGTCCCATTCGGCCGACAGGCGATAGGCTGCCACGTCCTTGTTGTAGTTTTCCTCGCCGGTGATGATGTTCTCGCCGAAGCCATCGCGCGTGAAGAAGGCAAGACCGCCGCCCACGCGGAACGTTTCGGAGATCGGCAGCGAGGCAGACGCCACGATGTCGGCCTGATTGTACGAACCATAGGCGCCGCGCGCCTTGAAGGTCGGGTCTTCGGACAGGCCCTTGGTGACATATTTCACCGCGCCGCCGATCGTGTTGCGGCCGTACAGCGTGCCCTGCGGGCCGCGCAGCACCTCGATCCGGTCGATGTCATAGACTTCGAGCACGGCGCCCTGCGGGCGGTTAAGGTAAACGTCATCAACATAGATGCCGACGCCGGATTCAAAGCCGGCCACCGGGTCTTGCTGGCCGACGCCGCGGATGAAGGCCGAAAGGGTGTTGTTCGTGCCGCGCGACACTTCCAGCGTCACGTTGGGCGAGATCTTCGCGACTTCATCCAGCGTCGAGACGCCGAGATCGGCCAGGAGGTCGCCATTGAAGGCCGAAACCGACAGCGGCACGTCGAGCAGGTTTTCCTCGCGGCGCTGAGCGGTCACGACGACTGCGCCAAAGCGGCGCTCTTCGGTCGCTTCGGGCGCCGCGCCGGTGTCTTCCTGGGCATACGCCGTCAGCGGCGTCAGAGCGCTTGCCGCCATTGCGGCAAACAGCAGTTTGTTGAAGTGAGCAGCCATTGATTGTCCTCCCGGGACTCGTGTGTGAGCTTTTATGTGCCTCAACATATGTTGAGGATTTTCAACAGTCGTTGAAAATGCACAGGTCTTCTGTGCTGTCAATTGTTCCCGCCTCAGGGACGAAATCCTTCCGGCGGGCGTTGCATTCGGGAGACAGGTCACCGCCTCTGCCCTGTTGCAGGGAGGGGGGCAGACCGCTATAGGCCCCCCAAATCCCACAACCCAATCAGTCAGGAAGCCCCCATGGCCGCGCAGCGCACCTTTTCCATCATCAAGCCGGACGCCACCGAGCGTAACCTTACCGGCGCCATTAACGCTGTTATCGAGAAGGCCGGCCTGCGCATCATCGGCCAGCGCCGCATCCAGATGACCACCGCCCAGGCCGAGCGCTTCTACGGCGTGCACCGCGAGCGCCCCTTCTTCCGCGAACTTGTTGACTTCATGACCTCGGGACCGGTCGTCGTTCAGGTCCTTTCCGGCGACGACGCGGTCGCGAAATACCGCGAAGTGATGGGCGCCACCAACCCGGCCGACGCCGCCGAAGGCACCATCCGCAAGCTCTTCGCCAAGTCGATCGGCGAAAACTCGGTCCACGGTTCGGACTCGGCCGAGAATGCCGAAATCGAGATCGCTCAGTTCTTCTCAGAAGCCGACATCGCCGGCTGAGCCCATCTGCTCCCATTCCAGACAAAAGCCGGCCGGGTCCCCCAGCCGGCTTTTTTATGCCCGCTTGAACTTAACCCCTGCCGCTCATCCCGGCGAACACAAAAGCCCGGACCCAGACTTGAGCCAAGCCCGTCCTTCCGGCTTTCGCCGAGATGAGCGGAGGTTCGAAAACTCGAGCACCCTGAAAACACCGACCAGAACCGAACCCAGCGTCCGGGCGCCCGCGCAGCGTCAAACCTCGCGCGCCCAGGCGCGCAGGTCTTCGACATAGATCTCCGGCACTTCCATCGCGGCGAAATGGCCGCCGCGCGGCATATCGGTCCAGCGGGTCAGGTTGTAGGTGCGCCGCACCCAGCTTTGCGGCGGCGCGAGGAGGTAGCGCTCGCCCGGATAACTGGCAAAGGCCGTCGGCGTCTCGCACCGTTCGCCCTCTGCAAGGGCATTCCCGCCCTCCTGGAACAACGCATTGTAATACCACACGCTGGTCGCAATCGCATCGTTCACCAGATAGAGCATCACATTGGTCAGGAGCTGGTCGCGCGTGTAGACATCGAGAAGTCCGCGTTCGGACAAATCGCTCCAGCCATGGAACTTCTCGAGGATCCATGCGGCCGTTCCCATCGGCGAATCCATCAGCGCCATGGCCAGCGTCTGCGGCTTGGTCGCCTGTTGCATCAGGTAGGCGCCCTCGGCCTGCATCATGGCTTGCGCAGCCTGTGCCCAGGCGGCTTCCTCCGGGGTCTGAGGAAGGGCCGGCGTCGGTCTCAGCGCCATCATGTTGAGATGGATTGCCCGTGTGCCGCCCTTGCCATCCACGGTGCCATGGTTCTTGCCGAGCCAGGACGTGACCATCGAGCCCCAGTCGCCGCCTTGCGCCAGATAGGTCTCGTAGCCGAGCACGTCGCGCATCAGCTTGTCCCACAGCGTCGCCGTCGCGCGCTGGCCGAGCGGCGAGGCCGGCTTGCCGGAGAAGGCATAACCGGGCAGTGACGGAATCACGAGATCGAATGCGTCTTCCGGCCTTCCTCCGTATTCCGATGGAAAGGCCAGCGGTCCGATAACCTGCCAGAACTCGTAGATGCTGCCGGGCCAGCCATGGGTGACCAGCAAGGGCCGCTTGCCCTTCGCCTCGCCGAGGACATGCACGAAATGGATGGATAGGCCGTCAACTTCTGCCGTGAAGTGCGGCCAGCGGTTCAGCTCGTCTTCGGCTTTACGCCAGTCATACGTGTCCAGCCAGTAGCGTTGGAGGTCCTGCATCACCGGTGTCGACATGCCATAGGCGAAGCCCTGCTCATTGGCCGGGGCAGGGAACCATCTGTACGCTTCGACCCGTGCGCGGATGGCGGCGAGTTTTTCGTCGGGGATGTTGATGGTAAAAGGATGTGGTTGAGTCATGGCGCGCAGTTTAGGCCGCTGCGATCCAAGCGCAATCGTGCCCGTAGGTCAGGCCAGCTGGCGCTTCAGCAGATTCACGGCCGCCGAGAGAAACGCGCTGCGTGACGTGTCCGGTAGCAGATCGATCGCCTTGTGCGTCATGTCGGTCCGCGCGGTATTCGCAAATGCCCACTCTGTGAGGCCTGCGATGTCCGGCACAGGTTTGTCTTCGCCGAGGTGTGTCTTTTCTGAAAGCAGATAGCGCGGCAAAGCTCCGCCAACGAGCAGGGCGTAGTGGGCTTCAATCGGCGCACAAGGCGTGATGAAGTCGACAAGCAGCGACGTCGTCTCGCCGGGTGTTGTGACAACCTGAATGCTTGTAATCGGCATCGGTTCGCCCGGCGTGCGAGCCACGACCCCGGCGATCTGTTTCATTGTTTGGGCCTGCCAGCCATCTAGCCTGGTCGACAGGATCTCGATGGCTTCAGCCGGTCTGTTCAGGAACCACTCCGGCAGGAAGGCGTGCTGAAGTGCGTAGAAATCAGGTCGCGCCTTGGCGCGCACAGCCTGCGCGTTCGGAGGCGTGCCGGCATCCGGCAAGCTGATCGTCACCGAGCAGGATTTCTTGCAGCGGCTGCAATCGAGCGTCTGTCCATACATCCAGACGGCGTCAGGCCGCTGCGCGGCTTTCACGAGTTCCGCCGCATTGGGGGGAAGCAGCCCGCCCGGCGTCAGCTCGGCGCCCGATGGGCAAACCAAGGCCGACACGGCCTGTCGCGCCTGCTCTGCATTCTGAGCCACGATGGGGGCGAAAGCCGGAGCGGCGTTGCATTTCTTCTTGCCGAACATAGCGAAGCCTCGATTACGGTTTTGTCACACACTACCGTGGCCGATGGCCGCCGCAATGGCGCCACTGCTGCGGGCTCAGACCGAAAAGCTGGTGCCGCAGCCGCATCCCGATGTCGCATTCGGGTTCTTGATCTTGAAGGCTGCGCCGATCAGTTCGTTCGTGAAGTCGATCTCGGCGCCTTTCAGGAATTCGAGGCTCATCTCGTCGATCACTACCCGCGCGCCGTCGTGCTCGACCACGAGATCGTCTGGATTCGCCTCGGGGGCGAAATCGAACTTGTAGGAAAACCCGGAACAGCCCCCACCTTCGACGGAAACACGCAGGAATGCCGCGCCGTCCTGTTTGGCGAGAATCGCGTTAATCCGCTTCGCAGCCGAGGCTGTAAGGGTCACATCCGGGGTAGAAACTTCGGTCATGGGCAGAACATAAGGACGAAACCGGCCATGGAAAAGAGAGCCCCGTTCTCAACCCGGCACGAAGCGAGCCGCGGACGCTTCTTCGAGGAGGCGCCTTCTGCGACCCGCACGCCGTTCCAGCGGGATCGCGACCGCATTATCCATGCCACCGCTTTTCGCCGCCTGAAGCAGAAAACCCAGGTTTTCGTGGCCCATGAGGGGGATCATTTCCGCACAAGGCTGACCCATTCGCTGGAAGTGGCCCAGATTGCCCGCACGATTTCCCGCACGTTGGGCCTCGACGAGGACCTCGCCGAAACCCTCGCGCTCTGCCACGATCTCGGCCATCCGCCCTTCGGCCATGCCGGCGAAGACCAGCTCGACGCCTGCATGCGCCCTTATGACGGCTTCGACCACAACGCCCAGTCCTTGCGCATCGTGACCCGGCTGGAGCGGCGCTATCCGCAATTTGACGGGCTGAACCTGACCTGGGAGACCCTCGAAGGCCTGGTCAAGCATAACGGTCCGCTGACCGGTCCGGACACCTCGATCAACGACCTTCCGGCCGCCTTCCGGGACTTCCCGCATCTCGCTGCTCTGGAAATCGACCAGTTCGCCGGGCCCGAGGCCCAGGTGGCCGCCCTGTCGGACGACATCGCCTACAACAATCACGACATCGACGACGGCATCGCCGCCGGCCTGTTCACGGTCGAGGACCTGATGCCGCTGCCGGTCGTGGGGGATGTGTTCCGGGGTGTGCGGCTGGAATTTCCGGAAATCGACGACCGGATGGTCTCCTACGAGGCCGTGCGCCGCCTGATTGGCCTGTGGATAAATGACCTCGTCGGCGAGACCCGCGCCCGGGTGAAGCGGCACAAGCCGAAATCGGCCGCAGAGGTGAGGGCGATGGACGCTCCCCTGATCGCCTTTTCGGACGCGCTGGAGGGGCCGCAACGGGCCCTGCGGAGCTTCCTGTATGCGCGGATGTACAAGCACTACAAGGTCAACCGGATGCGTTCGAAGGCCAAGCGGGTGCTGGAGGACCTGTTCGGTGTGTTCCTCACCGAACCGCAGACCCTGCCTCCGCCCTGGAGCGGATTGGCAATCCCTCTTCCGGAGGATCAGCGCGCCCGCGTCGTGTGCGATTATATCGCCGGGATGACCGACACGTACGCCCTTGAGGAACACCGCCGACTGTTCGATTCGCGCAGCCTCGTCTGACCTCTGAAAACACAGCGAAAACTGGCGAAATCGCCGGTCTTCAAGGCTCGTTAAGGAAACGGGCCTAGTTGTTAACCTCACGGATTCTAAGCAGGGAGCGACCCATGAGCCGAGCAAGCTCACACGGTGAGGACTATTCCCCTTTCGACGACGACTATCGCGGTTTCGATGTGCGCGAGGACGAAACGGCGCGCGGCCCGCTGATCCTGACGCTGGCCATCGGCGTGCTGCTGATTTTCGGCGCGGTCGTCTGGAACACCTACCGCCAGGGCGTGCGTCCGGACGGCGAGGGCCTGCCCAGTGTGCTGGCCGAGGCCGAACCGTTCAAGCAGGTGCCGGCCAATCCCGGCGGCGTGGAAGTGCCCAATACCGACAAGCGGTTCTATGACGAGATGGACGCCACCGCGCGCGAGCCAGTGGCTGAGCCACCGCCCGCCGCACCGCTGGAACTGGCCGGGGCCGGCGCCGTCAGCGACGGCGAGCCGACCCAGCTGCGCCGCGGCCCGGTCGAGCCGGTGACCGACCTGACCCAGACGCCCGGCATGCCGGCGCCGGCAGAGACCACTGTGCTGACCCCGTCCAATGCGCCCGTCGAGGTGGCCGAGCCTGTGGCCACGCCGCAGCCGCAAGGCCCGCGTGCCCGCTTCGCCTTCACCGCCAACGGTGACTACCTGGTCCAGATCGCCGCGCTGCGGTCTGAAGAGGCTGCCGAGACGGCCTGGAAACGGGTGACCAATTCGGCGCCGGAACTCTACTACGGTGCCACCAAGGTGATCCAGCGGGCCGACCTCGGTTCGGAGGGTGTGTTTTACCGGTTGCGCGTCGGCGCCTTTGCCGACAGATCGGAGGCTTCGGCCTTCTGTGAAGCGATCAAGGAAGCCGGTGCCAACTGCATCGTGGTGAACGGATAGTGGTCAAAGCCTGCATTCTCAGCGTGTCCGGGCCGGTGCTTCTGCCGGCCGAAGCGGCTCTTTTCCGGGCTGAACATCCTTGGGGCGTGATCCTCATGGGCCGGTCCTGTTTGAGCCGCATGCAGGTGCGCCGCCTGGTGGCCGACATCTGGGACGCCACAGGCCGCGAGACGCTGATCTTCATCGATCAGGAAGGGGGCCGGGTCGCCCGCCTCAAAGCGCCCGAATGGCCGCTCTTCCCGCGCGGTGCCGACTACGCGGCGGTCCATTCAGCAGATCCCGAAAAGGGCCGTGAAGCGGCCTGGCTGGGCCACCGGCTGATCGCGTCGGAACTGGCCGGCCTCTCTATCCATGCCGACTGTTCGCCTGTGGTCGATCTGTCTGTGCCGGGCGCCCATGACATCATCGGCGACCGCGCCTTCGGCACCGAGCCGGTCGCCATTGCAGACCTCGCCGCCGCCGCGCTGAAGGGCCTGGCCGATGGCGGCGTTGCCGGCGTTATCAAACACATCCCCGGCCATGGCCGCGCCTATGCCGACAGCCATCTGGAACTGCCGCGCGTCACCGCCGGCGACAACGAACTCGCCAAGGATTTCGACGCCTTCGCCCGGGTGGCCCACGCGCCGATGGCGATGACGGCCCACATTTCCTACGACGCTTTCGATGCCGGCAAGGCCGCCACCGTCTCGCGGATCATGATTCAAGACGTCATCCGGGGCCGAATCGGGTTTGATGGCCTCCTGATGACGGACGATCTGGGGATGAAGGCGTTGGGCGGCACCTTGACCGAGCGGGCGGACGCCTCGATCGCGGCGGGCTGCGATGTCCTGCTGCACTGTTCGGGCTTCCTGAAAGACCCTGCCGAAATCCTCGCCGAGATGACCGAAGTGGCCAAGGCTGCGCCCGTCCTCAAAGGCAAGGCCGAAGCGCGCGCCGCCGCAGCGGACGCCATCGGCCGCCGCAGCGAACCGTTTGAAGCCGCCAAGGGCTGGCGCCGGTTCCACGACCTCTTCCCGCAGCTGGAGGCGATGGCATGAGCAATGACGCGATCTCCATCGATGCCCTGTCGGCCGACGTGGCCGATGCCGATGGCGTGAATGTCTTTTCGGTCGACGTGCCTGGCTATGAAGGCCCGCTCCATCTTCTGCTCGAACTGGCCCGGCGCCAGAAGGTGAACTTGCTGCAGATCTCGATGCTTCAGCTGGCCGAGCAATACCTGCACTTCATCGAGGATGCGCGCGCCAAGCGTATTGATCTGGCGGCGGACTATCTGCTGATGGCATCCTGGCTCGCCTTCATGAAGTCGCGCCTGCTGCTGCCGAAGCCGGAAGCGCTCGATGATGACGCGCCAAGCGGCGAAGAAATGGCCGCGCGCCTGTCCTTCCGCCTGAAGCGGCTCGAGGCGATGCGCCAGGCTGTGCGTGAACTGGAAGCCGGCCCGGTGCTCGGCAATGTCGTCTTCCTTCGCGGTGCGCCAGTGCAGCCGAAGGTCGTCAAGCTGACCGAATACACGGCCTCGCTCTACGATCTCACCTCCGCGTTCGGAACCATCCGTGACCGGAAAGAAAAGGAAGCGCCCCACCGGATCGTGCAACAGCCGGTCATGCCGCTCGAAATGGCCCGAAACTCACTGCGCGGCCTTCGCAAACAGCTCGAGCAATGGTCGAGCCTCGACGATATCCGCACCGCCATGTCGGAAAACACGCCGGACGTGCCCGGCCGTTCCGTGACCGCCAGCGTGTTCTCTGCGGCGCTCGAATTGACCCGCGACGGCGAGGTCGATATGCGCCAGGACGCGCATTTCGCCCCGATCTACCTTCGCAATGCCGCTCGCGCCGGGGAGGCCCTCGATGCAACCGCTTGAGAAATTCCAGATGACCCACGACACGCCGGAAACGCACCGGGACGCCCTGAGCCAGCTATCGGACGCGCAAGCCCGCGCCGAGATGGATCTGCTCGGTGGTCGCGATGCGGCCCTGGCCGAAGGCGTGCGCCGTGCGGAAGCCGTTCTGTTCGCGGCCGGCGAACCGCTGTCTGCGGAGCAGGTGTCCGAGATCCTGCCGCAGGGAATCGAGGCCGGCGAAGTGCTGATGGCCCTGCGCGCGCTTTATGCCAAGCGCGGTGTGAACCTTGTTGAAGTCGCCGGCAAATGGCGGTTCCAGACGGCGCAGGATTTGTCCTACCTGTTTGTCGAAGAGCGTCAGGTGCAGAAGAAGCTCGGCCAGGCCGCGCTCGAAACGTTGGCGATCATCGCCTATGGCCAGCCGGTCACGCGCGCCGAAATCGAAGCCGTGCGAGGGGTGGCAGTCGCGAAGTCGGTCATCGACACGTTGCTGGAAACAGGCTGGGTACGTGTGCGCGGCCGCCGCAAGACGCCCGGACTGCCGATCACCTATGGCACCACCGACAAGTTCCTCGAACATTTCGGCCTCGAAAGCCTCGACACACTGCCGGGCAAGGCCGACCTTGAGGCCGAAGGTCTGCTCACGGACGTTATCCCGTCGGGCTTCCAGATGCCGGACGAAGAGGCGCTGTCGGAAGACGACACGTTGATCGACGATCTCGGCAGCCTCGAGGATGTCGAAGCCTTCGTGACCGACTTCATGGAAGAGGAAGTTGTCGCCGCGCCGGCCGAAGCCGAGCCGGCGAACATGGCCGAAGCAGAGGTGGACGACGACGACGACGATGACGACGGCGCCGTCAGCGTCTTCGCCTATACGCGCCCGGCGCCGAAGCCCATGGAAGCCCCCGACGCCTTCGACCGCGACGCCGTGCAGGCCGCCGTCCGCAAGCTGCGCAACGAAACCCGTATGCCGCAACAACCCATGCATACTTGGCGGGACGACGAGTAGGGCCGAGGCAAACAGGAAAGCCCGCTACACCCCTAGCGGCGGGAACCGGAATCGCCGTGGCTGCTCATAGTCCGCGTACAGCTCATCTTCGCGTGTGCCGCCGCCGATGTTGTGGATGTACATCGCTGCGCCGGTCAGCGGGTCGTAGCCTGAGAAGATGGTGATATGCGGCAGACGCCCACCGAGGCGCATGGTCACGAGGTCGCCTACCTGCCAGTCGTCGCGCGTGCCGGGCGCATCGCGTTCATAGCCCTGACGTTCGAAATAGCGTTCGAGGTTCGGCACGCGGCGATGGTCGATGTTCTTGTCGGCGCGCGTCAGGCCCCATGTCTTCGGATAGGCGCTGAAATTGGCGGCCATGTCGTCGTGCACCAGAACCTGCAGGTCCACGTCGAAGGCATCGCGGTAGGCGCGGATCACCACGTCCGTGCACACGCCCACCTCGCGCGGCACGTCGCCGCCCGGATAGTCGAGCCGCACATAAGCAGGATCATAGCTGACCGTGACGCCGATCTGCCTGCGCGCGGCCTTGATCAGCTTGCGTGGCCAAGCGTTCTCCGCCTCGACCAGGGGCAAGGGCGGCAGCAGAGGCCAGGCGAGCGCGGAAGCGAATAAGGCACGGCGTGTCCACATGCGCCGATCAAAGCGCGCGCTTGCGGCAGGATTTTGTCCGAAATCAGAACCCTCTGAACTCGGCGATCTCGTCGATCGATGCGCGCTCGGCGTAGAGACGGTTGGCTTTTTCGTTCGGGTCGGGCTTGCCGACGGCCATGCCGCACCAGACCATCTCGGTCGGGCCGAGGCCGAAATGGGCTTTCAGGGTCGGGCGCAGGATGCCCCAGCATTCCTGCATGCAGGTGCCCCATCCGCGCTCTTCGGCGAGCAGGGCCAGCGTCTGCAGGTACATGCCGGTATGGCCCCACTGGCCGTGGCCCATGCGTTCGTCGATGACGATGAAGACGGCGAGCGGTGCGCTGAAGAATTGGAAATTGTTCGAGAACCAGCGCAGGCGCGCGGCGCGGTCTTCCCGCGGAATTTCGAGGGCTTCGTACAGCATTTCGCCAACGCGGCGGCGGCGGGCTTCGTGCGGCTCCCAGAGGTCCTTTGGATAGATGGGGCGATCCGTCGGCTCGCCGGCGGGGTTGGTCGCCAGTTTGGCGGCCGCAATCTCGATCACCTGGTCCTTTTCGGCGCCGGTCACGACGATCACGCGCCAGGGCTGCGTGTTGCCGCCCGAGGGCGCCCGCTGCGCGGCGGTGAGCCAGGCCTTCACCTCGTCCAGCGCCAGCGGATCAGGCAGGAAGCCCCGGGTGGAAATGCGCTGCGCGACTGCCTTTGAAACGTCCATGAAAAAACCTCCCGTCATTCCTGACAGGAGGTCTAATCAGGTTACGCCGGAGCGCCAGACCTTACTTCGGGTGAAGCAGGACCGGCATCCACGTATAGCCGCGCACGAAAGCGCCCGAGGTGAATGACGGCTCAGCCAGCACTTCGATATGGTCGAAACGGGCCATCAGTTCTTCCCAAAGGATCTTCAGCTGCAGTTCGGCGAGGCGGTTGCCCACGCAGCGGTGGATGCCGAAGCCGAAGGAGAGGTGGGCCCGGGCGTTCTTGCGCTCGATGTCGTAGAGTTCCGGGTCTTCCTTCCAGAAGTTGGTGTCGCGGTTGCCCGAGACGTACCACATGGCAACCTGCTCGCCCTTCTTGATCGTCTTGCCGCGGATCTCCACATCTTCCAGCGCGGTGCGGCGCATGAAGGACAGCGGCGTCTGCCAGCGGATCGTTTCCGACACCATGTTCGGGATCAGCTCCGGATCGGCTTTCAGCTTGGCATACTGTTCCGGATACTTGTTGAGCGCATAGACCGAGGCCGACATCGTATTGCGGCTCGTGTCATTGCCGCCCACGATCAGCAGGATGACGTTGCCGAGCAGTTCCATCGGCGTCATGTTCTTGGTCTTGTCGCCGTGGGCGAGCAGGCTGATCAGGTCGCCTTTTTCCGCTTCCGCGCCGCGCTCCTGGAAAATGCCCATGAAGGTGGTCAGGCACTGCATCATTTCCTGCTTCCACTGCTCCTCGCCGCCGGGGCAGATATCAGGGTTGTGCATGTTCGTGGCGATGTCCGACCAGCGGGTCAGCTCGCGGCGGCGTTCTTGCGGGTAGCCGAACAGGGTGGCCAGCATCATGCCGGTCAGTTCGATCGACACGCGGTCCACCCAGTCGAACGGTTCGCCGACCGGAAGGCTGTCGAGCACGGCCTGTGTGCGCGAACGGATCAGCGGCTCGTATTCCTTCAGCATGTTCGGCGCGACGGCCGGCTGGACGGTCTTGCGCTGTTCGGAGTGGCGTGGCTCGTCCATGGCGATGAACATCGGCATCTCGAAGTCTTCAAGCGGCGGCCCGAGGGTGATGCCGCCATACTCCCAGGAGGAGGAGAAGCGCTTGTGGTCAGTGTCGACCGCCATGATGTCTTCGTAGAGGGTGACCGACCAATAGGGGCCGACGAAGCTGTCCGGGGTGTAGTGGACCGGGTCTTCCTTGCGCAGGCGCTCCAGGCGGTCCCAGAACTTGCCCTGACGCCAGACTTCGGGGTCAACCACGTCGAGGGTCGCCAGATCCAGCTCGGAAGCCGGTTTCACCTGGCCATAGGTTTCCGTGTAGCCCGGGTGCATCGGCTCGCGCGGCGTGACCTTCGGGCGTTCCATTGCGGGATGGTTCTCGAACGAGAAGGTGTCGGCAGCCATTATTTTTCCTCCGGAGTCGGGCCCATCTGCGGGGCGAATGAACGTTCGGCAAATTATTTAGCACACCTGATTTCAAAAAACCATGACGCCTGCGTCATTTTTTGATGACGGGCTGTATTCAGGCCGGAAGGCGCTCGGCACGGGCAGCGGCAAGGGCCTTGCGCAGGGCGCCGGCGAAGGACTGGCGCTCCTCCGGGGTCAGGAACCGGCCGATCACGAAGGCCGTGCGGCCGTGTTCGATTCGCAGCCAGCTGGCATGGGTGACCGGTTCGGCCAGTTCCACCCGGGCGAAAGCAGACGGCACCTCGGCCTCCTTCTCGCGGCCCTTGGGGTCGATGTGGTGCATCCGGATGCTGCGCGCGGTCACCACGACCCGCGTCTGCTCCCGCAGCTTGCGGAACGACAGGCGGAAGGCGAGCCACACGGCGAACATGTCGAGCCCGAAGAAGCCGAGGATCGGCACCGCCCCCATCGAGTAGAACAACAGCCCCGTCAGGAAGAAGACCACCGCAATCACCGCCATGGCGATCGCGAAGCCGCGTTCGCTGAGCGACCGGTTGGGTGTCAGCGTCGCATCGAGGTAGATGGTTTCGCCGTGGTCCAAGGCCGTCCTCTCGTTTGCTTGCCGGGTCACGCACGGGTGACCGTTCTCGCCGGTGCGGGCGGAAGGCGGTGCGCATTCGGAGAAATACGTAGCATGCCCTTGCGTCCGGAAAAGGGCGCTCTATGCCTCAGTCCATGCCCCAAGCCGCCAAGCCCCGCAAAACTGCCGCGCCGCGCTCGAAAATGACGCGAGCTCAGGCGGCCGAACTGTTCGCCGCGCTCGCCGCCGACCGGCCGGACCCGCGCACCGAACTCGATTTCGTCAATCCCTTCACGCTGGTCGTCGCGGTGGCACTTTCCGCGCAGGCGACGGACGTGGGGGTGAACAAGGCGACGAAGAAGCTGTTCGCCGTGGCCGATACGCCGGAGAAGATACTCGCGCTCGGGGAGGACGGTGTCGCCCGGCATATCAAGACCATCGGTCTCTGGCGCAACAAGGCGAAGAACGTCATCGCGCTCAGCCGGAAAATCCTCGACGATTTTGGCGGCGAGGTGCCGCGCACCCGCGAGGAACTCACCACGCTACCGGGCGTCGGCCGCAAGACCGCCAACGTCGTTATGAACGAGGCCTTCGGCGAGCCGACGATTGCCGTGGATACCCATATCTTCCGCGTCTCGAACCGCACCGGCCTTGCCCCCGGCAAAACGCCCGACCAGGTGGAAGCCATCCTCGAGCGCGTCACGCCGCCAGAATTCAAGAAGGGCGCGCACCACTGGCTGATCCTGCACGGGCGCTATGTCTGCAAAGCGCGGACGCCGGAATGCTGGCAGTGCGCGATCCGTCATCTGTGTGCATACAAACCGAAGACGCCGGACCCGGGCAAGGTGGCCGGACTCGGGCCTCGGGTGGGGCGCTAAAACCCAATCCGCCGCGCAACACCCGCCGCCATCCGCTCGCCCAGTTCCGGGCCTTCGATCGGATAGAGGTACGGCTCCAGCACTTCCAGTTCCATCAACAACAGGCCTCCATCCGGTCCGCGCAGCATGTCGACGCGGCCGTAAAGCGGCGGCGCGTCCAGTGCGGCGATGATCGCGCGGGCAGCGGCCAGATCGTCCGTGGACGGCGTGATCTTTTCCTCGCGTCCGCCATAAGTGGACTGGATGCGGTAATCGCCGGGCTGGGCGCGCTTCACAAGCGCATGGCTGAATTCGCCGTCGATGAAGATGAAGGAGAGTTCGCCCTCGGTCTGGATCATCGGCAGGAAAGGCTGCACCATCATCGGGTGCGGCATCTCCGGGATCGGCTCGCCGCGCGTGAGGCGGTGCTGGCCCTTGGCGCCGGCCCCGATCTGGCGTTTGAACACGAGGTCATCGGCGCCCAGCGTGTCGAATGCGGCCCGGGCCGAGGCTTCATCCGCGACGTCGAGCCAGACGGTGGGGATCAGCTTTGCCCCCTTGGTTTCCAGCTCGCGCAGGTAGGTCTTGCGGATGTTCCAGGTGACCAGCGAGATCGGATTGAACAAGAGCGTCACGCTTTCTATCCGGCGCAGCGTTTCGAGGAATTCGTCCAGCCGGTCCCAATAGTCCCACGTCGTGCCGATCAACACCGCGCTGTAGCTTGCCCAGTCGGCTTTCGGGTCGTCCCAGGAGATATCCTCGACCGTCATGCCGCGTTCGGCGAAGGGGCCGCGCAGGGCGTCCATCATGAAGTCGTGCTCGAACGCATCGGTGCGGCGCACGAGGGAGCCGGGGATGGTCACGCGGCTGGCAAGATAGGCGATTTTCGTCATCCGGCGCGCTCTAATGAGGTCCGGGTCTTGTGTCTACAGCCCTGCTCTGGCAAGGCGCGGGGCTTCTGCAACGGCAAGGGAACGAGCAGGCATGAGCAGCGCAAAATATGATGTGGTCGGTCTCGGCAACGCCATCGTGGACATCCTGGCCATCGCCGACGACGCCTTCCTCGCCGATCTGGGCATCGAGAAAGACGCGATGCAGCTGATCGAGGAGCCGCGCGCCCAGCAGCTGACCGAACTAGCCCGTAACCCCGTCATCACCTCCGGCGGCTCCGGCGCCAACACGATTGCCGGCCTCGCCAGCTTCGGTGGCTCGGCCGGCTATATCGGCAAGATCGCGGACGATGAACTCGGCCACCAGTTCATGCGCGAGATGATGGCGACCGGCGTGCCCTTCCATACCCGCCCGCTGACCCATGGACCGGCCACCGCCCGCTCGATCATCTTTGTGACTGAGGATGGCCACCGCAGCATGAACACCTTCCTTGGCGCCTCGGTGCTTTTCTCGAAAGACGATGTCGATACGACGATGGTCCGTAATGGTCAGATCCTCTATCTGGAGGGCTACCTGTTCGACAAGGAAGAGGCGAAGACGGCCTTCGTCCATGCTGCCGAGATCGCAAAGGCGGCGGGCCGCAAGGTGGCCGTGACGATGTCGGACAGTTTCTGTGTCGACCGTCATCGGGCGAGCTTCCGCCAGCTGGTGAGGGGGTTTGCCGACATCGTGTTCGCCAATGAGGCCGAACTGCTGTCGCTGTACGAGACTTCGGATTTCGACGCGGCCCTGTCCGCCCTGCATGCCGATTGCGCGGTGGCCGCTGTCACACGCAGTGCCAAGGGCTCGGTGGTGATCGGGGAGGGCGAGCCGATTGTGGTGGCCGCCGAGCCGGTGAAGAAGGTGGTCGATACGACCGGCGCGGGCGATCAGTATGCGGCGGGCTTCCTGTTCGGCCTCGCGCGGGGCCTGCCGCTGGCGACCTGTGCTCGGCTAGGCCATATCGCGGCCGCAGAAGTCATCTCGCATTTCGGTCCGCGCCCGGAGCAATCCTATAAAGCGCTGGCCGAGGCGGCCGGTATTTACGTCTAAGAGAGCGCCCGCTCCACATAGTCCAGACGGTCATGACCAAAGAACAGATCGTCCTCGACGAAGAAGCTCGGCGCACCGAAGACGCCGCGTGAGATCGCCTCGTCCGTTGTGGCTTTCAGCTTTTCCTTGTTGGCCGGATCGGTCGCGAGCTGTGCAATGACGGCGGGGTCGAACCCGTTCGCCTCGCACAGCGCGCCTACCTGCGCCATGTCGCCCAGATCCACCGGATCCGGCCGGCCCCAGCCGGCGTTGAACAGGGTGATCACGAAGCGGCGCTGTTCGGCCTTGTCGGTCATGCCCGTGGTTGCGCGCAAGACGGCCAGCGTGTTGATGGGGAAGGCGGGGTTCATGTGCATCGGGATGCCGATATGCGCGGCGCAGCGTTGCAGGTCCCGGGCGAGGTATTTCCCCTTGGCGGGCACAGTGCCGGGGGGCTTGTTGCCGGTGCCCTGCATGACGCCGCCAAGGAACATCGGCCGCAGCAGCATTTCCTTGCCGGTGCGCGCCTCGACACCCAGCGCCACTGGCATGGCAAGATAGGCTGTGGGGCTTGTGTAATCGAAGAAAAACTCGAAGAAATCAGCCATGGCCCTGTTCCCTGCGTTTTGTTTTGGAACTTATTGCAAACTGGTTTAGAGGTGTCACGCATGAAATGGTCAGAACTCTCGGATAACTGGTGCCCCGTCGCCCGGACCCTCTCTGTGGTGGGGGACCGGTGGACGCTGCTGATCCTGCGCGATGCCTATCTGGGCAAATCGAAGTTCGAGGAGTTTGCCGAGTCCAGCGGGATGACGCGCCATATCCTGGCCGAGCGGCTGAAGCGCCTCGTGGAAGAGGGCGTGCTCGAACGCCGGCTCTATTCCAGCGCGCCCAAGCGCTACAACTATGTCCTGACCGATAAGGGCGAGGAACTCCGCCCGGCCCTGCGCATCATGAAGGACTGGGGCAAGAAACATATGCCCGTGCGCCGCGAGGCGAAGGCTTGAGGCCTCGCCCAAAGAGACATAATCTCAAAGAATGAACTTCGACAGGTCCGCGTCGCCCGCGAGCGTGCCGACCTTTTCGTCGACATGGGCGGCGGTGATGGTGAAGATCTCGCCGGCCTTGTCCGGTGCGTCGAAGCTGATCTCGTCCAGCAGGCGTTCCAGCACTGTCTGCAATCTCCGTGCACCAATATTCTCGACGGACTTGTTCACCGCTTCGGCGAGGTCTGCCAGACGGTCCAGCGCCGCGTCCTCAAAGACAAGTGTCACGTTTTCAGCCGCCATCAGCGCTTGGTATTGTTTGATCAGACTGGCTTCGGGCTCCACCATGATCCGGCGAAGGTCGTCGCGGGTGAGCGCGTCCAGTTCGACGCGGATCGGCAGGCGTCCTTGCAGTTCGGGCAGCAGGTCCGATGGCTTGGATACGTGGAAGGCGCCTGACGCGATAAAGAGAATATGATCCGTCTTCACCGCGCCGCGTTTGGTGGAAACGGTCGTTCCCTCGATCAGCGGCAGCAGGTCGCGCTGCACGCCTTCGCGGCTGACATCTGCGCCGCCGCGATCCTTGCGGGCAGCGATCTTATCGATCTCGTCGAGGAAGACGATACCATCCTCTTCGACCGCGGCGAGCGCCTCGCGCACCACGGCGTCTTCATCGACCAGCTTGTCGGCTTCCTCGGTCAGCAGCGGCTTGTAGGCGTCCTTGACGGTCGTCCGTACACGCTTCGTTTTGCCGCCCATCGCCTTGCCGAGCATTTCGGACAGGTTGATCATGCTCATCGAGCCCTGCTGGCCGGGCAGGTCGAACATCTGCATCGGGTTGCTGCCGGATTCGGAAAAGTCGATGTCGACGTCCTTGTCGTCGAGTTCGCCGGCGCGCAGCTTCCTCCGGAAGACTTCGCGCGTCGAGCTTTGTGCTTCCTCGCCGACCAGCGCGTCCAGCAGGCGCTCTTCGGCCTTGTCCTGCGCTGCCTTGCTGACCGCGGCGCGCTTCTGCTCGCGCACCATGTTGACGGCCGCTTCCACGAGATCGCGCACGATCTGCTCGACGTCCCGGCCGACATAACCGACTTCGGTGAATTTCGTCGCCTCGACCTTCAGGAAGGGCGCGTTGGCGAGCCGGGCGAGGCGGCGGGCGACTTCCGTCTTGCCGACACCGGTCGGCCCGATCATCAGGATATTCTTCGGGGTGATCTCGCCGCGCAGGCTTTCCGGGGCTTGCTTGCGCCGCCACCGGTTGCGCAGCGCGATGGCGACCGCGCGTTTGGCGGCGTTCTGGCCAACGATGTGGCGGTCGAGTTCGGCAACGATTTCGCGGGGGGTAAGCTGGGTCATGAAAGGGCTCGGATTGATATCGAAAAGTCCATAAATCGGGAGGGGCTACGCGGCCGGTTTGTGGACAGTTTCTGGGCGGTTTTTCAGGCCGGCTCGGGCGGGAAAATTCGGGCGGCGATCCCGGTCTTCGGCATCCAGCCCAGCACCCAGCGCCGAGCCGAATGCCAGCCGCCGCCCAGCGCGATGATGCCGGTGCCGAGCAGGAGCGTGGTGGCGATGAACGTGTTCATGCCGCCGCCGCCCACGGCCTCGACGACCTGGCCGAGCGCCAGCCAGAAGCTGAGGAGGCTGGAGACGACGAGCGCCCGACGGTTGAGCGCCAGCGACAGGAAGCCCAGCCCCACGAGGCAGGCGAGTAAGGTCATCGCTTCAGGTGTGCTGGGCGTCGCAGTCGGAGCGCCCATGACAATGCCGCGCAGGCCGAGGATGATCTGCGGCGCTGCCGCGACGTGCAACCAAAATGCATTGTCCGACAGGCGGGTGATGCGGCCGGGATCCTGCTGGTCGAACCAGATCGCGGCGGCCAGCGTGGCAAAGCCGATGAGTACCGACAGCAGGCCGCCGATGACGAGGCCCGCACTGCCGAAGAAACCGGCGAAGGTGTAGGCGGCCGCGGCGGTCGAGACCGCCATCAGGAACATGCAGAAGGGTAGGCGGAAGCGCAGCCAGGCGACCAGCGCCGCGCCGCCGCAACCGAGGAAGGTGCTGATCCCGGTATTGCCCAGCGTCTCCCAGGCCTGGCTCAGGCTGCTGACGGTTTCGGGATTGGCGCCGGTCAGGCCGCTCAGCAGCATTCCGACCGACAGGCCGGAATACAGGGTGAAGACCGAGACGGCGGCCATGGTCGGCAGGAGCATCCGGCGGCGGCCGCCGAAATACTCGGCCAGCAACCACATCACGCCGGCGACCGGCATCAGGATGACCGCCCCGAAGGCGCCGGCATTACCGCCGGTGACCATCGACCAGAACTTCGGACCGAAGAAGAGGCCGGTGATTCCGGTCAGGCCCATCGCGAGGATGACGATGCCGATGGTGATGAAGATGTCGTTGAAATTGTTGAGGAAGCGCAGGTTCTCGTCCGTGGCGACCGCGGTGCGCGGGTCGCGGATTGCGCGGCTGGCGAGGAAGGCTTCAAGGCGCGTGGCCTGATCGCGGGTGAGGATGCCCGCCTCGACGGCGGCGCGGATGTCGGACGGCTCAAACATCGAGGGTTTCCATAGTGAAGTGCGCGTTGGTGTACACGCAGATGTCGGCCGCGATCTCCATCGCCTTGCGGCCGATCACCTCGGCATCCTGTTCGTATTCATAAAGGCCCCGCGCCGCCGAGAGGGCAAAATTGCCGCCCGAGCCGATGGCGACCACCGGATGCTCGGGCTCCAGCACATCGCCGGCGCCGGTGATGACCAGAGTGCTGGTCTTGTCGGCCACGATCAGCAGGGCTTCGAGCTTCTGGAGGTAGCGTTCGGTGCGCCAGTCCTTCGCCAATTCGACCGCTGCGCGCTGCAGCTGGCCGGGGAAGCGCTCCAGTTTCTGTTCGAGCCGCTCGAACAGGGTAAACGCATCGGCGGTGGCGCCTGCGAAGCCGGCGAGGATCTTGCCGTCGGCGATTCGACGCACCTTGCGGGCGTTGCCCTTCATGATGGTGGCCCCCATCGAGACCTGGCCGTCTGAGAGCATCACGATCTTGTTGCCCTTGCGCACGGCGAGTACGGTCGTGCCATGCCAGCCCAGGCCGGAATTTTCTTGCGTTGTCATGGGTCTGAAAGTGGGGGAGTTGCGTATTTTACGCAAGGGACTGCAGCGGTATGCGGAATTGTGACGTTACTGTCACATAACTGTCGCACGCTGCTTTTATGGGGTCACTTAAGTGGCCACAGGGTTCGTCATGTTGCAACAGCTTGGCCAACTGCCGATGGGCTGGCTGCTGATCGCGCTGATCGCAGTTTTCGGTTCTGCAGCTTTCTTCCTCGGGCGTACCCGCGCGGAGCGTCTGCTTGAGACGTCGATCGGGCGGATGCATTCGCGCCCCAATTATCACGGTTACTACGTGGCGATGTGCACCGTTGTGCCTGTGCTGCTGATCGCCGTAGCCTACGCCATCTTCGCCGACGACCTCACGCGCAGCCAGCTGACGCGCGAACTGCCGTCCTCTTTCGACCGCCTTTCGGCGCCCGAACTGCAAAGCTATCTCGACTCGGTACGCATGGCCGCTGGCACCGCCGCCAGCAGCGGGGCCGACCGGGTGTTCCAGGCGATCACCAACCGCTATCTCGAACTGCGCGGCTTCGTGAATGCGGCGACGCTGGTGTTGCTTGGCGCGCTGGCCGCCATTGGCATCTTCTGGTCGCAGAGCCGTCTTCGGCCGGACTTCCGCGCCCGCGCGCTGGTCGAGAACGGCATGCAACTGGTGCTGTTCCTGTGCGCCGGCGTGGCGATTGCGACGACGGCCGGCATCGTCTTTTCTCTGCTGTATGAAAGCCTCCTGTTCTTCCAGAAGGTTTCGGCCTGGGACTTCCTGACCGGCACACGCTGGAACGCGCAGACCAATGCCGAGTTTGGCGCACTGCCGCTGTTCTTCGGCACGTTCATGATCGCGCTGATCGCCATGCTCGTCGCGGCGCCGATCGGCCTGTTCTCGGCAATCTTCCTGTCGGAATATGCCTCACCCAAGGCGCGCGGCTGGATCAAGCCGGTGCTGGAAATCCTCGCCGGCATCCCGACCGTGGTCTACGGCTTCTTCGCGCTGCTTGTGGTGGCTCCGGCCGTCCGCCAGCTGGCGATCTGGATCAACGAGCTGATCATCCAGGTGGGCCTTTCGAGCGAACCGGTGCTGGCCGCGCAGCCGACGAGTGCGCTCGCGGCAGGGCTCGTGATGGGCATCATGGTGATTCCGTTCGTGTCCTCGCTGTCTGATGACGTGATCAACGCGGTGCCGCAGACCCTGCGCGATGCGGCGTACGCGCTGGGCGCGACCAAGTCCGAGACCGTGAAACAGGTTGTCGTGCCGGCGGCGCTGCCGGGCATCATCGCTGCGCTGCTGCTGGCAGTGTCGCGCGCCATCGGCGAGACAATGATCGTGGTGATGGCGGCGGGCAAGAGCGCGCGCATCTCGATGGACCCGACCTCGGACCTCACGACGATCACGGTGCAAATCGTATCGCTGATGACCGGCGAAACCGGGTTTGACGATCCGAAAACCCTGTCGGCCTTCGCCTTGGGCCTTGTCCTGTTCGCTGTGACCCTCGCGTTCAACGTCGTCGCCCTGCGCGTCGTGAAGAAGTACCGTGAAAAATATGACTGACAAAGCGCGCTCCCCGATCACCAGCGCGGCTGCGGCCAAGCACCTCAAGCGCCGGCGCGCCGCCGACGGGCGCTTCCGCTATTACGGACTTACCGCGATCCTCACCGCGCTCGGCGCGCTGGCCGTGCTGGCAGTGTCCATCGGGTCGCAGGCGCTTTCTGCCGCGACCTACAATGTCGTGCGCTATGACATCACACTCGATCCCGCCGTCGTGGCGCCGGAAGGCAAGAGCCGGCCGGCGGACATCTCGCGCAATGTGGAAGGCTTCTACAGCCTCATCCGCGACAACCTGCTGGACACGTTCCCGGAAGCCCAGGAAGACCGGGTGCTGCGGCGCGAGCTGTCGGACTTCGTGACCCGCCTGGCGGTCCTGCCGACAGCGCGCCTGGTGGCGAAGAACCCTGAGCTGATCGGCAGCCAAATCACCGTGACGGCGCCGCTCAACGACGACCTCGACCTCTACCTGAAGGGCGGCGGCGTGCGCGAGCGCAAGATCAGGACGGGCCTCATCGCATCGGTACAAGCCGGCGCGGAAGGGACCTATGCCCTGCAGGGCGCCGGCGCCTTCGACAAGCTGATTGCAGGCCTCACCGTCGCCGGTGAAGGCCGCGCGACAGACGCGGTGCAGATGGACGTGCTGCTCACCTCGGGCGCTTCCACCGGACGCCTCACCAGCATCACGCCGGGCGCCGCGACGATGGAACTGCTGACCGGCAAGGCTGAGGATTTCACCAACGACCGTCCGACCGCGCGGATCATCCTGTCGCCGGAAAGCGAGCGCACGATTTCTGACCGCCAGATCGCCTGGACACTGGCGCTGAAGGACATGGGCCGGATCAAGCGCGAGCCGCGCTGGACCCTGCTGACCAATTCCGACAGCACCTATCCGGAACTCGCCGGCGGCCTGTCGGCGATTGTCGGCTCGCTGCTGACGATGCTGGTGACCGCGCTGGTCGCGATGCCGATCGGCGTGCTGGCAGCGGTCTATCTGGAGGAATTCGCGCCGCGCAACCGTGTGACCGAATTCATCGAGGTGAACATCAACAACCTCGCCGCCGTACCGTCGATCGTGTTCGGCCTTCTGGGCGCGGCGTTGTACATCAACTTCCTGGGAATGCCGCGATCTGCGCCGCTGGTCGGCGGTCTGGTGCTAGCGCTGATGACGTTCCCTGTGGTAATTATTGCGTCGCGCGCCGCGCTGAAGGCGGTGCCGCCTTCGGTTCGCTCGGGCGCGCTGGCCGTGGGCGCCTCGCAGATGCAAACCGTGTTCCACCATGTGGTGCCGCTGGCCGCACCCGGCATCCTGACCGGCGCCATCCTCGGCATGGCCCGCGCGCTGGGCGAGACGGCCCCGCTGTTGCTGATCGGCATGGTGGCCTTTGTGGGCGACGTGCCGAAGAGCCCGATGGATGAATCGACGGTGATGCCGGTGCTGATCTTCAGCTGGTCGAACAATGCAGAAAGGTCGTGGGAACCCTTGACCGCTGCGATGATCGTGATCCTCCTGGCTTTCCTTTTGCTGATGAATGGCCTGGTGGTATTCTTGCGGCGTAAATACGAACGGAGATGGTGATGGATACGAGCCAGGGCATGTCCCCAGTGGTGGACAACAACCTCACACTGCCGCCGATTGCCGACGCCGCCGCTGCGCCGCGGATCGATTGCCGGAACATCAAGGTGTTCTATGGCGAGACGCAGGCCATCCATGATGTGTCGATGAGTTTCCCGGACCGCGCGGTGACCGCGCTGATCGGCCCGTCGGGTTGCGGCAAATCCACCTTCCTGCGCTGCCTGAACCGGATGAACGACACGATCGAGAATTGCCGGGTCGAGGGCCAGATTCTGATGGACGGCGAGAACATCAACGACGCCGATGTCGACCCCGTGCTGCTGCGTTCGCGCGTCGGCATGGTGTTCCAGAAGCCGAACCCTTTCCCGAAATCGATCTATGACAACATCGCCTACGGTCCGCGGATCCACGGCCTTGCCAATGGCCGGGAAGACCTCGACGCCATCGTGGAGAAAAGCCTGCGTCGCGCCGGTCTCTGGGATGAAGTGAAGGATCGCCTTATGGCGCCCGGCACCGGCCTGTCGGGCGGCCAGCAGCAGCGCCTGTGCATTGCGCGCGCGATTGCGGTCCAGCCGGAAGTCATCCTGATGGACGAGCCGTGCTCGGCCCTTGACCCGATCGCCACGGCGCGGATCGAGGAACTGATCGACGAGCTGCGCAACCGCTACTGCATCGTGATCGTGACCCACTCGATGCAGCAGGCAGCCCGCGTGTCGCAGCGCACGGCCTTCTTCCACCTCGGAAACCTTGTCGAACTTGGCGATACGAGCCAGATCTTCACCAATCCGCGCGAGAAGCGCACCGAAGACTACATCACCGGCCGGTTCGGCTGAGCGAGGACGCCATGTCAGATCATATTGTTTCTGCCTATTCGGAAGAACTGGAACGCCTCTCGGCCGACATCATGAAGATGGGCGGCATCGTCGAGACGATGATCGTCGATGCCAGCCGAGCACTGGGCGCGAACGATCTCGAACTCGCCAAGGAAGTCGTGCTGCGCGACCCTCTGGTCGACGCTATCGAGGCCGATGCGGAGCGCCAGATCGTGTCGCTGATCGCGCGGCGCCAGCCGATGGGGCATGACCTGCGCATGATCCTCTCGGCGATGAAGATCTCGAGCGAGCTGGAACGGATCGGTGACCTCGCCAAGAACATCGCCAAGCGCGCCCAGCGCCTCGACGAGAACGTGAACCCGGAAATGCGCAATGCGATCATCCGCATGTCGCAGCCGGTATCGCGCCAGCTCAACGATGTGCTGAACGCCTACGCCACCGCCAATGCCGACAAGGCCAAGGCGGTCTGGTCGTCGGACGACGACATCGACCACCACTACAATTCGGTGTTCCGCGAGATGCTGACCTATCTCGTCGAAGACCCGCGCCGGATCAGCGCTGGCGCGCATATGCTTTTCATGGCGAAGAACCTGGAGCGGATCGGGGATCACTGCACGAACATCGCTGAGTTCGTTTATTACCAGGCTGTCGGGGATTACCTCTCCGAGCTTGAACGGCCGAAACAAAATCAGGTTTGAGCCCCCGAAGGGCCGCGCCAAAACTCTGGAGCCGACCCCATGAAGCCCTATGTGCTGATCGCAGAAGACGAGAAGGCCGTATCGGAACTGCTGCTGTATAACCTCCGCAAGGAAGACTATGATGTCGGGATTGCGGGCGACGGCGAAGAAACGCTGATCATGATCGATGAGCGCACACCGGACCTGCTGCTGCTGGACTGGATGCTGCCCAAGGTGAGCGGGATCGAGATCTGCCGCCGGGTGCGCACGACGGGCGTCAATCCCAACCTGCCGATCATTATGCTGACTGCGCGCGGCGAAGAGAGCGACCGCATTCGCGGGCTTGATACGGGTGCGGACGATTACGTCACCAAGCCGTTCTCCACTACCGAGCTGATGGCGCGCGTGCGCGCTGTGCTGCGCCGCATCCGTCCGGGCCTGAAGGAAGATAGAATCACGGTCGGCGATATCGAGATTGATCGCGTGGCTCACCGGGTGACGCGCAAGGGCGAGGACATCCACCTCGGCCCTACGGAGTTCCGTCTGCTCGACTATTTCATGCAGCACCCCGGCCGCGTGTTCTCACGCGAGCAACTGCTGGACACGGTCTGGGGCTCGGATGTCTATGTCGAAGCGCGCACGGTGGACGTGCATGTTGGGCGCCTGCGTAAGGCGCTTCGCAATAGCGGCGGGGATGATCCGATCCGTACAGTGCGCTCGGCTGGCTACGCGCTACGCGAGGACTGACAGGAGCCGCGAACGGCCCCTGTCGCCTGTCGGTCAGCCGAGGACCTCGGCCAGGAACGTTTTCAGATAGGCAAAGCTGCGCCGGTCGGTATCGGCATGATACTGCGTTGCGTCACCAGCGGCGCCGACGGTCGTGAAGGCGTGGACGGCAAGACCGTGGGCGTGCAGCTGCCAGTCCGAACCGGCAAACTCCTTGGCGATGGCGAGCACATCCTCAGGTGTCGCCATCGGGTCGTTCCAGCCGTGCTCGATCAGCACCTTCGCCTTGATTATCGGTTGCGGGATGTTCTCGGCGGGGCGGAACAGGCCGTGGAACGAGGCAACGCCGAGGACATCCATACCGGCACGCGCCATGTCGAGTACGCAGAGGCCGCCGAAACAGAAACCGATGGCGGCCGTCTTCGAAGCGTCAACGCCCTTTTGTGACTTGGCGGCAGCGATGCCGGCGGCGAGGCGCTTCTGCAATTCGGCGCGATCGCCGACGAGCGGATACATCAATGCTTCGCATTCAGGCTGGGTCGTGCCGCGCTTGCCCTTGCCGTAAACGTCGATGGCGAATGCCGCGTAGCCGAATTCCTCGGCAATGATCCGGGCCTTCTGCTTTTCGTTTTCACCCACGCCCATCCAGTTGTGGCAGATCACCACCAGCGGCGCGTTCGCCTTTCCGGCCGGTGTCAGGAAGTAGCCTTCGTAAGTCTGGCCATCGATCGTGTATTCCACTGCGCTCATCGGAGGTTCCTCACTTTTGTTTCAGGGAACTGGATAGAGCGCATCCGCCCGTCATTTCAAGGTAAACCGCGATTAGTATGCGCTTTCTAGACTTATTCCGTAGAAGCAGTGCCGTGAACTCATTCAAGCTCGAAAAGGAGCCCACCATGGCGAAGAAAGCCACCAAGACCACGACGAAATCCAAGACCCGCGCCAAAGCGGCCGCAATCGGCAAGCAGGTCGAAGCCCAATCGACCGAGATGGCCTACAAGATCTGGCTGGCCGGCGTTGGCGCCTATGGCAAAGCCTACGATACCGCTATGGCCGGCGCGAACGTGCTTAACAAGCAATCGGCCGACATGTTCGAAGAACTCGTGAAGCGCGGTTCGGAAATCGAACACGACGTGCGTGCCCGTCTGGCGGCCGGCGAGCGCGTGACCGGCGCGACGAAGCAGGTGTCCAAGACGCTCGAGACGGTCCGCGACATGCAGGTCCAGGCCCGCGACCAGTTCGAGGCCCGCCTCGACCGGATGCGCGACCTGCTCGGCGTGAAAGGCTTCAGCTCGGTGCGCGAGACGGTTGCCCGCAAGATCGAGAAGCTGGAAGACGATGTCGCTGCCGTGACGTCAAAAGCCCGCGCAAAGGTCGGCGATGTGGACCTCAAGGCCCGCCTTGCCCGCCTGACCGCCGAGATCGAAGCGGTGGCCGGTGAGACCGGCGCTGACGTTGCCAAGACAGCGAAGAAGGCTGCCCGCAAGACGAGCAAGGCTGTGAAGGTGGCCTTTGCAGCGCCTGAAGGCGCTGATGACCTGACCCTCGCGACCGGCATTGGCCCGGCGCTGGCGAAGAAACTCAACGCTGAAGGCCTGACCCGCTTCTCGCAGCTGGCGGCGCTGAAGAAAGCCGAGCTTGAAGTGCTCGACACGAAAGTCACTGGCCGCGGCCGCGTTGCGAAAGCCGAATGGTCGAAGCTGGCCAAGGCCCACGCCTGACATTGAAAGAAGGGCGGACTGAAAAGTCCGCCCTTTCTACTTCGTATCCTTGAAGTGCCGGATCATCCGCCCGAGTGCGGCCGGCCCGTTGTCGCCCATGTAGGGCACCATCAGGCACATCACCTGGAACACCGTCTTGTGGATGAGGGCAGGGCCGTCATGGACCTCTTTGGTGAGTGCATCGCCCGCGAGCCAGAAGGTCAGGGTCATGATGATCTGCTCGATCAGCGGATCCTCGAGACGGGCATCGACCTCCAGAAGTTTGAGGCGTTCCAGGTCTTTCAGTATACGGGCAATAGTGTCGCGCTTGGCGGCGACCAATTTTCGGAAACGGACGGCCAGGTCCGGGTAACGGGCCAGGAGGCCGGGCAGGTCGCGGTAGAAGAAGCGGAAGTCGTAGATCTCTTCCAGCAGGATGTAGATGTAGACCCAATTGTCCTCAAGCGAGGCCAGACCACCCCGGGAGCCTCGCAGAATGACCTGCATCTCCTCTTCGAACCGGTCGAACAGGGCCCGGATGATCGCGTCCTTGCCTTTGAAATGGTAGTAAAGGTTGCCGGGACTGATCTCCAGTGCGTTGGCAACATCAACAGACGAAAGCTCGCCTTCACCTTCCTCATTGAAGAGAAGGAGGCTGACTTCAAGTATCCGGTCGCGCGTTTTCATGGCCAAGACACCTGTTTGACAGGAAAATCTGACTGTGGAACGAATTTTCCGGATAAATTTACCACGGTCTCTTTGCTGGATGGCAAGGGGCCGGGACTAGAACGGCCACTGGCAGGCTCCTGCTAGGAGAGACCGGCGATACCTGGGAGGAACTGGAAATGACGACACCAAAGGACGAAATCGCCCAGAACGCGGCGCAGAGCACGACGGCTCTTAACCCGTTGATGGGCGGTGTTAACCGTCAGGAATTGCTGGGCGCGGTGGCCATGATGCTGCGCTCGTCCGTGACGAACCCGGTCACCACGGCCAAGGCCATGCGCAAGATCGCAACCGAAAACACCCAGATCCTTCTGGGCAAGTCGACCCGCGAGGCCGACAAGAAGGACCGCCGGTTCAAGGATCCAGCCTGGGAGCACAATCCTTTCTACAAGCGCGGCATGCAGGCTTTCCTCGCCACGCAGGAACATCTCCATGAATGGGTGAGCGACATCAAGATGTCCGAACTCGAACATGCGCGGGCGAAGTTCGTCATGGGCATGATCACGGATGCGATGGCGCCGACGAACACCCTGTTGGGCAATCCGGCCGCAACCAAGCGCGTCGTCGATTCCGGCGGCCTGTCGCTGCTGAAAGGCATGAAGAACCTCTATGACGACCTGACCAAGAATGGCGGCCTGCCGTCTCAGGTCGACAAGCGGCCGTTCAAGGTGGGCGAGAACCTTGCGGTGTCGAAAGGCGCTGTCGTCTGGAAGAACGAGATGCTGGAGCTCATCCAGTACACACCGACGACCGAGAAGGTCTACAAGACACCGATCCTGATCATCCCGCCACAGATCAACAAGTACTACGCCATGGACCTGACGCCGATGACGTCGATGGTCCAGTTCCTGCTCGCGATGGAACAGCAGACCTTTGTCATCAGCTGGCGCAATCCGCGCAAAGAGCACCGTAACTGGGGGCTCGCCGACTATATCGACAGTCTGGTGCAGGCGAGCGAAGTCGTGCGCAAGATCACCAAGTCGCCCAAGCTCAACGTGTCGGGCGCCTGTTCGGGCGGGATCACGACGGCGACGTTTGCGAGCCTGCTGGCGGCAGCCGGCGACAAACGGATCAACGCCATCACTTTCATGGTGTGTGTGCTGAACCCGCAGAAGGAAGACAGCGACATCGGCCAGATCGTGTCCGATGGCAGCCTCGAGATTGCGCGGAAGATGTCCAAGGCGCGCGGCATTCTGAAGGGCGACGACCTGGCCCGGATGTTTGCCTGGATGCGGCCGAACGATCTCATCTGGAACTATGTCGTCAACAATTACCTGATGGGCGAAGACCCGCCGCCCTATGACGTGCTCTTCTGGAACAATGACACGACGAACCTGCCGGCGCAGCTGCATTCGGACTATCTGGACATCGCGCTCCATCAGCCGTTCGATCATCCGGGTACGGTGGAAGTCGCCGGTCATGTGGCGAACCTAAAGAAGGTGACGGCCGATGCATTCGTGGTGGCCGGTCTGACCGATCACATCACGCCGTGGAAAGCCTGCTACCGCACGCCGGCGCTGCTCGGCTCGAAGAATGTCGAGTTCGTACTGTCGTCCAGCGGACACTTGCAATCCCTGATCAACCCACCTGGAAACCCGAAAGCGAAGTATTTCCGCAGCACGGAAATGAAGCCGACACCCGATGAATGGGCCGCCAGCGCCGAAGAGCATAGCGGCTCCTGGTGGCCGCGCTGGGGTGAGTGGTTGAAGGAACGTGCGGGCACGCTTAAAGCGGCGCCGAAAGACGTCGGCAGCGAGGCCTTTCCGCCCCTCTATGCGGCGCCCGGCCATTATGTGTTCAACGACTAGACCCAGGCAAGGACAGCGTCATGGCCAATCCGCCGCGCAAGCCGGAGATCATCATGCAGGACGTCGATGGCGTCATCCTGCGCACGGCGCACTGGCCGGCGCCTGCCGGCAGCACGGGTGCGCCGCTGCTGTTCTTCAACGGCATCGGCGCCAATATCGAGCTGACGCTGGGCCTTGGCGCCATGTTTCCGGACCGCGAGATCCTGACCTTCGACGTGCCCGGTGTGGGCCTCAGCCCGGTGACCCAGTGGCCATACCGGCACTGGATGGCCGCGCGGTGGGCGCGCAAGCTGCTGGACCTTTACGGCATCCTTGATGTGGATGTGATGGGCGTGTCCTGGGGCGGGGCGTTGGCGCAGCAGTTTGCGTTCCAGTATCGCGGCCGGGTCAACAAGCTGGTGCTGTGTGCCACGTCGTCCGGCATGACGATGATTCCCGGCCGGCCTGCATCGCTGTCGCGGATGGTCGACACCCGCCGCTACACGGATCCGGAGTTCATGCGCGAGAATTTCGCGACGCTTTATGGCGACATGGCCGACGACTCGGCGGGCACCCATATTGAGAATCTGATGCCGCCCGACCCGAAAGGCTACATCTACCAGCTCCTCGCCTTTGCTGGCTGGTCCAGCCTGCCGTTCATCCGCTTCCTGAAGATGCCGACGCTCATCGTGATGGGCGACAAGGATACGATCGTTCCGCTGGTCAACGGTCAGATCCTTGCTTGGGCGCTGCCGGATTCACGGCTGCACGTGGTTGAAGATGCGGGGCATCTGTTCATCGTCACGCGCGCGCCGGAAACCGCGTCCGTGATCAACGCGTTCCTTGAAGGCGCCGACGCCAAAGCTTCGAAGGCGGCCTAGTCGTTCATCAGCCTTTCGGCCTCAGTTCGCACGGCGCTGTAGTCGACCTTGCCGGTGCCGAGCACGGGGATCTGGGCCACCTTGAACACGCGGCGCGGCACGGAGATCTCCGGCACGCCGTGGTTTTGCGCCCAGGTCAGGATCGGGGTGCGTGAGGCTTCCGGCGCTTCGCTCAGCAGCACGACCTGTTCGCCCTTCTTGGGATCGGGCAAGGTGACCGCGGCGTGCATGTGATCCGGCCAGACGGCGGCGGCGCAGTTCTCGACAACGGCGAGTGAAACCATCTCGCCTCCGATCTTGGCGAACCGTTTGACGCGGCCGAGGATGCGGATGAACCCTTCCTCATCGACGTCCACAATATCGCCTGTGTCGTGCCAGCCATCGGGCAGGCGTTCGATTGCGCCGGGGTTGGAGGGGCGCAGGTAGCCCATCATGATGTTCGGGCCGCGGATGTGGAAACGTCCGCCTTCGGGCATGCCTTCGACCGGGACGAGTTTGTACTCCATGCCGGCCATCAAGCGGCCGACCGTGCCCGGCTTGTTGTTTTCCCACTGGTTTGCGGCGACGACCGGCGCAGCTTCGGTCGCGCCATAGCCTTCGAGGATCTCGATATTGAACTTGCGGCGCACATAGTCGCGCGTCTCGTCCTTGACGCGTTCAGCGCCGCATACCGCGAGGCGGATGGAATCCATGTCGCCGTCGGCGCCGGTGCGCGCGTACTGCGAGATGAACGTATCTGTGGCGAGCAGGATGGTTGCGCCGCATTCGCGGATACGCCGCACGATCTCTTTCGGCTGCAGGGGCGAGGGGTGGAAGATGACCTTCACACCCGCGATGATCGGCAGCAGCGCGCCGACGGTCAGGCCAAAGCAGTGGAAGGTCGGCAGCGGGTTGAACACAATGTCCGCATCCGGACTAAGCCCGATATGGGCGCGAACCTGCTCGACGTTGGCCATGATGTTCTCATGGCTGAGCACGACGCCTTTGGGTTCGCCTTCGGTGCCGGAGGTGAACAGCACGACGCCCGGCTGCTTGTGGCTGAGGCCGGCGCCGACGAAGGTTGGCAGGGCAGGGCCGGCAAGCGCTGCGAGCTTGTCGCCGATCGACAGCTTCTCGCGGACGTCTTCAAGGTAGACGATCTCCACAGATTTCGACAGCTCGGCAATCAGGCTTTCCAGACCGCCAAGCTCGACGAATTTGTGGGCAGTGACGAGACGCTTCACCTTGGCGGCGCGCATGGCCGATTTCAGGTTCCGCGAGCCGGCGGTGAAGTTCAGCATGGCCGGTACGCGGCCATAGGCCGTCAGTGCAAAGAAGCCGATCACGGCCCCGGCGCCAGTCGGCAGCATGACGCCGACTGATTCGCCGCGCTTCGTGCCCTTCTTCAGGGCAGAGCCGAGGCCGAAGACCGCCCGGATGATTTCCTTGTAGGTGAGGATGCGCTCATCGCCGTCCACAAGAATGGGTTTGTCCGCGCCGAATTCCCGCGAGGCCCGCAGCAGCGCGGAGAACAGGTTGATGCGCGTGCGCTCAGGCTTGTAGGCCAGCGGAGCCGGCACAAGCGGCTGGAGTGATTGCTGCATGGGGTACGCCCTGTCTCGTTTCTTCCCGAACGTGTTTTGTGTAACATTCTGTCATCTAGCGTCATTCAAGCAAGCGATATTGCAAGTCTGCATATGCAGCCTGCGCTGGGAACAGCTTGCTGAATCGGCCGGCAAGCGCCATTTTGCCGGCGATGGCAAACCTCATAGACCTGAAATCCAACGCCCCCCGTCCACGTCACCCCGAGAAACAGGGGCGGCCGGATACACCCTTGATGCGAAAACCGGACTGGATTCGCGTGAAGGCGCCGACCTCTCAAGGGTACGCCGATACGCGTGCGCTGGTGAAATCCAAGGGGCTTGTCACGGTCTGCGAGGAGGCGGGCTGCCCCAATATCGGGGAGTGCTGGGACAAGAAGCACGCCACGATGATGATTCTGGGCGAGGTGTGCACCAGGGCCTGTTCGTTCTGCAACGTGGCAACCGGCAAGCCGAAGCCGGGTGTGGACGCCGATGAGCCCCGGCGGGTCGGCGAGGCGGTGGCCGAGATGGGGCTCAGCCATGTCGTCATCACGTCTGTGGACCGCGATGACCTTGAAGACGGCGGCGCGATGCATTTCGTGCACACGATCCAGTCGATCCGCGAACGGGCTCCCGGCACGACCATCGAGATCCTGACGCCGGACTTCCTGCGCAAGGATGGCTGGGAGAACCGGGTCATCGACGCGAAGCCGGATGTGTTCAACCACAACCTCGAAACGGTGCCGCGCCTTTATCTCTCGATCCGCCCCGGCGCGCGCTATTTCCATTCGCTCCGCCTGCTGCAGAAAGTGAAGGACCGTGATCCGTCGCAGTTCACGAAATCCGGCCTGATGGTCGGATTAGGTGAGACGAAGGAAGAGGTGATGCAGGTAATGGATGACATGCGCTCCGCCGGTGTCGACTTCATCACCATCGGCCAATACCTGCAGCCGACACGCAAGCACGCCGCCATCGACCGCTTTGTGACGCCGGACGAATTCAAGGCCTATGAAGAGATCGCGCGGGCGAAGGGATTCCTGATGGTGTCGGCAAGCCCGCTGACGCGGTCAAGCCATCATGCCGGAGAGGATTTTGCGCAATTGCGGGCGGCGCGGGAAGCCTATCTCGCGGCGCGCGCCTGAGGCATGCCGCGTTTTTCCCAATCGATCCGGGTGCCATACGGGCCTGCCGACTGTTTTCTGCTGGTCTCGGACATCGCGCGCTATCCGCAGTTTATCAAATGGATCACGGCCATGCGCGTGACCGGGCTTCGGGACATCGGTCCGGGCGTGACGGAATGCCAGGGTGAAGCGGTTGTCGGATTCAAGGGCTTCACTGAGCGCTTCACGACGCAGGTTGTGGCCGACGAAGCCGCTGCGCGCGTGACGGCCTCTCTGGTGCGGGGACCGTTCCGGAAGCTATTTGCCGAATGGCGCATTTTCGAGACCGTCGGCGGCGGCGCCGACATATCGCTCGAGATCGACTACGAGTTCCGCAATCCAGTCATCGGCTTCCTCGCGGCGGCGAACCACGACCTGGCGGTGGACCGGATCCTGAATGCGTTTCTGGTTGAAGCGCAGGCAAGGTTTGGAAAGAATGCATCCCAATAGGGACCTGCACATGATCGACCTCAACGGGATTGCCCATATCCAGCTTTCCGTCACCGACCTGAAACGCAGCCGGGAATTTTACCACCGCATCCTGCACGAGACGTTTGGCATGACCATCCAGTATGATGATGCGACGACGTTCTATTGTATCGGCGGGCGTACCGGCATCGTGATCCGGGAAATCAGCGAAGCGAACCGTGGTGTCGCGTTTGATCAGTGGCGGGTCGGGCTGCATCATTTCTGCTTCCGGCTACGTTCGCGTGAGGATGTCGAAAGCCTCCATGACGTGCTGGTCGACATGGGGGCCAGGGTCATCCGGGCACCGGAGCCGGGCCCTTGGGCGCCAGGCTATCATTCTGTGCTTTGGGAAGACCCGGACGGCATCCGTCTGGAGGCCGTCTTCATTCCGGGTGCGGGCAATCTGTCGGTCATCAAGGACAAGCCCTTGGTCCCACCGATGGCCTAGCGCATCTGCGCCTGAATAAGGCTCAGCGCCGTTTCGACCGAGGCCATGCGGATAGCATCGCGGCTGAGCTCGCCCAGCTGAAGGTGTTCGTGGATGATCGCTCGGTTTTCGCGCGCGCAGGCGATGTGCACCGTGCCGACAGGTTTCATCTTGGTGCCGCCGCCGGGGCCGGCCACGCCGGTGATGCCCACAGAGATGTTGGCGCGGCTATTGGCGAGCGCGCCTTCCGCCATCATCCGAGCGACTGGCTCGGACACCGCGCCATAGTCCGCAAGGGCGTCGCCCGGGATCCCCAGCATCTCTTCCTTGGCGCGGTTCGAATAAGTGACAAAGCCGCGTTCGAATACGGAGGACGAGCCGGGGATTTCGGTGAACAATGCGGCCAGCAGGCCGCCCGTACAGCTTTCAGCGGTCGCGATCTTCAGGCGCGCCTGCTCGGCATCGTCGAGGATCAGCATGGCGAGGTTGCGGAGGCGTTCTGGAAACATGCGGCGACCCTATAGGGCGACTAGCGCCCCGTGAAGACGGGATCGCGCTTCTCGATGAAGGCCGCCGCGCTTTCCTTGGCATCCTCGGTCAGCATCAACTTGCGGATTTCCGTGATCGCCCATTTGCCGGTATCGCGCCAATCGGGATCCAGCGTCCGGCGCAGGCCAGCCTTCAGGGCGCGCACGGCTTGTGGCGGATTGGCCGCGATCTTCTGTGCAATGGCGACGGCGGTCGGCAGCAGATCATCTTGCGGCACGACGCGGCTGACGAGGCCGATTTCCTTCGCTTCCTGCGCGGTGATGATGTCGCCGGTGAACAGGAGTTCGCTAGCTTTCTCCCGGCCAACCAGCTGTGCCAGACGTCCGAGGCCGGGCGCGTCGCAGCAGAGGCCGCGCTTGACGAAGATTTCGCCCCACTTCGCGGTGTCGGCCATCACGCGGATGTCCGCCATGATCGACAGCTCCGCGCCCCAGCCAAGGGCGAAGCCGTTGATCGCGGCGATCACCGGGATGTCCGTATGCAGAAGAGCGTCCGCTGCAGGCGTGAGGCCGCCGGTGTCTTTCGCCTTCGCGGCGCGTTCGGGCGTGACCGGGGCGCCCTTGGAGAGGATCTTTTTGACATCGTCGCCGGAGCAGAATGCGCGGGTGCCGGCGCCGGTGATAACTATGGCGCGCGCCTCTGCTGTCCGCACGGCATCCTCAAGCGCGTCATAGAGATCATAATCGAGCGAATTCATCGCTTCGGGCCGGTTCAACGTCAGCACAGTTACATGGCCGTGCTGCGCTTTGAGCAGGATATCTGACATGAAGCTTCTCCCCGAATGTTTTGCCGGAGAGTGTCATGAAGCGCGTGGGCTGCAAATGTTGTCGCCGCGTCAGCGCGCCGGGGCGAGCACGGCGATGGCCTCGGCGGCGATGCCTTCGCGCCGGCCGGTGAACCCGAGGCCTTCAGTCGTGGTTGCTTTGACGCTGATGGCGTCCAGCGGCAGGCCCAGCAGCTCGGCGGTGCGGGTGCGCATGGCTTCGCGGTGGGGTTTCACTTTCGGCGTTTCGCAGATCACGGTGATGTCGCAGCTGTCGATGCGGTAGCCTTTTTCGGCCGCCAGGGTCTGGGCGTGTTTCAGGAACAGGCCGCTGTCGGCATCCTTCCAGCGCGGATCTGACGGCGGGAAGTGATCGCCGATATCGCCCAGGGCGACAGCGCCCAGGATGGCATCGGTCAGCGCGTGCCAGGCGGCGTCGGCATCGGAATGGCCCTTCAGTTTGGCGGAGTGGGGGATGTGGACGCCGCAGAGCGTGACATGGTCGCCGGGTTCGAACGCGTGGACATCGAAACCCTTGCCGACACGCGGCGTACCAGAGGGCGAGAGCAGGCGGGACAACATGTCGAAATCCTCAGGGAAGGTGATCTTCTGTAGCCGGGCCGAGCCGGGAACAAGTGTGACACGCGCGCCGGTGGCTTCGAGTGCAGCGAGATCGTCGACCAGATCCGGCCCGGCGGCGGATAAGGCCTGCCGGATCTGGCCGAAGCGGAAGGTCTGCGGCGTCTGCAAGCGGTGCAGGCCGGTCCTGTCAACCGTTGCGAGCTTGCCTGCACGCTGAGCTTTCAGCGCATCCGAAACGGGCAAGGCGGGTGCTGCGGCGTCGGCGGATGCCAATGCCTCGATCAGGGCAGTAATGGTGGCAGCGTCGATTCCGGGCCGGGCGGCGTCGTGGATGAGCACGATGGCGTGTTCCGGAAGGTCCAGTGCTGCGAGGCCGCTGAGAACCGACTGCGTGCGGGTTTCGCCCGGCTCAGCCCGCACGAACCGCTGTCCGGGGCCCGGCGGGCCCACCTCGCTGGCCGCCACGACAACTATGTCAGTCACGGCTGCATGGGCGCTGAATGCGTCAATCGACCAATCGATCACTCGGCGGCCGAGCAGGGGCTGCCACTGTTTGGGGGCATCCGGACCTGCGCGGTTTCCGCGGCCTCCGGCAACGATGATGGCGGCTACACGAGTCATCGTGCGCTTCTAATCGAGGCGCCGGGCTGTGACTACACTGCCGCACTCGACTCGCGATCTGCACGAATATTGTGCTGCCTATCAATTGTGCGCTTGCCGGAGCGTCAAAAGTCGTGAAGAATGAGTAATGATCAAATTTCAGGCACCTCGAGTTTGGCTCGCGCCGATGTCCGGCGCAACCGACGCGCCGATGCGGCGTCAGGCCGTGCGCTTTGGTGTGCCGGCGGTCGTGTCCGAGATGGTCGCCGGGGAGATGCTGGCGAAGGCGCGCGCGGACGTGGTGCGGCGTACCTGCCGGCATGATGGCGGCGGGTACTGGATTGTCCAGCTTGCCGCGCGCCGCCCAGAAGACATGCTGGCGGGTGCGGCGCTGGTCGCGGACGCAGGCGTCGATGTGATCGACATCAACATGGGTTGCCCGTCGAAACAGGTGACGGGCGGACAGTCCGGTTCTGCGCTGATGCGCGATCTCGGGCTGGCTGGCGAGATCATTGATGCGGCGATCGAAGGGGCGGGCGGGCGCCCGGTGACCCTGAAGATGCGTCTCGGTTGGGACGACGCGAACCTCAATGCACCTGAACTTGGCCGCATTGCGGAGGACAAGGGCGTTCAGATGCTGACCGTTCACGGCCGGACCCGGTGCCAGTTCTACACCGGCGCGGCCAATTGGCGGGCCGTCCGCGACACGGTCGAGGCCGTTTCGGTTCCCGTGATCGTGAATGGTGACATCCATGACGCCGCATCTGCCCGCAAGGCGTTGGCCGAGTCCGGCGCGCATGGCGTGATGGTGGGCCGCGCTGCGATGGGCCAACCCTGGTTGGTGGGTGAGATTGCAGCGGCGCTGGACGGGCGACGCTGGCGCAAGCCGGCGCTGGCCGAACAGTTCGACAGTCTCGCCGAGCAGGTTGCGGATGCGCAGGCGCTGTACGGCCCGAACCTGGGCCTGCGCATGGTGCGCAAACATGTTTCGGCGGCTGTCGATCATCTCGACTTACCGATGGCAGATGCCGAGCGCCGGGCGCTCCGCGCCGATCTTTGCCGGATAGAACGTCCGGCGGAACTAATCCGTACCCTGAAGGCAGTCTATCTCGACAGAACTCACGAGGAGTTGGTCTGAAATGCCGACGCTTGATCAAACAAGGCCTGCGAACCTGTCGGAGCTTGCGCCAGTCGCGCTGGTGCACATCGATGCCCGGCGCCGGATCTGCAACGTCAATGCGGCTGCGGAGTCGCTGTTGCAGCTGTCACGGCGGGCGCTGATCGACCGCCCGCTCAGCGAGGTGATCTATCACGACTCGCCCCTGTTCGAACTCATCGACCGCGCAGCGCGCGAGCCGGCGGAAATCACGGCGCCCTCGACCCCGGTGTCCGGCCCGTCGATCCCGACGCGCACGATCTGCGATGTGCGGGTGCGCAGTGTCGATGGCGGAGAATTCATTCTTGTGCTGGGCGATGCCCCGGCGCGCGATCCTTCCGAGGGCATTGCGGGCGCGGCCGGATTTGGGCGCATCCTCGGTCACGAGGTGAAGAACCCGCTGGCCGGGATCATCGGCGCGGCGCAATTGCTGGAGCGTCAGGGACTGAAGGACCAGGCCGAACTCCTCGACATCATCAAGGACGAGGCCCGCAGGATCGAGCGGCTCGTGAACCGGCTTTCGGCCTTCGAGTTGTTCTCCGCGCCGCGTATGCAGCCGTGCAACGTACACGCTCTGCTCGACAAGGTGATGGCGGCGGAGCGCGCCGCCGTGGGTCCGAAGATCGACTTCCGGCGGGAATTTGACCCGTCGCTGCCGGACGTGCAGGCCGATCCGGACCACCTGCAGCAGGCTTTCCAGAACATCGTGCGCAACGCCGCAGAGGCGGCCTCCGAAGGCAACGGGCGCGGCGAGGTGACAATCCGGACCGCCTATGCGGCCGGCCTTGCGATGCGTCAGGCCCGGCTCGGCTCTGGCCTGCGCCGCGCGATGCTGATCTCGTTCGAGGACAATGGTCACGGCATCCCGCGCGAGCGCCAGGCCACGATGTTCGATGTGTTCCAGAGCTCCAAGTCCGGCGGTCGCGGGCTGGGGCTGTCTGTCGTCAGCGAAGTGGTGTCCGCCCATGGCGGGCAGATCCGCGTCGACAGCCAGCCGGGCTCTACCCGTTTCACGATACTCCTGCCGCTTGTGGAGGCCACCTGACATGGCTGATAAAACCGTCCTGCTCGCCGAAGACGATGCGAGCATCCGTCTTGTTGTAAACCAGACCCTTGTGTCGGCTGGGTACGAGGTGCGCGCGACCAGTTCGCCCGACGCGCTGCAGCGCTGGGTGCGCAATGGCGAAGGCGATGTCGTGGTCACGGACGTGTATCTTGGCGACACGTCGATCTTTGACTTGCTGCCTTCGATGAAGCTGGCGCGGCCTGATCTGCCGTTCATCGTGATGAGCGGCCAGAATACGATCCTGACGGCGGCTTCGGCGGCCGAGCATGGTGCGTTCGATTACCTTCCCAAGCCGTTCGACATCGATGTGCTGTCGAGCCTGGTGCGCCGTGCGCTGAAGGCGTCGCCGAGCATTGAACGCCTCATCCACCCGGACGCCCAGAAAGCCGTCCAGGATGCCGGCCTGCCGCTGATCGGCCGGTCGGATGCGATGCAGGAAGTCTATCGTCTCATCGCCAAGGTGATGAACACGGACCTCACGGTTCTGATCGAGGGCGAAAGCGGTACCGGCAAGGAACTGGCTGCGCGCGCGATTCATCAGTTGGGCCATTCCAAGAATGGCAAGTTCATCGCGCTGGATCTCGCTGCCATGCCGGCGGCGGAGATCAACCGCGAACTGTTCGGTGTCGATGGCTCTGATGGCGCCGTGCACATGAAAGGCGGCACGCTGTATCTGGATGAGATCGGCGACCTGCCAGCCGAAGCGCAGGCTCAGCTTGTGAAGCTGCTGCGTGAGCCGGGCGGTGCACGCCTGATTGCCTCGACGCGGCGCAACCTCGGAAAGCTGGTGGAAGAGGGCAAGTTCCGTGAGGATCTGTTCTACCGTCTGTACGTGATGCGGCTCGCCATTCCGCCGCTGCGCCACCGGAAGGAAGACATTCCCGAACTGGCGCGCGCCTTCCTGATCCGGGCTCAACGCCAGGGGCTGGCGGCGCGCACGTTCGAAAAGTCGGCGCTGGACCTGATGGCTGCCTACGACTGGCCGGGCAACGTGCGCGAACTCGAAAACCTCGTCATCCGGCTCGCCGTGCTGAGTTCCGACACGATCATCACGCTGATGGATGTTGAGCGCGAGATGCGGATGGGCGCCTCTGAACAGGCGGGTAGTCATGCCGGTTTCGAGGCGGACGTCGAAGCCCTTCTGCACCGCTATGTGATGGGCGACCTTGTTTCGGGCGGTGAAAGCGGCGACTCTGCCGTCCACAGTTCGGTCATCGACCGAGTCGAGCGCCCGCTGATCCGGTTGGCCCTGTCCGTGACATCCGGGAACAAGGTTAAGGCGGCGCAGCTGCTTGGCATGAACCGCAACACCCTGCGCGCCAAGATTAACGCGCTGGGAATTGCAGAAGACTGATTGACGATCCCTTAATCCGTGTCTTTAGTGCATCAGTGTTGCATATAGGGCACGTTAACTGTGTCCGGATTGCAACGGGGCCGGGGCCCTAACTGAGCCGGATCAAGTGTCGACGAGTACAAATTCCCAGACGCCCAAGGCAAGCTGGGCCCTGTTCGAGGGGCTCTTCATTATCGCGGCCCTGGTCGCGGTGTTCGCGACCTTCATAGCGATTTCCGGGGCTGCGCCGAACGATCCGACGGCCGGCGCCACGCCTTGGCTGCTTGGGCTCAACTTTGTTCTGCTGGTCGTGCTCGCGATCATCGTGGTGCGCGAATATTTCAAGATCCGGGGCAGTGATGGCACGGCGGGCGGTGGGCGCCTGGCCAGGCGCTTCGTTCTTCTGTTCGGCTTCTCGGCACTGATTCCAGCCATGGTCGTCGCCGTCTTCATGGGGGCGTTCATCACGCGCGGCCTCGACCGCTGGATCGGCGAGCGGGTCGATGAGCTGATGAAGCAGAATACCGAGATCTTCCGCTCCTATGTCGACAATTTCCAATCCACCTTCGATTCCGATACCCGCCTCGCGGCGATGGATGTCGAGAACTTTGCCAAGCAGGTCGATCAGTCGCTTGCGGGTGCAAGCGCTCCGGCCGCCGGAGAGCCGCAGGTGGAGAGCTATGCCTCGAAGGAATTCTTCGAAGGCCTGAAATCCGAACTTGCGATCCGTGAATTGCTGACCATCGCGATTCTCGGTCCTGACGGGGTCGACTTGATCGCCGAGGCGAGCGTGCAGGATCCCATCCTGATCTCGCCGCCCAAATCCGCCTTCACCGAAGCGGACAATGGCGAGGTTGCGACGACGCTCTATGAGGGGCGCGGCATCGCGACATCTCTCATCAAGATTTCGGCGCCGGTCGACGGCTACATCTATGCCGCCAAAGTGTTCGACCGGAACGCGGCGCGCTCCTTGCGCGAAGCGGAGACGGCGTTGGAGGAATACTACGCCGCCAAGCGCAACAGTGGCCGTCTGCAGGCGATCTTTGCGATCGGGTACACGCAGATCGTCGGCCTGGTTCTTTTGTTGGCAGGACGTTTGGGTCTTGAAGCGGCGGGACGCATCACCGGGCCCATCGGACGCCTCGCTTCGGCGGCCCACGCCGTTCGCGACGGCGATCTTGGTGTGCGTGTACCGGTAACGGGGCCGGTGGATGAGGTGCATGAACTCAGCAGTTCGTTCAACGCCATGACCCAGCAACTGTCCGGTCAGCAGAGCGCCTTGATCCGAGCGCGGAACGAAGAGGAAGACCGCCGCCGGTTCGTCGAGACGCTACTCGGCGAGATCGGCGCAGGTGTCATTCGGGTGGACCGGGAGGCGCGGATTACCTTGGCCAACCGCTCTGCCTGCGAGATTCTCGGGCTGAATGATGTGCCGGAAGGGGCCAGACTGTCGGATGTGGCGCCGTCTTTCGAACGGATCGTGCGCGACACGTTCGAGCGCAACGCCGCCGTCGATGCGAGCCTCGAACTGACGCGGAACGGCGAGCTTCGCAGCGTGCGTCTCAAGTCCGCGCCGGAACCGTCCGGCGGCTGCGTGCTGACTTTTGACGACACGACGCGTCTGATCAATGCGCAGCGCCAGCTGGCATGGCGCGATGTCGCGCGGCGGATCGCGCACGAAATCCGCAATCCGTTGACACCCATCATGCTGGCGACGGAGCGCCTGCGTCGCCGCTACGGTTCCAAGATCGACGATTCCGATGGGGTGTTCGACCGGTCGGTCGATACAATCCTGCGCAAGGTCGACGAGATCGCACGCATGGTCGAGGAGTTCTCCAGTTTTGCGCGGATGCCGAAGCCGAGCATCGCGCCGTTTGACATGAAAAGCGTGCTTCAGGGTGCGAGCTTTGCGCAAAGCGTGGTGTCGCCCGAGATCGAAATCGAACTCGAGACCGAACTCGAAACCGCCCCCTTCCTGGGCGATGAGCGTCTGCTGGCGCAGGCTTTCGGGAATCTCCTTAAAAATGCGGCGGAGGCCATCGAGGGCCAGCCAATTGAAAACGACGTGTCCGGACATATCCGGATCATTCTCGGTCGCGATCTGGGCGGCCTTGAGATCGTGATTGAGGATAATGGACCCGGCTTTCCGGCTGACGTGCGCAACAAGCTGTTGGAGCCTTACGTCACGACTCGCGAAAAGGGTACAGGTCTGGGACTCGCCATCGTGAACCGTATCATTGCGGATCATGGCGGATCGATTTCGCTGCAGAACCGGCCGGACGGCCTGCAGGGCGCGCGCGTGCGCGTTGTGCTTCCGGAAAATGGCGCGCTGGCCATGCAGTCAGACGATACGTCTGCCAGCCTGCCAGCGCATGAAGACGGGCAAGTGCCCAGTTCAATGAGTTTGTAGAGGAATCGGGTCACATGGCACTGGACATCCTTGTGGTTGATGACGAGCCGGATATCCGGGAGCTGATGGCCGGCGTGCTCGGCGATGAGGGCTATTCTGTTCGCACGGCTGACACAGCGGAGCGTGCGCTGGAGGAAGTTCGTTCACGGACACCGCGACTGGTGATCCTCGACGTGTGGTTGCAGGGCAGTGGCATGGATGGCTTGTCCCTTTTGAAATACCTGAAGTCGATCGATCCGATCCTGCCGGTCATCGTGATCAGCGGTCATGGCAATATCGAAACCGCGATTGCCGCGATCCGGCGTGGCGCGTTCGATTTCATCGAGAAGCCGATCAAGGCAGACCGCCTGATGCTTGTGGTCGAGCGTGCAATCGAGTCTGCCGCATTGCGTTATGAGAACGCCGCACTGCGCAACCGCGCCGGCGACGAAGAGCGCTGGATCGGCAACAGTCAGGCCGCAGCGACACTCCGCGCTTCCATCGAGAAGGTCGCGCCGACCAATTCGCGGGTTCTGATCACCGGACCGGCGGGTGTTGGCAAGGAGCTGGCGGCGCGTCTGATCCACAAGAGCTCAGCGCGCGCTAACGGGCCCTTCGTTGTCGTGAACGCCGCAACGATTGCGCCGGACCAGATGGAGATTGCGCTGTTCGGCGAAGAAGATTCGCAAGGCCGCACGATCCGCGTCGGACTATTCGAGCGGGCGCATACGGGCACGTTGCTGCTCGACGAAGTTGCCGACATGCCCATCGGCACTCAGAACAAGATCCTCCGGGTCCTGACGGAGCAGCGCTTCCAGCGCGTCGGCGGGCGTTCCGATGTCAGCGTCGATGTCCGTGTGATGGCCGCCACGACCAAGGACCTGCGCTCTGAAATCGAGAAGGGCAATTTCCGCGAAGACCTGTTCTACCGGCTCAGCGTCGTGCCGCTGCGTGTGCCGCCGCTGGCCGAGCGGCGTGACGATATAACCGAACTTGCAAACTATTTCTGCGACCGGATTGCGGAGACATCAGGCCTGATGTGCCGCAACTTCACACCGGAGGCGTTGGCGGTGCTCCAGTCGATGGAGTGGCCCGGAAACATCCGGCAGCTGCGCAATCTGGTCGAGCGGATCCTGATCCTCTCGCCCTCCGATTCTGCGCGCCCGATCAGCGTGGACGAATTGCCCCGCGATCCTGGCCGGTCAGCCTCTCCGGCCGCCCAGTCGGGCTCTGCGGACCTCGTTGGCCTGTCCTTGCGGGATGCGCGCGAGCAATTCGAACGGGAATACCTCACACTGCAGATCACCCGGTTTAACGGAAATATATCCAGAACCGCTGAATTCATCGGGATGGAACGCTCCGCCCTCCACCGAAAATTAAAGGCTTTGGGGATAACAACCGGCGTGCGGCACGATTCCTGATCCCCGGGCTGAAAGGCTGAACTGATGCACGTCCTGATCTGTGGTGCCGGCCGGGTGGGCCAGGGCATTGCCCGCCGCCTTGCGCGCGAAAAGCACGAAATAACGATCATCGACGAGAACCCCGATCTTGTGGATCAGGTCTCGATTGATCTCGATGTGCGCGGTCTGGTTGGTCATGCGGCGCACCCGGACGTGTTGAAGCGCGCGCGGGCAGCGGACTGCGAAATGATCATCGCGGTAACGCATTTCGACGAGATCAATATGGTGATCTGCCAGATTGCCCACACGGTATTCTCCGTGCCCTTCAAGATCGCGCGGGTGCGCGACCGCTCCTATCTCGACCCGGCCTGGAAGAACATCTTCTCGCGAGAGGGTTTGCCGATCGACATGGTCATCTCGCCCGAAGCCGAAGTGGGGGATGCCATCCTCCAGCGCTTCCGCACACCCGGCACGATCATGACCGCGAACTTCGCTGGCGGAAAACTCAAACTGCTCGGTTTCGAGCTGGGCGCCGACAACCCGCTGATCGACCTGCCGGTCGACCAGATGCGCGGCGTGTTTCCAGATCTCTCTGCGCGGGTGATCGGCATCGGCCGGGGCGCCGGGATCCGCGCGCCGCGTGGACGCGATGTGCTCAAGCCGGGTGACCGCGCCTATGTGGCCGTGCTGGATGTGCATGCCGAACGGCTGACCTCCATCTTCAACCGCGACCAGAGCCGCCTCGATCATGTCGTGATTGTCGGCGGCGGCAATGTGGGGCTCCACGTTGCCAAGGTTCTCGAACGCGAAAGCCATATCCGTGTACGATTGATCGAGCGCAGCGCCGAACGGGCCAACAAGGCCGTCTCGGAGGTGAAGCGTTCCATCGTGATCCAGGGCGACGGTCTCAATCCGGAGATCCTGGCAGAGGGCGGCGTCGACCGGGCGGACTTCGTGATCGCGATCACGGATGACGACAAGACGAACCTGCTCATCAGTAATCTCGCCAAACGGGCAGGCGCGAAACGGGCGCTGGCGCTGATCAACGCGCCTGAACTGGCCAGTCTCGCAACCGATATGCGTGTCGATACGGTGCTCGATCCGCGGGCTCTGACGGTCTCTCAGGTGCTCCTGCGCATGCGCCGCGGCCGGATCCTTGGCCTGCAATCCCTCGAGGATGGTATGGCCGAAGTGGCCGAAGGCGTCACGCTCGAATCGTCCTCCCTGATCGGCAAGCCGATCGGCTATGACGACTTGCCGGAAGGTGTGACCGCGGCGGCCATCCTGCGCGGCGACCAGATCCTGATGCCCGATACCGACGTGGTCGTCCGGCCTGAGGACCACCTCGTGATCTTCTACGAAGCCGAGATGGTGCGCAGCGTCGAAAAATTCTTCCGGGTCAACCCGGACTATTTCTGATCCATGAACTACGCCTCCGTCGCCCGCGTCCTGAGCCTGCTCATGTTGATCGTGGCCGGCCTTGCCGTGCTGGGCGCCGGAATTGCTGCCATGGCGAGAGAGACGGCGCAGGTCACAGCCTTCGGCGCCACGGCGCTCGGGATCGCGGTTGCTGCGGCGAGCGTCATGCTGCTCACCCCGCGGCCGAGGCACAAGGCGCGCGCATCGGACGGGCTAGCGGTCGTGATCCTTTGGTGGCTTTTAACGCCTCTCGCCACGGCCATGCCTTTCATCTTCGGGGTGGCAAACGACTCGCCGATCACGGCGATCCATGAAGCGGCCAGCTGCCTGACGACCACGGGAGACACGATGATCCGGGTGACGGGCGCGCAATGGCCGGTCAGCCTGATCTACTGGCGCGCGGCGCTGCATTTACTGGGTGCTTTTGCGGCGCTGGTGATGGCGGCCGGCGTATTTGCGGCGATCAATCTTGGCGGGCCGGGTGTACACAGGACCGTCCTGTTCACGCTGCCGGAGTCCAGCTTCTTCGACGCCATGCCGCGCATCGTCTGGCCGGTGGCCATGATGCTCACCCTTTCGATCTCGGCGATCTTCGTCGTGTTGCTGATGCTCGGCGTGGAGCCGGGCAGGGCCATCGGCGACGCGATCAGCGTGATCACCACAGGTCTTGTTCATCCCGATGCCTTGAACCGGGCCGCGGGATCGGTGTGGGTGTCGCTGGCGATGGGGACTGGCCTCTGTATCGGCGCGTTGGGATTGGCCTTCTGGTTGCCGTTCCGCCAGCGCAACTGGAGTGCGATCATCCAGGATCCGGAGATCATGATCTTTGGACTTTTCGTGTTGGTTTTTGCGTTGGCGGCGATCCTGGTTGGCCTGTCTGCCGGTGACTCGCTCGCCTGGTCAGTCTCCACCCTGACAACGTCCGGAATTCCGCTGACCAGCGCTGAAGTCGCCAGCCGTATTCCGTTGACGGTGTATGTGATGCCTTGCCTGATCGGCGGGTCAGCGCTGGCGGCGGCCGGCGGGATCAAGCTGGCGCGCGTGGTGGTGTTGGCGCAGCGCGCGGGCCAGGAATTCCAGCAATTGGGTTACAGGCGCTCCATCGTCAGTTTTAAATTCCGCGACCGCGAGCTGGACGAACGCAGCGTGATTGGCGTCTGGGTTTACTTTGTCGCTTACGTGCTGGCGGTCTTCGTTTTCATCATCGGGTTCAGCTTCACGGGCCATGGATTCGACGATTCCATCCGGCTTTCCATCGGTGGGCTGACGTCATCCGGGGGACTGATCTCGGGAACCGCGGAAAAGATGGGCCCCGGCAGCGAAATCCTCCTGATCTGTGCCATGCTTTTGGGCAGATTGGAGATATTGGCCTTGCTTCCTGCTCTTTCACTGAGCTTTTGGCGGGGCTGACCCTTGCGCACCTGCAGCAAAGGACTTAGCTCGGGAGCATAACAAAAAACAGTAGCAGGAATACAAAAGCGCATGTCTGCCGATAAGAAACAAAACCTGCAGGACACTTTCCTCAACGCCGTGCGCAAATCGCGCACACCCCTCACGGTCTTTCTCGTCAATGGCGTGAAGCTGCAGGGGGTGGTCACTTGGTTTGACAACTTCTGCGTGCTTCTGCGCGGGGATGGACGTCCGCCGCAACTTGTCTACAAGCACGCGATCTCAACCATTGCGCCGAGTGCGCCGGTCCAGCTCTTCGATGAAGAGATGGAAGGGGATTGATCGGGATTGACCGACAAGTTCATTGACCGATTGCCGGAGCCGGAAACTGCCGGCGTGGTCATTCCATGGTTCACGCCGGCGGACCGGCCGACCCCTGATCGTGTTCGCGAAACCTCCGGTCTGGTGGAAGCCCTTGGCTGCCAGCTCGGCTTCGTGCGTCCGGAACAGATCCGCAAGAAAAACCCCTCTTTCCTCTTGTCCGGAGGCATTGTCGACCGCATGGCCGAGGACCTTGAGGCGGCCGGCTGCACACTCGCGGTGATCGATGGTGTCCTGTCGCCTGTGCAACAGCGCAACCTTGAAAAGCGGCTCGGCATGAAGGTCATCGACCGGACCGGGCTGATCCTCGAAATCTTCGGCCTGCGCGCCCGCACCAAGGAAGGCCGTCTGCAGGTCGAACTGGCGCGCATACTGTACGAGCGCTCCCGCCTTGTGCGCACGTGGACCCACCTTGAACGCCAGCGCGGCGGTTCGGGTTTCCTGTCCGGTCCGGGTGAAAGCCAGCTCGAGGCCGACCGCCGGATGCTGGACGACAAGATCATCCGCTTGCGGCGCGACCTTGACGAAGTGAAACGCACACGCGCGGTTCAGCGCTCAGGACGCCGCCGCACCGGCACGCCGGTGATCGCGCTTGTGGGGTACACCAACTCCGGCAAGTCCACCTTGTTCAATCGCCTGACGGGTTCGGACGTGTTCGCCAAGGACATGCCCTTTGCGACCCTGGACCCGACCATCCGCAAGATCGAGCTGCCCTCGCTAGGCGATGCGGCCTTGATCGATACGGTCGGATTCATCTCGGATCTGCCGACCCACCTGATCGACAGTTTCCAGGCTACGCTGGAGGAATCGCTTCAGGCCGACTTGCTGGTGCACGTGCGGGACCGGTCGAGCGTGTCTGACCGCGAGCAGGCCCGCGATGTGATGACCGTACTTGAACGGCTTGAAAAGGAGTCCGGTCTTCCGCTGCCGCCCCTTATCGAAGCCTGGAACAAGATCGATGCCATGCCCGCCGAAGAGGCCGCCGCGTTGAAAAACCTCGCCCTGGCCGAAACAGGGCCGCAAGCAGTGGCGGTGTCGGCACTCACCGGCGACGGCATGGATGAGCTGTTGAAGCTCATCGAACGATCATTGCTCAGTGGACGGCAGGAGATCGAACTCGATCTGCTACCGGCGCAAGGGCGCATCCGTGCCTGGCTGCACCAGAAGGGCGATGTGGTTGAAGAGCGCGCTGAGGATGATGGCAGCTCGCATCTCGTCGTTCGCTTGTCAGCAGAACGGCTGGGCCAGTTCCGGGCCGAGTTTCCCGGCCTTCTAGCGACGCCGGACTAAGCGCGCTCAGCGCGTTTGACCCGCTGCCAATACGCTTCCTGTTCATCCAGCGACAGCGCGGAAAAATCCACACGCTCGTCGGACGCGGCCTGTTCCATCGCCCGGAACCGGCGCTCGAACTTGGCGTTCGCCTTGCGCAGGGCCTGTTCCGGATCGACCGAAAGCCGGCGGGCGAGGTTGGCGACCACGAACAGGAGGTCGCCGACTTCATCTTCTATCGCGTCTGCGTCGCCGCCGGCGATGGCTTCTTTGACTTCCGCAATCTCTTCTTCAAGCTTGTCGAAGATCGGCGGTGTTTCCGTCCAGTCGAAGCCGGTGCGGGCGGCGCGCTTCTGCAGTTTCTCGGCGCGCAGCAGGGCAGGCAGCGCACGGGCGACGCCGTCCAATGCGCTGGCCGGCGCTCTGCTGTCTGCCTTGGTGGCGCGCTCTGCGGCTTTCACCTCTTCCCAGGCAAGCGTTTGTTCGTGAGCGGAGCGTTCGGTGCCGTCGCCGAACACATGGGGATGGCGGCGGATCATCTTGTCATTGATGGCGTGCACGACATCAGCCAGCGCGAAGGCGCCCTGTTCTTCGGCCATCCGGCTGTGGAACATCACCTGGAACAGTAGATCGCCCAGTTCGTCGCGCAGCTCGCCCAAGTCGCCGCGCTCGATTGCGTCAGCGACTTCATAGGCCTCTTCGATCGTGTAGGGGGCGATCGTCGCGAAATCCTGCTCCAGATCCCACGGGCATCCTGAAACCGGATCGCGCAGTTTCGCCATGATGCGCGCCAGCTCTGTGAAGGCTGCGGCGGCCTCATCCGGCGTATCTGTCTTGACCGTCATCTGCGCCTCCTGCGTCCAGCGGCGTTCTTGCCTTGGGGGCAACGCGGGCGCAAGGCGATTGACATCCCCGCCTTGCCGCGAGACGGGAGACCTTCTTTCAACAGGTTTATGGCCGGAGATGTGCTTCGGCGGAGTAGAAGACATGAAAGACAGCCTGGCGCTGGTCGGGTTCGAATGGGCCGGGACGCAATTGCGCGCCTGGGCCTTCGACGATGAAGGTGAAATCCTTTCAGCCTACCAGGTCCGGGAGGAGCCCGTCGCAGGCCATGCCGACTGGCCGGGCCGCGTCCGTTTCCATCTGGCCGAATGGCTGGGCGCGAATCCGGACGTTCCCGTCCTCGGCTGCGGTGATGTTTCGGCCGCGCTGTTGCGCACGCGTGAGCTCCAGTTGAACGCGCCTTTCTCCCTGAGCCATCTGGCCGGACATCTCGGCAATGAGGGCGGCATCCATCTCGTGCCCTGGATCGGTCAACAGAACCCGCCAGACCTGACCTGCGGTGCGGAAACCGTGCTGCTGGGGCTTGGAGAAGCGGCTGGTACCGTCTGCATTGCCGGGCCGCACACGCAGCACTGCGTCGTCGAACATGGCCGGCTGCTTGAATTTTCGACCGAGATCACCGCCGAGCTGCGCGATATCCTGCTGCAGCACGGAACGTTGTCCATCGCCGGGTCGGGGCCTCAGACCTTTGATATGAAAGTGTTCCGGGACTGGATCGAGCGCGCTCTGGACACCGATGACAGCCCGCCGGTCTTTTCAGTCGAGGCCGCCATCCGCCAGGGCCGGTTGTTGCCGGAGAACAAGGCCGCCGCGCTGGCCGGCTTGATGATTGGCGCGGACGTCGCGGCGAACTATGATCCCGGCGACGAGGTGCTGCTGGTCGCAGATGGGCCCTTGCTCGAGGCATATGGCTTTGCCCTCGATGCCCTGGGCGCCGAAGTGGTCGAAACCTCCGCCATAGAAGCCCTTCAGGACGGGCTGTTCGAAATCGCCGATCTTGCCGGACTGCTCGGTGAAGATTAAGGCGCGTCCCAGACACGCAGGAGTCCGGCCCTTCGATGATCATCACCCCAGAATGCGTCGCCCCGACCGGATGCCTCAATGGCCAGTCGCCGCTGTGGAGTCATGCCGAAGGGTTCCTGTGGTGGGTAGACCAGAAACGGGCCAAGCTGCACCGCTACAACCCGCGCACGGGCAACACCCGGCGGTATGAACTGCCAGTCCGGCCGAGCCGCATAGCGCTGTTTGACGGCTTGCTGCTGATGGCGGCGGACCGCGAAATCGGTTTTTTTGACCCCGCGACCGAAATCTACGAGCGCCTTGCGGTCGTTGAAGGCGAGCCGGAGACCAACCGCACCAGCGATGGCGGCGTTGCGCCGGACGGGTCCTTCTGGTTCGCGACCGAAGACGACGCCGAGCGCGAGCCCGTCGGCACATACTACCGCTACAATCCGGACCGTACGATTGCGCCGATCCGGCTGCCCTCGGTGATGTCATCGCGCACGTTCGAGTTCTCGCCGGATGGCCGCACGTTCTACACCTGCGACTCGGCCGAATGCGAAATCCTGGCCCACGACTTCGACCCCGAAACTGGCGCCGTCTCGGGCCGGCGTACGTTCGCGTTCACGCATGAGTTCGGCGGAAAGCCCTACGGATCGGCGATAGACCGGGACGGCGGACTGTGGACCTGCCTGCACGGCGCCTCGCGGGTCGTGCGGTTCACGCCTGACGGCGCCGTGGATCAGGTAATCGTGCTCGCGGCGCCGCTACCGACCGGCTGCGCCCTTGGCGGTGAAGACCTGCGCACCTTGTTCATCACAACGTCCCGCGTCGGCCTCAGTTTCCCGCAACTCGATTCGCGCCCGCTTTCCGGCAGTCTGTTTGCCGTAACCGTGGATATTCCCGGTCTGCCGGCCCGGAACTTCGGCAAGACGGACTGACGCCTCCTAGGGCCGCGTGTCCATCAGGTTGCGGGCGACCACCATCCGGTGCACTTCGCTGGGGCCGTCATAAATGCGCATGTTGCGGATACGGCCTGCCAACAGGTGCAACGGCATTTCCTTGGTCATACCCATCGCGCCGAAACATTGCATGGCGTGATCGATGATCTCGGTGGCCATTTCGGGCGCGAAGACCTTGATCATCGAGATTTCGCTGCGAACATCCTGCCCCTGATCGATTTTCCACGCGCAGTCATACGCCATCAGGCGCGCTGCGTGGATCTTCATTGCGCCATCGGCGACCCACCATTGGACCGCCTGGCGCTCCGACAGTTTGGCGCCGAAGGTCCGGCGCTGGGGCGCATACTCCCGCATCATATCCAGCGCTCGCTGCGCCGCGCCGATGCACCAGGCGGCCATCTCCATCCGCCGGGTGCCGAGGCGGATCTGCATCGGACCAAATCCGTCGCCTTCCTTGCCAAGCAACTTCCACCCCGGAACACGGCAATCCTCCAACGCCACTTCGTAGGTGAACTCGCCACCCAGCATCGGAATGCGCCGCAGCACATTGAAACCCGGCGTGTCCCTGTCGACGAGGAAGGCCGACATGCCGCCGCGTGCGCCCTTCGCCTTGTCGGTGATCGCCATCAGGATGGTGAAATCGGCTTCCGCGGCCCGCGTAATCCAGATCTTGCGGCCGTTGATGACCCAGTCGTCGCCATCGCGCACGGCGCGCGTCAGCATTCCGGCCGGGTCTGCGCCCGCACCCGGCTCGGAAATGCCGATCGCCGAAATGGTTTCGCCGCGCGCGTACGGATCGAGATAGGCCGCTTTCTGGCGTTCGTTCACGGTTGCCATCAGCATTCGAAGGTTCGGCGAATCCGGGGGCAGGGTGTACGTGGCGACCGTCGAGCCGAGCGCTTCGTTTACCGCGACCAAGGCCACATGCGGCAGGCCCATGCCGCCGGCCTCTTCGGGGGCATCAAGGCTCCAAAGGCCCATTTCCTTCGACACCCGGTCAAGGCGTTCGCGTTCGCTGGCGGTCAGGTAGGCGCCTTCGCCGGCGGCGTCCCGAGCCAGGACCGCCCCCTCAAGTGGCATCAGCTCTTCGCGTACGAACCTCTGGACAAGATCGCGCAGCATGCGGTGGTCTTCGTCGAGTTCGAACTTCATTGGCGGTTCCTCCGGTCGTCAGGTGTAGGCCGCACGCGCGTCAGCGCAATGCGCGGATGGGCCGACTACGTAGAATCCCGATGGTGTTTCCGGCGTGTTTGGGCCTCAATCTGCCCAAAAACCATATCGGGAGGACATCATGAGCGAACAGGCCACGCCTGTGGCACCTCAGCGCTTGCCAGGCATCAACACCATCCGGATGGGGGCGCCCGTCGAGTGGCTCGCTGCAGGCTGGCGCGACTTTCTCGCCGCGCCCGGAATCAGCCTCCTCTACGGTTCGGTTCTGGCCGCGATCAGCGCCGGCATCTTCTGGGTTCTGTATTCTACAGGGTCGGCGAGCTGGTTCTACGTATTGCTGGGCGGCTTCCTGATCGTCGGCCCGATGTTGGGCATGGGGCTCTATGCGATGGCCCGGTCGCTGGCGTCGGGCGAGAAGCCGACACTGCTGGACGTGATTTGGGTGAAGGACGCAGCGCGAAAGGACCAGCTGCTGCTGGGGCTGCTGATGGTGTTCCTCTACTTCCTGTGGACCCGGATCGCGCAGGTCATCTACGCGCTCTCGACCTGGCGAATCCTGAAGGGCCGGGCGGAGTTCCTCCACTTCGTCCTGGCCGAACCCGGCGGGCAGATGATGATCCTTATGGGGCTCGTGACCGGCGGGGTCGTGGCCTTCTGCAATTATTCGTTGGCGGTTGTGGCCGCGCCGATGTTGCTCGACCGGCGCTATGATGTGTTCATGGCGCTCGCGACGAGCGTGCGCGCGGTCAACCGCAACTTCTTTCCGATGCTTTTCTGGGCCTTCCTGATCGTCTTCCTGACCCTGATTGGCATCTCGATGGCCTTCATTGGCCTCGCGGTGGTGTTTCCTGTGGTCGGAATGGCCAGCTGGCATGCATACCGGGCACTGGTGCAGTCCTGATGCCGGCGGCCCGGCTGCCTGCCGGAACTTCCTGGGCGCGTCTCTTGCAGCGCAGGGCAAGGCGCCCCAGATGGTCTAAAGTCGTCGAATCCTGCACATTTACCGTGGACGCGGGCCCATAAACGGGCTACTCGCCCGCCTTTGAAAAACGAGTGATATTATGGCCGACAAGGACCAGAAACCGAAGAAGAAGCGGGTCGGACCGCTGACGTTCCTTGCGCAAGTGCGCGCGGAAGGGAACAAGGTGACCTGGACAACGCGTCAAGAGACCATTCAGGCGACCATTTTCGTGGTTATCATGTCGATCCTGATCGCAATCTTCCTTTTCCTGGCCGATACGCTCATAACGATCTTCGTCAATTTTGTTCGGGGCGCCTGAGGGTGAACTCCGTGAATCCAGACCTGCAGGAGCGCGCTCGGCCCATGCCTGAAGCCAAGTGGTACATCGTCCACGCCTATTCGAACTTCGAGAAGAAGGTCGCCGCCTCGATTCGCGAGCAGGCCGAACGCAAGGGCCTCACTGCCCTGATCGAGGAAATCGAAGTGCCGACCGAAGAGGTCGTTGAAGTCGCGCGTGGCAAGAAAAAGACCGTCGAGCGGCGTTATTTCCCCGGCTACGTCCTAATGAAGGCGCAGCTGACCGATGACATCTATCACCTCGTCAAGGATACCCCGAAAGTGTCGGGCTTCCTGGGCGCAGAAGGCGGCAAGAAGCCGCTTCCGGTCCGTCAACGTGAGGTGGACCGGATCCTTGGCAAGTCGACCGACACCTCAGCAGAGCGTCCGCGGCCGAGAATCAGCTTTGAGATCGGCGAGCAGGTCCAGGTCAACGATGGTCCGTTCCAGGGCTTCGAAGGCGCGGTCGAGGAAATTGACGAGGCCAATGGTCGCCTGAAAGTCACCGTTTCGATCTTCGGGCGGGGCACGCCGGTCGATCTGGAATTCGACCAGGTCGTGAAGGTCTAAAAATCAACGCTGTCAGGCGCGCGGCCGGCCTTGAAACCGCCGTCACCCGCCTGTATGCCGAAACCGGATTGCCGCCTTAGCTCAGTTGGTTAGAGCGCTGGTTTGTGGAACCAGAGGTCCTCCGTTCAAGCCGGAGAGGCGGTACCATCTCACTCGGGCCCGTTCGTGCCACCCCAAATCAGGCAACTCTGTGTCCTTGATTGCACGTGTTGCAAAAGGGCCGCGGTGGGTAAAAAATTCCATGGAATTCTAATATTTTCCGCCGGATTCCTCTCGCGGATTCTCAGAAAACCTATTAACAGCAAACTATGCGGTTAAGTCCGTATGAACCTGCGGCCGAAGGCAATTCCGTCGATCGGCACACAAAAGGGGATTGAGTATGAAGAAAACTCTGATGTGCGCTACCGCCGCGGCCGCTTTCGCGTCTGCCGGTCTCACAGCACACGCGGAAGGCTGGTACTCCCGCGCTGACCTCCAATACACGTTTGATGGTCGCCTCGACCACGATGCGAAAGTGTCGGGCAACGGCGTTCTCATCGACAACTCGGACGCGTCTGAGCTGCTGGGCGCTGACCTCGGCTTCGGCTACGGCTACGACAACGGTCTGCGTGTCGAAGGCGTTGTTGGCTATCGCGGCGGTGACCTTGAAGTCCCGACCGGTATTGGCGGCACGCTTGCAGGCACCACGACGAACGCGGCTGGAAATATCAGCGTCATGGATATCATGATCAATGGTATCTACGACTTCAACAAAGATGGTACGATCCGCCCCTACATCGGCGCCGGTATCGGCGGAACGCGGGTCCGTGCGAAGGCTGCGAACCGTGTCACCGGAACCTCGCCGCTGCTCAGCGCTGCCAACGGCTTCAACGACACCGCTGCTGGCGTTGCCTACCAGGGCCTGCTGGGCGTCGGTTTCAAGATTTCCGATCGCCTGACCCTGGATCTCGGCTACAAGTACTTCGTTGCTGAAGATCTGGAGTTCGACGGCAACCATGGTGGCGTGGCCTACGATGGTGACTACACGGACAGCACGGCAACCGTTGGTCTGCGTTACGCCTTTGGCGTGACGCCGCCTCCGCCGCCGCCGCCACCCCCGCCGCCGCCGCCTCCGCCGCCGCCGCCGCCTCCGCCTCCGCCTCCTCCGCCGCCGCCGGTGGAAGAAGTTGAGACCGTTGCGCAGCAGTGCTCGGCTCTGAACCAAGAGTTTGTCGTGTACTTCGAGTGGGATCGCTCGGATCTGACAAGCCAGGCTGCTGCCGTTATCGACCAGGCCGTCGCGAACATCGCGGCCGGCACCGGTTGCTCGGCAGGTTCGGTCTCGATCGTCGGCCACACCGACACGTCGGGCGGTTCGGCCTACAACGAGAAGCTGTCGATCCGTCGTGCTGACGTCGTCGCAGCTGCTCTCTCCGAGCGCGGCATTGACGCCTCGGTCATCAACAAAGCCGGTAAGGGCGAAACCGCTCTCGCCAAAGCTACCAACGACGGTGTGCGCGAGCCGCTCAACCGCCGTTCGGAAGTCACGATCGTCGTCCAGTAACGACTGGAAGATCGAACAAACTGGCGGCCCGGCAATTTGCCGGGCCGTTTTTGTTTCTGGCGCCGAACCGGCGAGGCCTTGCCGCTGTGTTCCAGCTGTGAAACGTAGGGCGCCATGACAACAGATCTCTCGACTCTTTCACCTGAGGATGAGGCTGCGCGTGAGCGCTTGTACGCGTCCGCCGCCGAAATGCTCGACCGGACCAAGCGATGGTCCGCGCACAATACCGGTAGCCTGAACACCGACGGGCTTCGCCGGTTCGCGCCGCGGCTCGCGGATGCGTTCTCGGCGCTCGAAGCCGAGATCAAGCTCAATGAAGGTGCGGCTTTCGAATCAGTCGGTGCCGACGGCGAAACCAGCGAGGCGCACACCGGCCCGATCGTCGAGATTTCGGCGCGTCCGCAGGCTCCGGTCCAGATCGTCATGTCCGGGCACTATGACACCGTTTTTGCCCCCGGCGTTTTCGAAACGGTCACTGATCTGCCGGACGGGCGCGTCAATGGTCCCGGCATGGCAGACATGAAGGGCGGCATCTGCGTGATGCTGGAAGCCCTTCGCACGTTTGAAGCGAGCCGTCTGAAAGACCAGCTCGGCTACCGGATCGTGCTCACTCCGGACGAGGAGATAGGCAATTTCGCAAGCTCGGAAGCTTTGCGCCGTGCCGCCTCCTCGGGCGCCCTAATCGGAATGACCTACGAACCGGCCATGGAAACAGGCGCGATGGCCGGTGGACGGAAGGGCTCTGCCGTGTTCGATATCGTGCTCCACGGCCGCGCCGCCCATGCCGGGCGCGCCAAGGAAGAAGGCCGCAGCGCCATCGAAGCTGCGGCGGAGCTGGTTGTCGGGCTCGAAGCGCTGAACAACCAGTTCGACGGCGTTACGTTCAATGTCGGTTCGATTGACGGCGGCGCGCCCGTGAACATCGTTCCGGACCTCGCGATTGTCCGGTTCGGCGCGCGTGCGCCGGACCATCAAGCCGCCGAGTGGGCGACCCAATCCGTACAGAAACTGTTTGAACGCGCGGTGTCGCGGGACGGCATCCATGGCCATCTGCACGGTGGCTTCTACCGCCCGCCCAAGCCCCGCAACGGGGCTCAGCAGGCCTTGTTTGAAGCGGTCCATTCGACCGGGCGGGCCATCGGGCTCGATCTGGAATTCGTGGATACCGGCGGTGTCTGTGAAGGCAACAACATCTTCGCTGCCGGCGTGCCGAACGTGGATACGTTGGGCGTGCGGGGTGGCCGCATCCATTCGCCGGATGAATTCGTCATTACAGAGAGTTTTCCCGAACGGGCATTGCTCTCGGCGCTGCTGCTGAACCGCCTTGCAGACGGCCGGCTGGATGCGCGCCGTATCAAGGACATGATGGGACGCTGACCATGTCGACAACCTATGTAATGCGGCCGTCGCGTCTCGACGATCTTGAGGCGTTGACTGAGCTTGCGGAAATGTCGGGGCCCGGCTTTACCAGCTTGCCTGTCGATGAACCGATCCTGCGTGAACGGCTCGAGAAATCGGACCGTGCTTTCCATGGCCGACAACGGAATCTTCAGTACGGAAAGTATCTGATGATGATCGAGGAGGTTGCGACCGGGCAGGTCGTGGGATGCTCCGCCGTCAAGGCCGGGACCGGTATAGACCAACCCTTCTTCAACTACCGCATCATCACGCTCGCCCAGGCGAGCCATGCAGCCGGCAACCTGCGATTCGACATGGATGCGTTGGTGCTCACGAATGAATACGTCGGCTACACCGAAGTGGGCACGCTATTCCTGAAAGCCGATCATCGAGGCGGCGGCGCGGGGCGCCTTGCGGCCCAGTCGCGCTATCTTCTGATGGCAGCCGCCCCTGAACGTTTCAGCGACCGGGTACTCGCCGAGTTGCGCGGCGTCGTCGATGACCAAGGACGGTCACCATTCTGGGAGGGTCTTGGCCGGCATTTCTTCCGCATGGATTTTGCTGAGGCCGACCGGCTGTCTGCGACGACCGACAACCAGTTCATCATGGACCTGATGCCGCGTTATCCGATCTACGTGGACCTGATTCCGACCGAAGCCCGGGAAGTGATCGGGCGCTGTCACTCGGACGGTGTCGGCGCTTACAAGCTGCTCCAGTGGGAAGGGTTCGAGTTCGACAGGACGGTCGATATCTTCGATGGCGGCCCCTTGGTCGCAGCGCAGCGCCGGCATATCCGGACGATACAAGAGAGCCGAGTGCTGACGGTTGAGATTGGTGCTACGGCGTCGGATCCTGAAGCCCGGCAAGGACTGCTGTCCAGCAATCGGTTGCCGGATTTCCGGGTCACACTCGGCCGGTTCGTCCGGCGCGGAGAGACGGGATTGGTGGTTCCGGCTGATGCGCTGGAGGCCTTGAAGTTGAAAGCCGGATCACCGGCGCGTGTCTGGATGCGGAGCAAATGATGGATCACGGCGTATTCATTGATGGCCTCTGGCGCGATGGCGGCGCAGGTGTGTTTTCCAATACCTGTCCGTCCACAGGCGAGATCGTGTGGCAAGGTGCGGCGGCGGATGCGAACGATGTGGCTGAAGCGGTTGCCTCGGCCCGGCGCGCGTTCCGCATTTGGTCACGCCGCGCGCCGCAGGAGCGAATCGCAATCCTCGAACGCTACGCCGAAGAGATCGGCAAGCGCGCCGAAGCGATTGCGGAAGTCATCAGCCGGGACATGGGCAAGGCCCTTTGGGATTCGCGCGCCGAAGCGGGAACCATGAAGGCCAAGATCGCCGTCTCGATCGCCGCGATGAAGGAACGCGCCGGCGAAAAGACGGAAGCCGCAGCGTTCGGTTCAGCCCAGTTGACCCATCGTCCGCACGGTGTGATGGCGGTGTTCGGTCCGTTCAACTTTCCCGGCCACTTGCCCAACGGTCACATCGTTCCGGCCTTGCTGGCGGGCAATACTTGCGTGTTCAAACCCTCCGAACTGGCGCCCGGCGTGGCAACCTTGATGGCGGAGTGTTTCAAAGCAGCCGGCTTGCCCCCAGGTTGTTTGAACATCGTGCAGGGTGGCCGCGAAACCGGCGGCGCCTTGATCGAAAACGACATCAACGGTTTGCTTTTCACTGGTTCTGCGGCGACCGGCGTATTCTTCCACAAGCAGTTTGCGGGCCGCCCGGAAGTCATTCTGGCGCTGGAGATGGGGGGTAACAATCCCCTGATCATCTGGGATCCCGCAGACATCGACGCCGCAGCCGATATCGCCGCGCAGTCCGCGTTCCTGACGACGGGTCAACGCTGTTCCTGCGCGCGCCGCATTGTCCTTCCCGAAGGCAGATTCGGCGACGCCGTCGTAGCGGCAATTGCTGAGCGCGCACGGGCGCTGCGCATTGGCGCATGGAACGAACCGGATATCTTCATGGGTCCGCTCGTGTCGGAGCGCGCCCGCGATCAGGCCATGTCATTCCAGGACATGCTTCTTTCGCGCGGGGCCAAGCCCGTGCTCGCGCTAACGGCGAAGCCTCAAGGCGGGTTCGTCACGCCTGGCGTGCTGGATGTGACCGCCGCTTCGGATATTCCGGATGAGGAGCTCTTTGGTCCGCTGATGCAGATCGTGCGCGTGAAGGATTTCGACACGGCCATCCAACGCGCCAATGCCACTAAGTATGGACTGTCCGGCGGTCTCGTCTGCGACGATGACGCAAGATGGGTCGTCGCCTACAACGAGATGAGAGCCGGTATCCTGAACCGCAATCGCCCGACCGCGGGTGCCAGTGGGTCGATGCCGTTCGGCGGGCCGGGACTTTCGGGCAATTTTCGTCCGGGAGCGTACTATGCGGCGGACTATTGCGCCTGGCCGCAAGCCAGCCAACTAGCGCCGAAGGCGGCGCGGATGACGGCGCCCGGATTTCCGGCCTGAAAGGTAGACCATGGACAACAGCGCGCAGATCGACGCCTGGAACGGCGCATCCGGTCAGAAATGGGCCCGCGACGCAGATCAGCTTGACGGGATGCTGGCGCCCTTCGCCGATGCGGTTCTGGCCGCTTCGAAGCCTGTCGAAGGTCAGCGGGTGATCGACATCGGCTGCGGGGCTGGCGCTTTGTCGCTGGCGGCAGCGAAGCTGGGGGCGAAGATCATAGGCGTCGATGTGTCGGTTCCGCTGGTCGAGCTGGCGCGACGACGCGCGGCCGAGGAAGCGGTCGATGCGCAATTCAATGTCGCCGATGCATCAGCCTGGCGGCCCGCAGAACCGGCTCAGCTTCTGATCTCCCGTTTCGGAGTGATGTTCTTTGCTGATCCGGTCGCGGCGTTCGCAAACCTGCGAGCGGCGATGGTACCCGGCGGGCGGATGGTGTTCGCTTGCTGGCGCACGTTTATGGAAAACGATTGGGCCGCCCTGCCGGTCAGGACCGCGCTGCCTTTTCTCAAGGAGGCGCCGGCGCCCGCAAAGCCCGGCACGCCCGGGCCATTCGCATTTTCTGATCGCGACTTTGTATCGAACGTGTTGGCCGGCAGCGGCTGGGCGAACGTTGCTCACACGCCCTGGGACGGTGAGATCCGGCTTCCCGGCAGCAAGGCGGAAGACACGGCGAACTTCATGATGGACATCGGCCCTCTGTCCCGCGCGCTCGCGGATCAGGGCGTTGATCCAGATACGGTCAAACAGGCGTTGATCGACAAGGTGCGCAGCCTTGCCGGGGCCAATGGCGAAACGCAGCTGAAAGCAGCTGCCTGGATTGTTGAGGCTAAGGCATGAAGCCCGCATTCGAAGTCAATTTTGACGGACTGATCGGTCCCAGCCACAACTATGGCGGCTTGTCGGATGGCAACCTCGCCAGCGCGCGCAATGCGGGCGATGTGTCGAACCCGCGGGAAGCGGCGGTCCAAGGCCTCGAGAAGATGCGCACGCTGGTGCGCGCAGGCCTTGTGCAAGGCGTTCTTCCGCCGCTCGCGCGGCCGAATTTTGATCTGCTCGCGGCCTCCGGATTTCTGGGCACGGATGCACAGATCATCGAGGCCGTCGCAAAGACAGCGCCGCGTCTTCTCAAGGCGGCCTATTCGGCCAGCAGCATGTGGACGGCCAATGCCGCAACCGTGTCGCCTTCGGCGGATACGGCTGATGGCCGTCTCCACCTGACAGCCGCCAACCTGTCGACCATGCTCCATCGCAGCATCGAACATCCTGACACCACGGCCTCTCTCATCTCGATCTTCGCTGGCGAGGACTATTTCGCCATCCACGGCGCGTTGCCGGCTCATTCGGACTTTGCCGATGAAGGCGCGGCCAACCATGTGCGCCTATGTGCCGAGCATGGGGCGCCGGGCGTAGAGATCTTCGTCTACGGACGTACTGAGGGCGAGTCGGTTGCCGGGTTTCCGGCGCGCCAGACGCTGCTCGCCGCCCAGTCAGTGGCCCGGTCGCACGAGCTCGATCCCGCGCGTGTTGTCTTCGCCCGCCAGGCCCGCCGCGCCATCGAGGCGGGCGCCTTCCACAACGACGTTGTGTGTGTTGGCGCGCTGGACACGCTCTTCTTCCACGAGTTTGCCTTCGAGGACACCGCGGGCACGCTGGACGCGCTGCGCCGCGCAGCGGAGGGCCGTTTCGAACTGAAGCCGGTCATGGTGCCCGATGCCGAGGTCCCACTGGCCGATGCGATCTCATCCTACCTCTTCAATTCGCAATTGCTGAAACTGCCCGGGGAAGACCGGCTCGTCCTGATCGCCCCAGGCGAAACGCAGGATACACCCTCCACCCGAGCCTATTGCGAGCGACTGGTGCACGGCAACGGACCCATCGGACGAGTCCAGTATGTCGACGTGCGCCAATCGATGCGCAATGGCGGTGGGCCGGCCTGTCTTCGCCTTCGCGTTGTTATGACGGACGACGAATTAGAAAGTTGCCATTCCGGGGTGCTGCTGGATGAAGAACGGATTGACGATCTGCAGGCCTGCGTCCGTGCCACCTACCGGGATAGGCTTAGCCCCGCGGATCTTGCCGATCCGGCGTTCGCGGATGAGTGCCGTATCGCCCGGGAAGGTTTGTTGGAAATTCTTGAATTGGATTCCCTCGCATGATCCGCCTTTACGACTACTGGCGCTCGTCGGCGGCGTACCGCGTGCGCATTGCGCTGAACCTGAAGGGCGCCTCCTATGAGTCCGTTTCAATCAACATCCTTCCGGGGGCGGATGAACAGCTCGGCACAGAATACCGCGCCCGAAATCCGCAGATGCGGGTGCCCGCCATCGACGTGGACGGCCGCACCGGAATGCAGTCGCTGGCGATCATCGAGTGGATCGACGAGACGCTTCCCGGCCCAGCCTTGTTGCCCAAGGATCCTTGGCAGCGACTTCAGGCGCGCGCATTCGCCGATATCATCGCCTGCGACATCCACCCGCTGAACAATTTGAGCCCTCTTGCAGTCCTGCGCGAGAAGTTCGGTGCGGACGAAGCCGCTATCGGCGATTGGTACCGAGACTGGATCGTGCGCGGGTTCACGGCGCTCGAAACGCTGGCGTCCGAGCTGAAGGGCGGCCCATTCCTGTTCGGCGATGCGCCCAGTCTGGCGGAAATCGTGCTCGTGCCGCAGGTGGCAAATGCGCACCGCTTCCGAACGGATCTGTCGCCATTCCCGCGGCTCGTCGAACTTGATGACCGATGCCGCAAGCTCGAGGCCTTCCGCCTGGCCGCACCGGAAAACCAGAAGCAGCCCTAGTCCTCGGCTGCTTCAAATGCTTCGTCCGTTTCGCCCGGGCGGCGGATGTCCACGATCTCGACTTCCTCGAAATCGCCGAGCGGCTCGGCAAGCTTCGAGGCCCGCGTGTTCAGCCATGGGATGAGTCCACTGACGAGGCGCCCACCGATCGCACCATCTCCGGCAAAGTCCGCCTTGCCGCCGCTCCGGCGCAGTTCGATGTCGATCACGCAGCCGTCCTCAGGCTTGTATCGGCGCGAACAGACGCTCGCCGCCTCGATGCCCTCGGCAAAGCGCTGCGGGTTCTCAACATCGCCGAAGTAGAGAATGCCGGCAAAACGGTCGCGCAGCAGCGGGTCAGCGATGATCGCTTCTGTAACAACGCGGGGCAGGGGCGCATCTGCGACGATGACGAATGCGCGGCCTCGATTGCTCTCTTCGAAATAGGCGAGCGTTGCCGCGGCCATATCCACCTGGGCCGTCGCAGCGCGCAGATAGGGCGCATAGACCGGACCGATTGGATCGAATGCTGCCGCCAGATCGCTCAAGCCCTCGGCCGCCTTGTCGCGGCGCTTTTCCAAGGGAGATCGGTCGTCCGATACGAGCGCCGCTTCGCGGGCGAGCAGCAGCACATCAATGTCCCATCCGGCTTCCCAGACGGCGGGCGGCGGTGTCGCGGGCGAAACAGCCCAGCTGTCGCCCGAGGCATAGTCGAAGGTCGGAAGGGCAGTGCCCGTCACCGTCGGCGCAGGACGTGTCGACCAGACCACGCCGCTAATGGCAATCGCCAGCAGGATGGCGGTGACGGCAATGACAAGTTTTCGGTTCATCAAGCTCGGTTCCCGGGTTAGCGGGCCGCGGATCTCAGTCCTGAATAGCCCGGTTGGTCGACAGACAATTGGGCAATTGTGGTCGATTTGAGATGTGCCAGCAGTCCCTCTGTTGAAAGGCTCATGCGGTCTGAACGGATTTCCTCGCACAGGCGCCGGTTGAGACTTTCCACTGACTCGCCCGAGACGCCCAGCAGCGATTCCAGTCGCGCCTGTTCGGCGGCTTCTGCGACCGGGCGGATCTCCATCTCACGCAGCACGGTGGCCAGCACGTTGGAGGCGACGCGCGCATGGAAGGCCGCATGCCCGGTCAGTTGCGGCGCGGCGGTCTTGTCAATGAACGCCTTCACCGCCTCGATCAGTTCTTTCGCGGAGGGGGCATCATGCATGGCGTCTGAGTCCTTCGAACAGGTTGATCAGATCGATCTCGTTTTCGGAAACGCGCCGGCCGATCGCCGCCCGCTCGACGCTGGGATCAGCGCCCGTCTTGTAGGCGGAATACATGATCATGCACATCACGCCCCATTTCAGACTGCCAAGGATTTCCCACCAGTCGATTTCGTCCGGGGTGAAGCGCGCGCCGCCGGCGGCCGCATACGCGTCCAGCATCTCCGGCAGGTCGCCGAAACCGCCCACGCGCTTCTCGCTCTGCCCGAAGCGCCACGAGTTTACACAGACCCAGGCGATGTCTTCACGGGGGTCGCCGGCATGCGCCAGCTCCCAGTCCAGAACGGCGCCAAGGCCATTGGCATCCACGATCAGGTTTCCGAGCCGGAAATCGCCGTGCACCAGAACCGGCTTAGCGGGCTTAGGTGCGTTGGCTTTCAGCCAGGAGAAGGCGAGTTCGAAAACCGGGCGCGGCAGGTCGAACCCTCGATAGATGGCCTCGTATTTGGCGATCTGGTCTTCGCCGAGACTGCGCGGCAATTCGGGAAGGCCATCGGTCGGCACGGCATGGATGCCCGCGAGCGCTTCGCCGCAATCGCGGGTCAGGCGCGTGCGCGCCACAGCGAACTCCTCGTCGCGCAGGATCTTGCGGCCCAGCGTTTCGCCGGCGACCCGGCGCATGACAAAAGCTTCACCCAGCGCGCTGCCAGGCGCGGAGACGTACAGCACTTCAGGCACGCGGACGCCGGCTTTCGTCGTCGCGCCCAAGAGCGCCGCTTCTGTTGCGAGCGAGACCGCTTCGGAGCTGCGAGCGGCGGCCACGCCTCCGGGCGCCCGGCGCAGGATCAGGGGGTGGGTGACACCGCCTGCAACCACTTCGAAGGCCCAGGTTTCCTGGCTCGCGCCGCCCGACAGGCGCTTCAGCGCCTTCAGCTCGGCACCTGCGCCAAAATGCGCGCTCGCCCATTGAGAAAGGGGCTTTTCGATCTCTACATTGGTACCCATCTTCGCCACAATTGCGCGGAAGAAGGGAGTCGCCAAGCGGTAACGCTGAGGAAGGCGGTTATCCGGGGAGTTTCAACGAATGAGCCAGAACAAGCAGCCCGACGATCCGTTGGGCATCCCTGTCACGACTCAGAAGCGGGGCCTTCTACCCTGGTTGCGCGAACGGTTCGTGGCCGGCATGCTCATCGCGTTGCCGGTCGTGGCGACGTTCGTCATCCTCGAATTCCTGATCAACCTGATCGACAGCCGTGTCGTGCCGCTGCTGCCGCCTGCGCTGCGACCCGAAACCTATCTCGATTACGCGGTGCCCGGGTTCGGCCTGATCATCTTGCTGCTGTTCCTCACGCTCCTGGGTGCAGTCGCGACCAACCTCGTTGGAAATTATCTGGTCTCGCTGACCGACCGGGTGCTGACACGGGTGCCGGTCGTGCGCTCGGTGTATTCGGTGTTCAAGCAGATCCGCGATGTGTTCCAGAACAATTCGGCGGGGCAGTACAAGGAAGTCGTGATGGTCCAGTATCCGTCCCAGGGAACCTGGGCGATCGGATTCGTCGCCGGTGCAGCCAAAGGCGAAATGCGCCATCGGCTCGGAGAAGACTATGTCGGGGTATTCGTTCCCACGACGCCAAACCCGACCTCCGGCTTCCTGCTGTTCGTGAAAGTTTCCGATATCGTCAGACTCGACATGACCGTGGAAGAAGGCGCGAAGGTGATCTTCTCCGGAGGTCTGGTGATTCCGGACTACCCGCCGGCACCAGGCACGGTTTCGGGCAAGTAAGCTCTTTCAGGATCCGGCTTCTGAATCGACAGTGACGCGGGGCGTCAGAAGCTCGCGCGCGATCCGCAGCGCGTTGGCCCGTGCGCCTTTCAGGTTCGGGTCGCCGGCGATGACGGCTTCGGCGTCCTTGGCCGCGATCTCGAGCAGGCCGGCATGCTGTGCGAGGTCCAGCACCCGGTATTCGGTCGCCCCTGCTTGGCGAACCCCCAGCACGTCGCCGGCGCCGCGCAGTTTGAAGTCGGCTTCCGCGATCTCGAACCCATCCTCGGTGCGCCGAAGCGTATCGAGCCTCAATTTCGCGTTTTCGCCGAGTGGCGGGCGATAAAGCAAGATGCAATAGGAAGCCCGGTCGCCGCGCCCGACGCGTCCGCGCAGTTGGTGTAGCTGCGCCAGGCCGAATCCTTCGGCGCGCTCGATCACCATGATTGTCGCTTCCGGCACGTCCACGCCGACCTCGATGACGGTGGTGGCGACCAGCACGCGGGTCTTGCCGGACCGGAAGTCCTCCAGCGCGGTATCCTTTTCGGCCGGCTTGAGGCGGCCATGAACCAGGCCGACACGTACGCGCAGCTCGTCCTGCAATGCGGCATGGCGGGCCACAGCCGAAGAGTCGTCGTCATCGACTTCAACGCGCGGACACACCCAGAAAGCCCGCTCTCCGCGTTTCAGGGCCCGGCCAATCGCTTCGACAATCTCATCGAGCCGCGTGTCTGGAATGACGCGTGTTTCCACAGGTTTCCGGCCCGGCGGCTTCTCGTCGAGGATCGAGACGTCGAGATCGCCGTGAACGGCCTGGGCCAGAGTACGCGGGATCGGCGTCGCGCTCATCACCAGCATGTGCGGGCTGTCGGATTTGCCGATCAGGCGCATGCGGTCCGTCACACCGAAGCGGTGCTGCTCGTCGACGATGATGAGGCCGAGATTGCGGAAAGCCACCATCTCCTGGAACAGGGCGTGGGTGCCGGCCACGATCTGGATGCTGCCATCGGCCAATCCCAACAACGTGCCCTCGCGCGAGTGGCCCCGGTCGCGTCCGGAAAGGACGGACACGTTGTAGCCGAGCGGAGAGAGCAAGGTGTCGAGCGTATCGAACTGCTGGCGCGCGAGTACTTCGGTGGGCGCCATGAACGCGGATTGGAATCCGCATGCGGCGGCCTCCACGGCTGCGAAGGCCGCCACCAAGGTCTTGCCCGCGCCGACATCGCCCTGAAGAAGACGCCGCATCGGTGTGCCGGAGGCGAGGTCGCCGCTGATCTCGGCGGCGGCTCTCAATTGGGCGCCTGTGGGCCGGTAGGGCAGCACGTCTGTCAGCCGGTTCACCGCGCTCGGCGGCGCCTTGATGACCGGGGCCCGCCTCGCCCTGCGTGCCGCGCGGGCGAGCGAGAAAGCCGAGGCTCGGGCCACGGCTTCATCATACGCCAACCGGGCCCGCGCCCGGGCGAACGCCTCCTCGTCATAGGTCACCGGGGCATGCAGCACGTTCAGCGCCGCCTTGAAACCGGGCCAGCCGCGCTGTTGGATGAGGTGGGGATCGGACCATTCGGGCAAGCCGTCCGGCACGAAGCCGAGCGCCTGCATCGCGAAGACGTGAACGCGCCGGTTGGTCAGTCCGGCGGTTAGCGGATAGATCGGTTCAACTTCCGGCGGCGCATCGCCTTTCTCGGGATCGACAACGAAATCCGGATGCGTGATCTGGCGCTCGCCTTTGTAGTCCTCGACCCGGCCGGACACGATGCGGGATGCGCCGATGGGAAATTGCGATTTGAGCCAGCGCGGATCGGCCCGGAAGTAGGCCAGGGTCAGAAAACCCGTCTCGTCGCCGAGCTGGACCCGGTAAGGCGAGCGGTCGTTGTACGGGGCGTGGTGGGCGATCACGTCCCCGCGCACGGTGACGACCTCACCGGGCACGGTTTCATCGAAATGAGCCCGCACACGCCGGTCGAGCCAGCGGTCCGGCAGGTGCAGCAGCAGGTCCCAGATCGTGTTCCCGCCGCACAGGCGCTGCAGCACGGGCAGCAGCTTGGGCCCGACGCCGCTCAACGTGTCGAGGCCGGCAAACAGCGGGAAGAGTCGCTCGTCGCGCATGGTGCCTTCAAGCTAGGCGCACCCGGGGTGCGGCACAATCAGGCGGCGCCCTTTCCATGCCCCGCAGGTGGCATAAGATGTTGCATAAACCGGGCTTTGGCAGTCCAAAACCTGTCCACAAGTCCCTGCAGAGAGTCCAAAGGGGCTTTGACCCCTCCGGAAGGCCGAAATGACCGATGAAATCCGCCGCAAGAAGCTGAAATTCCGGGCCTGGCGGCGCGGGTTCCGTGAGATGGATCTGCTGATCGGCAGCTTTGCTGATGCGCAGATTGATTCGTTCGACGCCGTGGGCCTGGACGAGTTTGAGCGCCTGCTGGCCGTGCCCGACTGGGAAGTCTACGCGTGGCTGATCGGCCAGACGCCGGTTCCGGACACGTATGCCGGTCCGGTGCTGGACCAGCTGATCGCATTCCGCTACGCCGCCCAAGCCGGCTGAAGGCCGGCCGACAAGGTAGCCTGATGACACCCGCTGATTTGCTGAAATCCCTGAGCGGTCCTTCCGCTTATGCTGGCGCGCCGTTTGGCGCCGACGTGGTCACGTTCTGCGAAGCGCTAATGAAGCGCGGCGGGATCGGTGTGTACGTGGCGCGCGACGACCGCATGGCGCAGGCTGCCCGGCGGATGGCCGTGTTTGCCCAGCCGCGTCTCGAGCAGGCGGACCTTCCGGGCTGGGACATGCTGCCATACGACCGGATTAGCCCGACGCCAGCAGTCGCGGCGCGCCGATGCGCGGGCCTCGCGCGTATTGCGCGCTACGAAGCCTCGCAGGGCCCGCTGCTGGTGGTAACGACGGCCGGGTCGCTCGTGCAGCGCGTGCCGCCTATAGCAACGCTGCGAAAAGCCTCGTTCGCGATCAAGCGCGGGCAAACCGTCAAGGCCGCGGAGCTGACGGAATATCTCGCATTCAATGGCTATGTCCGCTCCAGCACAGTGCGCGAACAGGGCGAGTATGCCATCCGCGGTGGAATCATCGACATCTTCCCCCCGACCGCGCTGGAACCCTACCGGCTCGACTTCTTTGGCGACACGGTCGACACACTGCGAACGTTCGACACCGAGACCCAGCGCTCCACTGGCTCTGCCGAAGGCGTAACCTTCGCGCCCGTAAGCGAAATCCTGTTCGACGACACCGTATTGAGCAAGTTCCGCGACCGGTTCCTCGAAACCTTCGGGCCGCCATCCGGCGATCAGATGTATGAAGCGGCGCGCGCGTCGATCCGCCGGCAGGGCGTGGAGTCGTGGCTGCCGCTTTTCCACGCCACGCTGGACACGCTGTTCGACTATACCGGCCCAGGCGCGATCTGGGGGCTCAGCCATCTCGCTTCGGAAGCGGCGCACGAACGCCTGAAGCAAGCGAGCGACTATCACGCGGCCCGCCTGGACGCCGGTGGCGGCGACATCCGCACCGCGAAAGTGTTGCCGCCCGAGCGGCTTTACCTGACGCTGGAAGAACTGGATGCACGCCTCGCAGACCGGGCCGTGGTGCGCTTCAGCCCGAATGAACCGGTCGGAAGCGCGTTCGACATGGGCGGACGCCGGGGACGGGATTTCGCGCCGGAACGTCTGCGGACGGACGAAAACATATTCGAGACCGTGATCGCGCACGCGAAGGCCCTTTATGCCAGCGGCAAGCCAGTGATCTTCGCGGCCTGGTCTACCGGTTCGGCCGACCGCCTGATCAACGTGCTCGGCGATCACGGGCTGACCGGCCTCGCGCAGGTGCACACGCTGGAAGCGGCGAAGAAGACCGATTTCACCGTTGCAGAAGTGCCGATCGAGGCCGGCTTTGCGATGCCCGGCTTCGTGATGATCTCCGAAGCGGACGTGCTTGGCGACCGTCTGGCCGCGCCGCGCCGCAAGCGCAAGACCGCGAGCTTCATCACCGATGCGACCGCGCTGACCGCTGGCGATCTGATCGTGCACGTCGATCATGGCGTGGGCCGCTATGTCGGTCTTCGCACGCTGGAGGTGACCGGTGCACCGCACGACTGCCTGCAGATCGAGTATGCCGGCGGCGACATGATTTTCCTGCCGGTCGAGAACATTGAGCTGATCAGCCGGTATGGTTCTGAAGAGTCCGAGAGCCAGCTTGACCGGCTCGGCGGCGCCGGCTGGCAGACGCGCAAGGCGAAAGCCAAGAAGCGCATCCTGGAAATGGCCGCCGAACTCATGTCGATTGCAGCGGCGCGCGAGTTGCGCCGTGCCGACGCAGTCAGCGCCGGGCAGGGTCTGTACGAGGAATTTGCCGCGCGCTTCCCCTACGAGGAAACCGAAGACCAACTCTCCGCCATCGAGGACGTGCTGGGCGATCTGGCCTCCGGCAAGCCGATGGACCGTCTGGTCTGCGGCGATGTCGGCTTCGGCAAGACCGAGGTGGCACTGCGCGCCGCCTTCGTGGCGGCAATGAGCGGCAAGCAGGTGGCCGTGATTGCGCCGACCACTCTGCTGGCGCGCCAGCATTACAAGACGTTCGAGGAACGCTTCGCCGGTTGGCCGCTCAAGGTGCGTCCGCTCTCACGCTTTGTCAGTGCGCGCGAAGCGGCGGAAACCCGCGCAGGTCTGGCCGATGGCAGCGTCGATGTGGTGGTGGGCACGCATGCGCTGCTGACCAAGGAGATCGAGTTCAAGCGGCTCGGTATCATGATCGTTGACGAAGAGCAGCGTTTCGGCGTGAAGCACAAGGAGCGGCTGAAAGAACTGAAATCCGACGTGCACGTGCTGACGCTTTCTGCGACGCCGATTCCGCGGACGCTGCAGATGGCGCTGACGGGTATCCGCGACCTGTCGATCATCGCGACGCCACCGGTCGACCGCCTTTCGGTTCGGACTTACATCACGGAAGAAGATACAGTCACGCTGCGCGAGGCGCTGCTGCGCGAGAAGTATCGCGGCGGTCAGGCCTTCTTCGTGGCGCCGCGCATCCAGGATCTCGACAAGCTGGAGGATTTCCTGCGCGTCCATGTGCCGGAAGTGTCCTTCATCGTGGCGCATGGCCAAATGGCGGCGGGCGAACTCGAAGACATCATGACGGCCTTCTATGAAGGCAAATATGACGTGCTCCTCTCGACCACGATCGTCGAAAGCGGCCTCGATATTCCGCGTGCGAACACCTTGATCATCCACCGGGCGGACATGTTCGGTCTCGCGCAGCTCTATCAGCTGCGCGGTCGCGTCGGCCGATCCAAGCTGCGCGCCTATGCCTATTTCACGACGCCGCGCGACAAGGTGATCACCGAGACAGCGGAGAAGCGTCTGAAGGTGCTGCAGTCGCTCGACTCCCTCGGCGCGGGCTTCCAGCTCGCGAGCCACGATTTGGACATGCGCGGTGCGGGCAACCTGCTCGGCGACCAGCAGTCGGGTCAGGTGAAGGAAGTGGGCGTCGAGCTGTACCAGTCGATGCTGGAAGATGCCGTTAAGGCCCTGAAGGCGGGGGCGACCGAAGAAGAAGAGGTGGCTGACGATTGGTCGCCGCAGATCAACCTCGGTGTCGCCGTGCTGATCCCGGATGGTTATGTTGAAGACCTCAATGTGCGCCTGTCGCTCTATCGCCGTCTGTCTGACATCACCACCGCACAGGACCGCGAAGCCTTTGCCGCCGAACTCATCGACCGGTTCGGACCTCTGCCGGCCGAAACGCGCCAATTGCTCGATGTCATGGCGATCAAGGTTCAGTGCCGCACATTGGGCATTGCCAAGATGGATGCGGGCGAAAAGGGCGCCGTGTTTGCGTTCCGGCCGGACACGATCATGGACCCGGCGCGCCTGATGGAAATCGTCCGCTCACGTCCGAACCAGTTGAAGCTGCGCCCGGATTCCAAACTGGTGCATTCCGGTCTTGGCGGCGCGCCCGAACGACGTATCCCGCTTGTGAAGGCTTTTCTCAAGGAACTGGAAGCGGCTTGCGGGCTGGCTTCGGCCGAGGCAGCCGATGCCGTCGCGCGCATGGCGCAGCAGCGCCCGCCAGAGAAGGAAGACAAATGGGGCACGAAGCTCTCGACGGGCTTCCTGACTGAGGACTAGGTGTGATCTTTCAATAGGTTGTCCATTCGGGCCTGACCGAGGAGATTGAGGTTGCGAGACTTCAACTCCAGGAAAGGACACCGAATGGACATCCACGAGAATGCCCGCACCACACCGCATAGTCGAGCCGAGATT
>NZ_WGLO01000018.1 GCF_016125515.1 Hyphomonas sp.
AAGACGAGGGCGATCAAACTCTAGTTCGGAGCGTAAGACCTCCTGCCTTGCGACGATCCGTCCCTCGCCGCCGTTCGGGAGCTGCAACTCCCGGCGGCGGTGCCAATATCTCCCAATCGGCTGGGAAAGTCATAAGACAAGTCTGGGCTGCCGCCTTGCAAGGCGTGCCGCAAGCCGTGACGAAAGGGCGCTATGCCAACTCCAAAATACGCCATCGAAGTCCGCGATTTGCGGAAAACCTATGCTGCGACTGGCAAAATGCCCGAAAAGCAGGCTCTCAGAGGTATCTCTCTGGAGATCCCGACAGGTTCGATATTCGGCCTCTTGGGACCAAACGGCGCAGGCAAATCCACCTTCATCAACATCCTCGCGGGAATGGTGAAGAAAACCTCCGGCACCGCCCGGATCTGGGACCTCGACATCGATGAGCACCCGCGTCAGAGCCGCGCGGCCATCGGTGTCGTGAACCAGGAGATCGTAGCAGACCCCTTTTTCACGCCCTTCGAGATGCTGGAGCTGATGGCCGGCTTCTACGGCGTGCCGAAATCGGAGCGCCGGTCTGTGGAAATCCTCGCAGCACTCGGACTCGACGACAAGAAAGACGCCTATGTGCGCCAGTTGTCAGGCGGCATGAAACGGCGCCTGATGGTGGCCAAGGCACTGGTCCATAATCCGCCCGTGCTGATCCTGGACGAGCCCACCGCCGGCGTCGACGTCGAACTGCGTCGCCTTCTCTGGGACTATGTCCGCGAGTTGCACGCCAAAGGCACGACCATCATTCTCACAACCCACTACCTCGAGGAGGCCGAGGAACTCTGCGACTCGATCGCCATTGTGAATCATGGCGAAATCGTCGCGTGCGAGCCCACGCCGAAGCTGTTGTCGCGCCTCGATTACAAGACGCTGATCATCGAGCCGCGCGAGCCTTTGACCGAAATTCCGGCAGAGCTGGCCATGCACGATGCCAAGCTGCGTCCCGACGGCACGCTGGCGATCACGTTCAAGACCGCGGAAACCGGAATCGGAAGGCTGCTCGAGAAAGCCCGCGCTGCCGGCATAAGTGTGGCAGACTTGTCCACCAAATCACCGGATCTCGAAGATGTGTTCCTGGCCCTGACGAGCGATCAGGCCAGCGTTACAGCGACTGGCTGATCCAGTTCGCCAGCGCTTGCCGGTTCATGGCACCATTGTGGGTCGCGGCAACCTTGCCCTGTTTGAACAGAAGCATGGTCGGAAGGCCGCGGACGCCGTATTTGGCGCCAACCAGCGGGAAGTCGTCAACGTTGAGCTTGACGATTTTGACCTTGCCGTCGAGTTCGCCGGCCACGGCTTCGATATGCGGCGCCATCTGCTTGCAGGGCCCGCACCATTCTGCCCAGAAATCAACGACTACCGGGACTTCAGACGCACCGAGCAGCGCGTCGAATTCATCATCGCTTACATCCATACCAGACATGATTCCGGCTCCTTTTTTGCAGCCCAAGACTGGGAGCTTGATAGATAGGCAGTCTACCGGCCTGTCAAATGGCTCTCAAGGCATTGTTGAGGGATTCTGACAGCATGGCTTCGGGTATCCGCATCATCCGGGGGCCGTCGGTCCAACATAGCACAGCGCCGACTTCGCGGCCCGGATAGGCCTCTGCCAGCACCGCCCAATAGGCTGCCATCTGGGCGACATAGGTCTCTGCCACATCTTCAACGCGGGCCGGAGCAGGCTGGTCGGTCTTGAAATCAACGACCAGAACCTGCTCAGGCGAGACCACCAGGCGGTCGACCCGTCCATTGATGATCATGCCCTCAGGCAATAGCTTCGATGTGCCAATGACGGCGGCCTCCGCCCTCCCCCCCGGCGCAAACAGCGCCGAAAGCGATACGTCGTTGAGAATGCCTTCTGCCGCCTGCAACATTTCGCGGCGCTGCGCCGCCGTCAGGTCTGAATCGCGCGCAAGAAATGTCTCACCGGCGGCTTTGCGCGCCTCGACGGGAAGTTCCGGCAAATACTGAAGAAGTGCGTGTATCAAACGCCCCCGCTTCAAGCGCGCTTCGCGCTTGGGATCGAAGGGGGCAACCACGCAGGTTTTTGGACCTAACAAACTCGTCGGCGCGGTCAGCCTGCGGGGCTCGGCTTCGGCTTCGGGAGCACGCCGCGCCCAATCCGGCAAAGTCGTTTGCACGGTCGCCGTTGACGGTCTTGCCTCTGTCGCAGGCACGTCTTCGCCATACCGGAGCACACCGTCTTCCTGCTCCGTGATCCCAAGCGCCTCCATCCCGTTCCGGCAAAGCGCATACCAGGACTCGTCATGATACCCCTTGGCACCTTCCGTCTCACCCCCGAACCAGTGGCCGGCAATCAGCAGTCGGTCTTGCGCACGGGTCAGTGCCACGTAGAGCAACCGGCGGTGCTCCTCACGGGCTTTGGCCTCGGCCATGAGCCGTGCACGCTCGGCAGGCTCAATGTCTGCATCCCTGCGCGGCGACCAGATCACGGCACCATCGCTCGACAGGATCGTCTCACTCGTCAACTTGGGCTTTGCGGTCGTATCCGGCAGAATCACGATCGGCGCTTGAAGCCCTTTCGCTCCGTGGACGGTCATCACCCGCACTTCACTACCGGCCTCTGCCAGATCGCGTTTGATCTCGACCGGGGCGGACTCCAATGCCGCGACGAACAATTGAAGGGACGACGGTCCGGAGGTGTCGTGCGACAGGGCGCGGGCAAGCAGCGCCTCAACCGGATCGCGCGCCGGCGTTCCGAGCCGTGCATTCAACTTTTCCCAACCGGTCGAGCCCGCCTCGTCCGGAAGGTCCAGCACAGCGGAAAGGAATTCAAAAGGCGGCAGCGCCGCACGCGCGAGCAATGCGGACAGGAAACTCCGGATACGCATTACTTCCGGAAGCGTGCTCGATTGGACCCGGGACCACAACGACTCCCCTTTTTCTCGCCCGACAGCCAGCGGAAACAGGAAGCGATTATCATCCACAAGGCCGCAGAACGGACCGCGCAGAATTTCCGCAAGCGTAAGATCGCGCGTCGGTAGCGCAGCGAACCGCATGAGATTAAGGCAATCCTGGACACCGATATAATCAGCCAACCGCAGCCGGTCCGCTCCTGCCACCGGAACGCCTTGGTTCTTCAAGGCATTGATCACGGCTTCAAACAAACCGCCGCGCCGTTCGCGCACCAGGACGAGCACATCACCAGGCCGTGCAGGCCGGCGCACGCCGCTCCGGTCCCAGACCGTCGTGCCGCCGGATACCATTTCCTTGATTGATCGCGCGACGCTTTGCGCCAGCTTGACCTTCGGCGACGTTGTCCGAAGCGCGTCGAGCGGGCGTTCCCAGGCATCGGTCTCCGGTTCAGGATCTTTGGGAACAATCGGCCAGAGCTCCACGAGACCTTGTTCATTCCAGCGCTTCGCCGTGTGCACGATCTTGTCGGCGGTCATCGGCCGCTGATCTGCAACCGGAACATCAATGACTGGCGCCTCGTTCCATACTGTATCGACGAAACTGAGGATTTCCGGACTGGAGCGGAACGACATCCGCATATCAGCCTGCGACGTGTTTGGGTCGCGCTTTGCAAGGTTCCGCGTCTCGTCCAGGAAGCGGGCCGGATCCGCACCCTGGAACGAGTAGATTGACTGCTTGTCGTCGCCCACCATGAAGATCGTCCGTGGATCCTGCAGGCGTTCGCGCCCCTCCCCGGAGGTAAACTCTTGCGTCAGGGCACCGATGAGCTCCCACTGGGCGGGGCTGGTGTCTTGCGCTTCGTCCAGCAGCACATGGCTGAGCCCGCCATCAAGCTTGTAGAGCACCCAGTTCGACAAACCTTCCGATGCCAGCAGATCGCGCGTGCGCTCGATCAAGTCGTCGAAATCAAGCGCGCCGCGCCGCGTCTTGCCTTCATCATAGGACGCTAACGCGGGCAGCCCGATTTTCAGCAGCGCTTCTGTTCGGGCAAACGCTTCGGCCCGCTTGAGCGCCTCGAGAAGCGTCTGTATCCGGACCGTCTCCCGGCCCGGACCATCTACAATGGCGAACAGATCCATCACCAGCGGCGCTGCATCCGTTGCGCCCTTGGTGAAGGGGTTCTTGGCGCGGGGTTGCCCCGTGGCCGTGAAGAAGACCGACTGATAGAGCTGCAGCGCTGAACGCGCATCCGTCTCGGCAAGGACATTAGCCAATGCATCCGCCAACTTCTGGTCTGTCGGCTTTCCAGCTGCCAGTGCGCCAATGACCGACTTGATTTCGGTGCGCGGAAAATCCGCCGTCATCGCGCGTTCCACAAGCGCGTCTACTGGCAGATCCGGCGGCGAGATCAACCGCTTCAGCGATGCCTGGATCTGGTCGAACGCGTCATCATGCTTAGTGGCAAAGGCCCGCAAAAAACTCGCCGAGCCGCGGAGCGAATCCAGCGCGCTGCTCGCCCCGTCGCGACCGGCTTCGCGCGAAATCAGGGCGAGTGCTTCCGGTTCCGTTTCGACGGCTTTCAGAATGGCTGCTTTGCGAGCCTGTTGCCAGATCTCCCGCGCATCCTCTTCCTCAAGTTCCACGAAACCCGGCGGCACACCCGCTTCCAGCGGAAACCGCCGCAGCACCCTTGCGCAGAAGGCATGGATCGTTTCGATCCTCAGACCGCCGGGCGTCTCAAGTGCGCGCGCGAACAGGGCCCGCGCCGCTTTGAGCTGGTCTTCCGTGTACGACGAGGCCTCGCGGCCTTCGAGCTTCGCCAATTGTTCGCGCAAGGGCGCATCTTCCATCACCGCCCAATTGCCAAGCGTATCGAACAGACGCGTAAGCATCTCGCTCGCCGCAGCTCGCGTGTAGGTGATGCAAAGGATCGAATCCGGGTCCGCGCCGGGTCGCCCGTCCGGCCGGCGCAACAGCAGACGCGCGACCCGATCTATCAAAACCTTGGTCTTGCCGCTGCCTGCGTTGGCCGTCGCAAAGGCCGACCGGTTGGGATTGGCTGCAAGCGCTTGCGCTTCGCTCGCTTGCGCCAGCGCATGAATATGGGCCGCGTCACTCATTGCCGCCTTCCCCCTCGGACGTGTCGCTCGTCCATTCGGCGCGGCGGGCAAGAAGATTGTAGCCGTAGTCATACTTCACGAACTGCACGCGCGGCGCGGACGTGAAGGCGGCATCCGGCTGCCGGTAGGCCTCAATCAATCGCTTGAGCCCCTCCTCCGCCTGCACAGCCATTTTCGCCGGCGTCAGTTCACCATCCTTGCCGCGGCCGATGGTGCGCGCTGCGGGCTTGGCTTTGAACTCAACGTATTCGAGCGCCGCCACCGGAGCAGCCCTCACCGTTTCAAATCCGCCCTTCGCGGCAATCAACGCCTGCAACGGCATCTGTTGATCGAACCCCGTGCGGATCATCCGGTCCGTCGGCGAACTCCCGGTCTTGAAATCCACGATCGTGATCTCTCCGGTCGCGCCGATCTCGATCCGGTCTGCCTGCGCCGACAACCTGAACGGCTCACCGGCGATCTCATACTCAAGTCTTCCGCTCGCTTCGTGAACCACACCGCCCGACACATCGCGGGCGCCGTGCCAGCCGAGAAACCACTTCGACACATCGTCCCAGATTGCCTTTCGGCTCTGCCAGTCCGTCTGCGCCTCCCCGGCCTTGGCAAGCTCTTCTTCAAGCAGGTTAAGCAGTGCCGCTTCCGTCTTCGGAGAATGCTCCGTATCGAAACGTTCCAGCGCCTTGTGGATCGCCGTACCCCTGAGGTTGGGTTGCATCGGCGTGTTCATCGGATCCAGTACACTCAATCCAAGCGCGTCTTCAGCCCATATCGAGTAAGGATCGCGCTGCAGCCGGTCCACGCGTGTGACTGAAAGTTTCGCAGGCCAGCCTGGCGGACGTGACACCGGCTTCGGCTCTGCCGAGAACTCCGGCGCCTGCCGGCCGATCCCTTCTGCCTGGATCAAACGCACCCAGTCCGGCAGGTCAGCACAGCCGCCTTTCAGTGCTTCATCCGCCGCGACCAGCAACGCGCCCTGCGTCAACGTCCGCAGCCGCCAGACCCAGCGCGAAGCGACGGCCGGCGCATCATCCCGCCGCGCGGCATACAGCATCGCCACCCTCGGCGCACAGGCTAGCTGTGCGAAGTCGTGGGCGGAAAGGCCAAGCCGCTCGTCCGGGTCACTCAGGCCCAGAACAGGACGGAACCGACGTGGCAGGAACGCATCCGGCGGCGTCTTCTCCGGCCAGACGCCTTCATTCAGGCCCGCCAGCACAACAAGATCGGCCGACTGAAGACGCGCTTCGAGCGGGCCCCAGATGCTCAGTCGCGGATGCTCGCGCTCGCCCATGCTGATGTTGAGGTTGGCGCACTCTGTTTCGATCAGTTCCGCCAGATCGCGAGGTGACATTTCGCCGAGGAACTCTCCCAGTTCTCCGACCCGCTCCAGCAGGCGGGACGCGCCCGCGCCGTCCTCGCCTGCCCACGGAAGCGGTGTCTCGCTGATGGCCCCTGCCAGCGAAGCAATGCGCTGAGCGCCGTCGTCCGCTCGAATGCCCTCGACGCCGGACAGATCGCCGCCGGCCGACGACACAAGCGCTGAAAGTTCCCGCACGAACGTTGCAGCCTGAGACATGTCTGCGTCCGTGAACGACCTGTAGCGCTCGTCCTTTCGGGCCTCGATCAAGCTCGCGAGGTCTTCCAGCGTCTGCCACCGGCGCGCACCGCGCAAAAAATGAAGGTCCAACAGGTCTCCGGACACCCGATATCGAACAAAAGGATGCTTCAGAACGGCAGAGAGCGAAACCGGATCGGCCGGATCAACCGCCCAACGGGCACAAAGTGCGATCAAGCTTCCCGCGGGCGTGCGCCCGAGCGGCTGGCCGGCCGAAGGCGGCACCGAGATGCCCCAACGCTCCAACAGCGCCCCTACCCGCCGCGCCAATCCCGCATCGGGCGTCACCAGCGCGCCCGTCGCCTTTGGCTTCTCAAGAACACCTCTGAGCAACAGCGCCGCAGCTTCGGCCTCTGCTGCTTCGTTGGGCAGCTCCACGACCGAAAGGCCGGTCATAGCCTCTTGTGCGAACGCATCGGGCTTGAGCCCCGCCCCGGCCGACAGTTCCTCCAGCGTTTCACGCCAATCGGCGGTGTCGTCCGCAGGCGCCAGCGCTTCATAGACCAGTTGGCGCCGCGAAGCGGATTGCTGGCCGCGACCAGGCCATTCTGCTACGGACGCGAGCTCAATCTCCAACATTTGCAGCGTACGGACCAACGCGTGCTGGGGATGGCTCGGCGCCACGCGGACGGCGTCCATCGCCTTCGCGGTCAGTCCGGTATCCAGACCCGGGAACACAACCAGCCCTTTGGGAAGATCCAACGCCGCGCGCATGAGGCTACGCCCCGAGGGTGTTGCACCGGTGGATCCAGCGATGATCACAGGTGCTGAGGGTGGCTTGGCGCGCCATGCCGTCACCAGCGCGCTCGCAGCCACGCGGCGGCGCTCGTAAGGGTCGGCGGCATTGTTCTGCGCCAGCCATTGCGGCCAGGCTTCTGTGATGATGCCAAGGAAGCGCGTCGAATTGATCCAGTGCACGGCAAGATCGGAGTCTTTGACGAGGGTCTGAAGCTGCGTCCAATCCACCGCATCGTCGCCCATCGTCGATTGCTCGAGTAGCCGCGAGAGCTCCCTCGCGGCAGCCAGCGCAGAATTAGGCGGTAAAGTGAGCCCGTATTCTGCGCGGTAGAAAGCAGTTACCAGCTGCGCCAGCGCGCCTTGGCGTTTTGCCGGCGACAAGGCTGGCGGAAGCGACGCAATCGCTGCTTCGCTGACAGGCGGTGGTTCATCTGTCTCCAGATCACCCAGGGTCCGTATGTCGGGCGGCAGGAGCGTCCCAACGCCGCCGAGCGTGTCGAACAGGGCCAGCGTCAACGCGCGCGCAGAGCGCCTGTTCGGCACGTAGATCAGCGCGTCGGCCAATGCGTCCGGCTTGTGTTTCAGATCGAAGGCTTCAGCCAAGACCCGGGCAAGCGATCCGAGGAAATCCGTACCCGGCGGAATGGTCCAGACTTTCCGGGCGCCTTCTGCGAATGGCCGAAGCTCATCCGCCATGGCAGGCGACCCACATCTCGGCGTCGGCGAGCGCCTTGGGGTCACCGACATGCAGCCAGAAGCGATCCAGCTTGTGGCCGGCCAGCCGGCCTTGGGGAATGAGACTGTCCCAGACCTTGAGCGCCGAGAATCGCTCGACCGGGAGATTGTCGTAAAGTTGGGGCTTCATGATCCGGACGCCAGCATAGGCCCAAGGCGCTGAGGCCGCCTGGCCGCGCCGTTCCAGCCTGTCTGCGTCTTTCAGGAAAAAGTCGCCTGCTCCGTCAAAGCCAAGCGCCCGTTCGGTATCGGCCAGCAACAGGCGCTCGTCCTCCCCGTCCGGATCAAACGCCGCCGCCAGATCCAGAAACGGAGCCGGGGATTCCGGTCCCCAGAAGGCGTCGGTATTCATCACAAAGATTGGGTCCTCGCCCAGCAAGGGTCGGGCCTTGGCCAGTGCTCCGCCGGTTTCCAGCACTTCGCCGCGCTCATCCGAAATGATCACATCAATTCCGGATCGCGATGCGAGATGCGTTTCGACCTGATCGGCGAGATAGTGGACATTGACGACAATTCTTTTGACGCCGGCTTCTGCCAGTGGATCCAGCAGGCGGTCGATCAACGCCTTCCCGCGCACCTTGAGCAAGGGCTTTGGCGTAGCATCCGTCAGCGGACGCATCCGTGTGCCAAGCCCGGCAGCCAGGACCATGGCCGTATGCGGAACATCGACGCTCATACCTTACCTTCGAACACAAACGGGGTTGTTTCACGCACGAACGCCGCCATGCCGCCCAGCGCCGGATGCGACAGGTTCCGGGCCAGCAATTGAAGCTGTCGCGGTTGGAAATCAGCATAGCGCCGTTTGCCATCCCTGTGTTGCAGGCGTGAGAAGACGCCGGCGATCCGCAGCGCATTGAGCGCGCCAATGACAGCAAGCCGCTCGTCAAACTCGGTACGCCCCTGCCCGGTCAGGTCGAGGAACCTCCCGATCGCGGCTTCAGCCGCTTCGTTTGAAACGTTGCGGCGGGCATCCTGGGTCAGCATCGCAAGATCCCACGCATCCCACCCCAGCACGGCATCCTGGAAATCAAGCAGGCCGACCTCACCGTCCGGCAGCCAGAGCAGGTTCTCGGCGTGATAGTCGCGCAGCGTGAAGGCGCGCGGAAACGCCATCGCTTGCGCAATGAGCCCGTCGCGTTCGGCTTCCCAGCGCGCGCGCGCCGCCCCATCGAGCGGGCCCTGTCCTATTTCGGCCGGTAGCCAGTCTGCATAGAGATCAGCATTGGCCGCCAGGGCCACATTGTCGAATTCGAGGATCGGCCAGACGATCCCGTCTTTGGACAAGGACTTCGGCACAGGCGCCGCATGCAGTTTCGCAAGCCGCTCGGCTGCCGCGATGTAGAGGGGTGTTTCTTGCGCCTCTCCGCGTTCGATCAGGCGCGCGAATTCGCGGCTGTCTCCGAAGTCTTCGATCAGGGCAAGGCCCGCTACCGGATCAAACCGGAGCACGTTCGGCGCCTTCAAACCGAGGCTGCGCAAGTGGTCCGAGATCAGCGCGAAGGCTTCCACGCGCGAGGCGGCCAGCCGGGTCATGGCATTCCAGCCCATTTTCAGTCGTGTCGCCGCATTGGCATCAGGAGGGCACGGATCGCTTTCGACCCGGGGCGCATCCATCAGCAAAGCAGTCTGCCCATCCGCGCGGAACAAGCGGATATAGCGCCGGGTGGAGGCGTCCTGGCCCAGCGGTTGCCGGCGCGCCTGGCCCCATCCGTCTCCGGCAGAAGCCAGAAAGGCATCGATCACTTCAGTCCGCGGATCAGACAACGAGCTCATCCACTCGTTCCTGCCAGCCTTCGCCTCGGGGTTCCAGTCTTGCCCGGCGGCCTTCCCCAGAGATTTCAAGGAACACATCCAACCGTGACGAAGGCAGCAAACTGCCCGCCCGGTCCGGCCACTCGATCAGGGCGACGCCGTTCTGCGTCTCGTCCCAGCCGAGCTCATGCACGTCGCCGGGCTCATCGAGCCTGTAGAGATCAAAGTGCCAGAGCGGAAAGCCAGGACCTTCATAGACCTGCACCAGCGTATAGGTCGGGCTCGGCACCTCAGTTTCCGGTCCGTTCAACGCCTGGATCAGCCCCCTGGCCAACGTCGTCTTGCCCGTACCGAGATCACCGTGCAGCGCAACCACGTCGCCACGCCTCAGCCGCGCGGCAAGGCGCGCGCCCAGGTCGCGGGTGTCGGTGTCAGAAGCCAATTCAAGAATCTGCATGGGAACGCGTACACTAGCTTTCTGCAGCGTTGACGCAACGCGGGGAAACCTGTGACGGTGTGCCCCGATTGCGCTTGGTTGCAGGGTTGGGCACAAACGCATAAAAGCAAAAGTGACGCACCCGTCACGAAATGCAGGAAGGGGCCGGATTGTCTACGCAGCAGACGAAAGACATCGTGGTTGTCGGCGCTGGCCAAGCGGCTGCGCAGGCCGCCCAGTCCCTTCGCGCGGGCGGGTATTCGGGGTCTTTGACCATCGTTGGTGACGAATCTGCGCTGCCTTACCAGCGCCCGCCGCTGTCCAAAGCCTACATGAAAGGCGAATTCGACGAGGAGCGGCTCTATTTCAAACCCGCAGCCTGGTACAAGGACCAGAAGATCGAGGTTCTGCTGGGAACGCAGGCGACCGGAATTGACCGGGCAGCGCGACGGGTCCTGCTGGGGCATGGCGGCCACCTGCCTTATGACGCCCTGATCATCGCCACGGGTTCGCGGCCCCGGCCCATGCCGACCCCGGGCGCGGACCTCGAAGGTGTCCACGACTTGCGCACCTTGGCCGATGTGGAGCGCATGCGGCCCCAAATGGTCGCTGGACGGCGCATTGTGATCATCGGCGCGGGCTATATTGGCCTCGAAGCGGCCGCCGTTGCCCGCCAGATGGATCTCGAAGTGACCGTCATCGAAATGGCGCCGCGCGTCCTGGCACGCGTCACCAGCCCCGCAATCAGCGAGTTTTACACCGCCGAGCACCGCCGGCAGGGCGTGACCATCCTGACCAGCACGTTGGTGTCGAAACTCGAAGGCAGCGCAGGCAAAGTGAGCGCCGCAGTGCTGGCGGACGGCACGCGGATTCCGGCTGACATGGTGCTGGCGGGCATCGGCATCCTGCCCAACGAAGAACTCGCGCGCGACGCGGGCATTGCCTGCTCGAATGGGATCCTTGTGGACCGGGACGCGCGCACATCAGATCCGCTAGTGTTCGCGGCCGGTGACTGTGCCAGCCGGCCTCTGGTTCATTACGGGCGCACAGGCCGCCTCGAAAGCGTCCACAACGCCATCGAACAGGGAAAGCTCGCAGCGGCCGCGATCCTCGGTCAACCCCGCCCAGCCGAAGACTGCCCCTGGTTCTGGTCGGACCAGTATGATCTCAAACTGCAGATCGCCGGGCTCAGCCAGGACTATGACACGCTCGTGGTCCGCGGAGATCCGGCCGCACGCAAATTTGCGGTATTCTACCTGCGCAACGGCACCCTGATCGCGGTTGACGCCGTGAACAGCCCGCCAGAATTCCTGGCTTCGAAAAAACTCATCATGTCAGGGGCAAAGCTTGCGCCGGACGTGCTTAGCGATACATCAACCCCCATGAAGGATATAGCGGCCCAAGCAGCCGCCTGAAGGAGACGGAAAACAAGATGGCAAAGATCACCTATGTGGCCCACGACGGCACCGAACGCACGGTCGAGGCAAAGAACGGCATGTCCGTCATGGAAGTCGCCGTAAACAACTCGATTCCCGGCATCGATGCCGATTGCGGCGGCGCCTGCGCTTGCGCCACGTGCCATGTCTATGTCGACGAAGCCTTCCTGGCCAAAACGGGCGAGCAGCAGGAGATGGAAAAATCGATGCTCGACTTCGCCGAGAACGTACAGGCCAACTCGCGCCTGTCTTGCCAGATCAAGGTCACGGATGAACTCGACGGGCTGCGAGTGACCACGCCGGAAAGCCAGCACTGAAGGCCCATTGCCGTCAAATGTATCCACGCCCCGGTTGCGAGACCGGGGCGTTTTCATGTGACGCAGGGTAATGACTTGGTTCCTTTCCGGAACCGTGTACGACGCATACTCCCCTCCCAGGAGCCAGCCATGGATTATTCAGACCTCATCGCTTCGGGCGTGGACGCAGCTGACCTTTCGCGCGCCACGACGATTCCGGAAACCTGGAAGCAGGGTCGCACCGCCTATGGCGGGCTGACCGCCGCGCTCTGCCTTCAGGCCGCTACGCCGCTCGCCGGAGGGCTTCCGGTGCGAGCGGTGCAGGTCGGCTTCGTCGGACCTGTGAACGGCACGGTGAACTGCACGCCGGTATTGCTCCGCCAGGGCAAGAACACTGTGTTCGTCCATGTCCGCATGTCCGGCGATGAGGGAATCCTGGCCGATGCGATCATCACGTTCGGCGCGGCCCGAGCGTCTGCACTGGACTTTGGCCATCTGCCGCCGCCCGACGTGCCACCTCCCGAGCAGGCCACCAACTATTTCAAGACCGACCGCCCCGGCCCTGCCTTTGCGGCTCATTTCCAGATGCTGCTCGCGGGCGGCTATCCACCCATGAGCGGTGCGCCAGCGGGCGACGTCTCGATCTGGATGCGACACCGAGATCCGAAGACGCCGAGCGATGCGATTGCCCTGCTCGCCCTAGGCGATGCGCCGCCACCTGCCGCCATGTCCCTTTTCACGCAGCCCGCCCGGATCAGCTCGATGACCTGGATGGCGGAATTCCTGACCGAGACCTTCGAAACCGAAGACCGCTGGTTCCTCGCCCGCCATGTCGCGCAAACCGCACGCTACGGCTATTCCAGCCAAGCAATGACCATGTGGAACAGCAAGCGCGAGCCAGTCATGGTTGGTCGCCAGACCATCGCCGTTTTCGGCTGAAATCAGCCGCCGGACAAACGGCGCTTTACCGCCCGCAACGCGCTTGTCAGTTGACCGAGTCCCGAACGGCGCGGAGAGGTCCAGCTGGGGAGCACCGGATCGGGATCAAACCATTTCGACCGGTAGCAATACGCGCCATTCTCAAACACGCCAATTGGCCGGCCAAGGTCATCGAGGTTGCGCATCCAATCCGGCAGGGCCCGTTCGGCGGTGTAGTGCGTGACATAGCTCTTTCGCGTGAGCGCCGGGTTGTTCACGGCCGTGCCCTCGTGCGGCAGGTTTCCATGCCAGAGCAGCCCGTCACCGCGCTTGGGGCAAAACACCTGGCGCTCGATCCCGAGGCTCGAAATCCGCTCCCTGAGATAGCGTGAAAATTCAGCCGGCGACCGCTTTGCCTGTTCACGCTGGACGATCGCGCCGCCGCCCCAATCAAAGAAACCTGATCTGTCAACTTTGTGCGCCCCCGGATAATAGCCGAGCGGTCCGAAATCCGGATGAACGTCTTCCAGCGGGATCCACGAAGCCGCCAGATAGCTCAAAGGAGATTGCTGGCGAACGTAGGGATAATCGATGTGAATAAGCTGCTCGCTGCCACGCCAGAACGTCAGCGACTGACAAACGGAAGCGGGGTTGCGGAACACATGACCGAGGAAGCCCGTCATATGCGGCGTTAGACGCTACTTGGCCGCATGACTTGAGAAGCAGTGCATGTGATTGAGCTTCACGCCGGTCAGATCGTCCGGGAACCCATCGAGATCACTGCTGATCAGGTGCTTGCCGCGCACTTCGATAACGATCCGGTATTGTTCGAAGTCGCGCATCGGCACAGCGATGTCGTCGAAGTATCCCTCGATATCGGCGTCCGAGACCGCCTTCTCGAATATGACAAAGCCATTTTGCTGCCAGCTCTTCAGCTTGGCCGACAGGTCGTAGGCGGCGGGCTGCTTCAGGGGCGCGACATAGGCGTCGACATCGGCGCCCGGATGGTCGGTCCACGGCCGGTCATGCATCCAGCTGGCGGAATCAATGTCTTGCGGGATTTCCTTCGCGCCCATGATCCTGACCGGTGCTGACTGTCACAGGCCCAATCTTAGCAGCATTCGCCGCAAGATGAACCTGGGCGGCTTCCAGCTCAGGATCAGTTGGCCAGCGCGCCGCGGAGGCCTTCGAGGTAGGCGATGTGCTCCTGCAGCGTGAACTGCTTGGTGTCGTCCTTGTCGAGCGCCAGCAGCTTCAGCCGCGTGGCTTCGATCTCGGCATCGACGTCGTCTGCCTTGATGTCGTTCAGGTTGCGAGCCTCTTCGGCAAGGATCGTGAGCCCGGCCGACGTGACGTCCGCGAAGCCGCCACGCACGAAGATGCGCATCTTGACCGTGTCGCCTTCCAGCACGCGGACGACGCCATTCTTCAACGTCGTCATGAAAGGCGCGTGATGGGCGAGCACGCCGAACTCTCCGTCCGTGCCCGGAGCGATCACGTGATCGACCTCACCAGAGAAAAGTTCTCTGGCGGGCGATACGAGTGAAAAGTGCAGTTTGTCGGCCACGGTCGGTTATCCTTGCCTTCAGTCAGATCAGGCGTCTGCCATCATCTTGGCAGCTTTGGCTTTCGCTTCGTCGATGTTGCCGACCATGTAGAAAGCCGGCTCCGGCAGGTGGTCGAACTCGCCGCTGATCAGGCCCTTGAAGCCCTTGATCGTGTCTTCGAGCTTCACCTGCACGCCCGGCGAACCGGTGAAAACCTGCGCCACGTCGAACGGTTGGGACAGGAAGCGCTCAACCTTGCGGGCACGGGCCACGGTCAGTTTGTCTTCTTCAGACAGTTCGTCCATGCCGAGGATAGCGATGATGTCCTGAAGTTCTTTGTACTTCTGCAGGATCGACTGCACGCCGCGGGCGACGTTGTAGTGATCTTCGCCGACGACCATCGGGTCGAGGATGCGCGACGTGGAGTCGAGCGGGTCCACGGCCGGGTAGATGCCCTTTTCTGCGATGGAGCGCGAAAGCACCGTGGTCGCGTCAAGGTGAGCGAACGAGGTGGCCGGCGCGGGGTCGGTCAAGTCGTCAGCCGGAACGTACACGGCCTGCACCGAGGTGATCGACCCCTTGTTGGTCGAGGTGATGCGTTCCTGCAGCGCGCCCATGTCGGTCGCAAGCGTGGGCTGGTAGCCCACGGCCGAAGGAATACGGCCGAGAAGCGCGGACACTTCCGAACCGGCCTGGGTGAAGCGGAAGATGTTGTCCACGAAGAACAGCACGTCCTTGCCTTCCACGTCGCGGAAGTACTCGGCCTGGGCAAGGCCGGTGAGAGCGACGCGGGCACGGGCGCCCGGCGGCTCGTTCATCTGGCCGTAAACCAGCGACATGCGGCTTTCGCCTTCGAGGTTGATAACCTTCGATTCGATCATCTCGTGGTAGAGGTCGTTACCTTCGCGCGTACGCTCACCCACGCCGGCGAACACCGAGTAGCCGCCGAAGAGTTTCGCGATGTTGTTCACGAGTTCCATGATCAGAACGGTCTTGCCCACACCGGCGCCGCCGAACAGGCCGATCTTGCCGCCTTTGGCGTAGGGACAGAGAAGGTCGATAACCTTGATGCCCGTGACCAGCACTTCCGATTCCGTGGCCTGATCAACAAAGTCCGGAGCCGGCGCGTGGATCGGGCGCAGAAGTTCCCGGCTGACCGGCCCGCGCTCGTCGATCGGCTCGCCGATGACGTTCATGATGCGGCCGAGCGTCGAGGGACCCACCGGGACCATGATCGGCTGACCAAGGTCAGCAACCGCCTGGCCACGAACCAGACCTTCGGTCGAGTCCATCGCGATCGTGCGGACCGTGCTCTCCCCGAGGTGCTGAGCCACTTCGAGCACGAGGCGCGAACCGTTGTTCTCGGTTTCGAGCGCGTTGAGGATCGCGGGAAGTTCGCCATCGAACTCGACGTCGACAACGGCGCCGATCACCTGGGACACGCGGCCTTTTGCGTTTGCGGAAATGCTCATCTTGATCGTCTCCTCGGGAGATGAAGTCTTGTTGGTTTGAGTCTAGAGGGCTTCGGCACCGGAGATGATCTCGATCAGCTCCTTGGTAATCTGTGCCTGGCGAGCCCGGTTGTACTTGAGGTTAAGGGCCTTGATCAGGTCCTTGGCATTACGTGTCGCGTTGTCCATGGCGGTCATGCGGCTGGCTTGTTCGCCGGCCGAGCTTTCCAGCATCGCGGACAGGATCTGCGTGTTGATATAGCGCGGAAGCAGCGCTTCGAGGAGCGCGCCTTCGTCCGGCTCGTAAGTGTAGATCGCGCAGCCCAGATCGATGACGGGCGCGCCCTCGGGGGCCTTCGCCGGGATCAGCTGCTGGGCCGTCGGCACCTGGCTGAGCACGTTCTTGAACTGCGAGTAGATCAGCGTGGCGACATCAAACTCGCCGGCGTCATAGCCCTTGGTCAGCATGTGACCAACGGCAATGGCAGACTCGGAAAAGTCATTGCCTTTGATGTCCGACAGGTTGACGTGCGAGGTGAACAGGTTCGCATGGTCTCGCGACAGTTGCTCGCGGCCCTTCTTGCCGATGGTCATGACCTTCACGGTCTTGCCTTCGGCGATCAGGGACTGGATCTTCTGGCGCGCCAGTTTCACCACATAGGCGTTGAAGCCGCCAGCCAAACCACGCTCGGCGGTCATCACGACGACGAGGTGCACATCCGACTTGCCGGTACCGGCCAGCAGCTTCGGACCGCTGCCACCTGCCGAGCTGGCAAGGTTTGCAAGCACCGCCGCCATCCGCTCCGCATAGGGACGCGCGGCCGTGGCCGCATCCTGCGCGCGCTTCAGCTTGGCCGCCGCAACGAGTTGCATGGCCTTCGTGATCTTCTGCGTGGATTTCACGCTTGCGATCCGGTTCTTCAGATCCTTAAGGCTGGGCATGTCTGGCCTTTTTTGTCCTTAGGGCGCGCGCAACAGCGCTCAAGCGAACTTCGAGGTGAACGCTTCGAGAGCCGATTTGATCTCGGCCTCGATCTCGTCCGTGAGCTCTTTCTTCTCGCGAAGCTTCGCGAGCAGCTCTTTCTTCGAACCGCGCATGTGGGCGAGCAGTTCTTTTTCGTAGCGGACGACATCCTTGAGTTCGACCTTGTCGAGATAGCCGCGCGTACCGGCGTAGATCACGACCACCTGCTCTTCCATCAGCAGCGGCGAGTATTGCGGCTGTTTCAGGAGTTCCGTCAGGCGGGCGCCGCGGTTCAGCAGGCGCTGGGTTGCGGCATCGAGGTCGGAACCGAACTTCGCGAAGGCAGCCATCTCGCGGTACTGGGCGAGTTCGCCCTTCATCGAGCCGGCCACTTTCTTCATGGCTTTCGTCTGGGCGGCCGAGCCGACGCGCGACACGGACAGACCCACGTTCACAGCCGGGCGGATACCCTGGTAGAAGAGGTCGGTTTCAAGGAAGATCTGGCCGTCGGTGATCGAGATCACGTTGGTCGGGATGTAGGCCGACACGTCGTTGGCCTGGGTTTCAATGATCGGCAGCGCCGTCAGCGAGCCCGAGCCATTGTCCGAGTTCAGCTTCGCCGCACGCTCGAGGAGGCGCGAGTGGAGGTAGAACACGTCGCCCGGGTAGGCTTCGCGACCCGGCGGACGGCGCAGCAGCAGCGACATCTGACGGTAAGCGACGGCCTGCTTCGACAGGTCGTCATAGATGATGAGCGCGTGCATGCCGTTGTCACGGAACCACTCGCCCATGGTGCAGCCGGTGAACGGTGCGAGGTACTGCATCGGAGCAGGCTCCGACGCGGTCGACGACACGACGATCGTGTAATCGAGGGCGCCGCGCTCTTCGAGAACCTTGACCACCTGGGCCACGGTCGAGCGCTTCTGGCCGATGGCCACGTAGACGCAGAACAGCTTGTCCTTGTCAGATTTCGCCGCGTCGTTGATCGGCTTCTGGTTCAGGATGGTGTCGATGCAGATCGCGGTCTTGCCGGTCTGACGGTCACCAATGATCAGCTCGCGCTGGCCGCGGCCGACCGGGATCATGCCGTCGATGGCCTTGAGGCCCGTCATCATCGGCTCGTGCACCGATTTGCGCGGGATGATGCCCGGGGCTTTCACGTCCACGCGCTGACGGCTTGCAACGTCTTTCAGGGGGCCCTTGCCGTCGATCGGCTCGCCCAGCGGGTTGACGACGCGGCCCAGCAGGCCCTTGCCGACTGGGGCAGCAACGATCTCGCCGGCGCGCTTGACGGTCGCGCCTTCCTTGATGCCGCGGTCGTCGCCGAAGATCACGACGCCGACGTTGTCGTTTTCGAGGTTGAGGGCCATGCCTTTGAGGCCGCCTTCGAACTCCACGAGCTCACCGGCCTGGACGCTGTCGAGACCGTAAACGCGGGCGATACCGTCGCCGACCGAAAGCACCTGGCCAACGTCCGACACTTCGGCTTCAACGCCGAAATTGTCGATCTGGGACTTCAGGATGCCCGAAATTTCTGCGGGTGAAATATCCATCGAGCTACTCATGCTCCCTTCATGGCGGTGTTCATGCGATTCAGTTTGGCGGCAACGCTGGCATCCACGAGCTTGGAGCCGATACGCAGCTGGATGCCGGCGATCAGCGAGGCGTCAACCTCGCTGGAAAGTTCAACTTCGCCCCCGACCATTTTGGCCAGAAGCGATTCAATGCGGGACCGTTCGGCGCCGCTCATTTCCTTTGCCGTACGCACAACGGCGCGCTGGATGCCGCGCTGCTTGAGGTAAAGCTGGTCGAAGGCGGCTTCCGCACCAAGAATATCTTTCGCGCGGCCATTGGTGGCCATCACGCCGAGGAATTTGGAGAAGATAGGCGAATAACCCGCTTTCTTGGCCACTGCGCCCAGCGCGCCGACCTTTTCCTCGCGGCTGAAAGCCGGGGAGTCGAGCAGCGTGGTCAGGTCTTTCGAGGTACGCACGCTTTCGGCAAACGCGCGGAAATCCGCATAAACTGCGGCCAAGGCGCCTTTTTCCTGCGCCAGTTCGAACAGAGCGGTTGCATACCGCTGTGCTGCTTCACTCGTCTGCGTCACGCTCGATGCCGGCAAGGTCGCTATCCGTCATGGTTAAGGGGCAGAAATGCCCTGAAAATCCCAGTCGCAGGCCTTCGCAAATCATGCGCGCCCGCGACGATGAGCGGCGCTTAACACCAGAAAAGTGCCCTGACAACATGGGCGCCATGCCTGACGCTGCGGCGAAATGACAAACTCGCGACACATGTCAAAAACCCGAGTGTTTACAGGAACGAATACGGATCGATGTCGACCGATAAACGCACCTGCGAGGGCACTTTGAGCCGCGCTGACCATGCCGCCATATAGGCGGAAAGATCGACATTTCGCGGACTTTTCACAAGGAATCGCCTGCGATGACGCCCGCGAAGCACCGCAATCGGGGCCGGCGCGGGGCCAAACAACTCGATTCCTTCGGCGTTCGGGGCCTGTTCGGCCAGCAGAAGCGCAAAGCTGTCGACCAGCTCGGCCGAAGGCGCTGACAGGATCAGCGCGGCCAACCGGCCAAAGGGCGGTAGGCCCAATTCGGCGCGCACTTCACGCTCGATGGCGAGGTAGCCGTCACGGTCATTGGCCGCCAAGGCCTGCATGGCCGGATTGTCGGGGGCATAGGTCTGCACATAGGCACGACCTGGCCGCTCCGCCCGCCCGGCCCGGCCGGCCACCTGGCTCAACAGCTGATAGGTCCGCTCCCCTGCCCTAAGGTCGCCGCCCTTAAGGCCGCTGTCGGCATCCACGACCCCGACTAGCGTGAGATTGGGAAAATTGTGACCCTTGGCGACGATTTGGGTGCCAATCAGAACGTCGATCTCCCCCGCAGCCATCCGCTCCACGATGCTCCGGGTTGCATCCGCGCCCTGCGCTGTATCGGACGAAAAGATCTCGATCCGCGCGTCCGGGAGCAGCACGCGCACCTCTTCTGCGACCCGTTCGACCCCTGGTCCGACCCCGATCAGCGAATCGGCGGCCCCGCATTTTGGGCAAACGGCCGGCTTCGGGATCGAATAGCCCGTCAGGTGACAGACCAACCGGCCGGAATAGCGATGCTCGGTCAGCCAATTTTCAGTGCCAGGAGACTTCAGGCGCTCACCGCAGGCTTTGCAGATCACCAGCGGCGCATAGCCCCTGCGGTTCAGAAAAAGGAGAGACTGTTCGCCCGCCGCAAGCCGCTCGGTCATGGCGTGCTCAAGCACCGGGGACAGCCACTTTCCTTTCCCAGGCGGAGCTTTGCGCAGATCAACCAATTCGATTTCCGGAAGCTGGGCCGTTCCGGGGCGGGCGGCGAGCCGCAGCCGGGCATACCTGCCGGCTTCCGCATTCACGACGGTCTCAAGCGCTGGAGTGGCAGAGGCCAGCACCACGGCGCCATCTTCTAATTTAGCCCGCATCACGGCGAGGTCGCGCGCATGATAGGTGACACCGTCTTCCTGCTTGAAGCTCGGGTCATGTTCTTCATCGACGATGATGAGCTTCAATTTCCGGTATGGCAGAAACAACGCCGAGCGCGCGCCGATCACGATCCGGGCCCGGCCGTGCAGCACTTCGCGCATGGTGCGGCGGCGTTCCTTGGGGTTCAGACCGGAATGCCAGGGCGCGGGCGCCGCGCCGAAGCGCCGCTCGAAGCGCGACAGGATCGCTTGGGTCAACGCAATTTCCGGCAACAAGACCAGGATCTGGGCCTCGGGGTCAGCGCGAAGTACTTCAGCAATCGCCTCGAAATAAACTTCGGTCTTTCCTGAGCCGGTCACGCCATCCAGAAGGAAGGACGAAAACCCGCCCTCACGAAGGCCGGCCCGCAGCGCTTCAGCGGCTTCGGCCTGTTCGCCCGTCAACACCTCGCCGGGTCGCTCAGGATCGGGCTCAGCGAAGGGTAGATCGGTCGGCTCCTCGATCTCTTCAAGCGCGCCCGTGACCACAAGGCCTTTGACCACGCTCGACGAAACGCCGGCTGCGGCGGCGAGCTCACTCGCGGTTGCCAGTCCAAGGATGCGGGCCTGTTCCAGCACCCGGGCTCGGGCATCTGTCACCCGGCCGGAGATTTCGAAGCCTGTCAGCCGATAGCGCACCTCCACCGGCGAAGGCAGCAAGGCCTCTCGCGCCCGCAGCGCCATGCCCAGCACCGTTCCCGGATGGCTGACCGTATACTTGGCCGTCCAGCTGAGGAATTCCCGCATGGCCTCGGACATGGGCGGCACATCGTAGACCGCCGAGACCGGCTTCAGTTTGCGGTTGGACCCGACCCGGTCGGGCAACACTTCAACCACCATGCCGAGCCGGTCATACGGGCCAACCGGCGCGGCCACATAACTGCCGGGCACGACGTCCATCCCGTCGGGCACCGTGTAATCGAACGGTTCCGGCAGGGGCAAAGTGAAGAGAATCCGGGCAACGGGCATGTTCCTCCCCTCCTAGCCGCGCCCTATCCCCGCGTCACGCCTTGCCTCTCAGCCGGGTGCGCCCTACCCCTCGTTCCATGGCAAAAGACAAGACCACCGGCTACGAGCCAATGACCTCGATCGAGGCGATCTCCGCAGGGCTCGGCACCGCGGGCTACATCTCGACAACCCAGATATCGACGGCTGTGTTCCTGGCCCACGGCCTGCGCAAACCGATCCTGATCGAAGGCCCCGCCGGCGTCGGCAAGACGGATCTGGCCGCCTCGCTGTCAAAGTGGATGAACCTGCCGCTGATCCGCCTGCAGTGCTACGAAGGCCTCGATGAGGGCAAGGCGCTTTACGAATGGAAGTATGGCAAGCAGCTACTCTATACGCAGATTCTGAAAGAGAAGCTCAGCGAGCTTCTGGGTGATGCGAAGACATTGAACGACTCCCTCGGCAAGCTGTCCGGGTTCGAGGACCTGTTCTTCTCGCCGCAATTCCTCGAAGCGCGCCCCCTGCTGAACGCCATGCAGCAGAAGAAGGGCTCGGTCCTCCTGATCGATGAGATCGACAAGTCGGATGAAGCTTTCGAAGCTTTCCTGCTCGAAGTCCTGTCCGACTATCAGGTCTCGGTGCCGGAGATCGGCACCATCAAGGCGGACGTGCCGCCGCTGGTGATCCTGACCTCCAACAACGTTCGCGAACTCGGCGATGCCCTGAAGCGCCGCTGCCTTCACCTGCACATCGGCTTCCCCGACCATGAACGCGAGCAGCGCATCGTGCGAGCGCGTGTCGAGGGCATTTCCGATACGCTCCTGAACCAGCTCGTGCGTTTTGTGCAGTCCGTTCGCGAAACGGATATCAAGAAACGGCCGTCCATCGCCGAAACAGTGGACTGGGCCCGCACATTGCTCTTGCTGCATGCAAGCACGCTGGACGAAGTCTTCGTGCGCGACACGCTGAACGTTCTTCTGAAGCATGAAAGCGACATCGCCGCGATCGCGCCCACCATTCCAAAAATGGTGCGCGAAGCGACCGGGCCGGATGCCCGGGGACGCCTCGCCTCAGGCTATCCGGACATGGGCTGATCCCGGCGCGGCGGCATGGAAAAGCAGATCTCCAACTTCATCCGCGCACTGAGATCGGCCGATGTCCGTGTCTCGACGGGTGAAGCGCTGGATGCGGCCAGAACGCTGGCCATGATCGGCTATGATGATCGTGCGTTAATGAAGGATTCGCTCGCCTGTGTGCTGGCCAAATCCGAGGCTGAAAAATCGATCCACGACCGGCTGTTCGATCTCTACTTCTCATCTGCACCGGCGGCGGCAACATCCGCCAGCGCGACGTCTGAAAGTGAAAGCGACAGCAATGAAAGCCCGGCCGACGCCGCAGAGCGACTGTCCTCCCTGACGGAAGCGGGCAATGAGGCAGAGCTTGCCAGCGCCGTGGAACGCGCAGCAGAAGCTGCGGGCCTCAACGACATCCGCTTCTCGACTCAGGTTGCCTACTTTGCGCAATCGATGCTCAAGGCGATGGGCGGCGAAGCTCTGCAAACCCGGCTGCTGGAAGCGCTGCAAGGGCGGACGCCGGACGCCGACGCTGAAGCCCAACGCCTGATCGATGTGCGACGTGCTCTGACGAAAGCCACGCGCGAACGGGCTGAGCGCGGGTTCGATATCTTCGGGGCGGCTGAAACCGAGCGTTTCCGCGATGACGTCGCCGCGACCAAGCGCCTATCCGCCATCGAAGCCAGCGACATGGCGAGGATGAAGCAGCTCGTCGCAAAAGTCGCCAAGAAGTTGGCCGTGAAACACTCCCGCCGCCGCAAACGCACCCAGCGCGGTATGCTGGACGTGCGCCGCACGATGCGCGCCAATGCCGGCTTTGACGGCGTGCCGTTCAATGTCGTCTGGCGGCAGAAGAAAAAGGACCGGCCGAAAATCCTCGTCATCTGCGACGTTTCCGGATCGGTGGCCGCCTATGTGCGTTTCCTGTTGTTGCTGCTGTTCTCGATGAAGGAAGCAATTCCGGACCTGTCCGCCTTTGCGTTTTCCTATCGTCTGAAATGCGTGGACGATATTCTGGAAACCCACGAATTCGATGCCGCCATCAAGAAGATCCTGCGCGAGATCGGCCTCGGCTCGACGAGCTATGGCCAAGCCTTCTCAGACTTCAAGATGGACCACGAGAACAAAATTGACCGGCGTACGACCATCATCATCCTCGGCGACGGGCGTTCAAACTATGGCGATCCGCGTCTGGACCTGTTCCGCGATTTTGCAGGCCGGGCCAAGCGTATCATTTGGCTCAACCCCGAAGGCCGCGCCCTGTGGGGAACAGGCGACAGCGTCATTCCACGCTACGAACCCTTCTGTGCACAGATGAGTCACGTCGCGACGCTGAAAGATCTGGAGCGGGCGGTCGACGAAGTGCTAACCGCGTATGACTGACGCCTAGTTCAGCCCCATCTCGTCGCGGTAACGCCGGCGCAGCAGATCGATCGGCGCAAGGTCACGCTTGTCGGTCTCATAATGCCAGTAGGTCCATCCATTACAGGCCGGGGCCTGCTGGACATGCGCGCCGAGGCGGTGAATCGAGCCGGTGATCGCTCCTGTAGTCAGCGAACCATCGACACGGATACGCGCCTGGTGGCGACGCTGCGGGCTGAACAAGCGGTCACCAGGCTTCAACCAGCCGGTCTCGATCAGCGCGCCGAATGGCACTCGGGTCAGGGACTTCTTGCTACGTTCGGTCTCGAGCATATCCTCATCCAGGGGCTGGATGGATTTGAGGCGCGCGCGGGAAACGCGCACATAGCCTTCATCCCGCTCGAGACCGATGAAGTTGCGGCCCAGGCGCTTGGCGGCTGCCGCTGTGGTGCCGGTACCGGAGAAGGGGTCGAGCACGAGATCGCCGGGATTGGTCGTCGCCAGCAACACCCTGTGCAACAGCGATTCCGGCTTTTGCGTCGGGTGGGCCTTTCGGCCGGTTTCATCCTTGAGACGCTCCGAGCCCGTGCAGAGCGGGATCAGCCAGTCGGACCGCATCTGCTTGTCTTCGTTGAAGGCCTTCAGCGCGTCATAGTTGAACGTAACGCGGGACTCGCGCGACTTGCCGGCCCAGATCAGGGTCTCGTGCGCGTTCTGGAACCTGGTGCCCTTGAAGTTCGGCATCGGATTTGTCTTCAGCCAGATGACGTCATTCTGGATCCAGAAGCCCTGATCCTGAAGCACCGTGCCGACCCGGAAGATGTTGTGATAGGAACCGATGACCCAGATAGCGCCATCATCCTTGAGGACACGGCGGCACTCTTCCAGCCATTGGTGCGTGAACAGATCATATTCGTCGAAGCTGCCGAACTTGTCCCAAGCATCATCCACACCGTCGACGACCGATTGGTCCGGACGGGTCAAACCGCCACCCAGCTGGAGGTTGTACGGCGGATCGGCAAACACGAGATCCACCGACTTGTCGGGAATCCGCGACAGGAGTTCGATACAGTCACCTTGCGCGATCGTGTTTTTCTGAATGGTCATTCCGGGAGCCCCGCTAAATCTACGTGCCCTGGAATCTCTGGGTTGCTCCGGTTACTGCGCGTTTAAGAAAAGCCTACCGAATGGTTACTCCGCGCCTCCTGTGCGCCGTCTCCATCACAGGCCCAGCAGGAATTGCCCGTCGGGCGTTACCAGCGGCCGGAAGAGGTCCGTGCGCAGCTCGGGCCGGCGCCCGCTGAGACCGTTGCGCGCCGCCGCCTTCTGAAAACGTTGCGAAATAAGGTTCGCCATCGGCCCGCGTCCCCGCCCTCGCTCGAACCAGCGCGGATCATAATCCTTGCCACCGCGCATCTCGCGGATGAGGTTCACCACCCGCGCCGCCCGGTCCGGAACGTGCTGGACCAGCCACTCGTGGAACAGATCTTTTATTTCATACGGCAGTCGCAGCACGACATAACCCGCGCCAGTGGCTCCATGTGCCGCCGACGCCTCCAGCAGCGCTTCGATCTCGTGATCGTTCAGTCCCGGAATGATCGGCGCCGTCATGACCGAAACGGGAATGCCGGCCTGCGACAGCGCCCGCACGGTTTCCAGCCGGCGCTCCGGCGTTGCCGCGCGCGGCTCCATCTTGCGCGCGAGCTTCCGGTCCAGCGTCGTGATCGACACACCAACCCGCGCAATGCCCTTTTCCGCCATCGGCGCCAGCAGATCGATGTCGCGCTGGATCAGTGCAGACTTGGTGAGCAGGCTGACCGGATGGTTATGATCCGACAGGATCTGCAGGAGCCGGCGCGTCAGGCGTTGTTCGCGCTCGACCGGCTGATAGGCGTCCGTGTTGATGCCGAGCGCCACCGGCTTCGGGATATAGGCGGGCCGCGACAACTCCTTCACGAGCAGTTCCGGCGCATTCGATTTCTGGAAAAGCCGGCTTTCAAAATCGAGCCCCGCCGAGAGCCCCGACCAGGCATGCGTGGGCCGCGCGAAGCAATAGATGCATCCGTGCTCGCAGCCGCGATACGGGTTGATCGACCGGTCGAAATGGATGTCTGGCGAATTGTTGAACGTGATGATCGTCTTCGCCGTATCCTCCATCAGGAGGGTTTCGAGCGGCGCGGCGTCGTCCTCAATCGTGCTCCAGCCATCATCGAACGGATCGCGGGTGTGGCGTTCATACCGCCCGGTCTGGTTCGACACAGCGCCGCGACCACGATGCTCGAACCGCTCACCCACCTCACCGGTCTCGATCAGGGTGACACGTCCGATTGGTTTCAGTTTCTGTCCGGTCCTCATAGCCGGTATGAGAGCCACAAGAAAAAGAACAAAGCAAGAACTTTTGGCGCGAATGTTCTGGGGAATTCAGCGCAGGCGGCGGCGCCAGTCTTCCCAATCCTGGGCCTCGTCGATGTCGATCAAGGTTTCAAGCAGACCGATACGGGCAGTAGGCGGCAATCGGCTCCACACATCCTCCATGGCATGCGGTCCGGACCATCGCACACCGTCAAACGGCGCCGGCGTGCCGGCCCGCTTGTGGAGTCCGAACAGCCAGAAACCGCCATCCCGCGCCGGTCCGAATACCGCGTCCCGCCTCCACAGAAGGCCCGCCGCCTGCCGGATCCGGCCGGGCGTGATGTCCGGCACATCTGCACCAATGAACATGACCGGTCCGCGCGGCGCTTCGTGCAAGGCCCGGCTCAGCCGGTCTGTCAGGTCGCCGCCGCCTTGCGGAAAAAGGTCCGCGCCTTTGAAGGCCGCCGCTGCGCCGGCACGCCGCGCCACAGCATCGGGCGCCACATAGATCCGCACCCGGCAGCCGCTCGCCTGCGCGGCCCTGAGTGTGCGCCCCAATGTAAAGACAGCCACCCGGCGGGCGGCGGCCTTCCCCAGCCCTGACGCCAGCCGGGTTTTCGACAGGCCGATCTGCGGCGGCTTGGCAAAGACGATGAGGGTCGCAGGACGCATGCGCAAGAGGCCTTGGATTTGCCGGAAACGGGGGTGAAACTGTCTGACGCCTCTGGGAAACGCAAGGAAGGCCCGCCGTCATGAAACCGCACGTTTACGTGATCCCGTTCCTGGCCCTCACAGTACTGGCCGGCTGTTTCATGTCGACCGAGCCGAGAATCGAGACCGGAGCGGCGCTTGGCGAAGGCCCCGTTGCCTTTTGCATGCCCGACGAACAGCCCTGCCAGATTGGACAGCCCGAGGGCGATGGCTATCTCGTGAAGGCCGAGGAAGAAGACGAAGAAGATGTCCGCCTTCGGTTCGAACCACTCACCGAAGCAGACGGAGCGACGATCTATCTCGGGGAATCGGAGCTGCGCGATGACGAGGACGTCGCCTGGAGCTACATCGTCGCCCGGGCCGACGGTGAAACGCCGGAAGGACTGATGCGCTTCACCATCATGATGCCGGGCTGCAGCGACATGGATGCGGAACAGCGCGAACGCTTCAAGATCGAGAAGGCCGACTCCTACACCTGCATGGTCGACGACATTGCCAACTTCCGCGCCTATCTCATCGAGGCGTATACGGAGCATTTCGCTGACCCCGCCTGGTGGACCGACGAAAACTAGCTGTAGGATTTCGCCAGCGCTTCCGGCTTCGCGCCAAGCAGAAAACGTGTCAGCAGCCAGGCATTGCGCCAGGCCCGCTTGTGCCAGCCATCGCGTTCATATTTGGCTGCCGACGTGCGCGCTTCCGCGTCCAGAATGACCAACCGCTTTTTGCCTATGCCCTGGACGATCATCACGTCTTCCATGAGTGGCACGTCCGCAAACCCGCCCACCTCACGATACAAGGCGCGCGAGATCAGGAGCCCTTGGTCGCCATAGGGCAGCCCCATCAATCGGGCCCGCCGGTTCGCACGTTTTTCCAGCCAGCGCGCCGCCCGCGCATCGGAGCGGAACTTCAGCGTAAAGGCCGCGGCCATGCCGGGCCGGGTGCCCATGTGCGCCGCCGCCCGCTCGGCCCAGTCCCGCGACAGCGCCGTATCGGCGTGCAGGAACAGGAACCACTCCCCGCGTGCCGCCGCTGCGCCGGCGCGCAATTGTCTACCGCGTCCCGTTTCGCTCTCGACAACATCCGCGCCGGCAGAACCCGCGATCGCGCGTGTCGCATCGCTTGATCCGCCATCCACGACAATCACTTCCCGGATGAGGCCAGCTTCCAGCCCCGGCAACAGGCTTTCGAGACACAGCGGCAGATCACCTGCTGCGTTCAAAGCCGGAATGATGATCGACAGCGGCGCCGGCATCAGCCTTCCAGCTCGGCAAGCCGCTTCTCGATGAGCATCAGGTCGCGCCAGGCACGGCTCTTGTCCTGAGGTCGGCGCAGAAGGTAGGCGGGATGCAGGATCGGAATGATCGGCACCTTGAACCCGTCCGGCGTGGAGTAGGCGTATTCGTTGCCGCGCAGCTTCATGATGCCGTCCTTGCTGGCCAGCAAGGACACCGCCGGCACACCGCCTGCCGCAATGATCAGCTTCGGCTGCGCCAGTTCGATCATCCGGTCGACGAAGGGCCGGCAAACGGCCAGCTCGTCCGGTTCCGGGTTCCTGTTGCCGCCGGGACGCCAGTAATTGACGTTGGTAATGAAGACATTCTCGGCGCGTGACCGTCCGATCGCCGCCAGCATCTTGTCGAGCAGCTGCCCGGCCCTGCCCACAAAGGGAAGGCCCCGGCGATCCTCTTCGGCGCCCGGCCCCTCGCCGATCACCATCAGGCTGGCCCCCAGGACGCCATCGCAAACCACCGCCTGTTCGCACGTCGCCTTCAGCGCGCTGCCGTCGAACGCCCGGATCGCCGCAGCAAGGGCTTCCAGCGTCTGTGCGCCTCGCGCCTCGTTGCGGGCCACATTGGCCCAGTCCGACACCGTCCGCGATGCCTTGCGCAGCGGAATGACGGCCGCCGCGTCCCTGGTCGGTTCATCCCTTTCAGGCGTCGGCGCGGTCTTCAACAAAGCGTCCACCAACGCTTTATCCACGCTCACGCCCATGTCGGCCCACCATTCGGTGAGCGCCGAAATTGGCTCTCTTGACGCAGGGGTTGGCATTGCAGACAGACTGGACCTCAAGGAAACAGGCGTTAAGTGCTTAACCGGATAGAGATAAGGCGCAAAGCGCAAACAAGGAGCTGACCTATGGCCAACGCCCCCGAACGCGAGTCGATGGAGTTTGATCTGGTGATCGTCGGCGGCGGCCCTGCCGGGCTGTCAGCGGCCATCCGGTTCAAGCAACTGGCGAACGAAGCCCGCGAGGACCTGTCGGTCGTCGTGATCGAAAAGGGCGGCGAGATCGGCGCGCACATCCTGTCCGGACTCGTGCTCGACCCCAAGGCGCTGGACGAACTTCTGCCCGACTGGCGCACCCGCGCCGACCGCCCTTTGACGACCGAAGTGAAAGTCGACAGCTACAAGCTGCTTGGTGAGAACGGCTCCGCCGAGATGGGTTGGGCCCCCTTCCCGCCGCTGATGAGCAACCATGGCTGTTTTATTGGATCGCTCGCGAATGTCTGCCGCTGGCTGGGCGCTGAAGCCGAAAAGCTGGGAATCGAAGTGTTCCCCGGCTTTGCGGCCTCGGAAATCGTCTACGGCGAGAACGGCGAAGTCAAAGGCATCGTCGCGGGCGTCATGGGCCTCGACAAGGACGGCAAGCCCGGCCCGGACTACCAGCCCGGTATGGAGCTTCTCGGAAAATACGTCCTCTTCGCCGAAGGCGCTCGCGGCTCGCTGACGAAAGATCTGACCGCCAAGTTTGGCCTGCGTGACGATTGCGACCCGCAGAAGTTCGGCATCGGCCTCAAGGAAGTCTGGTCCGTGCCAGAGGAGAATTTCCAGGAAGGCCTCGTGCAGCACACATTTGGCTGGCCCGTGATGGGCAAGAACGGCGACGGCGGCGGCTTCCTTTACCACTTCCGCGACAATGGCGAAGCGTTCGTTTCGGTCGGCTACGTCGTCCACCTCAACTACAAGAACCCCTATCTTTCGCCCTATAACGAATTCCAGCGCTACAAGCACCACGCCGATGTCGTGCGCTATCTCAAGGGCGGCAAGCGCGTCGCGTACGGCGCGCGGGCCATCACCTCCGGCGGCATCCAGTCGATCCCGCAACTCGCCTTCCCGGGCGGCGCGCTGATCGGCTGCTCGGCCGGCTTCGTGAACCTGCCGCGCATCAAGGGCACCCACAACGCCATGAAGACCGGCATGCTCGCTGCTGAAGCGGCCTTTGAGGCCGTTAGAGCCGGCCGCCAGAGTGACGTGCTGGAGAGCTATTCGGACTGCGTGCGCGAGTCCTGGGTCTGGAAAGATCTCTCGCCTGTGCGCAACATGAAGCCGCTGATGTCGAAGTTCGGCACGCTGGTCGGCGCCATGATCGGCGTGCCCGACATGTGGATGCGCAGCCTCGTCGGCTTCGGTTTCCTGCCGACGCTCCACCACACCAAGACCGATGCCGAATCGCTCAAGCCGGCGAAGTATTTCAAGCCGATCGACTATCCGAAACCGGACGGTGTGATCAGCTTCGACAAGCTGACGAACGTCTCCTTCACCAACACTTATCATGGCGAAGACCAGCCGGTTCACCTGATCGTGGCCGACATGTCCCTGCAGAAATCGTCCGAGCACGACATCTATGCCGGCCCTTCGGCACGTTACTGCCCGGCCGGTGTGTATGAGTGGGTGGGCGAAGGCGCTGACCTGAAGTTCCAGATCAACTCGCAGAACTGCATCCACTGCAAGACTTGCGACATCAAGGATCCGAACCAGAACATCAACTGGACCGTTCCTGAGGGCGGCGGCGGCCCCGCATACCCGAACATGTAATGCCAACAAAGCGGGCGGCCCGCCCCGGCCGGCCCGCCACCAGCACACCAGCGCCTTGCTCTTGCCGCACGGGCCTGCTTCACTCGCCTTTCCTTCAAAGGTGGAGTTTTCCGCGCCTATGTCCCCGAAACCCCTTCTGTTCGCTTCGGTTCTCGCTCTGGCTCTGACCGCTTGCGCAGCGGTTCCGGGCGAAGCGGGCCCCTCCGCCGCCACTGAAAGTACGCAAGTGGCCGTCCGGCTGTCTCCGGCCGCCCGTGCAACGGCTGTGTTCGAGGCCGATGGCAACCAGGCCACTTATGACGCTCCGCTCGACGCGCTGAAGGCCGGCGATACCGCCGGCTACCTTACTTTGCTGGCGCGCATGCCCGCCGACGAGCGCGACGAAGACAAGTTCGCGAATGCCTATCTGGCGCTGGACCGGGCCTCGGCCGGCGACATGGCAGCAGCGCGCGCCTATCTCAGGCTCACCGGCGATGAAACGTCGGATATGGAGCAGCCCGGTTTCTACCTGTGGGTCGATGCCTGGCTGAAAGCACTTGAAGGTGATCTTGAAGGCGCCATCAATCGCCACAGGGAAGTCGCCGGCGGCATGCCCGGCATTACGGCAGACCTGTCCCTCGCCGCGATGCTCGAAGCGGCCGGGCGCAACGATGAGGCGCTTGCCGTCTACGAAGCCCTGACCCCTACCAAGATCCAGGCGCCGGAGCACGAGTTTGACCCGCAGGGCATCATCTTTGCTCATATCAGCACGGTGATCGTCCGCCACTCGCTGCTGCTGCAGCGTATGGGACGGATCGAAGAGGCCCAGCAGGTCTACCAGCAACTCGCCGATGCCGAGCCGGAACAGGCCACCAGTTACGCCGCTGCCATTGACAGCCTGCAGACCGGCAAGAACCTCGACAATGAGCCACTGACGGTGAAGACCGGGTTCGCGCTGGCCCTGTCTGACGTATCCTACGCGATGCAGCAGCAACGCTACATCCAGACCGTGATGATGGGTGGCACGATCTCAGGGCTCGACGACAAGCGCACGGCATTCGATCTGGCGATTCTGCTGATCGATCCCGAAAACGAAAACATCCGTGCCGGCGTGATCGACGCGCTCTACAGCGAGGCGCTGTACCCGGGCGCGGCCCATGTGGCGCTGACAGCGCCGGAGACGTCGCCCTCTCTGCAGATTTCAGCGGCTCAGGCCCTGCTGATGAGCGGTGATGAAGCGGCCGCGCGATCCGCCGTCGAACGCGCCCTTGCGATCACTGACGACAAGGACCGCCTTTCGACCCTTTACGGAGCGCTGCAACTGCGCGCCTTGCTGGATGACCGTCAGGCCGCCTTTGACCTGGTGCCGGAACTGCTCGGCCTTGCCGAAAACCCTGCCGAGAAAGCTGCAGCGCTCGGTGCTTCCAGCTCGATCTACTTGCACTTTGGCGAGCCGGCAAAGGCCGCCGAATACGCCCGGGACGCCCGCACCCTCGACGATACACACGAGCGCCGGATGGTGCTGGCCGACGCCCTCGGCCAGGCCGGGCACATCAATGATGCTCTGGTGATCCTGCGGTCTGAGCGCGTCGCCCGCCCGAACGATCCTTATACGTTGAATTCGCTTGGCTATTTCCTGATCACTCGGACGGACAAGTATGAGGAAGGCTACAAGGTGCTCGCCAGAGCCCTGTTGTTGGCCGATTCGGACCCTTACATCGCAGATTCCTTCGGTTGGGCCCTTTATCAGCTCGGCGATCTGGACCGGGCCAAAGGCTTGATCGAAAGCGCCCGCGAGGAGCTATCGCCCCAGAGCCATTGGGAAATCGAGGATCATCTCGGCGACATCTACTGGCATCTCGACCGCAAGGACGACGCCCGAGCGGCCTGGAAACTGGCCCTGGACAACTATCCACCCAAGGCGGACGGGGAGCGGATCGCGGCCAAACTGGCCGATGGCCTGACCACGCCGCGGCCGGAAAAGCGCCCCCTTCCAGAAATTTCACTGGAAGACCTCGAGGTTGAACGTCAGGACATCTGACACTGGCCTCTTTTGTGCGCCGCGCGCGCGCCATAGTATCGCCGGAAACACGTGCGACCCCGTCAGCCTGCCCGGAAGACTGGGGCTGCAATGGCTTATGGCAGTCGAATCACCGCACAGGCTTAACTGATGACTGACACTCCTCCCCCGACCTTCCGAATGACCCTCGAAAAGTACTCTACTCACCTGAAATGGGCGCGGCGGCTTCTGATTGCGGGTCTCGTGCTCTTCGTGATCGCGGTGATCGTTGTGTGGGGCTATTTCGCCGCCCTTGGCCGCGATGTGCCCTCGATTGCCAAGCTGAAGCAGTACGAGCCGCCAATCACGTCGCGGGTGCATGCAGGTGATGGCACGCTGATCGCGGAGTTTGCGGACCAGCACCGGGTGTTCGTGCCTTACGAGTCAATCCCGGAACATGTGATCGAGGCCTTTGTCGCGGCCGAGGACAAGAACTTCTTCAAGCATGATGGTCTCGACTATGCGGGCATCACGCGCGGCGCGCTGAACTCGGCCAAGAACAAGCTGACCGGCGATGGCGGGCTGCAGGGCGGCTCAACCATCACGCAGCAGGTCGCCAAGAATATGCTGCTGACGCGCGACCAGAAACTGGAGCGCAAAGCCAAGGAAGCCATTGTCGCCCAGCGGATGGAGAAGGAATTCACCAAGGGTGAGATCCTCGAACTTTACCTCAACGAGATCTATCTCGGTGGCCGCTCCTATGGGGTCGGCTCTGCCGCGTTGAACTATTTCAACAAGTCGCTGACTGAACTCGACCTGTCGGAAGCCGCGATCCTGGCCTCGCTGGCCCAACTGCCCTCGGCCGTGAACCCCTACACGAACCCGGAGCGTCTGCTGAAGCGGCGCAACTACGTGCTCGGCCGCATGGTCGAAGATGGCTACATCACCCAGGAAGAGGCCGACGAGGCCAAAGCAAAGCCTCTGACGACGACCAAGCGCCTGCGTGGCCCCGAATACGCCGCAACCACCTATTTTGTTCAGGAACTGCGTCAGGACCTGATCAAGACCTATGGCGAAGACACACTCGAACAGGGCGGCCTGTCCATCCGGTCGACCATCGACACTCGTCTCCAGCTGGCCGCCCAGTCCGCCCTGCAGAACGGCCTGATCGCCTATGACCGCCGCCATGGCTGGCGTGGGCCGATCACGATTCTGCCTGTTGACGACAATGCCGTCGAAGCCCTGAAAGCCGTTAAACTGCCGGGCGGTTACGGCACCTGGGAAGCTGCACTGGTCACTAAAGTAGGCACCAATTCCGCCGACCTTCTGTTGACCGACGGCGCGAAGATCAAACTCCCCGTCGACGAGATCAAATGGGCCCAGACCTACAAGCCTGAGAAAGGCAAGGCCGGCCTCCAGGTCGGACATGTCATCCTTGCCGAACTGAAGCGCCAGGCGCTCAATCCGAGCGAAGCTAGCGCGCCGCCGGAATCGGCGGAGCTCGATCCGGATGGCAATCCGATCGCAATGCCCAACCCCGAGCCCGTCATGGTGCCGGTCGGCAACGCCACGCTGCGCCAGGTGCCGGAAGTGGACGGCGCGCTTGTCGCCCTCGACCCTCATACCGGCCGCGTTCTGGCGATGCAGGGCGGCTACTCGTTCTTCAAATCAAGCTTCAACCGTGTCACCCAGGCCAAGCGTCAGCCCGGCTCCAGCTTCAAGGCCTTCGTCTACGCAGCGGCGCTCGAAAAGGGCTACACGCCGGCCACCCGCATGCTGGACGCGCCCTTCGTGTCCTATGACGTGTCGACCCAGAAATACTGGGCACCCAAAAACTACACGGCGGGCCAGTCCTACGGCATGGTCACCCTGCGCGTGGCACTCGAGAAGTCGCTGAACCAGGTCACCGCGCGTGTCGCGCAGGATATCGGCATGCAGTCGGTCTCGGATCTGGCAGAACGTGTGGGTGTCTATGAAAAGCTGCCGCCTTACGCTGCTATGTCGCTCGGCGCCGGCGACACCGAACTGATGAACCTCGTGCGCGGCTATGCGGCCTTCGTGAACGGCGGCAAGAAGGTCACTCCCACCCTTCTGGACCGCGTCCAGGACCGCTACGGCCACACCCTCTACCGCAATGACCAGCGCGCCTGCGAAGGCTGCAAGGCCGACGACTGGAACGGCGAGGAGCCGCCGGAACTCCCTGACACGCGCGACCAGGTCGTCGATCCCATCGTCGCCTACCAGATCACGCATATGCTCGAAGGCGTCGTCGAACGCGGCACCGGTCGCCGGGCACTCCGCGTCGGCAAGCCGCTCGCGGGCAAGACCGGCACGACCGACGACTACCGCGACGCAATCTTCGTCGGCTTCTCGCCGGACCTCGTGGTCGGCGTGCGCATCGGCTTCGACGACAACCGTCCGCTGGGCGAAGGTGAAGCGGGCGGCTCAGTCGCCGCGCCGATCTTCACCGAGTTCATGGAGAAGGCTCTGGAGAACGAACCGCCGACGCCGTTCCGCATCCCGCCGGGCGTGCGCCTCGTCAAGATCGACGCGCGCACCGGCGCCCTCGCCTCCGGCAGCGGCCCCGGCGTGATCGACGAAGCCTTCCGCCCCGGCACCGAACCGGGCCTCACGGTGTTCAACGCTGCGGAAGACTGCCTGTCGATTTCCGGTTCATGCGGTCCGAGTTCGGACGGCGCCGCGACGTCTCCCGACGGCACAAATCCAGGCGACACCGCCGACGAGAACCTCGACGGCATCTTCTGACGCACAGGATGCCGCACGACGTGCTTTGACCGCCCCTCCGGGCGCGTCTATAGCGCGTTCAACATCATAGACCCGAAGTTGAAGGAGGCGCTGCCATGTCCGCCGAAATCCGTTCCCTGATCGACCAGATTCGCCAGTCAAGCGCCTTGCTACGGAGGCGTCTTTGACTGGGATACAGCCACAAAACGACTGGATGAGCTGACGGCCCTGTCCGAACGCCCGGGTTTCTGGGACGATCCGCAGGAAGCGCAGAAACTGATGCGCGAGCGTCAGAAACTGGCTGATGGTATTGCCGTCGTCCAGTCGCTCGAAAAGGACATCGCAGACGCGCCCGAACTGATGGAGCTCGCCGAAGGTGATCCCGCCATGCTGGCCGACCTGCAGGCTTCGCTCACCCGCGCGGCCGAAACCGGCGCCAAGGCAGAACTGGCCGCGCTCCTCTCGGGCGAAGCTGACGGCAATGACTGCTATGTGCAGATCAATGCGGGCGAAGGCGGCACCGAATCGCAGGACTGGGCGTCCATCCTGCGCCGCATGTATGTCCGCTGGGCCGAAAAGCACGGCTTTCAGGTCGAGGAGCTGGACGAGCGCGAAGGCGAAGAAGCCGGCATCAAATCCGCAACGATCCAGGTCAAGGGCGAGAACGCCTATGGCTGGCTGAAATCGGAAACCGGCGTGCACCGCCTCGTCCGGATTTCGCCCTATGATTCTTCGGCGCGCCGGCACACGTCCTTCTCATCGGTCAGTGTCACACCGGTGATCGATGACAAGATCGACATCGAAATCAATCCCGCCGATGTGCGCACCGACACGTATCGCGCCTCGGGCGCCGGTGGCCAGCACGTCAACCGGACCGACTCGGCCGTGCGTCTCACGCACATCCCCACCAACACCGTGGTGCAGTGCCAGAACGGCCGCTCGCAGCACCAGAACCGGGATGAGGCCTGGCGGATGCTACGCTCGAAGCTCTATGAGCTTGAGCTGCAGAAACGCAAATCCGTTGCCGATGCTCAGTATGCTGACAAGAGCGCGATCGGCTTCGGCCACCAGATTCGCTCCTATGTCCTGCAGCCCTATCAGATGGTGAAAGACCTTCGCACCGATGTCGAAACGTCCGACACAGGCGGCGTGCTGGATGGCGACATCGACCGGTTCCTGTCTGCCTCACTGGCGGCGTCGGTCGCCAAGGAAGAGACACAGTGACGAAACCGTCGCTCCCAGCGGATTCCGGCAAGAAGCCGGCAACGGTTCGTGTACGGGGGCGGCTGATCAACTGGAGCGACGAACGCGGGTTTGGCTTCCTCGCCCCCGAGGGCGGCGGACAGGATGTCTTCGTCCATGCCAGCGCCTTCGCCAAGGAGGGGCGTCACATCGAGATCGGCTGCGAGTACGCGTTTTCGGTCGATATCGGCAAGGACGGCCGCCCGAAAGCCAAGCGCGTCACGCTCGTCGTTGAGCCGAAAGCCAAGCCCAGCCTGTCCTCCCAGATTCTCCAGCGCGGCCCGCGCTTTCTGGTCATTCCGGCATTCATCTTCATCGTGCTGGCCATCGAAGCGGTCCAACCGGTCTCACCGAATTGGTTTGTCATCTACGGCGTCGCCAGTGTGGCCTGTTTCGCAGGTTACGGGCTCGACAAGCTAGCTGCTAACCAGAAAGCCTGGCGCGTTTCGGAAACCATCCTCCTGCTGATCGGTCTCGTCGGCGGCTGGCCGGGCGCGATCGTCGCCCAGGAAGTTTTCCGCCACAAAACGCAGAAGCGCTCCTTCCGTACACTGTTCTGGATGAGCGTCGCCATCAACATGGCCGCTTTCGTCCAGATCAACGTTTTTGCGACACGGTGATCCCGCCGAGCGCGGCGGCCTTGGAAAACACGGTCGGCAATCCGGCCACCTGATCCGTCTCAGCCCAGAAGCCGTCCGGCAAATCCTTGCTGCGTGCCTCGGCGCTCCACACTGTGAGGTGCAAGCTGAAATGCGTGAACACGTGGCGCACGTCTCCGGCTTCGGTCCAGACGGCGTCCAGCGGTGGCTCGTGAGGGCCGCGCTTTTCGCTCCACTCCGAGGTCGGCAAGGCCAGCATACCGCCCAGCAATCCTGAAGGCTCCCGGCGCACCAGCCACACCCTGCCCCTGCGCGTCAGCACATAGGCCGAGCCAAAACGCACCGGCCGGGCCACTTTCTCGGGCTTCACCGGGTAGCGTTCCGGATTCCCTTCCGTCCGGGCCCGGCAAAGCTCAGCCAACGGACAGAGCGCGCAGTTCGGGCTCTTGGGCGTGCATACGGTCGCGCCAAGGTCCATCAGCGCCTCGGCAAAGTCACCCGGCCGATCCGCCGGCACGAGATCGCGGGCGATCGCACCGATGCGCTTCTTTGCTGCCGCCCAATCCTCCTTCATCGCCAGTAGGCGTGCGAAAACCCTCTCGGCATTGCCGTCGACGGCCGGCGTGCGCTCCCCGAAGGCCAGCGCCGCGATGGCGCCCGCCGTGTAAGGCCCGATCCCCGGCAGTGCGCGCAGCCCGGACTCGGTCCGGGGAAAGCCGCCCAGAGCCACCACTTCGCGGGCGCACTTCAGAAGGTTGCGGGCCCGCGCATAATAGCCGAGCCCCGCCCAGGCATGCATCACGTCCTCGTCCCTGGCTGCAGCGAGGGCTTCGACGCTGGGCCACCGGGTCGTGAACGATTCGAAGTAGGGTGCAGCGTGCGGCACTGTGGTTTGCTGCAGCATGATTTCAGATAACCACACGCGGTAGGGATCGCGCGCCACGCCGCGCGGGCTGCGCCAAGGCAGCGTCCGGGCCGATCTGTCGAACCAGGCCAGTAACAAGGGCGCGAGGCGCGTGAGCGTTTTGTCACTTTTGCGGCTCATGCCTTTTCCTCGCCTCAGAAGCCGTGCAGATTTGCGATCATGGTGCAGAGATCAACCCTCGATCCGCTCGAAGAAGCCCGCGCGCTGGTCCGGCTGCGGTACACGCGGGCCCGCGCCTTGCGAGCGCCCATGAAACCGCTCTCGATCGCGGCTGACCGTGTGGGCCGAAAGACCGGCGCTGCCAAGCTGCCTCCGCTCAAGCTGCTGCAGGCGCGTTGGCGTGAGATTGCCGGCGACCAGCTCTATCGCTTTTCCCATCCCGAAAAACTGAGTTCTTCCAAGGACGGGCGCATCCTCACCTTGCGCGTCGTCCCGCAGGCCGCTCCGCTCGTCCAGCACCAGTCCGAGACCATCCGCCAGCGCGTTTCTGTCGCCGCAGGCGGTGACATTACCGGCATCCGCATCGTGCAGGGCACCATCTCCCGCGGCGCCGAAACGGTCACCTATCGCCCCAAGGCTCGCGCCCTGACGAGGGACGAGGCCGCAACCCTCGAATCAGGCGCCAATCAGATTGAAAACACACGCCTGCGCGCCGCATTTGTGGCTTTGGGCAAGGCTGTGCTATCGGCGGACCCGTAAACAACGAGCCCGGTTTCCTTAACCATTTGGCAACCGGTGCGACTCATTCCTTAACGCGAGGCTTATGACCATGGCATCTCTTTCCCGGCGTTTGGCCCTTTTGGCCGTTTCGGCCCTGGCCCTCGTGGCTTGTGGCGCAGCAAACAGTGATGGCAACAAGACCGAAACGCCCGCTGCGGCGTCCAGCACGGTCGAGGCCGGTGAGCTTGGACACATCAAGGGCGACAAGAATGCGCCGATCACGCTGGTCGAATACGCTTCGCCGACCTGCCCGGCCTGCAAATACTTCCACGACTCCATCCTGCCGACGCTCGAAGAGAAGTACATCTCGACCGGCAAGCTGAAGCTCGTCTACCGCGAATTCCCGATTCACGGCGCCCCGGACGTCGCGGCCTATGTAGTCGCGCGATGCGCCGGAGACGACAAGTACTTCGACGTGCTCGACGACCTGTTCGCCAATCAGGAAGGCATCGTCCAGGCTGCCCAGGTCGGCGCACTCGGCGGCATGCTGAAGACTGTGGCCAAGCGCCACGGCATCGAAACCGACGAAGCCTTCGACGCTTGCATGGCGGACCGGTCGATCCGCGACAAGCTCGCCGCCGTCTACCAGACTGCCGAACAGTACAACGTCAGCGGCACCCCCACTTTCATCCTCGACGGCAAGGTGCGTGACTTCGACGGCGACTTCCGATCGGCCGAAGGTTTCTCCCGCCAGATCGATGCCCTGCTCGCCGAAAAGGGCGTGCAGTAGCCATGAGGTCCCGGCATGCAGATCACTGAACTTCGCATTGCCGGCTTCAAGTCGTTCGTAGACCCGCAGACCGTTCCGATCGAGCCCGGACTCACCGGCATTGTCGGACCGAACGGCTGCGGCAAATCCAATCTCCTGGAAGCGCTGCGCTGGGCGATGGGGGCCAATTCCGCCAAAGCCATGCGAGGCGGCGAGATGGACGACCTGATCTTCTCAGGTGCCCAAGGCCGGCCCGCCCGTGAGACGGCGGAGGTCATCCTCGTCCTCGACAACTCGAAGCGCACCGCGCCGCCCGAGTTCAACGGCGCCGATGTGCTGGAAATCGAGCGCAAGCTGAAGCGCGGTGCCGGTTCCAGCTACCGGATCAATGGCCGCACCGTGCGCGGCAAGGATATCCAGCTCCTCTTCGCTGACGCCTCGACCGGTGCAAACTCGCCCGCCCTCGTCCGGCAGGGCCAGATTTCCGAACTCATCGGCTCGAAGCCGCAGAACCGCCGCCGCATCCTCGAAGAAGCGGCCGGCATCGCGGGCCTTAACAGCCGCCGTCATGAAGCCGAGCTCAAGCTCGACGGCGCAGAAGCCAACCTCCTGCGGCTGTCGGAAGTCTCGGCCGAAGTCGAGCGCCAGCTCGCCAGCCTCAAGCGCCAGGCCTCCAAGGCCCGCCGATACCGCAAGCTCTCTGAAGAGATCCAGGCGCTCGACGCCCTCGTCGCGCATCTGCGCTGGGCCGAAGCGCGCCAGACGATGGATATCGCCCGCACCCAGCTCGACACGCTGAAGCGTCAGGTCGAGGAGCTGTCGCGCGAAGACGCGATGCGCGAAAAGGAGCGGATCGAAGCCGGCGAAGGTCTCGCCCCCTTACGCGACGCCGAAATGGAGGCTGCCGCCCGTCTGGGTCAGGCCCGTATTACCCTTGCCAAGCTCGAAACCGAGCGCCGCATCGCCGCTGACGCGCACGCCCGCCTCGAAGCCGAAGCGCTGCGCCTCGTTGACGACCTCGCCCGCGAAACCGCCGCCCACGTCGAAGCCGCCACCGCGCTGACGCAGGCGAAGGACGAACTTGCCGCCCTTCCCGAAGAAGACGCCGCGTTGACCGCCCGCCTCGAACAGGACGCCCGTAGCGCGCTCGAAGCCGCCCGCGCGGAGCTGGCCGAGGCAGAACGCGCTGCAGATGCGGCCCAGCAGAGCTTATCCGAACTGCGCGCCCGCCGCCGCGCGGCAGAAGAGAACGCCGCGGCGCAGTCACGCCGCAAGGAACAGCTGACGGCCGAAATCAATCGCCTCAAGACCGAGATGACCGGCCTTGAGGACGCAGGCATCAACCTTTTGCACCTTCGCCAGGCCAAAAATGCCGAAGCCGAGGCCCAGATCGCGCTCGACGATGCCGAACGCGCGGTGGAGATGGCTGAGGCTGACCTCGCCCGCGCGCGGGTCGCCGAAGGCGAAGCACAGCCTCCCCACGACGCGGCCAACCATGCCGTGCGCGCGCTCGAAGCCGAGATCGCGGGTCTTACCCGCCTGATGCGCCGCGCCGACCAGACCTCGGCACCGCCGGTGCTGGACCGCCTGCGCACCCGCGACGGTTTCGAAAAAGCGGTCGCAGCTGCGCTAGGCGACGACATCGAAGCGTCGACTGATCGCGGCGCGGCGCTCTACTGGAATGGAGCCACTGCAACGACCCAACCGCTGCCGGACGGTGCTGAACCGCTGACGCACTATTTGGAAGCGCCGGGCGAACTGGCCGCGCGCCTTTCACAGTGCGGCCTTGTCAGCCCTGCCGATGGCGCACGCCTCGCGGCCGGCCTCAATCCGGGCCAGCGCCTTGTGTCGCGCGAAGGACATCTCTGGCGCTGGGACGGTTTCATCCGCACGCCCGACGCGCCGGTCAGCGCCGCCGCCCGCCTTGAACAGAAAGCCCGGATCGAAACCGCGCAGGCCGAACTGGCAAGCCGCCAGGCGGAACTCGCCGAACTCGCGGCCCAACTCGAAGCGGCCCGTGCTGCACGCCTCGCGGCTGAGGAAACGCTGCGCCACCTCCGCCTGTTCATTGCGCCCGCCCAGCGTGCGCTGACGGATGCCCGCGCTGCCGCCATCGAGGCGACCCAGGCCAACGAGCGTACCCAGCTGAAGCGCGAAGCCGGCACCGAAGCGCTCGCACGCGCCGAAACCGATCTGGCCGCCATCGCCGAACTTCTGGCCCTCGCCACGCCGGGCGCCGGCGCCGAGGAAGAAGCCGCTCTTGAAGAGGTCTATGGCAAGGCGCGTGAAACGCTCGCTTCTGCCCGCATCCGCGAAACCGACGCGCGGGGCGAACTTTCAGACTTTCTGCGCGGACGCGAACAGGCCGCTGCCCGCCGAATCGCGCTCGCCCGCGAAGTCGACGCCTGGACCACGCGCCTCGCGTCAGCCGCAGAGCGCCTGACGCAGGTCACTGAGCGCCGCGCAGACGTGGCCGCCTCGGTCGTCGCCTCCAAGCAACGGCCCGAGGCCCTGCATGCCGAAATCGAAGGTCTCGCCTCCGAAACCGAACGCCTTGAGCTGGAACGCCAGCAAGCTGCTGATGCCCTCGCCCGCAAGGACGCCGCCATTCGCGAAGCCGACGCCGCCGCCCGCCGCGCTGCCACCGCCGCTGCAGAGGCCCGTACTCAGCTCGCCGCCTGGTCGGTGAAACTCGAGAACGCAGAAACCAAGCTCGCCGACTGCATTGAGCATGCGCGCACCAACTTCCAACGCGCGCCCGAAGGCCTGCTCGCCATAGCCGAAGCCGGCCTCGATGAAGACGAAATGGGCGCCTTCACGCCCCGCGGAGCCGAAGCGAAGCTCGATGGCCTGCGCCGCGAACGCGACCAGCTTGGCGGCGTGAACATGAACGCCGAAGAGGAAGCTGCGGAACTCGAATCCCGCCTCGGCGTCCAGATTGCCGAACGCGACGACCTGACCGCCGCCATCGCCAAACTGCGCGAGGGCGTGGAAGCCCTGAACGTCGAAGGCCGCCAGCGCCTCGTCGAGGCTTTCGAAACGGTCAACGAGCACTTCAAAGCCCTGTTCACGGCGCTGTTCGCCGGTGGCCAGGCCGAGCTACGCCTCGTCGACGCCGACGATCCGCTGAATGCCGGCCTCGAAATCTTCGCCCAACCGCCGGGCAAGAAGCTCGGCACGCTGGCGCTGATGTCGGGCGGTGAGCAGGCCCTGACGGCCTCCGCGCTGATCTTTGCCGTGTTCCTGTCCCGTCCCGCTCCGATCTGCGTGCTGGACGAGGTGGATGCGCCGCTGGACGATGCCAACGTCGACCGCTTCTGCAACATGCTGAACGAAATGCGCCTGCGAACTGACACCCGATTCGTCGTGATCACACACAATCCGGTCACGATGAGCCGGATGGACAGGCTTTTCGGGGTCACGATGCGCGAAAAAGGCGTCTCGAAACTGGTTTCGGTCGACCTTGAAGCCGCCGAGCGGCTTGTTGCGGCGGAGTAGCGCAGCCGCGCACCCGGTTTATTCAATAATTTCAAGGCGCTCAATCGCCGGGAATTCCGTTGACTTGGCAGGGTGGCGCTCATAGTTTGCGCGAAATTTGATGGGGTGGTGTACGTCGTCCCTTTGTCGTTGGCAGGAGCCTTCAGATGTCCGGACCTGATCCATCGGATCTCGGCGACCGGATCGCTAAGGCCCAGGCCAAACGGGCAGAGAAGGCGAATCGGGCCGAGCGCCAGCGGAAGGAAAGCATCAACAAGCCGGCGAGCATGGCCCTGCGCTACAGCTCGGAACTTGTGGGCGCTGTCGTCGTTGGGGTCGGCCTGGGACTGCTGATTGACCATTTCGCGAACAGCTCGCCCTGGGGCCTGCTCGTAATGATGGGGTTCGGCATGGCGGCGGGACTACGAAACCTCATGCGGGCAGCTAAGAAGATGTCCGAAGATGCACAAAAAGCGGCGGAAACGCCCGAACCGACAGACGAGAAGACCTGATGAACCTGCCTTTCCCCGGTTTCCCTCCGATGGTGGCGACCGACCCCATCCACCAGTTCAAGATCTTCTCGCTGCTCGAGTGGAATGCGGCGGGCTACAACCTGTCCTTCACCAACTCCAGCTTCTGGATGATGGTCTCGACCGGTCTTGTGCTCACCATCTTGGGCCTCGCAGCCTCGCGCGGCGGCCTGATTCCCAACCGCCTGCAGTCGCTCGGTGAACTGTCCTACGGCTTTATCGCTGATATGGTGCGCTCCACTGCCGGTGAGGAAGGCCTGAGATTCTTCCCGTTCGTCTTCACGCTGTTCTTCTTCATCCTCGGCGCGAACATCGTTGGCATGTTCCCCTACGCCTTCACCACCACCAGCCACATCGCCGTAACGGGCGCGCTGGCCGTTGTGGTCATCCTGATTGTCATCGGCTACGGCATTTACAAGAATGGCCTTGGTTTCTTTGGCCTTTTCGCCCCTCACGGCGTGCCGCTGCCGGTCATGTTCTTCCTGGTGCCGATCGAGATCATTTCCTTCCTCGCGCGCCCCATCACGCTCGGCATGCGTTTGTTCGCCAACATGCTGGCCGGCCACATCATGCTGAAATTGCTGGCTATTTTCGTGGTCATGCTGGCCGGCGCTGGCCTCGCCTGGGCCGCATGGGTGCCCTATGTGCTGCTGATCCCGATCACCGCGCTCGAATTCCTCGTCGCCTTCCTTCAGGCGTACGTTTTTGCCCTTTTGACCTGCGTTTACCTCAAGGATGCGATCCACCCCTCGCACTGACAGGAGAAACCAACCCGCCGGTGCGTCCAAACGCACCAAGACTGCCCCTTGACGGTTCCAGCGGAACACGCTTCACGGGCCCCACATCAACCGAATTCAAAGATTCCAACAGGAGACTCCCATGGAAGGCAATATCACCGAAGGTCTGCGGTACGTCGGCGCTGGCCTCGCCACGCTCGGCATGATCGGCGCCGCTATCGGCGTGGGCAACATCTTCGGCTCGTTCCTCGACGCCGCGATGCGCAATCCCTCGGCCGCCCCGCAGCAGTCGGGCAACCTCTTCCTCGGTATGGCCCTCGCAGAAGCCCTGGGCCTCTTCGCGTTCGTCATCTCGATGCTGATCCTGTTCGCCGCTTAATTCCGGCAACAGGTAAGGAGCTGGGCACGCCATGAGCTTGCTGGCATTTCTCGCAGAAACCGCTGCCCACGGCGGCGAGCATGGCGAAGGCGTGAAAGCGCCCTTCCCAGCGTTCGATCCGACGTGGTTTGCGTCGCAGCTGTTCTGGCTCGCAATCTTCTTCCTGGGGCTCTACTTCGCCCTGGCGCGCTTCGTCCTGCCGAAGCTCAGCGACACGCTGGAGAAACGCGCCAACCGGATCGCTGCCGATCTCGACGAAGCCGCCCGGTTGAACAACCAGTCGGTCGAAGCGCAGAAGGCTCTCGAACTCCGCCTCGCCCAGGCCCGTGCGAAAGCCCGCGAAACCGGCGACAAGGCGCGTGAGAAAACCGAAGCGGAACTCGCAACGGAAACCGCACGCGTCGATGCCGATCTCGCCCGCAAGCTTGAAACTGCTGAAGCCCGCATCTCCAAGCTGCGCGCCGATGCGATGAAGAATGTCGAGCAGATCGCTGTCGATACGGCCGAAGCGATGACCGCCCGGCTCGGCGTCAAGGCATCGAAGGCCGACGTCAAGAAAGCCGTCGCGGCAGCCTTGGAGAAACGCGGATGACCCTGCGCACGCTCACATCGGCCTTCGCGGCACTCGTCCTCGCGCCTACTGCATTGGCCGCCGAAGGCCAGGACACGCTGCTGACCCCGTTCACCGACACCGTCACGCACCTCGTGATGATCGGTATCGTGATTTTCTTCGTGATCGTTTGGCGCGCCGGTGCGTTCAAGGCGATCCTTGGCGGCCTCGACACCCGCGCCGAAGGGATCAAGAAGGAACTGGAAGAAGCGGCCAACCTGCGTGAGCAGGCCGCTGAAGCGCTGGCCCTGGCCGAGCGGCGTCAGCAGGACGCCGACAAGGAAGCCGAAGCCATCATCGAACAGGCGAAACGCGACGCCAAGACGATGCTGGAAGAGGCCAAGAAAGACCTTACGGACAAGATCGCCCGCCGCGAAGCCCAGGCTGTGGCGCGCATCGCCCGCGCTGAAGCCGAAGCCGCTGAAGAAGTCCGCCGCGCCGCTGCGGACGCGGCGACCGAAGCAGCCCGCCGCGTGATGGCGGACCAGACCGGCGTCGACCAGTTCGAAGCGGCCGCGCGCGAGATCGAAAAAGCGCTAAGCTGATCGTAACAGGCCTCTGACCCAACAAAAAAGCCGCCGGAAACCCGGCGGCTTTTTTTTATTCCAGCTCTGAAGCCCTCAGGAGGGGTCCTCAGCCGTGTCGTCGACGATCTGCGGCTTGGTGTCATCGATGATCGGATCCGGCTCCAGCACCGTCAGCAGCGCGCGTGGCACGGTTCCAGCCGGACAGGTCGACAACTGCGAATTGGCGATCGCCACACTGGACACATTCGGCCGGGCCGCCGGTTGGGTGCGGAACACCCAGGCGAGGAACAACATTGCACCGATCGCGAGGCTCACGGCTGCCATGGTGCCGAACCCGAGCGCCTCTTCAACGAGGTTGGCGGACGCGACAGCGCCTTCGGACGCGAGCGGGCTCGCGCCATTCTTGCGGCCATTGCCGGGCGCGGCCGGCGGCGGTCCGGAATTGCCGCGCAGCGAGGCGGCGGCCAGCGCAGCCGCGCCGATGGCTTCGCGCGCCGGTGCCGGCTTGATGCCGAGATCCTTCTCGCGTTTTTTCTTCGCATCGAGGGCCAGCGGGTCATCCGGGTGGGCGGCCAACCAATCGATCCGCTCGTCCTCATCCTGCGCGCCATAGCCCAGCCAAACCCGCAGGTCGGTCCGGCCCTGGCGGCGGCCAAGCTCATCGACCATGTCCAGGAAGCCCGGCGGCGTCTTGCGGGACGTCATGCCCTCCAGCGCAAAGCGTTTGTGCTGGCGGAACGGCTCATACGGGATCGCCTTGTCGAGCGCGGCCTCCACCAGCGCATCGCCGCGCGAATGCCCGACAGCCGAAGCCGCGCGCACCCAGTCGCTCTTCACGGCATTTGCCGACCAGAGCACCAGCATCACCTGCGAATTCATCGCATCGCGCGCATCCTTGGCGTCGAAGATCTCGTCTTCCTGCTTCTGGTCGAACCAGACGCGGAACTTGAGCGACCGCAACCGCCGCGCGACCAGCTTCGCGGTGTCCCGATCCTCAAGGGCGGAGACGAGGAAGATGTCGTAACTCATGGGCGCGTGTACCCTTCTGATACGGTTAACCACGGCAGAATACCCCCGCGGTCTGGCCAGGCCAGCCATTTAAGCTGCCAAGCGATTTTTGTGCCTGTTTTTGCACTGAGAAAGCGGGTAAGGCGCCGGTTCAGCCAATCCGGAGGTCAAGGCGCCATGGGCTTCAAATGCGGAATCGTGGGACTCCCCAACGTGGGCAAGTCCACCCTGTTCAACGCGTTAACCCAAACGGCGGCGGCGCAGGCGGCCAACTACCCCTTCTGCACCATTGAGCCCAATGTCGGCGAAGTCGCCGTGCCGGAGCCGCGCCTTGACGCGCTGGCAAAGTTGGCCGGGTCGAAGGAAATCATCCCGGCCCGCATGAATTTCGTGGACATCGCCGGCCTCGTGGAAGGCGCCAGCCAGGGCGAAGGCCTCGGCAACAAGTTCCTCGCCAACATCCGCGAAACCGACGCGATCATCTATGTGCTGCGCTGTTTCGACAATGACGACATCACGCACGTGCGCGGTGTCGTCGATCCGGTGGCGGACTTCGAAGTCGTCGAGACCGAGCTGATGCTGGCCGACCTCGAGAGCCTCGAAAAGCGCAAGCAGAACGTGATCAAGAAAGCCAATTCGGGCGACAAGGATGCCAAAGCCCAGGTCGCCCTGATCGACCTTGCGCTCGCGGAGCTGACCCAAGGCCGCCCTGCCCGCCACGCCAAGGTGCCGGCCGACGACCAGCGCGCCTGGCAGATGCTGCAGCTTCTGACCTCCAAGCCCGTGCTGTTCGTCGCCAACGTCGATGAAGCGAGCGCCGCGACCGGCAACGCCTATTCCAAGCGGGTCGAAGAACGCGCGAAGGTCGAAGGCGCCGGTTGCATCGTCTTCTCGGCCCAGATCGAAAGCGAACTCGCCCTGCTCGAAGGCCCGGACCGCGGTGAATATCTGGAATCGCTCGGCCTCACCGAACCCGGCCTGACGCGCCTCATCCGCGCCGGCTACGAACTCCTCGGCCTGCAGACCTATTTCACCGTCGGCCCCAAAGAGGCCCGCGCCTGGACGATCAAGAAAGGCTGGACCGCGCCAAAGGCAGCCGGCGTCATCCACGGCGATTTCGAGAAGGGTTTTATCCGGGCCGAGACGATCGCCTTTGCAGACTTTGTGGCGTGCAAGGGCGAAGTCGGCGCCAAGGATGCCGGCAAGATGCGTTCGGAAGGCAAGGAATACATTGTCCAGGACGGCGACGTGATGCTCTTCCGGTTCAACGTCTAGAGTACACCGAACACAATCAAGCCGCAGGCACGGGCACTTTCCTGTTCTGGGCTTTCCTGGGTCAGATCGGCGCGAACAAGGCACTCACCCCGGACGTGCTCGATGATATCGCTAACCTGTTCGAAACCTGATCCTGTCGATCAAACGCCCTGAAAGCCCGGCGTGTCGTCGACGGTCTTCTTGGTCAGGTCCATGCCGAGCGAGAGCACGATCGACGAGGCGATGAAGATCGACGAGTAGGTACCGATCACGATGCCCCAGATCAGCGCGAAGCTCATGCCGCGCAGGACCGGGCCGCCGAGGAAGAAGATTGCCAGCAGCGCCAACAGCGTCGTGCCGGAGGTCAGCAAGGTGCGCGACAGGGTCGAGTTCAGCGACAGGTTAATCACGTCGCGGTCCGCCATCTTCTTGTACTTGCGCCGCTCTTCCCGCACGCGGTCGAACACGACAACTGTGTCGTTCATCGAGTAGCCGATGATCGTCAGCAGCGCGGCGATAGTGGTCAGGTTGAATTCAAGCTGCAGCGCGGAGAACACGCCAAGCGTGATGATGACGTCATGCGCAAGCGCGGCCACGGCGCCGACCGAAAACTGCCACTCGAACCGGTACCAGATATAGGCCAGCATCAGGATCAGCGCGACCACGAGCGCGGTGATACCATCCCGGAACAATTCCTTCGACACTTTCGGGCCGACGGTATCGTTTTTCAGAAGATCCGTAGCCGGATCGATGCCCAGCTTCTCGACAAGGTTGCGCACCACCAGTTCGTTGGTTGCGCCGCTCGCGCGCTCTTCCTTCTCTGCGGCGCTGAGCGCCTGGAATTCCGGGCCCAGCAGGGCTTCCGGCGCTTCGCCGAATTTCACCACAACGATCTTGCGCGCATCCGTGCCGACCGCGGCGTTGACGTCGGCGCTGAAGGGGATCGCCGCACGCACCGTGCTTTCATTGATGGTCTCGGTTGCGTTCAGCTCCATGGCGGTGCCGCCGGCGAAGTCGACGCCGAAGTTCAGGCCGCGCGTACCAAGGAAGAAAATCGATGCCGTGAGCATCAAGAGCGAGAACAGCGTGCCCGCCATGCGCAGGCTCATGAAATTGAGGTGCGTCTCTTTCGGCCAGATCTTCATCAGCATAGCTGTCTCTCCCCGGTCCTAGACCGAAAGTTTTTTGGTCTTGAACGTCTTGATCCAGACGACTGTCAGCCAGCGTGTCACCACGAAAGCAGTGAACACCGAGGTCAGGATCCCGACGCCAAGCGTCGCGGCAAAGCCCTTCACGGGGCCGCTGCCGAGCAGGTAGAGGATGGCGGCTGCGATCAGTGTCGTGATGTTGGCATCCATGATCGTCGACAGGGCGCGCTCATAGCCCGCCTGGACGGAGGTCAGCAGGCTGCGCCCCGCTTGTTGTTCTTCTCGGACACGCTCGAACACCAGCACGTTGGCGTCCACCGCCATACCGATGGTGAGAATGATGCCCGCGATACCTGGTAGGGTCAGCGTCGCGCCAAGGCCCGACAGCGCGCCGAAGATCAGCACCACGTTTGCCGCCAGCGAAATCACCGCAAAGATGCCCAGCAGGTTGTAGGCCAGGATCATGAAACCCGCGACGAGCAGGATGCCGATCACCGACGCGCGGATACCGGCATTGATCGAGTCGCGCCCCAGTGTGGCGCTCACGGTGCGCTGATCAAGGAATTGCAGCTTCGCCGGCATCTCGCCCGCCGATATGATCGCGGCGAGGTCCTGGGCTTCTTCCATCGTGAAGTCGCCGGTGATGCGCACGTTGCCGCCCGCGATCGGCTCATTGATGTTCGGCGCCGACATGATCACGTCGTCCAGCACGATCGCAAAGCGCTTGTTCGTGTTGGCGCGCGTCGTCTCGAAGAACTTGCGGGCGCCGTTGGAGTTGAGGCGGAAGTTGATCTGCGGCCGGTTGGCTTCGTCATTGCCCTGGCTGGCGTTGGCGATATCCGAACCGACAATCTCCGGCAGCGACCGCACCAGCAGTTCGCCGGTCTGCGGGCCGCTCAGCAGGCGGAAGCCAGGCTTCACCACACCGGCCTGCGCCGCAGTGATCGAGGACGGGCTGTCATCGACGATGTTGAACGTCATCCGGCCATCGCGGCTGAGCAGCGATTTCAGGCGCTCTGGGTCCGGTTCACCCGGCGCTTCCAGCACCAGCCGGCTCGTGCCCGAAGGCGTGATCGAAATCTCGGCGACGCCATCGGGGTCGACTCGGCGGCGCACGATGGTTTCGGTCTTGGACAGCGCGTCGGCCATCATCAGGTTTTCGGAATTCTCTGGCACCGAAATGAGGATCGAGTCCGGCCCCGCGCGGGCGACGTCATACGTCTTGCCGCCGGCCAGTCCGCCTTCCAGCGGGCCGTTGATCTTGTCGATCCGCGCAATCGCCGCTTCGACCGGGAAATTGCCGGCCTCATCCGCGCGCGTCAGCCGGATTGTCATCGTCTGGCCGTGCACTTCCGCGAGATGCGCGATCGGTTCGGCCGAATCCGTGCGCGCCAGCGCCGTACGCACATCGCGCGCAAACACTTCCAGCCGCCCGGCGATCACTTCCTCCGGCCGGATCTCCATCTCGAGGTACACACCGCCGCGCAGGTCGAGGCCGAGATTGACGCCTTCCTTCGGCAGGAAGCCCGGCGCACCGGACATGTTGACCACGTTGGGCAGGGCCATCACGACGCCCCAGGCGAGCGTGAGGACAATCAGCAGGACTTTCCAGGGTGGAAACTGAAGCATGAAACTTTCCTTGGGGGGCCGCCGGGCGGCCGCCGCAACCTAGTCGTTTGCAGGAACAGGCTCAGCCTTGTTGCGCACTTCGATGATCATCGCCTTGATCACGCGCACACGCACGTTTTCGGCGAGATCAAGCGTGATCTCGGTGTCGTTGACCTTGTTGACCTTGCCGATCAGGCCGCCCGACGTGACAACCGTGTCGCCGCGCTTCACCGCCGCGATCATCTCGGCATGCTTCTTGGCGCGCTGCTGCTGCGGGCGGATCAGCAGGAAATAGAAGATCAGGATCAGCGGCAGGAAGAACAAGAGCTGCGTGATCAGGCTCGGCCCCTGGGCCGGAGGCGTCCCCGCCGCCTGCGCCAATGCGGGCGCTGCCATCATCGTCAGCACAAGCCCCGACACCATCAATTTGTCCCGCATGCCCGCTACTCCTCGAATCCAGCCGATTTCATGAAACTGCCAGCCGTATAGCTGCGGGGCCGGGCCTTGGCAAACACCCCCTGCAGGCTTCAAAGCACCGCCGCCACGCCTTCGGTAAGGGCCGGAACCTGCTGGAAAAAGGGCGTACGGTGCGTTTCGCCGTCCGCCGGGACCGCCACGATCTCCCGCACGCCCCCGGAAACCACCGGCGCCACCAGCCGCCCGCCTTTCACCAGCTGGGCGAACAGACCGTCCGGCAGCTCGTCTACCGCGCCCGCCAGCACGATCCGGTCGAAGGGCCCGTGCTCCTGCCAGCCCATCAGCCCGTCGCCCTGCCGCAAGGTGACGTTGCCAATCCCCAGCCGCTCGAGCCGCGCCCGCCCCTCGGTCACCAGCCGCGCGTAGCGGTCCAGGGCGTACACATGCGCGGCAAGGCTTGCCGCCACGGCGCTCATGTAGCCCGACCCGAAGCCCACGAGCAGCACCCGCGCCAGCCCGTCTTCCGGCAGGGCCAGCGCCTGCAGGAGGTGCCCGGTCGTGGCCGGCCGCAGGATCACCTGCCCGCACGGGATCGGCAGCACGGCATCCTCGAAAGCCAGCGGCGCCAGCGCCGGGTCGTCGACGAAGGCCGCCCGGTCGAGCGTCTCCATGGCGGTCAGCACGCGCGCATCCGTCACACCTTCCTGGCGGAGGTGCAGCAGCAGCCGCGCGGCGCGGAACGGGTCGGCGATCAGGTCGGCCATGAGGCTTGCAGCGTTCTCAGGAACGCCTCATGCGTCAAGTCCACATGCAGGGGCGAGACCGAAACATAGCCCTCATAGATCGCCCGGAGGTCCGTGCCCTCGTCGGGCCGCGACAGCTTCCCGCGATAGCCGATCCAGTAATAGTCATTGCCGCGAAGGTCTTCGCGCCGGTCGGTGTGGATGATCGTCTCGTCCCGGAAGCCCTGCCGGGTGACCTGCACGCCGCGCACATCCTCCGGCTCGACGTCGGGGAAGTTCACGTTCAGCACCACATCCTTCGGCCAGCCCATATCGAGCAGCGGCTTCAGCGTCTTCGCGCCCCAGGCCTTGGCCGTCTCCCAGGGCAGCGAACCCCGGTCGCGGAAATTCTGCGCCTGACTGAGCGCAATCGACGGCACCCCCATCTGCATCCCGAACATGGCGGCCGCGACCGTTCCGGAGAAGCTCGTATCCTCGGCGATGTTCTGCCCCCGGTTGACACCCGACAGCACAAGGTCCGGCGGCTCCGGCATCAGGTCCTTGTAGGCCAGCAGCACAGCGTCCGACGGCGTGCCCGCAATCGCCCAGGCCTTCGCCCCCACCTTCCGTACACGCACCGGCTGCGTCAGCGAAATCGCCCGCCCCTTCCCGGACTGTTCCTCTTCCGGCGCCGCAATCCAAATGTCATCGGAGAGCTGCTTCGCAATCTCCTCAAGCACGGAGAGGCCAGGGGCATTGATGCCGTCATCGTTTGTGAGGAGGATACGCATCGATTGGTCTTTCACAACACTTGCATTCTATCGCCGCCCCTCTCCCTCGGGGAGAGGGGTAGTGGTGAGGGGCTTGCGGTTGCGCGCCTAGGCTAGCCCCTCATCCCCCGCCCTTCTCCCCGTGGGAGAAGGGAGTCACCTCACTGGATCACCTCGACTCCGCCCATATACGGCACCAGCGCCTTGGGAACAGTGATCGAGCCGTCCTTGTTCTGATAATTCTCCAGCACTGCCACGAGCGTTCGGCCCACGGCCAGCCCCGACCCGTTCAGCGTATGCACGAACTCAGGCTTGGCCTTTGCGTCGGCGCGATAGCGCGCATCCATGCGGCGGGCCTGGAAGTCGCCGCAATAGGAGCAGGACGAAATCTCGCGGTAGGTGTTCTGCGAGGGCAGCCAGACTTCGAGGTCATATGTCTTGCGCGCCCCTGCCCCCATGTCGCCCGTACAGAGCAGCAGGCGCCGGAAGGGCAAATGGAGGCGCTTCAGCACTTCTTCCGCGCATTCCGTCATCCGCTCCAGTTCCTTCAGGCCTTCTTCCTCGTTCGCGACGATGGAGACGAGCTCGACCTTGTAGAACTGGTGCTGCCGGATCATGCCCTTGGTGTCGCGCCCCGCACTGCCCGCTTCCGACCGGAAACAGGGCGAATGCGCCGTGAACCGCAGCGGCAATTGCGCTGCCTCAAGGATCTGTTCACGGACAAGATTGGTGAGCGGGACTTCGGCGGTGGGGATGAGAAAATGATCCGCACCGGCAGAGAACAGATCCTCTTCAAACTTCGGCAGTTGCCCCGTACCGAAGAGCGCCTGATCGCGCACCAGAAGCGGCACACTCGTTTCCTGATAGCCATGCTCCGTGGTCTGAAGGTCCAGCATGAAGTTCGCGAGTGCGCGTTCCATGCGGGCGAGCTGTCCGCGTAGCGCCACGAACCGCGCACCGCTCATCTTCGCAGCGGCCTCGAAGTCCATCATCGAAAAGCCGCTCGGCACCTTGAGCGCTTCGCCCAGGTCGGCATGGTCTTTCGGACTGTTGATCCGCTTCGGCTCGCCCCAGCGGCCCTTTTCCACATTGCCATGCTCGTCCGTGCCCTCTGGCACTTCGTCGAGCGGCAGGTTCGGCAGGCCCACCAGGATCTCGTCCAGCGCCGTGCGCGTGCGGTCTTCTTCCGCGCCCGCCGCCTCGATGGAGGCCTTGGCATCGGCCACCAGCGCCATCAGGCGCGCGGCTTCAGGCTCATCCTTCTTGGCTTTCGCCTGGCCGATCAGTTTGGAATTGTCATTGCGTGCCTTTTCGCCGTCCTGCTTGGCCGTAGTCGCCGCGCGCCAGGCCTTGTCCAGTTCGAGGATTTTCGAGACCGTTTCAGTCCCCAGCCCGGCCTTGCGGCGGTTCCAGGCCTTGATGAAGGTGTCGGGGGTCTCGCGGATCGCGCGGATATCGAACATGGGGTGGTCTCGGTCTCGGAGGGTCGGAAGGTTCGCGACAGGCTGTAATCCGCGCCACCCCCTCCTGTCCACATGGGGAGACGCGCGGTCAGGCCGGTGAGGACAGTCCCGAACGCACGGACGCTATCTCGTCGTCCTCGGTCATACGCTCACGCTCCGGCTCAGCCGGCGCCATGCGCTGGGCGCGCGGATTGCCGGCAGGCTCACGATAGACGATTTCGACGCGGCCCTGCCCCAGCGTCTTCACCTCGATCTCGGGATGGATGACTGACAGGCGGCGCATCATCGCCGCAAAATTCTTGTGGCCGAGCCAAGGGCGGATGCCATTCTGGTAGGCGGGGGTGAATTCCGGGATCGCGGTCAGCGTGCGCACGATCTTGGACTTCGAGAGCACCTGGTCCGGCATCCGCTCGCCGAGCGCCTTCACCATGTCGGCTGCGCGCTGCAGCTCCGGCGCCAGGGTCGAGCCGGCGCCCTCGCTGGTGTTGAGCGCCGCCCGCACCCGGCCCATCAGCGGCGACTGGCGCTCGCGCTGCAGGGTCAGCGGCGCAATCTCCGGCGGCGGCGAGCGCAGCTGGTACCATTTGCGCGGGGCGCGCTCATACTTGAATGCCTCCTTCATCGCCGCGATGTGGATCACCGCGTCAGCATGCTGGCTGTAGAGTTCATAGGTCGGGTCGGTTTCCTTGCCCGCCGTCACCACGCGCAGGCCCGGATGCTGCACCCGGTTGACCACCGGCACGAAGTCCGAATCCGTCGTCAGCACGATCAGTTCATCGAGCTTTTTCGTCTGCAAGGCGAGTTCGATCGCGTCCATGGTGATCACGATGTCGGCCGAGCTCTTGCCGGCGCTGATCTTGCGCTTAGCGAGGGCGCGGCAGTTGAACGCTTCGAAGCCGGCGCGTTCGAAATCGCTGCGGTACCTGTCGAATTGCAGGTTCCAGTAGACCCGCTTGTGCAGGAAGGTGCGGCGGCGGCCACCGACCGACAGCGCGCCATCCTCCAGCCACAAAAGCCAGTTATCGAGGTGCGTCACAACATCGTCGCTTGTCGCGCCGAAGATGTTGTCGAAGTCGACCAGCAATACGCTTCTGACGCGCGCCACGCGATGCGCTCCTCGTTTCTCGAGTGACGGGCCCTGACCCGTCGTTCACAATCGACACCTGCAAGAAAAATGCAACCGGTGCACCGCAGGCAATTCAGGGTTCAGGTTTTTCCCGCTGCAGCCGAATCTTCCGCCAAAACCTTCTTTTCAATAAGTTTTACGCAGAAGATCGAGATTTCGTAGAGCAGGTAGACCGGCCCGGCGAGCAGGAGCTGGGACATCGGGTCCGGCGGTGTGAACACCGCCGCAAAGGCCAGGATGGCCACAATGGCATACTTGCGCCCGGTCGCGAGCATGGCCGAGGAGACAATCCCGATACGGGCCAGCAGGGTCAGGATCAGCGGCAGCTGGAAGGACAGGCCGAAGGCCAGCATCAGTGCCATCACGAGGGACAGGTAATCTGCGACCTTGGGCAGGAGGCGGATGGTGGTGCCGGCCGCCTGGATCTGCTCCATCGACACGGTGAACCGCGCCAGCATCGGTAGCATGATGAAATAGACGAAAGCCGCCCCCAGCGCGAACAGGATCGGTGCCAGCACCAGATAGGGCCAGAACGCCCCCCGCTCGGACTTGTAGAGGCCCGGCGCCACGAACGCGTAGACCTGCCAGGCAATCACCGGGAAGGCCAGGAACAGACCTGCAAACACGGCAATCTTCAGCTGCGCGAAGAAGAATTCCATCGGGGCGGTGAAGATGAATTCCAGCGGCGTGCCGCGGATGTCTTCGGCCACGGCGGCGAAGGGCTTGATCAGCAACAGGTAGATGTCGCTGGCGAAATAGAAGCTGATGATCGCCCCAACTGTCAGGGCCAGCAGGCACTTGATGAGGCGGGCGCGCAGTTCGTTGAGGTGCTCCAGCAGTGGAGCGCGGCTCGATTCGACCTCGTCGTGGATCTCAGGCTGTTCGTCCTTCGGGGGCGTGTAGCTCATGGCGCCTTGTCCTCCGGCGCGGGCGGCGGCGTCTGCGCGTCGGGTTCAGGCTCTGGCTCAGGCGCTGCATCAGGCGTGCTGCGCATCACAGCAGAGTTGATGTCCGCCTCGACTGCCGCAAGATCTTCGGCCGCCTGGGTCATCGCGTTGGAGCGTTTCAGCGCCTCGATTTCCTTTTTCAGCTCATCCAGCTCGCTCTGGCGCGCGATGTCGTCGAAAGCGGCCTGGAACTCGCTGGCCATGCGCCGGCCCTTGCCGATGATCTGGCCCAGCTTGCGCATCAGCAAAGGCAAATCCTTCGGGCCGATGAAGATCAGCGCCGCAAGACCAAGGACAAGTATTTCGGAAAACCCGATACCGGGCAGCATGGCAATGCGCCCTTCGATCAGCGATTACGAAGAGGACTTCGTTTCGTCCTTCTTCGGCGTGATGTTGAGAAGGTCGTCCTTGTCGGCCGGCTTCGTCTCTTCATCCTTCAGGCCCTTGCGGAACGCCCCGATCCCCTTGGCCATGTCGCCCATGATCGAGGAAATGCGCCCGCGTCCTCCGAAAAGGAGGATGGCCACAACCGCGACCAACAAAATCTGCATCCAACCGGGCGCCATGCGCAAACTCCTGATGATTTGCCCAACTATAGAGCCCCGAACCTGCTGGAACAATGGGGCGAAGCTGTTATGCAGGGCCGATGCGGATTGCGACCTGGAATGTTAACTCGGTGAAAGCGCGCCTGGCGACGGTGCTGGAGGTGCTGGATGCCATCGCGGCGGACGTCGTTTGCCTTCAGGAACTGAAGTGCGAGACCGACGCCTTCCCCTATCTCGAACTGGAAGACCACGGCTGGACCTGCGCCGTGCACGGGCAGAAATCCTATAACGGCGTTGCGATTCTCTCGAAATTCCCGCTTGAGGATATCTCGACGGAGATGCGTACTCTGAAAGACGATCAGGCGCGCTATATCGAGGCGACCGTGCTGTGCGAGCGGCCGGTGCGAGTCGCCGGCGTCTATGTGCCGAACGGCAACCCAGCCCCCGGCGAGCGCTATGACTACAAGCTGGAATGGACCGACGCGCTGGAGCGCCACGCCGCCGCGATGCTGAAGGACGAGGCGCCGTTCGTGATCTGCGGCGACTATAACGTGATCCCGGCGCCGGAAGACTGCTGGGACGACACGGTGTGGAACACCGACGCACTCGGCCTGCCGGAGAGCCGGGCGGGCCTGCGCCGGCTGAAACATCTCGGCCTGACCGACGCTTTCGCGGCCTGTGACGGGCGCGCCCACCAATACACCTTCTGGGATTATCAAGGCGGCGCCTTCCAGAAGGATCACGGCATCCGCATTGACCATGTGCTCGCCTGCCCCCGGATGACCGACCGTCTCGAAGCCGCCGAAATCTACCGCAAGGCCCGCGCCCTCGACAAACCGTCAGACCATGTTCCGCTGATCGCGACTTTCGCGGATTAGGCAGCACGTGAGGCCGGGCGCAGCTTTGGGGCTGGCCGGTTTGGGGATCTGGCGTCTTTCCAACCTCCGCGCATCCCGGCATGCACCGGGATAACAAGAGTTTCCGGTAAGTGTTGGGGTTGTGGATGAGGGGCCCGTCCCGCCCGCGTGCCGGGCTGAGAGGTCGTCCACCAAAAGATTGTCTGGAAGACTGGTCTCCCAGCTTGGATCACTGAGCTCACGGAAAGTGTAGGGGATTGGTTTGTAGAGGTCCGGGGCCTCCGCCTGCTGAGGGGGTGCGTTCGAGGCGATGAGCCAGTTTGCAAGCGCTTGTCCTTGCTCAGCAGTTTCTTTTTAAGACCCCCGGATTTTGTTGCGTAAGTCCCTGCTCTGCCGGGATGAGCGAAGGGGGCCCCCGGTTTACACCGGGGCGAGTAGCCGCCTTACTTGCAGGTCGGGTGGCCGCTTTTGCCTTTGAGTTCAGGGGCTCCGGAGTCGCATTTCTTTTCGGTGGGGGCACCTTTGGATCCGCTGCCGGGTTCGAACAGGAAGTCGCTGACCTCATCTGCGGTGTGGCCGATGGCTTCGCCGGCGACCTGAAGATCTTCGCCGGCGCCGGCAACCGTGTTGCAGGCGGAAAGGGCCGACATGGCCAAGGCGGCGGCAGCCAGAAGTTTGAGGCGCGACATTGCAGTATCTCCTTTCGCAGGGCGAACAGCTCAAATAACCTTGCCGAAATAAGGCACCCGTCGACTTTCAGCCAGACCCTCCCCGCATTTTTCCCGGAGTTCACGAATGCCCTCGCACATTCTGCCGATCGTCCTGTTATCGGTATCGAACCTGTTCATGACCTTTGCCTGGTACGGACACCTGAAGTTCAAAGCGGCCCCCTTGCTGCTGGTCATCTTCGCAAGCTGGGGGCTGGCCCTGCTGGAGTATTGCTTCGCCGTGCCCGCCAACCGCTGGGGCAGCAGTGTCTACTCGACGGCCCAATTGAAGACGATACAAGAGGTGATCACCCTGATCGTGTTTGCCGGATTTTCGGTGTGGGTGCTCAAGGAGCCACTCGGCTGGAACCACGCGGTAGGGTTCGGACTGATCGCGCTGGGCGCCTGGTTCATCTTCGAGGGCAAGGGATGAGCGGCGGAGCCTGTTGAGGCTCCGCCGGTGCAGGACCGTCGATTACTCGGTGATTTCTTTTTCGACGTCGGTGGCAACTTTTTCAACGGCTTCGCCGCCAGCCTGGACGTCTTTGCCGACGCCTTTGACCGTGTTGCAGGCAGCCAACGTCGGGACGAGGGCGGCAACAAAAAGTGCAGCTACGATTTTCTTCATGTGTTCAATCTCCTGCTTAGTGTCGTTTAATGATCTAGGCCTGCCGTCTCGGGCATAGCAGGGCTTCTGTAATCCGATCTTGCCGAAACTGTGGCAGAATTGGCGCAACTGCCCAGAGCCGCACGCGACCCGTTTTCAAGCCGGGCGACTCCCTGCTAAGGAGCGGCGCATGAAAACAGCCGTGATCGTCTTCCCGGGGTCGAACTGCGACCGTGATGCGCTGGATGCGCTGCGACAGGCCACCGGCAAGGCGCCGGCCATGGTCTGGCACAAGGACGGGGCGATCCCGGAGGGTACGGATCTAGTCATGGTGCCGGGCGGGTTCTCCTACGGGGACTACCTGCGCTGCGGCGCGATGGCGGGCAACTCGCCGGTCATCTCGCAGCTGACCGCCCATGCGGCGCGCGGCGGCTACGTACTGGGCGTGTGCAACGGCTTCCAGATCCTGACCGAGACGGGCCTCTTGCCGGGCGCGCTGGTGCGCAATGCCTCGCTGCACTTCGTCTGCCGGCCGCAGAAGCTGACCGTCGAGAGCACGAACACCGCCTTTACCAGCGCCTACAAGGGCGCGGGCGAGATCGTTATTCCGATCGCCCATGCGGAGGGCAACTACTATGCCGATGCGGCGACGCTGGACCGGCTGGAAGGCGATGGCCGCGTGGCGTTCCGCTATGCGCCGGGCGAGAACCCGAACGGCGCGGCGCGCGACATTGCGGGCGTGCTGTCCGAGAATGGCCGGGTGCTGGGCATGATGCCCCACCCCGAGCGGGCGATGGGCAACGCGGAGTGCGGCGGTGACGGCGCGGCTCTGTTCGCAAGCCTGATGGCGGCCGCGTGATCCGGCGGGGCGGCCTCGGCCTTGCCCTGTTCCTCGCGCTGATGGCTGGCGCCTGTTCCAAGGCGGTTGAAGACGAACCCGTTGCGGCGCCCGCGCCGGCGGTGGGAGATGTCATCTCCAACTCGATGGCGGGGCGCGGCGAGGCGATTGCGGAGCTCGCGTGTGCGCAGTGCCATGCGATCGGCGCGACCGGAGACAGCCCCCATCCCGATGCCCCGCCCTTCCGTCTGCTGAGCCGGACGGTTGACCTGGACACGCTGCCGGAGCGGTTTGCCGAAGGCCACATTACCAGCCACCCGGACATGCCCGACTGGCAGTTCGAGGAGGTCGATATGGAAGGCCTGATCGCCTATCTCGAAAAGGTGCAGGCGCCGGATTCGGAATGACCGCGCGTGGGTGTCGCGCCGCGAAGTCTGCAAATTGTCTTATTTGCGCTCCCTCTTCCGCCGGAATGACGCAGCCATTTTCAGGCTTCAATCAGGTGCGGGAGACACAATCATGCGACAGGAAGTGAAATGGCTGGCGGCCGGGTGCTTGGCACTCGCCGTGCTGGCAGGATGCAGCACGCACGATGCAGGCATGGCCAAGCCCATGGATGGCGAGATGGCTCCGGCGCCTCCGCCGCCACCGCCACCGCCGCCCCCTGCTTCAATTGCAGACGATGGACCGGGCGTCGGCTCCGTCGTCGTCACCGGCAGCCGATCAGAGGCCGCGTCTGCCGATCACGCCGCAACGTCGCCCATTGAGCCCAAGCCGCACGCCCCGGCCGCGCAAGCCGGGATGCTGACCGCCGGCGACTATGACGACGTTCTGAACCCGGATCTCTACAAGGTCTATCTCGACAAGACGCTGCAGGGGGAACTCAGCGGCAAGGACCTGCCGTTTGTGGATGCCAACCAGCGCATCGCGATCCGCGTCGTGGACCGGCTCGGCAAGCCGGTGCCGCTGGCGAAGATCCGTGTGGCGTCGGACGACGGCAAGACGGAGATCGCGCTGCGCACGGGCGCTGATGGCATGGCCTACATCTACCCGCTGTTCGACACGCTGAAGCCGGGCATGACGGTGAACGTCAGCGCGCCGGGCGGCAAGACCGCCAGCAAGGCCCTGACCGGGGAGCTGATCGAGACGGGCGGTGAACTGGCCATCGACCTCAGCGGTGACCGCGCGGCGGTCAGCAAGCTGGACCTGCTGCTGACCATCGATGCCACCGGCTCGATGAGCGACGAGCTCGCCTATCTCCAGAAAGAGCTGGAGAGCATCCTGGACCGTGTGAGCTCCGCCAATGCGGGGATCGATATTCGCGTGGGCCTGATTGTGTACCGCGACAAGGGCGATGAATATGTCCTGCGGGATTTTCCGTTCACGAGCGACTTTGCCGCCCTCAAGTCCGATCTAATGGCGCAACGGGCCGATGGCGGCGGGGATATGCCGGAAGCCATGCAGGACGCGATGGCCAAAGGGCTCACGTTTGGCTGGCGCGACGATGCCGTGAAGGTGAACCTGCTGGTGGCAGATGCCCCACCGCATGACGGCGATATTGCCGCCACCTGGACCAGCGCCGCGAAATCGCGCGCGCAGGGCATCCACATCGTGCCTCTGGCTGCCAGCGGGGTCGACAAGACCGCCGAGTTCCTGATGCGCGCGATGGGCCAGGTGACTGGCGGTCGTTACCTGTTCCTCACGGATGATAGCGGCATCGGCAACCCGCATGCCGAGCCGACCGTGGATTGCTATGTCGTGACGCGGCTGGACTCGCTGGTATCTCGCGTGCTGACGAGTCTCGTGCGCGGCGACCGTGTCGAGCCGGAAGGCGACGAGGTGATCCGTACGGTTGGCAACTACCGCACCGGGATCTGCAAGGTCGAGCCGGTGACCGAAGACCTGAAGGGCGGCCAGATGGCGGAGTGAGGGCCAAGGGCGCGCCGGAACGGCTGGACAAGCTCCGGCGCGCCTAGTCTAACAGGCCCCATGCCTGACTTGTCCCGAAATGCCCTCATCGCGCGCCTGCCGAAGGCGGAACTCCACCTGCATATCGAAGGAAGCTTCGAGCCCGAGCTGATGATGCAGCTGGCCGCGCGCAACAGGATCGACCTGCGCTTCAAGACGCTGGACGAGGCGAAGGCGGCCTACAATTTCTCAAACCTGCAGGAGTTCCTGGACCTCTATTACGAGGGCATGCAGGTGCTGCGGACGGACGAGGACTTCCACGACCTGACCTGGGCCTACCTGCAGCGCGCGGCGCAGGACAATGTGCGCCATGTCGAGATGTTCTTCGATCCGCAGGCGCACACGGCGCGGGGCGTGCCGTTCGGTGTGGTGACCGAGGGCATCCTCGCAGCGCTGAAGCGCGGCGAAAAGGAACTGGGCGTCACGAGCTACCTGATCCTGAGTTTCCTGCGTCACCTGTCCGAAGAGGACGGGTTTGCGCTGCTGAAGGAGTCCGAAGGCTGGCATGATCGGTTTGTCGGCGTGGGGCTCGACTCCTCCGAGATGGGCCATCCGCCGCTGAAGTTTGAACGCCTCTACCAGCGCTGCCGGGAGATGGGGTTCAAGCTGTGCATGCATGCCGGCGAGGAAGGCCCGCCGGAATACGTGCGCGAGGCGCTGATTGAGATCGGCGTGGACCGAATCGACCATGGCAACCGGTCGATGGAAGACCCGGCGCTGATCCAGATCCTGAAGGACGCCCAGACGCCGCTGACGAATTGCCCGCTGTCGAACCTGTCCCTGTGCGTGATCAAGGACCTGAAGGACAGCCCCGTGAAAGCGCAGCTGGAGGCGGGCCTGATGGTGACCGTGAATTCCGACGATCCGGCCTATTTCGGCGGATATATCGGACGCAACTACGAACAGACCGCCGAGGCGCTAGGCCTGTCGGATGCGCAGCTGGTGACGCTGGCACGCAACAGCTTTAGCGCCAGCTTCCTGCCGGAAGCGGAAAAACAAAAACACCTCGCCGCGATCGATGCGGCGGTCGGCTGAGATGCCAAGGGAGAACAAGATGATCCTGCGTACAGGACTGGTCGCGGCGCTGATGCTGGTGGCGGGCTGCAAGGCCACGCAGGGACAGGAGCCGGATCTCTACGTCGAGCTGCCTGCGCAGCCGGAAGAGGTTCCCTTCGCGCATGTGGATTATGCCGACATGCGCAACTGGCTGTGCCACCCCGAAATGCCGGAGGGCAATGCCTGCGATATCGACCTTACTGCAACGGTGATCCACGAGGACGGAACCACCGAGATCGAGGAATCGTATGCCTTGCTGGATACGGCGCCGTTCGATTGTTTCTACATCTACCCGACCGTTTCCTTCGACCAGACCTGGAACAGCGACCTGCTGACCGGGGTGGAGGAGATGAACGTCGCCGCCAACCAGCTCGCCCGGTATGGCACTGTCTGCAATCTCTACGCGCCGCTCTATCGCCAGCGCACGCTGCTGGAGCTGCAAACCCGGATCGCCACGGGCGTTGACAACGCCAATCTCGAAATGCGCTGGGCCGATGTGGTGGACGGCTGGAACTATTATCTCGAACACAACAACCATGGCCGCCCCGTGCTGCTGATCGGCCATTCGCAAGGCGCCGACATGGTGATGCAGCTGCTGAAGGCCGAGATCATCGGCAAACCGGTGCAGGCGCAGCTCGTGGGCGTTCACGCAATCGGCTTCACGGCTCATGCCGACGCCGACGGCACCTATGGCGGCATGCCCGTCTGCAGCGCTCCCGGCCAGGCTGGGTGTATCGTGAACTACGAATCCTTCCGGGCGACGGCCGAGCCGCCGGCCGCCTCGCGCTTCGGCATCAAGGCGGCGGATGGCGCGGCCGCGATCTGCACGAGCCCGCCCGCTCTGGTGGAGGGCGGGGCAACGGCGCTCGGCGCCTATATGCCCCGCCAGAGCCTCGGCGCACCGGCGCCGACGGACTATGGCGTGCCGGTGGAGACCCCGTTCGTGAAGCTGCCGGGTCTGCTGTCGGGCGAATGCCGGTCCAATGCCACGCATGACTGGCTGGCCGTGACGGTGACGCCCGGTGATGGCCTGCGGACCGACACGATCCGGGGCGACGTGATCGTGAATGGCGAGGTACTGGCCGATTGGGGCCTGCATCTGGTGGACATGAACCTGGCCATGGGCAACCTGGTGGCACTGGCGGCGCTGCAGGCAAAGACCTGGCAGGACGGGCAGACCGGCAATTGAGGCTGGCGACTCGCGGACTTTGCCGGTAAACGCCCGGCCATGACCGACACAGCCGCCATTCTCGCCCATCTGACCGCAGAACAGGACGCCGTACAGGGCGCCGAACACGGCATCAAGGCCGATGAGTGGGAACGGCTCGTCTCCCGCCTTGGCCGCAAGCCGAACCTGGTGGAACTGGGCATCTATTCGGTGATGTGGAGCGAGCACTGCTCGTACAAATCCTCCCGCCGCCATCTGGCGAAGTTCCCGACCAAGGGACCCCGCGTGATCCAGGGCCCCGGCGAGAATGCCGGCGTCATTGATATCGGCGACGGACAGGCCGCCATCTTCAAGATGGAGAGCCATAACCACCCCTCGTACATCGAACCCTACCAGGGCGCGGCGACCGGTGTGGGCGGCATCCTGCGCGACGTGTTCACGATGGGCGCGCGCCCTGTGGCGCTTGTCAATGCGCTGCGCTTTGGTGACCCCAGCCATCCGAAGACACGCCAGCTCGTCTCCGGCGTCGTGGCCGGCATTGGCGGATACGGCAACTGCGTCGGCGTGCCGACCGTGGCGGGCGAGACCCAGTTCGACGAAGGCTACAATGGCAACATCCTCGTCAACGCGATGGCGGTTGGCCTCGCAGATCAGGACAAGATCTTCTATGCGCGCGGCGCCCTGCCCGGACTGCCGATCCTCTATGTCGGCTCCAAGACGGGCCGCGACGGCATCCACGGCGCGACGATGGCCTCCGCCGAGTTCACCGAGGGCGAGGAAGACAACCGGCCGACCGTGCAGGTCGGCGATCCGTTCACAGAGAAGCTGCTGATCGAGGCATGCCTCGAACTGATGGCGACCGATGCAATCCAGTCCATCCAGGACATGGGCGCGGCGGGCCTGACCTCCTCCTCCGTCGAGATGGCGGACAAGGGCGGTGTGGGCATCGCGATGGATCTCGACGCAGTGCCGCAGCGCGAGACCGGCATGACGGCTTATGAGATCATGCTGTCTGAAAGCCAGGAACGCATGTTGATGATCCTGAAGCCCGGCAAGGAAGCCGTAGCGAAGAAGATCTTCGACAAGTGGGACCTCGATGCCGAAGTGATCGGCGTGACGACGACCACTGGCCGCCTCGTTCTGAAACAGCATGGCGCTGTGGTTTGCGACATTCCGGTGGCGCCGCTGGGCGAGGACGCACCGAACTACGACCGTCCGTGGACGGAGCCGCCGAAGCGTCCGGCATTCGACGTGTCGAAATATCCGGCGCCGAAGGATTTTGGCGATGTGCTGCTGAAGCTGATGTCCTCTCCGGACATGGCCTCAAAGCGCTGGGTCTGGGAACAGTATGACCGCCACGTGATGAACGACACGATCGACTCCTCGCAGTCAGGCGGCGACGCGGCGATCGTGCGCGTGCACGGCACGAACAAGGCGCTGGCAATCTGTTCAGACTGCAACCCGCATTTCGTCGCGGCTGACCCTTATGAGGGTGGCAAGCAGGTGGTGGCGGAAGCCTACCGCAACCTTTCGGCCGTTGGCGCCACGCCGATTGCGATCACCGACAATCTGAACTTCGGCAATCCCGAAAAGCCCGCTACGATGGGTTACATCGTGAAAGCCATCGAAGGCATGGCCGAGGCGTGCCGCGAACTTGATTTCCCGGTCGTATCCGGCAACGTGTCGCTCTACAACGAGACCGATGGCAAGGCGATCCCGCCGACGCCGGTGGTCGGCGGTGTAGGCTTGATCGAGGACCTCTCAAAAACCGCAACACTCAAGGGCGCTCAGCCCGGCGACGCGCTGATCCTGATCGGCGAAGCGCGCGGTCATCTCGGAGCGGGCCTCTATGCGCGCGTATGGCTGGGCCTGAAGGGCGACGAACTCGGACCGCCGCCACCGGTGGACCTTGCCATGGAAAAAAAGAATGCAGGTTTCATCCGTAAACTGATCCATGACGGACTCGTCAACGCAGTCCACGATGTCAGCGATGGCGGCATCGCCTGCGCAGCCGCCGAGATGGCGCTGGCGAGCGGTGTCGGCGTGCGCCTCGTCGGCAACCGTGAGCCGGAAGACACGCGCGACGAGGCTTGCCTGTTTGGCGAGGCGTCGGCGCAATACCTGGTGGCGGTCAGCGAAGCACAGCTGCGCAAATGGGACTCGCGCGGTTTTCTGCCGGGCCGGCTCGGCGTGTTCGATGGCGATGCGATCGTGCTGGAAACCGGCTGGGGTCAGGACGCGCCGGAATTCTCCGTGAAACTGGCCGATCTGCGCGCCGCGCATGAAGGCTGGCTGCCGGGCTACATGAACGCCATCGGCTGAGCCCGCCCGATCCGGCCTTCGCCGGGTTGAACGGGCACAACGCGACGTGTGCGGATCAGGCCGGCACGAGGTAGTCCCGCTTGCCGATCTGGACGCCCTGCATGCGCAGCAGACCGTAGGCCATGGCAGCGTGGAAGTGCAGGTTCGGCAGGATGAAGCTCTGCAGGTATTGCTGGCCGGTCATCGGCATTGTTGCCTGACCCATCGGGATCTGCAGGGTCTCGCTGGCGGTCGCGTCGATCTTTGCGTCTTCGACGGCGTTGACATAGGCGATGGCTTTGTCGCACCGGGCGATCAGTTCGGCGAAGGTTTGCTCCGTGTCCGGAAAGCTCGGCATGTCCAGTCCGGCGAGGCGGGCCGCGCCACGGGCGGCCGTATCACAGGCAATCTGCACCTGGCGCGGTAGGGCGAACATGTCGGGGTAGAGCCGCTGGGCCAGCATGGCGGCCTCTTCGCACTTGATCGATCCGGCATATGACTCGCCCTTGGCAAGGATGCCCTTCAGCGCGCCTAGCGTTTGGTTCGTGGAAGATTTCAGTATGTAGGAGACCGTCGTGGTCATTCGGTAGGTCCTTCTGGTTGAACGGGGGCGGCCTGCTGCTGGCGCAGGGCGTAGATTTCGGGAAGCCGCTCGTCGGCTGCACGGACCGCCATGGCGACGGTGTCGGCTGCGCGGACGTAGAAGTCCAGAGGGATCACGGAGAAGTCATCGGTCGACTTGTGATAGTCGGGGTGATCCTCGACTCCGAAATAGAGGAACGGGATTCCCAACTCGTGGAACAGGGCGTGGTCGGACTGGTTCGTCCAATCATTTACGCCGTCTTCGGGGCGGTCATGGCCGATCAACAGATTCACGGGCGCCTCTGCAGCGATCTGTTCGACCAACGGAACAAGACCCGGCGTGTGATAGGTGCCTGCGACATAAAGCTCGCCCACATCCGAGCGGCTGACCATATCCATATTGATGTTGAGGGCCGCCCGGTCGATCGGCAGGTCCGGGTCGCGCACGAGGGCGCGGGCGCCGAGAAAGCCGACTTCCTCCCCGTCGAGCGCGACAAACAGGATGTCATGGCGGGGCGGCTGGCGGACGAAATGTTCGGCGAGCGCGGTGAGCGCCGCGGCGCCGGAGGCGTTGTCGTCGGCGCCGTTGTAGATCTCACCGTTTCGGATGCCGAGATGGTCGTAGTGGGCGGTAACGATTATGAGCGGGCCGCTGCCGGGCGTCTGACCCGGCACCCAGCCGATCAGGTTGGCACCCGGGCCCGGCACGTCGAGGCCGGGGCGCGGCAGAACAGTCACCGCGTGTTCCCATCCGGATTTGAGGTAGGGCTTTAGGCCCGCATCCTCGAAGCGCTTGCGGATGAAGCCCCGGGCCGCGTCGGCGCCCGGCGTGCCTGCGCCGCGCCCCTCCAGAGCATCAGATGACAGCACCTCGGCCAGGTGCAGCATCGGGCCGGGATCGATGTTGCGCGCCTCATAGGTGACTCCCGGGATCGCGTCGCCCTGGCGCCCCTGCCACAGTAGGTAACCGCCCAGCGCTATCGCCACGAAACCGAGGATCGCCGCGAGAGCAAAGGACCGTTTTGTCATCAGGGGGAGCTCCGGGACGCGAGTCGCAACGCTTGACCCTAGCCCTTTCGGGCGCCATCTGCCTAGCGCGAGCCGTGAAAGGACCTGACACATGGGCATGAGCCAGGACACTCTGATGAAATTCCTGAAGCAGGGCTTTCCGGACGCGGAAATCACGCTGACCGACCTCGCGGGGGACGACAATCACTGGCAGGCCGAGATCGTCAGCGCGCGGTTTGCCGGCGTGCCGCGGGTGCGCCAGCACCAGATGGTTTACGAAGCCCTGCAGGGCCACATGGGCGGCGTACTGCACGCGCTAGCCCTGAAAACACGGGCACCCTGAGCTGCGCAAATATTGACGTTACGTCCGGTTCACTGTCTGCTGGGACAAACTCCCAGGGAGAGCTGAATTCATGTCAAATCTGTTGAAAACGGCCAGCGTTGCCGCGCTCGGCCTCATGCTTGTGGCTTGTACGCCGCATCAGGATCGGGTTGATCCGGCGGCCATCGCGGCTGAGGAAATGGCCATCGAGGCCCGGACGTTCCTGACCCTCGCCGAAAGCGAACTCGCCGCGATGAACAAGGAAGCTGCACAGGCTTTCTGGAACCAGGCGACCGATATCAATCCGGAGACGAATACAGCTGCGGCGAAAGCCGGCGCAAAGGCCACGACGCTGGCCGTGTCGCTGGCCAACGAGTCCAAGAAGTTCGACGTCTCACAACTGCCGCCAGACCTAGCGCGCAAGATGCAGATCCTGCGCGGCGGTATCACGATTCCTGCCCCGTCCCGTCCTGGCGCGGCGGAGGAATTGTCGAAACTGACGACGGATCTCGACGCCGCCTACGGCACCGGAAAGTTCGAATACAAAGGCCAGATGATCACGCTCGACGAGGCCTCGACCATCATCGAGACGTCGCGCAATCCAAACGAGACCAAGGCCGTCTGGGAAGGCTGGCGGACGATTTCGCCGCCGATGAAGGACAATTATGCCGCGATGGTGACCCTCGCCAACGAGGGCGCGCGGGAACTGGGCTATCCCAGCCTCGATCAGATGTGGCTTTCGGGCTACGACATGCCGCCCGAGGAGATGGAAACCGAAGTCCAGCGCCTGTGGACGCAGGTCCAGCCGCTCTACAAGGAGCTGCACTGCTATACCCGCATGAAGTTGAACCAGAAATATGGCGACGCGGTGCAGCCAGCGACCGGCCCGATCCGTGCGGACCTGCTCGGCAACATGTGGGCCCAGCAATGGTCGTCGATCTACGACGTCGTGAAACCCGCCGATTCCGTCCCAATAAGTTACGACCTGACCCAGCGCCTGGTCGACAAAGGCTACACGCCGATCAAGATGGTCGAGACCGGCGAGGCCTTCTTCGTGTCGCTTGGCCTGGCGCCGCTGCCCAAGACGTTCTGGGAACGCTCGATGATCGTGCGTCCGGAAGGCAAGGAAGTGCAGTGCCACGCTTCGGCCTGGAACCTCGATGACGAAGAGGATGTGCGCATCAAGATGTGCACCGAAGTGAATTCGGAAGACTTCTACACCGTTCACCACGAACTCGGTCACAACTTCTACCAGCGCGCATACAAGGACCAGGACTTCCTTTACAAGAATGGCGCCCATGACGGCTTCCACGAAGCCATCGGGGACTTCATCGGCCTATCGATCACGCCGGAGTACCTCAAGCAGATTGGTCTGATCACCGCCGAGGAAATGCCGGGCCCGGATTCCGATACGGCCCTGCTGATGCAAACCGCACTCGACAAGATCGCATTCCTGCCGTTCGCGCTGACAGTTGATGGCTGGCGATGGGATGTGCTGTCCGGCAAGACGGCACCGGAAAATTACAACCAGGATTGGTGGGATCTACGCCTTAAGAACCAGGGCCTCGTGCCTCCGGGGCCTCGCCCGGCCGATGCCTTCGACCCCGGCGCGAAGTACCACATCCCCGGTAATACGCCCTACCTGCGTTACTTCCTGAGCTTCATTCTGCAGTTCCAGTTCCACAAGGCCGCCTGCGAGCAGGCCGGCTGGGAAGGCCCGCTGCACCGCTGCTCGATTTACAATGACAAGGAAGTCGGCGAGCGGTTCAACGCCATGCTGGAAGCGGGCGCATCGCAGCCCTGGCCCGACACGCTGGAAAAGTTCACCGGCACACGCCAGATGGATGGCAGCGCCATCATCGAGTATTTCGATCCGCTGATGGTTTACCTCAAAGAGCAGAACGAGGGACAGGCCTGCGGTTGGTAAGATCGGCCCCGTTCACGCTGAAACCAAAAAAAGGGCGCCCTTGCCGGGGCGCCCTTATCATTTAAGCGGCCAATGCCGTTACTTGCGCTCCATGCGCTCAGCCAGGTAGCTCTGCGCCTGGGTCAGTGACACTGTATTGCGCGGCATCGAGTACAGGGCCCGCAGGAAATCCTTGTCCCAGTCCGTCATCTGCATCGGGCGCTTGTCACCCAAATCCACGCGGAAAAGATTCATGATGGTTTCGATACCCGTCGTGTTTCCGTTTGGATCGGCCTGCATCAGCGCCACGAAGGCAATGTAGTCTGCCAGCGAGTCCATCGACACGCCCTGAACTAGATTTGCATCGACAACGATTATCGCATGGCTCAGGTCCTGCCGGGTGGCTGACCGCAGGCGGCTACCTTCAGAGCGAACGGTCGGCGCGCCGACGACGCCATCAGCAACGCCTTGGCGTGCTTCACCGGAGATGCGCGTTCCGTCCGCGCCACGCGTTTCTGAAACGTGCCACCAGCGCACCGGGCGCTCCTCGGTCTTGAACTGTTCGAACGCAGACTTGCCAAGCGTGCCGACGCGCTTTTCGGAGCTCACCGCAAACAGGTTGGCATATTTCTCCTGCATCGCGCCAATCAGCACTTCGGGTTCCGTCGTCACGAGAATGGTGATCTCAGGCGAGCATCCCGGCTTGCCGGTACGCAATCCTACTTCCAGGGCACGCTGCGAAACACGATCGGCGATGAACTGCGCCTGTGCGGCTTTGACCCCCGATACGCCGACGCAGATACGGTCATCCCAGCGGGCGAGCTGTTCGGTGCCATGAGGCGGCGCGGTGACCTGCGCCACATAGTTTTGCGTTTCTGCGGGCTTGCGGGCGGTTACAACAACCTTTTCGTTGATCAGTGCGCCCTCTTCGCTCGAAGGCGCGAGTTCGGCGGCCTGCGCCGTTCCGGGCGAGACAGCGCACAGAGCCATCAGGACCGACGCGGATGCGGCTTTCAGGTTAAATCCGTAGATCATGATCGGGCTCTCCAGTTCCTACCGGGAGGCGAACCGAATGCCGCGCTCCCTTGTATGTGGCCTTATAATCGTTTTTCGATAAATGGCAATCGCTTATCGATAATTTCAACATGAAGCTTTCGTGACACGACGCGCCATGTCCGCTGCGCGCGTCCCGACGCAACTTGACGCAGCGCATCACGCAATCCAAATCAAGGCCGCAACCGGAGCCATATCCATGACCGACCAAGCCACTCTCGACGCCATCGACAAGGCCGTAAAGTCCAATGACGTTGTGCTGTTCATGAAGGGCACGCCGACCTTTCCTCAATGTGGCTTCTCCTCAACGGTCGTGCAGATCCTCGATTATCTTGGCGTGGAATACGTCTCGACCAACGTGCTCGAGAATGAGGCGGTGCGTGACGGCATCAAGCAGTACACCAACTGGCCGACGATCCCGCAGCTCTATGTGAAGGGGGAATTCATCGGCGGCTGCGACATCCTGAAAGAAATGTTCGAGAATGGCGAGCTGAAAGAATTGTTCGCCGAAAAAGGCATTGAGCTCGCCGCAGAGTAGAATGCTGAACCGGTCCGGGTGACCTTAGTCCGGTCTGCGTGCTGCTGGTTCAGTATACCTCGCGCGCGCATCAGGCGAAAAAATAAAGCCCCGCAAGGATCAGGATCGGGATGACCGACATCCCGAACAAGTTGCGCGCGAAGGCGTATGTCCCGATCCACTTGTCGATGACGGGATCGCCCGACGACGCAGTGTGTGTAACCATCTTCACGTCATCGCCCTGGATCACGGTTTCGTCGCGCAGGATGTATTTTTGCAGCGAACCTTCGAGCAGCAGTGCGACGAAATAGAAAACGCCGCCAAACGCGGCGCTGGCAAAAGCGAAGGCCAGGACCACCGTGGCGATTTCTGGTTTGCGGAACACACCCATCAAGATACCGGCCACCGCAAACACCAGACCACCCGCCAGGACCGCCGATATCTGTATCGCCCGTAGGCGCACAAAGTTCGGCTTTGAGGTATCCTCGCGCATCGTAGTGCTTTCCCCGTCCTCGTTTTCAATATAGCAGAGCGCCGATGACGACGACACCCCTTGCCCCCGCCCCGATCAAGCCGGCGAAACCGCCGAAAGTCGGCATCGTTTCACTCGGCTGCCCGAAGGCGCTGGTCGATTCCGAACGGATCATCACGCGCTTGCGCGCCGAAGGCTACCAGATTGCCCCGGATTATTCGGGGGCGGACCTTGTGCTGGTGAATACCTGCGGCTTCCTCGATTCCGCCCGCGACGAGAGTCTTTCGGCGATCGGCGAAGCGATCGAAGCGAATGGAAAGGTTATCGTCACCGGTTGTCTGGGCGCGGAACCGGAGGTCATCCAGCGGGCGCATCCCAAGGTGCTCGCCGTCACCGGGCCGCACCAGTATGAAGCGGTAATGGACGCGGTGCACACGCATCTGACGCCGCCCCACAATCCGCACCTCGACCTTGTGCCGGAAACCGGCCTGCGCCTCACGCCTCGCCACTACGCGTATCTGAAGATTTCCGAAGGCTGCAACAACCGTTGCAGCTTCTGCATTATCCCGAAGCTGCGCGGCGATCTGGTGTCGCGCCCGATCCACCATGTATTGACCGAGGCTGAAAAACTGGTCGCTGCGGGCGTCAAGGAACTGCTCGTCATCAGCCAGGACACATCTGCCTACGGACTGGACATAAAATACAAGCCGGAAGCCTGGCGCGGCACGGAATACGAGACCCGTTTCCTGGACCTCGCCAAGGGCCTCGGTAGTCTCGGCGTCTGGACGCGGATGCACTATGTCTATCCATACCCGCATGTAGACGGCATCATTCCGCTGATGGCTGAAGGTGTGATCACGCCCTATCTCGACATCCCCTTCCAGCACGCCGCGGCGCCGGTTCTGAAGGCCATGAAACGCCCCGGCAACCAGGACAAGGTGCTCGCCCGGATTTCCCGGTGGCGCAGCGACGTGCCCGACCTCGCCATCCGGTCCACTTTTATCGTCGGCTTTCCGGGCGAGACGGAGGACGACTTCCAGATCCTGCTCGACTTCATCCGTGAAGCCAAGATCGACCGCGCGGGCTGCTTCAAATACGAGAACGTCGTGCATGCCGAAAGCGGCAAGCTGGACAATCACGTGCCGGAGGAGATCAAGGAAGAGCGCTGGCACCGGTTCATGGAGGCTCAGGCCGAAGTGTCGGCCGCCCGCGCCGCTGCGCAGGTCGGCCAGAAGATCGATGTGATGATCGATACCGCCGACGATCAGTCGCCCGGTAGCTGGATCGGCCGATCGAAAGCCGATGCGCCGGAAGTGGATGCGGTCGTTTATGTGTCCAGCAAGCGGGCGCTGAAGGCGGGGGATATCGTCCGTACCCGAATCACTGGAGCGGACGATTACGACCTTTACGGCGACGCAAACTAGCGCTTCAGGCGTGCGCCCGCCTGCTGCGCTTCGGCGCGGCGCTGCGACATCATCTTTTCCGTGTTGCGCGCCATCAGGGTAAGCGTTGCCTCGTCGGCCAATTCCGGACGTCCGCATGCGTAGGGCGGGGCGGGCGCGTATTCGAGCCCTAGCGTAACAGCCTTGGCGAAAGGTTCGCCGGCGATCTCCGCCAGAAGGGTGAAGGCAAAGTCGATGCCTGCTGTCACGCCCCCACCGGTAAAGATATTCCCGTCTCGGACGACCCGGGCCGGGTCCGCGATCGCCCCGAACTCGGTCAACAGATCGCGCCAGGCCCAGTGGCAGGCCGCGCGCTTGCCCTCAAGCAAACCGGCTGCACCGAGGATGAGCGAACCCGTGCAGACCGACGTGACATATTTTGCGCCGAGGGCCAGCCTGCGGACTTCCGACACGAACGCCGTGTCCAGCGCGGTCTCGGTTGCCGCGATGCCTCCAGGCACGCAGATCAGGTCGCAGTGCGCGATATCCGCCAGTTTCTGCGTGCGCCCGATCACGAGGCCGCCCTCGGCTTCGATCTCGCCGCCATCTTGGCTGGCGATGACCGTCGTCGCGCCTGGAATGCGGCAGAGCACTTGGTGCGGGCCGGTGAAATCCAGATGCGTGAGGTTCGGATAGATTGCGAAAACGGTGGTGAAGGACGGGCGGTTCATGACAGGCTCCTTGCTGCTGGTGGAATTGTTGCCTAGAACCGCTTTGGCTGAAAGGACGTTGTTCCCATGTTTTCCGCCAAACCCACCACTCGCACGATCGGCTTTCTGATCTTCGACGGATTCCAGATCCTCGATGCAGCAGGCCCAATCGGCGTGTTTGAAATGCCGACGCGCGCCATGGCCCCCTCTCCTTATGCGCTGACCGTCTACTCGCTGGATGGCGGCCCGGTGCGCGCCTCGTGCGGGGCGTCAATGATGTCCGAACGGCTCCCTATAGGCTTGAAGCTTGACACGTTAATTGTTTCGGGCGGCGAAGGCACGCGCGCGGCGATGACGGATTCCCGCATGATGGAGGCGCTGCGCGACCTGTCCGGCCGCACCCGCAGGACCTGTTCGGTCTGTTCGGGCGCGTTCCTGCTGGCGGCGGCAGGCCTGCTGAAAGGACGTAGTGCCACCACGCACTGGCGCCGCTCAGCCGCGTTCGAACGTCTCTATCCCGACACAAGGCTGCAGGCGGACCGCATCTATGTGCGCGACGGCAAGTTCTGGACGTCGGCCGGCATCACGGCGGGCATCGATCTCGCACTGGCCCTTGTCGAAGACGATCTCGGTGAAGATGTCACCCTGCGGGCGGCACGAGAACTGGTGGTGCATCAGCGCCGGCATGGCGGCCAGTCGCAGTTCTCCGTTCTGCAGGACATACGGCTCGCTTCAGGACGCTTCGATTCGCTGATAGACTGGGTACGGAGCAATCTCGCCGCAGATGTTTCGGTCGATGCGCTCGCGGAAAGGGCGGCGATGAGCCCGCGCAACTTTGCCCGCGTGTTCCGCGCCGAGACCGGCACAACCCCGGCGCGTTTTGTTGAAAAGCTCCGCCTCGACGCTGCGCGCCAGAGCGTTGAGAAAACGGCACTATCCCTGCAGCAGATCGCCCGTGACACTGGTTTTGACGACCCCGAACGGATGCGGATGGCCTTCATGCGGGTGTTCGGCCAACCGCCCATGGCCCTGCGCCGCCAGGCCCGCGGAACCTCCGGATCGCAGTCGGGGTGCTGAATTTATCGAAAAACAACGATTGACATATCGTATTTCGATAATCATACAGGGCTCATCGAATTTTTGGAGCCCCGCCATGAACAAGACCCTTACTGCCCTCGCCACGGTTGCGCTGCTGCTGGCGCCCGGCGCCCTCGCCGAAGGCAAGACTTTCGACGCCGGTAGCTTTTCCAATATCAAGGTCAACGGTGTGATGGACGTAGTCTACACCCCTGCCGCCCAGGTGAAGGTCACTGTCGAGACGCCGAGCGGCGATTTCAGCGATGCCCGCATCGAAAATGACGGCGATACGCTGGTCGTCACTCGCAACAGCATCAAGAAGAAAAACAAGTACCTGTCTTGGGGCAGCTCGCTCGATATCTCCAAGGATGGTGAGACCGTGAAGGTCAACGGAAAGCGCCAGCCGCGGTATACCGTATACGTCACCGGCCCCGATCTTGACGGCATCCAGGTTTCCCAGTCGTCGACCTTCAAATCCTCGGCCATCGACTCGGATGACCTCGACGTCAGCGCCTCCTCGAGCTCCGAGATTGAACTGGCCGGCACGTCGGGGGCCACTCGCCTGTCTGCCTCATCCTCGGGCGAAATCGACGCCAAGGGTCTGGAAGCGAAATCGCTGCGCGCGTCCGCCTCATCGAGCGGCGAAGCTTCCGGCACGGTGAGCGGCACCGGCGAGACGGTGGTGGATGCCTCGTCTTCGGGCGAAGCAACCGTCTATTCCAAGGCGGCAGCAAGCTTCATCGTCGAAGCCTCTTCGGGCGGCAGCGCCAAACTGTCAGGCGCCTGCAAGAGCATTGATATCGACGCCTCTTCGGGCGCCACCGTAAAAGCCGACGACCTTCGCTGCCAGTCGGCGAAGGCCGACGCGTCGAGCGGGGCGGACGTGGATGCTTTCGCGACCGGACTTGCGGACGGACATGCCTCAAGCGGCGGCTCGGTGAAGTTCGTTGGCGGTCCGTCGCAGCAGAATTCGAAAGAATCGAGCGGCGGCTCGGTCCGCTTCTCCAACTAACCGGTCAGCTTCAGCTGAAATTATAGGACTCGGGCCTGTAGCCCGGGTCCTTCCATTTCAGGTCCATGCCCTCCAGGGCGCCGCGCACGATCCGGGCGACCATCGCGCTACGACGGGTGCGGCTGTCGGACGGGATGACATACCAGGGCGCATGCCGGGTCGAGCAGCGGCGGATCGCGATCTCGTAGGCTTGCATGAACTCGGCCCAGCGCGACCGGTCATCCAAGTCGCCGGGGTTGAACTTCCAGAGCTTGTGGACTTCTTCCACCCGTTCCTTCAGGCGGATCCCCTGCTCCTCATAACCGACATTCAGCATGAACTTCAGAATCGTCGTGCCGTTCTCGGCGAGGTGTTTTTCGAAGGCGTTGATCTGGTCGTAGCGCTTCTCAACTTCCTCGAGCGGCGCGAAGCCGCGCACGCGCACAACGAGCACATCTTCGTAGTGGGAGCGGTCGAAGATGCCAACATTGCCGCGCCGGGGTACGGCGTTGTGAACGCGCCAGAGATAGTCACGCGCCAGTTCCTCGCTGCTCGGCGCCTTGAAGGCCTTCACCTCCATGCCGAGCGGGGTCGTCTCCGCGAAGACGGACTTGATTGTGCCGGACTTGCCTGCCGTGTCCATGCCTTGCAATACGACGAGCAGCGAGCGGCGCTGCTCGGCATAGAGCATGTCCTTCAGTTCGTTGATGACGGCCGCATCCTTCTTGAGACTGGTCTCCGCCTCCGCCTTGTCCGGAAACACCTCCCGGCCGGTAGTGTCGCACTTCGACAGGTCGAATTCCTTGCCCGGCTGCGCGATGAGCGCTTTGCGGACTTCGGCAATCGAAGGAATGGCCATCAGGGGCTCCTGCAAATGAAAAGGCCGCACCAGTCTGGCGCGGCCTTCCCGAAACTTCAAGAAATTCAGACGGTTTACGAGGAGTAGAACTCGACCACCTGAGCCGGCTCCATCTTCACCGGGTATGGCACGTCGGCCAGAGCCGGGACGCGCTTGTAGGTGGAGGTCATCGCCTTGGGGTCGACCTCGATGTATTCCGGGATGTCACGCTCTGCGCTGCCGAGGGCTTCCAGGACGAGGGCGAGGTTGCGCGACTTCTCGCGGACCTGGACCACATCGCCCGGCTTCAGACGTGCGGAGCTGATGTTGCAACGGCGGCCGTTCACGGTGACGTGGCCGTGGTTGACGAACTGGCGGGCCGCGAAGATCGTCGGAACGAATTTTGAGCGGTAAACCATGGCGTCGAGGCGCGACTCAAGCAGTCCGATCAGGTTCTCGGCCGAGTTGCCCTTCATGCGGGCGGCTTCTTCGTAGGTTTTCAGGAACTGCTTTTCGGTGATGTCGCCGTAGTAAGCTTTCAGCTTCTGCTTCGCCATCAGCTGCATACCAAAGTCGGAGACCTTGTTGCGGCGGTTCTGGCCATGCTGGCCCGGCTTATAGTTACGCTTGTTGAAGGGGGACTTTGCACGGCCCCAGATGTTTTCGCCGACCCGACGGTCGATCTTGTACTTCGCGCTATGGCGACGTGACATGGTAGTACCTCATTGTCAGCGCGGACCGGCAAACACTCCATTGTGCCTGCGATTACAACGGCGGTTCCGCACCATCCCGTCATGAAGAGGCGGGTAAAACACCAATAAGACGCTCGCGTCAAGCGCCCGGCCTGCTAGTGTGGTCCTCAAAACAGGGAGGAATACATGGGTCAAGTCAGCGGTAAAATCGCGATTGTTACAGGGGCGGCCAGCGGAATCGGCCGGGCGACGGCGGTCTTGCTCGCACAGGAGGGCGCCAAGGTCATGGCGACCGACCTCGATGAGGCGGGCCTGAAGGAGACCCTGGACCTCATCAAGAAGGCCGGCGGCACCGGCGCCATCGCCAAACAGGACGTGGTGGACGAGGCCCGCTGGGATGCTGTCATTGCGGAAACCGAGAAACAGTTCGGACCGCCGAGCATCCTGGTCAACAATGCCGGGATCGCGATTGCCGGCGCAATCCTCGAGTATTCGCTGGCCGACTGGCAGAAGCAGATGGCGGTCAACACCGACAGCGTGTTCCTGGGTACCCGCGCGGCCATGCGGGCGATGAAAGGGGGGGGCTCGATCATCAACCTGTCCTCCGTGGCGGGCCTGCGCGGATCGGCGGGCGTCAGCGCATATTGCGCCTCAAAGGGCGCCGTACGGCTGTTCACCAAGGCCGCCGCAGTCGAGTGCGCTGCACTGGGGCTCAACATCCGGGTCAACTCGGTTCACCCCGGAATCATCGACACACCGATCTGGCAGAAGGACATCACCCGGATCACCGAGACGATGCCGGCCGAACAGGTGAGCGCCATGACTGCCCATACCGGCGGCAACGCGCTGGATCCGAACGTGATCGCGATGGGCGGCACACCGATGGGCCGGGCGGGCAAACCGGAAGAAGTGGCGCAGCTGATCCTGTGGCTTTCCTCGGATGCGTCCAGCTTCTCGACCGGGCAGGAACACGTGGTCGACGGCGGCCTTACGGCGCGCTAGGCGAGGCAGGATCACACTGGGTCAAGGCGCTGGCCGGAATCATAGGCGCGGGATGGCTTTGTTCAGACGATGCCGCTGGCGCGGAGTTTTGCGACCTGTTCCGGGGTCAGGTTCAGGATCTCGGTCAGCACTTCTTCCGTATGCGAACCGATCTGGTCGGGGCCGGCCCAGCGGATGCGGCTAGGCGTGGCGGAGAGTTTGGGGAAGACGTTCTGCTGCTTGAGCCCGGGCCAGCGCTGGCTCGGAACGTCGACAAGGGACTGCCGCGCGGCATAATGCGGATCGGCCAGCATATCGGCCGCGCGATAGACCTTCCCGACCGGGACGCCATTGGCAATCATGGTCGCCTCGATGTCGTCAATCGTGCGCGTGCACGCCCAGGCCTGGATAAGATCGTCGAGGGTTTTCTGGTGCTGGCCGCGGGCAACATGCGACTTGTAGTCCGGATGGTCTTTCAGATCCGGCTGCCCGATGGCGGTGCAAAGACGCGCGAAAACCGTGTCCTGGTTGGCGGCGACAATGACCATGCCGTCCGACCCGGTATAGATGTTTGACGGGGCGATGTTCGGCAGGATCGAGCCCGAGCGTTCGCGGGTGTAGCCTTCGAACTGGTATTCCGGGACAAGGCCTTCCATCACCGACAGAACGGATTCGTAGATGGTCGCATCGATCATCTGGCCTTCGCCGGTCTTCTCCCGGTGGTGCAACGCGGCGAGCGCGCCGAGGGCGGCGTAGAGGCCCGCAAGACTGTCGCCGAGGGATATGCCGGCGCGGGAGGGCACGCGGTCGGCCTCACCCATCACGTAGCGCAGCCCGCCCATCGCCTCCCCGACCGAGGCATAGCCTGCCCGTTCGGCGTATGGCCCCGTCTGGCCGTAGCCGGACACGCGGATCATGATGAGACGCGGGTTGATCGCCTGGAGCGCTTCGTAGCTAAGCCCCCACTTCTCCAGCGTGCCGGGGCGGAAGTTTTCCAGCAGGAAATCAGCTTCGGCCACTAGGCGGCGGACGAGGTCCTGCCCCTCCCGTTCGCGCAGGTTGGCGGTGATGCAGCGCTTGCCGCGCGCGACGACCGACCACCAGAGCGGAAAGCCTTCGCGGCCCCATTCGCGCAAGGGATCACCCTGCCCCGGTGGCTCCACCTTGATGACGTCGGCGCCCATGTCGGCAAAGATCTGGCCGCAGAACGGGCCAGCGATGAGCTGGCCCAACTCAATGACGCGCAGGTCCGTAAGCGGACCGGTCCGGGGCGGCGATTGGGTCATGGGTGTCCTCCGCGATGGCGCGAGGACCGTTTCCAATCAGGAAATCAGCGGGGCGGCAAGCGCCGGCTGGGCAGAGCCTGACCGGCGGTGCAGATTACCGGGAGAACCGGGCGCGGCTATCTGCGCGCAGACCCCCGGCCTGTGCCACGGCTGCGGCACGCAGGTCGTCGAGGCCTTCCTCGTCGACGGCAAGGCGGCGCTTCCCGGCGGCGACGCGCTGCTTGAACTCGGTGATATCCTGGACATCGGCGGCGTGGGCACACTCGGCCATCTCGACCCGGTTGCGGCCGAGGCGCTTGGCTTCATAAAGGGCCCGGTCAGCCGCTTCGATTGCGAGCATCACGTTCGAGCCCGAGGAGAGCATACAGAAGCCGAAGCTCGCCGTGACACAGACCTGGTAGTCACCGGCCTCGATCAGGGCGGCCTGGATGCGGGCCCGCAGGCGGTCGCAGACGATGCGGGCATTTTCCGGCGTCACATCGCTGAGCAGCACGACGAATTCCTCCCCGCCCCAGCGGCCGAGCTTGTCGAAGGGGCCGCGCAGCTCGGCATAGGCGATCTGGGCGATGGCCTTGAGCACCTTGTCGCCTGCCGCATGACCATAGAGGTCGTTGACCTCCTTGAAGAAGTCGATGTCGAGGATGGCCACGGCGGCGGTGCGCTGGGTGCGGCGCATGCGGTGGCATTCCTCATCGGCGGCCCGCATGAAGAAGCGGCGGTTCAGGAGGCCCGTCAGCTCGTCGGTCCAGGCGAGCGCTTCGAGGCGGCGCTGGTAAACACGGGAATGGAAATCGTGGAGCGTCGCGATGATGCCGGTCGGAACCGCGATACAGCCGGTCACGAACAAGTTCAGGCGGATATAATCGCCGGCGTTTACCGGAATGCCGAGCTTGTAGACCACGAGCGAAACGATAAAGGAAATCGTCACCGCCGAGGTACTCACCAAGGCGAAGTAGTTTACTGACGCCAATATATCACGAAGTCTGGTGCTCATCCTGCATCCCTTATCTTGTGCCCAGTCTACTGCAGGATCATTGAATTCAGGCTGAGCCCGAGCGGGGATTTCGCGCCTCTCCCACCACAATCCGTTAACCTTACAAGTTGTGCGGATGCGGCAGGTGCGCCGAAACCGGGCTTACGCCGTCGCGTCCAGCCGGGCCGGTATGGTAAGCGCAGCGCCGGTGCGGCTTATCCCTAATATTTTCAAGCCATTCGTAAACCGTCGGGCGCAAATGACCCCAGAGGAAATAGTTTACCGCTGCGCATCAGGGAATGGTTGACGCCGAACGGGCGACTGACTATCTCCAGCGCATCGTTAGCAGTCGACCCGGGTGAGTGCTAATTCACCGCACCTCCCGCCTGCTCGCGACCAGAACCCATAGATAGATCCAAATATCTGTTTTGATCGAAGAGGCACAAAGAATGAAACTTCGTCCCCTGCATGATCGCGTCGTTGTTCGCCGCATCAAGGAAGAAGAAAAGTCCAAGGGCGGGATCATCATCCCCGACACCGCGAAAGAGAAGCCCCAGGAGGGCATCGTCGTTTCCGTCGGCAAAGGCGCCCGCGGTGATGACAATGAGATCATCCCGATGGATGTGAAACCAAAAGACCGCGTGCTGTTCGGCAAGTGGTCCGGCACGGAAGTCACGATCGACGGCGAAGAGCTGCTGATCATGAAGGAAAGCGACATCTTGGGCGTCCTGGAGACCAAATAAGTCTCCGCCCCTTTCCTTCCCCAAACAATTCAAGAGGTAACTCAATATGGCTGCAAAGATTGTAGTTTTTGGCGCTGACGCCCGCGAGAAAATGCTCCGCGGCGTAGACGTCCTGGCAAACGCCGTGAAAGTCACGCTCGGCCCGAAAGGCCGTAACGTTGTCATCGAGAAATCGTTCGGCGCCCCGCGCACGACCAAAGACGGCGTGACGGTCGCCAAGGAAATCGAGCTGGAAGACAGGCTGGAGAACATGGGCGCACAGATGCTGCGCGAAGTGGCATCGAAAGCGAACGACACCGCCGGCGACGGCACCACGACCGCAACGGTTCTGGCCCAGGCCATCGTGCGCGAAGGTATGAAGCGCGTCGCCGCGGGCATGAACCCGATGGACCTGAAACGCGGCATCGACAAGGCCGTGATCGAAGTCGTCTCCGACCTCGCCCACCACGCCAAGAAGGTGAAAACCAACGAGGAGATCGCGCAGGTCGGCACGATCTCGGCCAACGGCCAGCGCGAAATCGGCGAGATGATCGCCCAAGCGATGGCAAAAGTTGGCAACGAAGGCGTCATTACGGTCGAAGAAGCCAAGTCGGCTGAAACCGAACTCGACGTCGTCGAAGGCATGCAGTTCGACCGCGGCTATATCAGCCCGTACTTCATCACCAATCCGGACAAGATGATGGTCGAGCTCGACGACGCCCTCGTCTTGCTCCACGAGTCCAAACTGTCGAGCCTGCAGCCGCTGCTGCCGATCCTCGAAGCCGTGGTCCAGTCGCAGAAACCGCTCGTCATCATCGCTGAAGACGTCGACGGCGAAGCCCTTGCCACTCTCGTTGTCAATAAGCTGCGCGGCGGCCTGAAGATCGCTGCCGTGAAAGCTCCGGGCTTCGGCGACCGCCGTAAGGCCATGCTGCAGGACATCGCCGTTCTGACGGGTGGTCAGGTCATCTCTGAAGACCTTGGCATCAAGCTCGAGAACGTCGGCATGGAAATGCTGGGCAAAGCCAAGCGCATCACGATCGACAAGGACAACACGACCATCGTCGACGGCGCCGGCAAGAAGAAAGAAATCGAAGCCCGCGTGAACCAGATCCGCAAGCAGATCGAAGACACTTCGTCGGATTACGACAAGGAGAAGCTGCAAGAGCGTCTCGCGAAACTCGCGGGCGGTGTTGCGGTCATCAAGGTCGGCGGCGCAACCGAAGTCGAAGTGAAAGAAAAGAAAGACCGCGTTGATGACGCGCTCAACGCAACCCGTGCGGCTGTCGAAGAAGGCATCGTTCCGGGCGGCGGCGTTGCCCTGCTGCGCGCTTCGAAGAACATCGACGTGGTCGGCGCGAACGACGACGAAAAGGCCGGTATCGACATCGTCCGCAAGGCGCTCGAAGCGCCGCTGCGCCAGATCGTCGAAAACGCCGGCGTCGAAGGTTCGGTGGTGGTCAACACGATCCTGCAGAACAAGTCGCGCTCCTACGGCTTCAACGCTCAGACCGAAGAGTATGGCGACCTGGTCGTCATGGGTGTTATCGACCCGGTGAAGGTGGTCCGTTCGGCCCTCCAGAACGCCGCTTCGGTGGCCAGCCTGCTGATCACGACGGAAGCCGGCATTGCCGAAGCGCCGAAGAAGGAATCGGCTGGCGGCGGCGGCATGCCCGGCGGCATGGGCGGCATGGGTGACATGGGCTTCTAAGCCCGGACCCTTTTCCGGACCAGAAAATCGAGCGGCCCTCCGGAGAAATCCGGGGGGCTGTTTCCTTTGGGTCATGATTGCTCCGTGCGGCCCTCGCTCCTACCATCTCCCGAAACATCACGCCGAAAATGGCGAAGGGGAGAACGCGACGATGGACTGGAACTTCGGTGACATGCTGGACGCCGTGGGCGCGGCGCTGGGGCCTGAGGACATCGCGCTGGCGCATGGCGACCGGCGCATTTCCTGGCCGGAGATGACCGCACGCTCGAACCGGATTGCCCGTGCGCTGCACTCGCTGGGCGCCAAGCCAGGCGACAAGGCGGGATTCTATCTGCGCAACCAGCCGGAATACATGGAAGGATTGGCGGCCTGTTTCAAAGCGCGGCTGGCCCATGTGAACGTCAATTACCGCTATCTCGACGATGAGCTTGTCTACATCTTCGACAATTCCGATTCGACCGTTGTGTTCTTCGATGCGGACTTTGCTGCCGAAGTGGAGCGCGTGCGCGCACGGCTGCCGAAGGTGAAGGTCTGGGTGCAGGTGGGCGGCGCGGAGACCCTACCGTTCGCAAAGGCCTACGAGACGCTGGCCACCACAGGCGACCCCTCGCCGCTGAATATCCCCCGCTCGGGCGACGACCTGCTGCTGCTCTATACCGGCGGCACGACCGGCATGCCGAAAGGCGTGATGTGGACCCATGCCATCTGGCGCGAAGCCGGCATGGAGGGCGCGCGCAAAGCGGGGCTGCCGGTGCCGGCGAATATCGACGAGCATGTGCAGAATGCGCTGACCGTGGGACGTTTCTCGCGCCAGGTGCCCGCCTGCCCGCTGATGCACGGGACGGGCCTGTTCACCGCGATGGGCGCGATGCTGAATGGCGGCGGCGTCGTGACGCTGACGGAGAACAAGAAGTTCGATCCGGAAAACCTCTGGGCCACGGTCGAGCGCGAAGGCGTGACCAGCATGGCGATCGTTGGCGACGCTTTCGGCAAACCGATGTTGCAGTGCCTGGATGCCAATCCGGGCCGTTGGAACGTGTCGAGCGTGCTGGCGATCATATCATCCGGCGTTATGTGGAGCGCAGAGGTCAAACAGGGACTGCTGAAGCACATGCCGCAGGCCGCGCTGACTGACAGTTTTGGCGCGTCGGAAGCCGTCGGATTCGGATCGTCGATCACCACCGCCGATGGTGGCACGCAAACCTCGAAGTTCGAGATCGGGCCGGCCTGCAAGGTGTTTACCGAGGATGACCGCGAAGTGGTTCCGGGGAGCGGCGAGCCGGGCTTCATTGCACGCGGCGGCGCCGTGCCACTGGGCTATTACAAAGACCCCGAAAAGACCGCGAAGACGTACAAGACGATTGGCGGAATGCGCTATGCCATTCCGGGCGACTGGTGCACCGTTGAAGCAGATGGTTCGATCACGCTGCTGGGGCGCGGCTCGAACTGCATCAATACGGCTGGCGAGAAGGTCTATCCCGAGGAGGTCGAAGAAGCGCTGAAATCCCACGCGGCGGTTCGCGATGCGCTGGTGGTGGGCGTGCCGGACGACAAGTGGGGTCAGGCCGTGACGGCGGTTGTGTCACTGGACAGCGATGTGAGCGAGGACGAGCTGCGCGCCTTCGTGCAGGGCAAGCTGGCAAGGTATAAGGCGCCGAAGCGGATCCTGTTCAAGGACAATCTTGGCCGCGCCTCAAACGGCAAGGCCGACTACAAGTCGATCAAGGCCTTTGCGTTGGCCGAGCTGGGCATCAGTGGATGAACAGCGCAGCCCGTAACGCATAGGCGACGGCCGCGACCACGAGCATCGACACGAAGGCGATTACGAAGAACCAGCCAAGGCGCTTCACCAGAGGCTGGTGATCGTCTTCGCCGGGGCCGACCGGCTCAAGCATGATAGCCGTCACCGGGCTTCACCTTGCCCCAGAACAATCTGTACACGTACGCCGTGTAGATCAGGATGATAGGCAGCATGATGGCCGCGCCGACGAGCATGAGGCCGAGCGCGTTGTCGCGCGCAGCCGCGTCCCACACGGTCAGCTCAAACGGTACGATATAGGGATAGAGGCTGATGCCGATGCCGAAATAGCCGGTGATGAAAATACCGGTCGCCAGCAGGAACGGCCGCCAGTCCGGCGCGCTATTGACGCCCGGTTTCATCCAGAGATCACGCGCCAGCCAGATGCAGAGTGCCATCCCGGTCAGCGGCACCGGCGAGAGCGGCAAAAGTGTCGCAAAGTCGATATACTGCATCGAGAAACCCCATCGGTCGCCGATCGAGGCATCGACCGCGAGCGTGGCGAGACTGACCGCAAAGAAACAGAACGACACGCCCACGAGCCCCGCGAGCCCCCACTTTCGGGCGCGCAGGAACATCTCCCCCTCGGTCTTGAGCACAAGCCAGCAGGCGCCGAGCAGCAGGTAGCCGACGGCAACCGAAAGGCCGGTGAGCAGTGTGAAGGGTGTCAGCCAGTCAAACGCACCGCCTGCAAAGGCGCCATCCTCAACCGCAATGCCCTGCACCATTCCGCCAAGCATGATGCCTTGCGCGAATGCGGCCGCGAATGAGCCGCCGGCGAAGGCGCCGTTCCAGAAGCGTTTCGTCAGAGGTCGGACGGCTTTATGCCGGAATTCGAATGCGACGCCGCGGAAGATGAGCGCCGCCAGCATGAGGAGGACCGGCAGATAGAAGGCCGGCATGATGATGGCATAAGCCGTCGGAAAAGCCGCAAACAGCCCACCGCCGCCGATGATCAACCAGGTCTCATTGCCGTCCCAGACCGGCTCGATGGTCGCGGTCATCATGTTGCGCTCTTCATCGCTGCGCGCGCGGGTCGTCAGCATGCCGACGCCGAGGTCGAATCCGTCGAGAAGAACGTACATCATCACGCCGATGGCGAGGATGAAAGCCCAGATGAGCGGATAGTCGATTGCCATGTCCGTCCCCTATTCCGCAGCCACGATATCGTCCGGCGCCTCGGCCGGTTCGTCGACCGCACCGAGCGGTGAGCCGGGCGCGCGGCGCTCCTTGCCGGAGGCGCCGGGTGGCCTGTCGTCAAATCCGCGGGTGGCGATGCGCGCCATGTAGACCACGCCGGCGGTAAAGATGATGGCATAGACGACCATGAAGACCAGCAGCGAGGTGGCCACCTGCCCCGCGCTGACCGGCGAGACGCTATCGACCGTGCGCAGAACGCCGTAGACGGTATAGGGCTGGCGCCCGACTTCCGCGACGACCCAGCCGGTGACAACGGCGAGGAACCCCAATCCGCCGGCTGGAACCGCCGCCATATGGAACAAGCCGGGATGGTCGAGACGATTGCGCCACCAGAGGAACAGGCCCCACAGACCCATCGCCAACATGCCGAGGCCGCAGCCGACCATGATACGGAATGACCAGAAGACGATCCACATCGGCGGCAGATCGGACTTCGGCCAGGCATCAAGACCGTGGAGGATTTCGCCGTCCTTAACGTTCGGGAACAGGTAAGGGCTCGTGCCCGGGACGGTGATGCCGGAATGTCCGCATTCGGAATTGTCCGGCCAAGCAACCAGCACGGTGCCCTGGACAGGCGCTGAAGTGCACCAGCCTTCGATGGTGGCGACCTTGGCAGGCTGGTGCTTGTGCGCCACTTCGCCCGACCAATGGCCCGCGAAAATCTGCACTGGCATGGCCAGCGCGAGCGTGCCTGCGGCCATGCGCATCTGCCAGCGGGTCGGCTCGGTGGTGCGCCCCTTCAAAACCTGCCAGGCGCCCGCTGCCAGCACGACCGCAGCGGTCGTGGTGTAGGCAGCCAGCAGCATATGCATCAGGCGGCTGGGGAAGCTCGGATTGAAGATCACTTTCATCCAGTCGGTTGCGTAAAGGTTGCCCGTCGCTGCATCGACGGCAAAACCATCGGGTGTCTGCATCCAGCTATTGGCCGACAGTATCCAGAAAGCCGAGATCGTGGTGCCGATGGCAACAGCGCAGGTGGCGACGAAGTGGAGCGTACGGCCGACCTTGTTCCAGCCGAACAACATGACGCCCAGGAAGGTCGCTTCGAGGAAGAAGGCTGTCAGGACTTCATAGCCAAGCAGAGGTCCAATCACACTGCCCGTGATCTCGGAGAAGACGCTCCAATTGGTGCCGAACTGATAGCTCATCACCACGCCGGACACGACGCCCATGGCAAAGGCGAGCGCGAAGATCTTCACCCAATGCAGGTACAGCCGCCTGAACACATCATTCTTCGTGCGAAGCCAGAGGCCCTCGCAAACGGCCAGAAAGGCGGCGAGACCGATGGTGAATGCCGGAAACAGGATGTGGAAGGCAACGACGAAGGCGAACTGGAGCCGCGAAAGCAAGAGGGCGTCAAGTTCCATGGCTGCGGCGCTCCAGTCGTTCAGGATGTGCAAGCTTCTGCACAGCTTTAACGCGGAAACATCACCCTACCAAATGCCGCGCGATATTACGCCTCAGCCCTTGCGGCGCAGCGTGCGGAACACCGCGTCGGCGCGGGCCGCCAGTCCGCCGTCTTCCTTCACGATGCGCGCGGTGACGTGCACGAACTCGCCATCAACGGCCGTGACAACCGGATGAGCTTCGATCCATTCGCCCTCGCGGGCGATTTCCATGAACTCGACGGTCAGCTTGATGGTGACGGACATCTTGCCGGTGGCAGACCAGACCGCCCAGGCGAGCGCGCTGTCTGCAAAGGCGCAGGCCATGCCGCCATGCAGGAAGCCCATTCCGTTGCAATGCCGGTCGAGTACCCAGAGACCGGTGCGGATGTCGCCTTCACCGGTCGCGCGGTAGCTGGGACCGTTATGAAGGGTGAACTTTCCCCGGGATGGCGTGGCCGCAAAGCCGGGACGCGGGTCCCGGACCGGCACGGCCGCGTCAGCCACCGGCGCTTCCGAAGATCGGATGCGTGACCTTGTCGCCCGGATTGATGCCCAGTTCCTTGGCGCGGCCGCCCGGAATTTCGAGGACAGCGCGAACCGGAACGCCCGGGCCAAGCGAACGCAGCGAGCCGGGCACTGCATTACGGGCGATCGCAATGACTTCGCCATCTGCGTCCATGAACAGCATGTCGAGCGGGATGAGTGTGTTCTTCATCCACATGGCCGCGGGGCGCACTTCGCCGAAATCGAACAGCATGCCAGCATCGGGCGCGAGGCTTTCGCGGAACATCAGGCCTTCACGGATCGAGTCCGGCGTGTCCGCGATCTCGACCGTGAACTTGTGGACGGTTTCGCCCGACTTGATCGACAGCGGCGTGACCGCGAGCTGGGCGAATGCGAGCTGGCCCATGAAGGCCAGTGCGGCGAAGAAGGTGAGGATATGGCGGGTCATGCAGCGAGGAATAAAGGGGCAATTCGCGGGCGGCAAGCGCCAGACGCTGTTCAGCGGCGCGGGCGCACCGTGAGGACATGCGTTCCCTTGGCACCCGACTCGATGATCACCTCCAGCTCGACGCCGGGCTCGACATCGTCAAAGCCGGCTTTGCGCAGGGCTACGGCATGAACGAAGATGTCTTCTTCATGCCCTTCGCGCCGAACGAAGCCATAACCGCGGGCCCGGTTGAACCATTTCAGGGTGACCGGCTCGAAGGCGAGCTGCTCGCCGCGCTCCTTGGCGACGGCGGCGCGCGGGCGCTCCATTTCGATGACATGGACGGTCTGCCAGCCGCGCGGACGGCGCGCCGCGTCGCAGACGATCTTGGCCCCTTCATCCGCGAAGGTTTCGCCATAATCGCGCAGGCTAGAAATGTGCAGCATCACGTCACCGATGAGCGCCGCATCCGACGTTGATTCCACAACGATAAATCCATACCCCTTGGCGCTGTCGAACCATTTCACATGGCCGATTACGCGGACAACAGGCTCAGCCGCCGGCGGTTCTGGTTCGCTTCTTGCCACGCTATTGTTCATCAACCCACATTTCCCAGAGGCGAAAACTAATCCGCGATTCCGCGCTTGTCACGCAAAGTTCACGAGCCCGAAGTGATTCGGTTTCTCATTCGGGGGGAGATGCGGCGAAATGAAGGCAGAAAACCTGGCAGTCCCTAGGGGAGTCGAACCCCTCTTTTCAGGTTGAAAACCTGACGTCCTAACCGATAGACGAAGGGACCGCACCGGTTCGAGAGGCGCGATATAGCGACTGATTCAATACAGAGCAACCCACCTCACAGCGTTTGCCGAAGAATGTTCACAGGCGCGTAAGGTCGAGGGTTTCGAGCTGTACCCTGTCGCGGCCATTCCAGTTGTCGGCCTTCAATCGACCGACCACGCTGAACCGGCCACCCTGGCGCAGGGCATCTCCGATGGGGGTGCCCTCGGCCCGCCAGGCGATGGCTTCCAGCCGGCCGCTGGAATCCTCGATCGTGTAGCGCAGATGCTGGGTGCCGACGCGGCGCACGCCTGTGACACTGACATCCTGCAACATGAACACAGGCTCCGGCGCGCCGACGCCGAAGGGACCGAGCGAAGCGATGCCGGCCACGAGCTGGACTGTAGCGGCGCCCGGCGCGACGAGGGCGTCAATCTCGAGGTCAAGCGCGGCATCACGCTCGGCCGCGAAGGCGGACATGTGGTCCAACATCCAGGCATCGAAGGCCGGAAGCTGTTCCGGATCGAGGCTGAGACCGGCGGCCATGGCATGCCCACCGCCGGAGAGGACCACGCCCTGGCGGGCGGCCTCCGAAATGGCGGCGCCGAGATTGACGCCTGTGACCGAACGGCCCGAGCCTTTGGCGACCGGGCCGAGGCCGTCTCCCCAACCAATGACAATGCTGGGCAGGTGGAACCGATCCTTGAGCCGGCCTGCCACGATGCCGATGACGCCGGGGTGCCAGCCTTCGCCGGCGGCGATCAGGATGCCGCGATCAGGCCGTTCGGCGAGCGCCCGCTCGGCCTGCGCCGTAGCTGCGTCGAGGATGGCCGCTTCGAGCGCCTTGCGCTCATCGTTGAGACCATGAAGCCGCTCCGCCAGTTCGATGGCTTCCTGCCGGTCGTCGGTCGCGAGCAGCTTGGCCGCAAGCCAAGGGTCACCGACGCGGCCCCCGGCATTCAGGCGCGGTCCCAGCAGGAACGTCGCGTGGTAGACGGTTTCGATCTTGCCGATGCCTGAGACATCCGCGAGGGCACGCAGGCCCGGATTCTGGTCGCGGGCCATCATGTTGAGCCCCTGACGCACGAAGGCGCGGTTGACGCCTCTCAGGGGCGCCATATCGCACAGGGTGCCGAGGGCGCAGAGGTCCAGTAACGGCAGGATGTCCGGCAGGCCGTTCGGCGGCGCGATACCGCGCTCGCGGGCGAGGCGGTTCATGGCCGCGACGAACACAAACACGACACCGGCGGCGGCCAGATGGCCCTGCCCTGAGTTGCAATCGGGCCTGTTCGGGTTCACCAGCGCGGCCGTCTTCGGCACCGTTCCGGACATCAGGTGGTGGTCAATCACCACGATGGGAAGGCCAATCGCATCGGCCTCATCGAGCGCCCGCACCGCTGCCGCGCCGCAATCGACCGTGATTACGAGTTCTGCGCCCTTGGATTTGAGGTAGCGGAACGCCTCCGGCGAGGGGCCGTACCCTTCTTCGAGCCGGTCCGGCACATAGAGGCCGAGATCGCGGCCCCAGGCCCGGTAATAGCGCGCCAGAATGGCCGACGATGTGCCGCCATCGACGTCATAATCGGCAAACACTACCACCTTGCGACCATCGAGGATGGCGTCAAGAACGATGCCAGCGGCCTTGTCCATGTCGGCAAAGCTGCTGGGGTCGGGGAAAAACTCGCGCAGGGTGGGCGCCAAATAACCCGGCGCATCGGCAGTTTCGACACCGCGCGCGGCGAGCAGGCGCGCCAGAAGGTCAATCCCGCCCACTGCTGGTAGCAATGCCTGGACCCGGCGCGGATCAGCCTGATGCACCCGCCAACGGCGCCCGCCGATCGACAGATCTGGAGGCTGGACGGGATCTGGGGGCGCGCGTTTGGCAGGCTTCGTCATTGTGTGGATCATTCCGAATCGGAGCCCAGACTAACGCGCCCAGCCCGGGAACAATATGGCCCGGCCTCACAAGGCCACCCGCACGGGCTGGCGCGCAGCGCCATCTGCCCTTATGGGCATGCGCAACGCAAACGGAGAATCGTCCCATGATCCCTCGGTACACGCGCCCTGAAATGGCAGCGATCTGGACCCCTGAGAGCCGGTTCGGAATCTGGCTGGAAATCGAAACCCTTGCCGCAGAAGCGATGGAATCGATGGGTATTGTGCCGGCAGGCGTCACCGCCGCCGTTCGGGAGCGCGCCGCTTTCGAAGTGGACCGCATCGACGAGATCGAGCGCGAAGTGAAGCACGACGTCATCGCCTTCCTCACCAACGTCGCCGAGCATGTGGGCGATGAGGCGCGCTTCCTGCACCTTGGCATGACGTCGTCAGACGTGCTGGATACCTGCCTCAATGTCCAGATGGTGCGCGCTGCCGACCTGATGCTGGCTGGGATCGACCGCGTACTCGCCGCGCTGAAAAAGCGCGCCTACGAATTCAAGTATACGCCGACCATCGGGCGCAGCCATGGCATCCATGCCGAGCCGACAACGTTCGGCATCAAGCTGGCCGGGTTCCATGCCGAGTTCCAGCGCGCTCGAGCCCGCCTGCTGATCGCGCGCGACGAAGTGGCCACCTGCGCGATATCCGGCGCGGTCGGCACGTTTGCCAATATTGATCCCCGGGTCGAAGCGCACGTTGCCACGAAGCTGGGTTTGCGGATCGAACCGGTCTCGACGCAGGTGATCCCCCGCGACCGGCATGCAATGTATTTTGCCGTGCTGGGTGTGATCGCCTCTTCGGTGGAGCGGCTCGCGACCGAAATCCGGCATCTTCAGCGTACGGAAGTCCTTGAGGCTGAGGAATATTTCTCGGCTGGGCAGAAAGGCTCGTCCGCCATGCCGCATAAGCGCAATCCGGTGCTGACCGAGAACCTGACCGGTCTCGCCCGGCTCGTCCGCTCGGCGGTGACGCCGGCGCTGGAAAACGTTGCCCTCTGGCACGAACGGGACATCTCCCACTCCTCGGTGGAACGCGGCATCGGCCCGGACGCGACCATCCATCTCGACTTCGCACTGCACCGTCTGGGCGGCGTGGTCGAAAACCTGGTCGTTTATCCTGAAAACATGCTGCGCACGATCAACAGCATGGGCGGGCTCCACAATTCGCAGCGGATCCTGCTGGCGCTCGTCGAAAGCGGTTGCAGCCGCGAGGACGCTTACCGCCTTGTCCAACGCAATGCGATGCGGACCTGGAAGAAGGAAGGCGACCTCGCAACGCTTCTGAAGGCCGATCCGGACGTCACGGGGAAACTGTCCGGCGAAGAAATCGACGCCCTTTTCGACCTCGAATACCATTTCAAGCACGCAGACACGATCTTCGAGCGGGTGTTCGGCCCGGAATGAGGCGCCGGGCGTTGACGCGCAGCGCCCCCTCGCCATGATGGCGCAACGGATCCAGTCAACTCGGGCAATATGGGGCTCAACATGAAACGCTTATTTCTTCTGGTGCCGGTAGCTGTTCTGGCATCCTGTGCGCCAGATGTCTCCAGCCCGGCCGCGTCGCCGGCAACCGAGGCTCCCGCCCTGAACCCGACTGAAACCATGCACCAGGGCTTCATGGTGTTGGACAGCCATCTCGACACGCCCGCCAGTTTCCACACCGAAGAGTACTCGTTCTCCAAACGCGGCAATTTCGACGAAGACGGCACGCAGGTCGACCTGCCACGCATGAACGAGGGCGGGCTTGATGGCGGCTTCTGGGTCATCTTCACGGCACAGGGACCTCTGGACGCCGCTTCACTGAATTCTGCCCGTACGGCCGCGCTCGATCGTCAGACCTCAATCCGGGAACTTGCCGCCAAGTATTCCAACGATGTGGAGCTTGCGTTCACGGCGGACGACGCCGACCGGATCAATGCCGAAAGCAAGAAAATCGTGTTCCAGAGCATGGAGAACGCCTATCCGATCGGCAATGACGTGTCCTTACTGGAAGCGTTCTATGTCGGCGGGCTGCGGATGATTTCGCCGGTCCACTTCCGCAACAACCAGTTTGCAGATAGCGCGACCGACGTGAACACCGTGTTCGGCGGTCTCAGCCCGCTGGGCGAAGAACTGGTGCGCGATGCGAACCGCCTCGGCATCATTCTCGACGGCTCGCATGCCTCGGAGGATACGGTTTGGGATATGCTGGCAATTTCGAAGACGCCGCTGGTATTGTCGCACTCGGGGCCGAAGGGCGTTTATGACCATCCCCGCAACCTGTCCGACGAATTGCTGAAAGCCATCGCCGACAAGGGCGGCGTGATCCAGGTGAACGCCTACGGATCATATCTCGAAGAACTGGTGGCGACGCCCGAGCGGCTCGCAGCGCTTTCGGAACTCGACGCAAAGTTCGGCACCGACCCATCGGCCTTGACGCCGGAACAGATCGAGGAATACCGCGCCGCGCGCAAGGAACTCGACAAGAGCTTCCCGCCCCCGCGCTCCACTTTCGAGAAATTCAAGGAACACCTGCTCTACGCACTGGAACTGGTCGGACCTGATCATGTCGGCGTTGGTGCAGACTGGGATGGCGGCGGCGGTGTCGACGGCATGAAGGATGTTGCAGACCTGCCCAAAGTTACGGCGGCCCTGCTCGATGCGGGCTATTCCCAGCAGGACATCGCCAACATCTGGGGGGGCAACCTCATGCGCGTCCTGCGCGAGGTGGAGGCTGCTCGCACGTCCAGCCTGACTTCGCCGAAGACGATCAACTGAATGGATTGGCTCGCTGCGACACCACCTGTCGTCGCTCTGCTGGTCGCCGTGCTGACGCGCAATGTCTATTGGGCGCTCGGCGCGGCTATCCTATTGTCTGAGACGCTGCTGGCGGCGCTCAATCCTGCCGTCGGCCTTTTGGGTAGCATTGATCGCGGCGCGCTTGTCTTCAGCGACGGCGGCAACACCCGGATCCTGCTCTTCTGCCTGATCATCGGTGCGCTGATTGCTTATCTGGAGCGCGCCAATGCATTCGAAGCGATGGTGAGCTGGCTGTCGCGATCCGGCATGGTGAAGGGGCCAAGACAGGCGAGCTTCATCACGGCGTTTTCAGGTGTGCTGATCTTCGTCGAGACGAATGTCAGCCTGCTCGCCACCGGCCTTCTGGGGCAGCGCCTGTTCGACAAGGTGAACCTGAGCCGGGCGCGCCTGGCCTATATCATCGACTCCACCTGCGCGCCGGTCAGTGTGCTGATTTTGCTGAACGGTTGGGGCGCCTTTATCCTGAGCCTGTTGGCCGCGAATGGTGTCGACAAACCGTTGGCAGTGATGGCAGCCTCGATACCGCTGAACGCCTACGCGCTGTTGACGCTGGGCCTCGTCTTCTTCGTCGTATTCTCAAACCGCACTTTCGGGCCCATGCGGACCGCCGATGCGGCCGTCCAAACGCAAGCAGCCCCAGATCCCATCGCGCCGGCCTCCGACGGGTCGCTATGGGCATTCGTGCTGCCGATGGTCATCCTTGTGGGCGGCTCGATTGGCTTCATGGCCTGGACGGGCGGCGGCAACATCCTGGCGGGCTCGGGATCGAAGTCCATTCTCTGGGCAGTGTGCCTGGCGACGATCGTCGCTTTCCTGCTGCTGGTGCGCAAGGCTGGCAATCCGGGCGACCTCGTCGAGACCGGATTCAAGGGCATGGGTGACCTGCTGCCGGCCGTTTCGATCATCTTCCTCGCCCTGGCGTTGGGCGACAGCCTGAAGGCATTGGGCACAGGTGCGTTCATTGCCCAGCTCGCTTCGGCGATGCCCTACAACTGGGCCATTCCGGCCGTGCTGTTCGTGGCGGCGTCCATCACGTCGTTCACCACGGGCACCAGCTGGGGCACCTACGGCATCCTAGTGCCCCTTGCCATTCCGCTCGGCATCGGAGCAGACCTGCCCTTGCCGCTTGTCCTGGCGGCGGTCCTCGGCGGCGGAGTGTTCGGCGATCACTGCTCTCCGATCTCGGACACGACGATCATTGCTTCGCTCGCATCCGGCTGCGACCACCTCGAACATGTACGCACGCAAATCCCCCACGCGCTGGTCGCCGGTGCGGGCGCGGTCGTGTTCTATCTCGCTGCAGGCCTGCTCAGCTGAGCCGCCGCTTGCCGCGTGGGCAAGGATTGATCTGCCAAAGTCGCTGTCGAACACTCACCCGCATACAGGGAGAGCGGCGACATGAGCAGCAAGTATTTCGATCTGACCGGCAAGGTGGCGCTCGTGACGGGTGGCAGCCGCGGGCTCGGCTACCAGATGGTGAAGGCCTTTGCCGAACACGGCGCTGACATCATCGTCGCGAGCCGTAAGCTGGACGCCTGTGAGGCCGTTGCGAACGAAGTACGCGCTATGGGACGCAAAGCGCTTGCCCACTCGGCGCATTGCGGGCGCTGGGACGATATCGATGGACTGATCGAAGCGTCCTATACTGCGTTCGGCCGGGTCGATATCCTGGTCAACAACGCCGGCTCGGGCCCACGCATGGCGAGCCATGACGTTAGCGAAACCCTGTTCGACAGCGTGCTGAATCTGAACTTCAAGGGCCCCTTCCGGCTAGCCAGCCAGGTGGCGAAGCGCATGTCCGACCAAAACGGCGGCAGCATCATCAACATCTCATCATCCGGCAGCCTTGTGCCTTTGCCGCATGTGGTGCCCTACGGATCTGCTAAGGCCGCGCTGAACGCGATGAGCCTGTCTCTGGCGCACGAATATGCACCCAAGGTGCGCGTCAACACGATCTGCCCGGGACCGTTCCTCACTGACATTTCCAAAGCCTGGCCCGAAGAGATGCGCCAAAGCGCCGACAACGCCCTGGGCCGGCCCGGCTATCCGCACGAAATCATCACGGCGGCCTTGTATCTCGCCAGTCCGAATTCAAGCTTCACGACTGGCTCGCTTCTGCGCGTGGACGGCAGCGCCGCCTAGGCACATTAAAAACTCCAGCCTCCCCCTTGCCAGCCTAGCACGGCTCCGACTATGTGACTTTATCACATTACAAAGGAGACGCGCATGAAGCGTGTGTTGTTGGCAACTGCAGTATCGGTCCATGCGCTGGCGGGCGCGGCTCTTGCGCAGGAAGACGACACCGCCCGGCGGCTGGACACGGTCCTGATCACGTCCGCGCCCGGTCCGGACCGCGCGAGCGACGAACTGGTCGGCAATGCGACCGCGCTCGACCGTGCGGAATTGGTCGCTGATCTGTCGGGGTCTCTGGGCGACACGCTGGACCGGCAGCCCGGCGTGGCGTCGTCGTTCTTTGGCGCAGGGGCCAGCCGACCAATCCTACGCGGCCTTGGGGCAGAACGGGTCTTGGTGCTGACCAACGGCATCGGCGTGATCGACGTTTCGGCCGCGAGCCCGGACCACCAGGTGACGGCGGATGGCATCGACGCAGAAAAGATCGAAATCCTGCGGGGTCCCGCAACCCTCGCCTATGGCGGCCAGGCCATCGGCGGCGTCGTGAACGTGGTGGACGGACTGATTTCGGAAACGCTGCCGGATGAGCCCATTTCGGCCGAACTCTTTGGCGCCTACAACAGCGCCACCGACGGTCTCGAGGGCGCAGGCCGCGTCAAATATGTAACCGGCCCCTTCGTTCTGGCGGCGACTGCGTCTGCGCGCGATTTCAGTGATTACGCCATCCCGGCCTATTCCCGTTCGGCGGCGCTTCGGGCGGAAGATCCCCTCCCCGCGAGTGAGGAATCCAACGACACTCAACCCAATTCATTCGTCGAAACCGGCACGGTGGCGGGAGGAGTGTCCTGGATCGGCGAGACCGCTTTCCTCGGCGCCGCTGTGCGCAATCAGACGGCCAAATACGGCCTGCCGACGGAGGTTGGCCCTTTCATCGACATGGAGCAGACCCGGTATGACGTCCGCGGCGGACTACACATCAACAACGGCTTCCTGACGGATGTGATCGGCACGGCTTCATTTGCCGATTATACGCATACGGAGTTCGAGGAAGCCGGCGTTCCGGGCACCATCTTCAATTCCGATGGCACGGAGGCGCGCCTTGAAGCCGATCATGAAATCGGCGAGATCAAGGGTTCGTTTGGAATCCAGTATTTTGACAAGTCTGTGGAGGCGATCGGTGATGAATCCTTCCTGACACCGACAAGCTCCACCGGCACGGGGGTTTTCCTCTACGAGACCCGCGAGTGGGATGGCGGCACAAGTGTTGAAGGCGGTCTGCGCTACGACACCGTCGAGCTGGATAATGTGAATGCCGGCAAGAAGACTTTTGATCTGTTCAGCAGTTCGATCGGCATCCATCACCATTACGACTCAGGATGGTTCACGGGCCTGCAGCTCTCCTACTCGGAGCGCGCACCGAACGAGAGCGAATTGTTCGCCTTCGGCCCACACTTTGCGACCAATCAATTCGAAGTCGGCAGCGCCAGTCTCGGCAAGGAAAGCGGGCTGAACACAGAAGCAACCCTGCGCTGGAGCGGAGACACGGCGACGATCGGCCTCAACGCATTCGTCACGAAGTTCTCTGACTTCATCTATCTCACCCCAAGTCAGATCATCGAGAACGGCGCGCCTGTCAGTGAAGTCGATGGCATCTCTGTCTTCGCCTTCTCGCAGGACGATGCGACCTTCTCGGGTGGTGAACTCTACGGCTCATACTTCATTCCGTCGGGGTGGCTTTCTGCGGATTGGGCATTCGATGGCAGCATCGATTTCGTCAAAGCGGAGCTCGACAGCGGCGGCAATGTGCCTCTGATTCCACCTGTAACGGTTAACGCAGGCGCGACCGCCAACTGGGAACGCCTTGAACTGGGCGCCACAGCCACCTGGGCTGGCGATCAGAACGATCAAGGTGCCGGCGAACTGCCGACGGACAGTTACACCCTGTTCGGCGTTCGCAGTGCCTACGATCTCGCCGGGTACGGACTGGGCCGTGACGGAACTCAGCTCTTCCTTGAGATACGCAACCTGACCGACGAGGAAGCCCGCGTTTCCACCTCGGTTCTCAAGGATGAGTTGCCCCTGCCCGGCCGGAACATTCGAGCGGGTATTCGGCTCACGTTTTGACGGCGAGCACCATCAGAGCCGGAAGCCAGGCAACCAGTGTTCCAGCATCGCTTGCTTAGCATGGAGGTCGGCCTCCGCGCATTCCTGCGTCCGGTAAAGGAACCGGATGCGGCTACCGGGCCGCAACTGACCGAGCAGGTGCCGGTCAGCGCGGATCACTTGCAAGAGATGCGGGTATCCGCCAGTCGTCTGTCCATCGACGAGCAGCAAATAGCCCAGGCCTTGAGGTGTCACTTGCAGCGCGCCGGGAGATACCGCTGAACTGGGCAATGAGCCCCCGGTTTCAGGAACTGGAAGCCGGCCCTCGATCTCAACGCCCATCCGGCTGAGCCGCGATGAAACCGTGAAGGTTTCCGCCCAGGGGAAATTGGCCGGGTCCGGAAGATCCGGCCCGGGCACGACCCGGAGCGCGAAGCTTTGCAAGATCGGAAACCGCAATGCTTCCGGCGTAGCGACCGGTCTCAATGCGCGCACAGCCTTGACCTCGATACGGTCACCCGTGCGCAGCGCGCGACCTTCGATCCCTCCGAAAGCCGCCGGCAAATATGTCGATGCCGAGCCGAGAAAGCTCTGCGCCTGCAGCGCTCCGGAAACGCCAAGGTAAACCCGGGCCCCTGTCGTGACCGGGGCAATTTCGACGATTTCGCCAGCTTCAACGTCCAGCGTTTGATGGGCGTGGTGCTCAACGCCGCCAATACGGATGCCCGTGGCCGCACCCGCGACACCGATCTGCATTGAAGTCTCGAACCGGAACTGCGCCGCTCCGAATGTAATCTCCAGACACGCATCCGAAGGCGCGCGACCTACCAAACGGTTCGCGAGCGCCATGGAGACCGCATCTGCTGGGCCACTCTTCGGAACGCCGGCATGTCGAAAACCTGTTCGAGGCGCAGCCTGTACCGTACATTGAAGCCCCGGTTGAAGTACGACGAGGCTCATCGGCCAGCCATCCGGCGCAGAACCACCCGGTCGCCCGCGCGCAGCAAGAAGGGGTCGGCAGCGCCCTTGTCAAAGAGCGCCGACTGAACTTTCCCGACGATGGGCCAGCCGCCCGGGCCATCGAGCGCATAAAGACCGATCTGCCCGGTAATCAAACCGACTGAGCCAGCCGGAACACGCGTGCGGGGCGTTCCGAGCCGTTCGGACACGACGGCCTCGTCGAGGCCTGAGAGATAGGCAAAACCGGGCGTGAACCCCAGCATGTCCACGCTGAGCTCCGCCTCTTCAATCATATCAATGATGCCGGTCTGCGGAAGCGCCAGACGCTCAGCCAGTTCCGAAAGATCAGGACCGCCCGCTCCGCCAAATTCCACGGCCAGCGCGTGGCTGCGGCGCTCGCGCGCCGTCGATGGTTCTGCGGTCGACATCTCCTTCAACAGGCGTGCGCGGGCTGCGTCGAGGCTGAATGCATGCGGATCGAATGCGACGCAGAGATCCTGTTTGCCGGGCACAATTTCGGTCCAGCTCCCGCTCGCCGACAAACGCGCCGCAAGATCATGACGGATGTCTCCGGGGCCGCACAGGATCCTCAAGGCATCATCGCCGCAGGACACGACTTCGAACTTCTGAAGCATCATACGTGTACCGATATACCGGCTCGCTCCAGTCCCAGGCGGATCGCCCGGGCATGCTCGTCCGCGCCCGGCGTATCGCTATGCAAGCATAAGGTCTGTATGACCATGTCGATCTGTCCGCCGCCTCGCGTGGCGACAACGTGTTTCTCGACGAGCGAAATCGCTTGCGACAGAACCGCATCGGCAGAGGTGATCACAGCGCCGGGAACTGTGCGCGGCGTGAGCGAGCCGTCCGGCTCGTAGGTCCGGTCCGCGAACCCCTCAGCAACGTATTCCAGCCCGTTGGCCTCGGCCGCGGCGGCCAGTTGCGACCCCGGCGGACCGATAAGCTGGCTGAGCCCCACTTCGTGAGCGACCCGCGCAACCAGCAGCGCGAGCGCTTCGTCGCGGGCGGCATCATTGTAGAGCGCGCCATGCGCCTTGAGATGCAAGGCTTTCACGCCTTCGGATGAGGCAATTTCGACCAGAAGCCTTGTCTGCGTCGTCAACGAAACACGCAGTTCGGTTGGGGCAATATGAAGGCTGCGCCGTCCGAAATTGGAAAGATCCGGATACGACGGATGCGCGCCGATCTGCACGACGTTTGCCTTCGCGGCGCGGACGGTCTCCCGCATGATGTCGGCGTCGCCGGCATGCCCGCCGCAGGCGATGCTGCAACGTGTCACGACCTTCAGCATCGCAGCGTCGAGTGCACGGCCAGCATCGCCCGGTAACTCGCCAAGATCAGCATTCAGACAGACGGACGCGTTCATGGCCAGACACCCGCTGCACGCAAGACAAGCCGCGCGCCCAGACCGATGGTCACCATCAGAACGCCCACCCCGAGAACGTTCTGAAGAGGTGAGTTGACCTTCTCGCCAAGCAGGCTGCGCCGGTTCATGGCGATGAGGAGGAAGCCGGCAACAACCGGCAAAAGGATTCCATTGGCGACCTGCGCCGTCAGGATCACGCTCAACGGATTGAGCCCTGCGAGCGCGATCCCTGCCCCGACAAGCAGGACCGCCAACGCAACGCCGCGAAATACAGTACCGCGAGGGCGCTGGCGGGAGAGTTCACAAACGGCGTAAGCCGCCGCGAGCGGCGCGGTGATCGCCGAACTAAGACCCGCCGCGAGCAATCCCGTGCCGACGAGGAATCTCGCCATGGGTCCGTAGGCAGGCTCGATGGCCCGCGCGAGGTCGGCGCCGGATTTGATCGGCAATCCGGATGCAAACAGGCTCGCGGAAGCCGTTACCAGGATGAAGATCGAGATCAAGCCGCCGAGGCCAACCGACACTTGAGTATCCCGGCGCGCCTCGGAGAGCGCGTCTTCGCCTTTGTCCGCCCAGCGTTCGCGTGCAGCCGACGCGTGCAGGAACAGATTATACGGCACGATCGTGGTTCCGATCAGGGCGATGGCGGTAAACAGACTGCCATCCGGCAACTGCGGCACAAGCCCTTGCAACATCGCGCCGAGATCAGGACGCGTGATCAATACGCTGCCCGCAAAGGCGAGGCTCATCAGTATCACGAGACTAATCAGCACTCGCTCAAGGAGCTTGTAACTGCCGGTCAACAAAAACACGGCGGCAACCAACGCCAGTACACCGACGAATACCTTACGGTCCGGACCAGCCACCCCGAGGAGCGCTTCGCCGCCCAGCGAGGCTCCAGTGAGGTTGCCGGCCTGGTAGGCAGCATTGCCAAACGCGAGCGCTACGACGATGAGCGCGGCGACGGCGACCCGAACGCCCGGATGGCCGGCCCCTGCCATCAACGCCTCGCCCAGCCCGGCGCCCGTGACGACTCCGAGTCGCGCCGACATTTCCTGAAGGATCACGGTGGCGAGAGTGGCAAAAACCAGCGCCCACAGGAGCGCGTACCCGAAATTGGCGCCAGCAAGCGTGCAGGCCGTGACTGTGCCCGGCCCGATGAAGGCTGCGGTCACCAGCGCGCCGGGGCCGAACGGTAGCTTCATTTGGCGGGAATACCGCGACGGGTTTCGAGATAAGTCGCAAAGCTCGCCAGCCAGTGGCTGCCGGAATAGTGCGCGTCGGTCACTGACGCCAGCCCGGTCTCCTTGTGAAGGGCCGCCGCCGCCAGCAAGGCCGGAATACGAGAGTCGCCCTCAGGAAGCGCCGAGGCGATGCCTTCCATCGCCCAGGCGCGCGAGAGGTTGACGCCATCCAGATGGACGAGTTTCCCGTCGGTCGCGTCAAGCACAATGCCCGGCGCCAGCCAGTCCGCGCGGCCATCCACGGGAATTTGCGGCAGGAAGGCCGTCAGCCACGCGGAATAGACCGCACGCTCCATCACGCGGCGCATCAGGTCGGCTTCCATCAGGCAGGGCGACAGGAAATCTTCGCCCGAAGGCTCGTAGGCGAGTGGGCAATTTGTATCGCCCGCGTGGAAGGCCAGCGCCTTGGCCGCTATCGCCGCGCGGAATTCGGTGTCGCCGGTCTGATCCGCCCAGTCGAGCATCAGGCCGAAGGCAAAGGCCGTCTGGTTGTGGGTGCCGATCCGGATCGGATAGACGAGCTTTGTCAACCAATCCATCGTCTGAGCCCGGATGAAGGATTCGAGCGGCTGGAGCGTTTCGACCCAGCCCGCCGCTTCGGCAAAATCGGCTTGGCGCAGCTCTGTCATCAGCTGGAGGAACCAGGCTGTACCGTAGGGCCGCTCGAAGCTCGCCCGGTCGGGCGCCTGGAAATAGGCGAGTTCGCCGGCAATGTTCTCCGGGGTGAAGCTCTGCGAGAGAGCCGCCAGGATCGCTGCGCGATACGGCGTTTCGGGATCGGTGTTGACGAGGCGCACGAGCAGCCAATGGCCATGCACCGAGGAGTGCCAGTCAAAACATCCATAGAAGGCCGGAAACAACTGGCTCGGCGTGCCCGCGTCCGCCGCCGAATTCATGAGATGGCTGATCTTGTTCGGATACTCTCTGTGGATGCAAGAGAGCGCGAGCCGCGCAAAGCGGTCCGTCACGACCCCATCGCGCGCCTCGGGCAGCGTGATTTCAGCAGCAGCAGCAGGTGTCATCGGCACGGTCCCGGGCCGCTCGCACGCCGAAAGGGCAGCCAGCGCAGCACCTATCAGAACACCAAAAATCCGCATCGGCCAGCTCCCCGGTCGCCATTGCCACGCTTTCGTGACTATCAGGCGCCGGGCCCTGCCCGCAAGAAAGCAATTGCCTCCCGGATCAGATGTGCAGCGCGCGGCCTTCCGCGTCGAGGACTGCCTCGTGCATGGTCTCCGAAAGCGTGGGGTGAGCGAAGATCGTGTGCACGATATCCGCCTCGGTGAGCTCGCCCTGACGCGCGATCACGTAGCCCTGGATCAGCTCGGTCACTTCCGCTCCGATCATGTGCGCGCCAAGCAGTTCGCCGGTCTTCTTGTCGAAGATCGTCTTCACCAGCCCGTTCTCGGCGCCAAGCGCAATCGCCTTGCCATTGCCGATGAAGGGGAACCGGCCGACTTTGATGTCATAGCCCTTCGCCTTGGCCGCTGCTTCCGTCAGGCCGACGCTGGCGACCTGCGGATGTGAATATGTGCATCCCGGAATGTTGGACGCATCGAAAGGCTCTGCATGGTTCTTGCCATGGATGCCCTCCACGCAGACGACCCCCTCATGGCTAGCCTTGTGCGCGAGCCAGGGCGGACCCGTCAGGTCACCGATGGCATATAGGCCCGGCACACCCGTGCGGCCGAATCCATCGACCACGACATGCGTTTTCTCGATCTTTACGCCTAGTGCTTCCAGACCAAGATTTTCGACGTTGCCGACGATGCCCACAGCGAGGATCGCCCGGTCGAACTCCTTCGTCTCCTTCTTGCCGTCTTTCGTGGTGATTTCGGCGGTGACGGTGCTCTTGCCGGCCTTGAGATTTTCCACCTTGGCGCCGGTCAGGATGTTCAAGCCCTGTTTCTTGAAGTCCTTTTCGGCGAGTGCGGAGATCTCTGCGTCCTCCACCGGAAGGATGCGCTCCATGACTTCCGCGACAAAGACATCGCTGCCGAGCTCGTTGTAGAAGCTCGCAAACTCGATGCCGATAGCGCCGGAGCCGATGACCAGCAAACGCTTGGGCATCACATCCGGCGTCATCGCTTCGCGGTAGGTCCAGATGAGCTTGCCGTCCGCCACAAGACCCGCTTGCGGGATGTCCCGCGCCCGCGCGCCGGTCGCCAGCATCACATGTTTGGCCGTATACGGCGTATCCTTGCCATCCTTGCCCTTGACGATGACTTTTGGCGCCGGCACACCCTTTTCCAGACGTGCCGTGCCTTCGATCACGTCGATCTTGTTCTTCTTCATGAGGAACTTCACGCCATTCGACAGCTGCGATGCGACGCTGCGAGAGCGCTTCACGACAGCATCCAGGTCGAAGGACGGGTTCTCGATCTTCAGGCCGAAGGACTTAGCATGCTTGGCCAGATGCAGAACCTCTGCCGAGCGCAGCAATGCCTTGGTCGGAATGCAACCCCAGTTGAGGCAGATCCCGCCGAGGCTCTCGCGTTCGACGATCGCCGTCTTCATGCCGAGTTGGCTCGCCCGGATCGCCGCGACATAGCCTCCCGGGCCGGAGCCGATAACGATGAGATCGTAAGCTGCGCTCATGGCTTTACCCTTTCAATTCGTCCCAAGCGGCCTGCGCTTCGGCGGACGCGGCTTCAGACATTTCAAACATTTCCGGCGTGCAGACGTATTCATCGGGATTGTCCGAGTTCTCTTCTCGGATCCGGGAAACCTCGGCTGCAACTTTGGCGACAACGTCTGCAGGCGCGCCTGCTTCTGCCAACACGGCATCGAATGGTTTTGGCACGCCGCTCATCGGATCGCACTGCGCGACGATCAGCATACGGTAGGTGAACGGGGCAACGAGCGGCCCGACCTGCTCCCAGCTGACGTCCAACTGCGGATAAGGCGCCGAAACACAGCCCACTATCGCCGCAGCAAACGTCCCGGCTGCCATCGCGGCCCGCATCAGAGCAACATCGCTTCCGGCGTCTCCACGTACCGTTTGAACGCCGCCAGCCACTTCGCCCCTTCTGCACCGCCGATCACGCGATGGTCGCAAGTCAGCGTCACGGACATCACAGTGCGCGCGACGATCACGCCCTTGGCGTCCACAACAGCGCGTTTCTCACCCGCACCAACCGACAGGATCATGCCTTCCGGTGGATTGATGATCGACGCGAAGGATTTGATACCAAACATGCCAAGGTTCGAGATCGAGAAGGTCCCGCCCATATATTCCTGCGGCTTCAGCTTGCGCTCCCGCGCGCGTGCGGCGAGATCCTTCATCTCTTCGGATATGTCGGCAAGTCCCTTGGATTCGGCCTTGAAGATCACCGGCGTGATCAGGCCGCCATCGATAGCCACCGCGACGGAGATGTTGGCGTGCTTGTGATAGGCGATACCCTTGTCCGTGTACGACGCGTTGCAATCCGGTTCGTCAATCAGCGCCAGTGCCGCCGCCTTGATCAGAAGGTCGTTGACCGAGATCTTCACGTCCTTCGGCGCCGCCGCGTTGATCGCCGTGCGGCTTTCCAGCAGGTTGTCGAGCTCGATATCAAGGTTCAGCGGGAAATGCGGAACCTGCATGAAGCTCTGGGTCAGGCGCTTGGCCACCGTCTTTCGCATACCGTCAAGCGGCTTCAGCTCATACGTATCCGGCGCATAGACACGGTCGTCCAGAACCTGCGGAAGGATCATTCCATCCGCCGTCATTGGCGCGCCACCCTGGGCCGGCTGGGCCGTGCCCGGCTTCGCGTTCTCGACATCGCGGCGAACAATGCGGCCATGCGGGCCGGACCCCTTCAGCGCACGCAGATCGATGCCTTTGTTCGCGGCGATGCGTTTTGCGAGCGGGGACGCCATGATGCGGTCGCCTGGTGACCGCTCCCTCACGGCCACGTTCGTGGGTGATGCGGCAGGTTTCGCAGGGGCAGGCGCCGGTGGCGCCGCGGAAGGCGCGGGCGCGGCGGGCTTCGGCGCTGGTGCCGCGTCCGCCTTCGGCGCTGTAGCAGGTTCTTTCATGTCGGAAGCGCTCTCGCCCTCCTCCAACAACACGGCGATCACGGCATTGACCTTCACGCCTTCGGTGCCGGCCGGCACCATGATCTTGCCTACCTTGCCTTCGTCCACGGCTTCGACTTCCATCGTCGCCTTGTCGGTCTCGATCTCGGCAATAATCATGCCGGACTTGATCTCGTCGCCTTCCTTCACCAGCCATTTGGCCAGTGTCCCCTCTTCCATCGTGGGGCTGAGTGCAGGCATCGTGATGTTGATGGTCATCAGACCCCCCCCTCGCACACTTTCTTCGCCGCCGCGGCGATATCGTCCGCATTCGGAAGGCTGAGCGCCTCAAGGTTTGCCGCATAAGGAAGCGGCACGTCTTTCTGGTGGACGCGCACGGGCGGCGCATCTAGAAAGTCGAAAGCTTCCGTCACGACGGTCGCCGCGATTTCCGCACCCACGCCAAAGAAGCGCCAGCCTTCCTCGCAGCAGACGAGGCGGTTCGTTTTCTTGACGCTTTCAACGACGGTCGCGGTATCCAAGGGGCGCAGCGTGCGCAGGTCGATAACCTCGGCGCTGATGCCCTCTTCCGCCAGCCGCTCGGCCGCCTGCAGCGCAAAGCCGACCATGCGGGAGTGCGCCACCAGCGTCACATCCGAGCCTTCGCGTTTCACGGCGGCCTTGCCGATCGGCAGGATGAAATCGTCCACATCCGGCACTGGGAATGACTGTCCATAGAGCAGCTCATGCTCCAGGAAGACAACCGGGTTCGGGTCGCGGATCGCCGCCTTGAGGAGACCTTTGGCATCGGCCGCATCATACGGCGCGATCACCTTGAGGCCGGGGATCTGTCCGTACCAGGCAGAATAGTCCTGGCTGTGCTGGGCGCCGACGCGGCTCGCCGCACCGTTCGGACCGCGGAACACGATGGGACAGCCCATCTGGCCGCCGCTCATGTACAGCGTCTTGGCCGCCGAGTTGATGATATGGTCGATGGCCTGCATGGCGAAGTTGAAGGTCATGAACTCGACCACCGGACGCAGCCCCGCAAACGCGGCGCCAACGCCGAGACCGGCAAAGCCATGCTCCGTGATCGGCGTATCGATCACGCGGCGCTCGCCGAATTCCTGAAGCAGCTCGCGGGTCACCTTGTAGGCGCCCTGGTACTGCGCAACTTCCTCGCCCATGACGAACACGCGCTCGTCTCGGCGCATCTCTTCGGCCATCGCATCGCGCAAGGCGTCGCGCACGGTGGTCTCGGTGAAGCTCACCCCCTCCGGCAATGACGGATCGTGCACTACCCGCGCGAGAGGTGCCTCTGAAGCGCCTTCCGGCGTTGCGGTTTCTTTCGGCGCAGACGGTTCCGGCTTCGGTTCGGGCGCGCTGCGCGGGGCGTCCGAAACCGTCTCGCCATCCTCGGAGAGGACCGCGATCACGGCATTCACCTTCACGCCTTCCGTTCCTTCCGGAACGACAATGCGTGCAAGCACACCTTCATCCACGGCTTCGACTTCCATCGTTGCCTTGTCGGTCTCGATCTCGGCGATGATGTCGCCGGACTTTACAGCGTCGCCTTCCTTCTTCAGCCACTTGGAGAGCGTGCCCTCTTCCATGGTGGGCGACAGTGCTGGCATCAGGATATCAACAGACATCAGACTTCACCCTCGATCAAAACGTCCGTCCACAATTCATCCGGCTCCGGCTCCGGGCTTTCAAGCGAGAAATCAGCAGCCTCTTTCACGATCGCCTTGATCTCGTTGTCGATCTTCTTGAGATCGTCTTCCGTCGCATGCCCCTGCTCGATCAACTGGCCCTTCAGGCCCTCGATCGGATCGTGGTGCGAGCGGATGTCATCGACCTCCTCGCGCTTGCGATACTTCGCCGGGTCAGACATCGAGTGACCGCGATAGCGATACGTCTTCATTTCGAGGATGTAGGGGCCCTTGCCCTCGCGCGCATGTTTGACGGCCTTCTCGCCGGCTTCGCGAACGGCCAGCACATCCATGCCGTCCACTTCCTCGCCTTCGATCTCGAAACTGATGCCGCGTTTGAACAGTTCGACCTCGGAGGCATGGCGCTCGACGCTCGTGCCCATGGCGTACATGTTGTTCTCGATCACGTAGATGACCGGCAGCTTCCACAGTGACGCCATGTTGAAGGCCTCGTAGACCTGGCCCTGGTTGGCCGCGCCGTCGCCGAAATACGCCACCGAAACATTGTCCAGTCCGCGATACTTGTTCGCGAAGGCAAGTCCCGTGCCCAGCGGTACCTGCGCGCCCACGATGCCGTGACCGCCGAAGAAGTTCTTCTCCTTCGAGAACATGTGCATCGATCCGCCCTTGCCCTTCGACAAGCCGCCGACGCGCCCGGTCAACTCGGCCATCACGCCTTTCGGATCCATGCCGCAGGCCAGCATGTGGCCGTGGTCACGGTATCCGGTAATGACCTGGTCGCCGTCCTTCAGACAGGCCTGCACGCCGGTCACGACCGCTTCCTGACCGATATACAGGTGGCAGAAGCCCGCGATCTTGCCCATGCCGTAGAGCTGGCCGGCCTTCTCCTCGAAACGCCGGATGAGCAGCATTTCACGGTAGAACTTCAGCATGTCGGCCTTGGAGGCCTTCGCGGGTGCTTTTTTCGAACCCTTAGGTTTCGTTGCCATACGATGTCCTCCCTGACCCCTTATGTCGCCGCAAATATGCAGCGACAAGTCAGATCATCGTTGTCAATTTGCAGAGCTCCGCTCTGGCGTGAGGAGAACGATCTCTCCCGGATAGACAAAAGCGAGCTTGTCGCGCGCCAGCGCCTCGACATAATCGGGGTCCACTGACCCCGGTGTCAGGCGGCGGATATCAACTTTGAGGCGCTCGATGTCCTTCTGGACGAGCGCCAGCTCCTGTTGCTTCGCTTCCAGTTCGATCTGCGCATCAGTCCAACGGCCCAGGCCCTTCTCCCCCGCAAAGGCGTGGTAGGCGAAGTAGAGCACCAGAAGACTGAGCCCGAAAGCTTGAAGCCGTGAAACCATAGAATCGTTGGTAAACGCCGGGGGTAACCAATCCCTTACCGAGCGAGCGCCGCCGTCAGACGCGCTGCACGTTCAACAGGATCAACAGCCGTGAGATCCAGCCATTGGCGGTCGATCAGGAAATACTCGAAATCCTCAGGCATTTCAGCGAAATCCAGCCGCACCGGCAGCAGCTTCCGCTTGTACTTGTTGGCAATATAGATCTCGCGGCGGACGTTATCGGACTGGAACGCCTCGGCAGAACACATCAGGCAGAACGTGTCCGATTCGCGAATCGCCCGCACAATCATGCCCGCCCAGTTGCCGCCCGCATCAAGATCATTGCGGTCTATCCAGACCGAACGGCCCGCCGCTTCGACTTCAGCGACCAGCGGATAGACCACATCGCCGTCCCGCCGGGCATATGACACGAAGACGGGCGCCATTGTGTCGTCTGCGTCTGCGGCCGCCCCCTCTCCGCCAGGCGCCTCTTCCATCGGCGCGGCCGCGGGCGGCGCGGCGGTTTCCTTGCGCCGTAGCGCGGGTGCGCGCGCCTTGCTCCGGCGCCCGCTGCTGGCATACCCGGCCACTGCTCCGGCGACGGCGCCCCAGGTGAGCGCTGCGCCGGCGAGCAGCAGCTTGGACGCCCCCGGCATCGTGAGAAATCCGAGAGACAGACAGGCCGCCACTGCCACCAGACCGACCGCAATAGCGGGCCCGGCCGAAAAGGAGCGGCGCGCTTTGCGCTTTGCTTGCGGCGGCGGAGCCGCGCTCAGGTCTTTTTCACGCTCCGGGATGCCACCTGAGAGGCTCACGTCCTCCCGGCGCTCGTTCAGCATCTTGTCGATGTCCTGAGCCGCCTCAACGATCTTCCAGACCGCAGCGATTCTTGCAGGCGCAAAGGTCAGGTCGATCGTATGCACATCGCCTAGGCCGCGCGGCAGCATAGCGTGGTCCAGCCGCGCAAAGATCAACCGTCCTTCCGTCCACGCATCAATGGCGCGGTTGGTGAACAGGATCTGCTTTGCGGACAGTTCAAGATTGCGCGACCAAAGCGCAAGCGTGATCTCCTGCGGCCGTGCCGGCGGAAAGCCCAGGGCCTCATCGGCCTGTCGTACCTGATACCCGCGCTGCGCCAGCAGATCAGAAATCTCGCCAGCTGCCTGAGCGTCCGCGCCAGATGCCAACAGATAGATCTGGCGCATGCCCGCAACCCGCCTTCAGCCGATAGCTCGCCTGTAGCACGAAGTTCGAGGCGGGTCGCCTTTCGGGATTGTAATCCGGCGATCAGCCCGCGTTGATGCGCGAAAGCCCGGCATAGATGCCGATCGGGCCCAACTCTTCCTCGATCCTGATCAGCTGGTTGTACTTCGCGATCCGGTCTGAACGGCTCAGCGAGCCCGTCTTGATCTGCCCGCAATTCGTTGCGACCGCGAGATCGGCAATCGTCGAATCCTCGGTTTCTCCAGACCGGTGGCTCATCACGGCCGTGTAGCCATGCAGGTGGGCCAGTTCGACCGCGTCGAGCGTTTCCGAGAGCGTGCCGATCTGGTTGACCTTCACGAGGATCGAGTTCGCTGCGCCGCGCTGCAGGCCCATCGCCAGACGGTCAGGATTGGTCACGAAAAGGTCGTCGCCGACCAGCTGGACCTTCTCACCGAGCATTTCAGTAAGAGCGACCCAACCGTCCCAATCATCTTCCGCCATGCCGTCTTCGATCGAGAGGATCGGGTAACGGCCGCAAAGATCGGCCAAGTATTTGGCGAACTGCTCGGACGACAGCGATTTTCCTTCGCCGGCCAGCTCGTACTTGCCGTTCTTGAAGAATTCGGTCGAGGCCGCATCCAGCGCCAGCGCCACGTCTTCGCCCGGGCGATAGCCGGCTTTTTCGATGGACTTCATGATGAAACCGATGGCTTCGTCGGTGGAGCCGATATTCGGCGCAAAGCCGCCCTCGTCACCCACGTTAGTATTGTGGCCGGCATCGTGCAGCGTCTTCTTCAGCGCGTGGAACACTTCTGCGCCCATCCGCACCGCATCGGCGATGCTCTCGGCACTGACCGGCATGATCATGAATTCCTGGATGTCGATCGGGTTGTCGGCGTGCGCGCCGCCATTGATGATGTTCATCATAGGCGTCGGCAACACGCGCGCATTGGCACCGCCGATGTAGCGATAGAGCGGCATTGTGCAGGCTTCGGCTGCCGCCTTCGAAACGGCGAGCGAGACGCCAAGGATGGCGTTTGCGCCGAGGCGGCTCTTGTTCTCCGTGCCGTCCAGATCAATCATCAGCATGTCGATCATGCGCTGGTCGGTCGCGTCGAGACCAGTAAGTTCGTTGCAGATCTCGCCGTTCACTGCATCGACGGCCTTCAGGACGCCCTTGCCGCCATAGCGCGACTTGTCGCCGTCGCGCTGCTCGTGGGCCTCATAGGCGCCTGTCGAGGCACCCGAGGGCACCGCTGCGCGGCCGGTGGACCCATCATCCAGCGTAACGTCAACTTCGACCGTCGGGTTGCCCCGACTATCGAGGATTTCGCGGGCGTGGATGTCGATGATCTCGCTCATGGGACCTGTCCTTCAAGGCGTCTGAATGGTTTGCCGCTCGCGTTAGAGCGCGCCGCCCGCGTTCGCAAGCCCCTGCAGGGCCGCCAGGTCGCGAATCCGGAGTCTGGAAATGCAAAACCCCGCCTCAAGGGCGGGGTTCGCAACGCGTCGTCAAGCGCGGGAGACTTAGTCTTCCTGCGGCTCCAGGATCTGCTTGCCGCGGTACAGGCCCGTTTTCAAGTCGATGTGGTGCGGACGGCGAAGCTCGCCCGAGCTGGCGTCTTCGATATAGGTGTTCATGTCGAGCCGGTCGTGGGAGCGGCGCATGCGCGTGCGCGATTTCGACTTTTTACTCTTGGGGACGGCCATGGCACTGTTCCGGAATCTGGTTTGGCCGCGCACCCGTATGGCACGCGGGAAAGGGCGCCTGTTAACGCAGCCCGGCGCCGCTGGCAAGCGTCAAACGGCAGGATTTTCGAGCCTGGCCCGTCAAACGAAAATGGCCGGCCCGAAGGCCGGCCAAGGTATGCAAGAAGGACGCCGGTGCTTTGCCCTGGCAAGAAGCCTGATTGGCTCTGCGCCGACAGCTATAGTTAATAAGGGAATGAGTCTGAACAATGGCGCCCGTCGCTGTTATCCGGCGTTCAGGATCGAGGTTCGCGAGGTGGGCGCTTATCCGTCACTCCATATGGGACCGATGGATGGACGGCGCCAGGACCCGACGGCCAAGCCTCAGGCCGGGCGGGTGAAGATCGCCTCGAGACTTCGCAAATTCATTCCGTTTTTCAAGTAGTTGGCGGGCGTCAAGTTTACCGCTTTGATGACGCCGCGCTCAACACGCGTGCCTTCGCCGCGCTCGTCCGGCACCAGATCGAAGTCGAGGATGTTGATACATCCTGTATCCTGCTCGAAGCCTGCGCTTGCCCCCAGAGGGGCCCCGATGACGTCAGCCAGGACCATCCGGTTCACGACTTCGTGAGCCACCACCAGCGCCGAGGCCCAATTCGGGCGCATCAGCAGGTCATGCAGGCCCGCCCGCACCCGGACCATCGCGTCCGCGAATCGCTCGCCGCCCGGCAGGAACTCGGCGTCCGGCTCGCCCGCCTGCTCGAAGGTGAAGGTCATCACCGCGGCCAGGTGCTCGGCCGAATGGAAATCCATATAACTTCCGGATCGCAGCTCGCCGAACCGCTCTTCGACCTCCAGTTCCAGCGTCAGGGGATGCTCGGCCAGCACAATCTCCGCGGTCTGGCGCGTGCGCGGCAGGCCGGAGCAGATGGCGAGGTCGAAATGCACATCCGAGAGGGCAGCACCGGCCGCCCGGGCTTCCTCCACGCCCCGCTCGGTCAGCGTGGCGACCGTGGGATCACGAGACTTGCGCACGGCTTCGGAGGCATAATCCACGAAACCATGCCGCATCAGGTAGATGCGCCGCCGGCCGGTAGTGCCGGGCAGCGCGCTCATCCGCGCGAAACGCCCCAGTCCTTGAGGATCTCGGCGGTATGCTCACCAACACCGGCTGGCCGGCGCTGGATCGCGCCCGGCGTGGCTGAGAAACGCGGCGCCGGCGCAGGCTGCACGACGCCCTCGACCTCGACGAAGGTTTCGCGGTCGGTGTTATGTTTGTATTTCGGCGCCTCCGACATCGACAGGACCGGCGCGAAGCAAATGTCCGTGCCTTCCATGATCGCGCACCATTCATCGCGCGTCTTCGTCTTGAAAACGTCCATCAACTTGGCCTTCAGCCCAGGCCACCTGGACTTGTCCATCTGTGCGTCCCATTCAGGCCCCGAAAGCCCGGCCTTTTCACGCAGGATGGCGTAGAATTGCGGCTCGATCGACCCCACCGAGACCCATTTGCCGTCCTTGGTCTCATAAGTGTCGTAGAAGTGCGCGCCGCCGTCGAGCATGTTGGCCTCGCGGTCGTCGGTCCAGATCCCCATCGCCTTCATGCCGTAGAACATCGTGGCCAGCGAAGCCGCGCCGTCAGACATGGCCACGTCCACGACCTGGCCCTTGCCGCCATTCTTCACGTTCAGGATCGCCGCCAGCAGACCCATCGCCAGATAGAGCGCCCCACCGCCATAATCGCCCACCAGGTTCAGCGGCGGACGCGGGCGGCCCTTGCCGTCGCCCATCGCATGCAGCGCGCCGGTGATGGCAATATAGTTCAGGTCATGCCCTGCCGCCTGAGAGAGCGCGCCGGTCTGCCCCCAGCCGGTCATCCGGCCATAAGCAAGCTTCGGGTTGCGTTTCAGCGCCACATCGGGGCCAAGCCCGTTGCGCTCCATCACGCCCGGACGGAACCCCTCGATCAGGCCATCGGCCTTCTCAATCAGCTTCAGCGCGACTTCCACATCCGCCGGATCCTTGAGGTTCAGGCTGATTGATCGGCGCCCTCGGCTCATCACGTCGGCTGCGCGGCCCGGACGACCGTCGCCCGGCCGGTCGATGCGAATCACATCGGCGCCAAGGTCCGACAACAGCATGCCGCAGAAGGGCCCCGGGCCAATCCCGGCAAATTCAACAATCCTGACGCCTGAAAGCGGACCCTGGCTCATGTGACGGCCTCCTGATGGTTCGGTGTTTATGGACGAATTAGGCGAACTTTAAGTGTCGGACGGGCAAAAGGAAGGGGTGCCGCCGCGTCGCGTGGGGCCCTGTTTTGGCGCGTTTTGCATGTCCGACCTCTCCTTCTTCGATCCGCCCATCGAAATCGCTGCCGGCGGCGCGCGTCAGGACATGATCATGTCGAGGCTCAAGGCGAGCGGCCTGCGGCCCTACCCGGCCTCCCATCCCATCGATTTCGGCGCGCCGGACCCGCTTCTGATCGATATCGCCACAGTGTCGCGCGAGGTGCTCGAAGGCTTCTCGCGAGCAGAAATGGTGCAGGTTCATCGCCAGGTTGTTCTGGTGGACCTTTCGGACGATCCGACGCCCGTCTCCGGTGATGCGGTCATCCTGCGGCGCGACCAGGACCTCGCCGGCCTTAAGAGCCGCCTGATGGCTCTCGCCCGCCGTGATAGCCGCCTGCGTGAAGCTGGCGCGCGCCGGGAAACCGCAGCCTCCCTCGGCTTCCGCTTCCCGGCGGCCGATCTTAATTCCCTGCCGTCGCTGCTGTATATCGGCGAAGGCTCGCCTCTCTTCCTTTCCCTGCAAAGCCCACTCAAGCAACGCGGCCTCGAAGTCACTGCCGCGATCAGCCGGGAGACGGCGCGCCAGCACATGTCCGGTCACCGGTTTGCCGCCGCACTGGTCGACCTTGAATCCTTCCGGGACGAGGACAGCCGGACGGCGCAATGGATCGCGGAAGAACAAGGTCTCGGCGCGCTGCCCGTGATCGTTCTCAGCCATCCCGGCGTTAAGCTTACGGAGCGTCAGATCGCAGTCGTGGCAACGGCCACCGAAGTCGTGGATGCTGCCGGCCGCATGGCGACCGTTGTTTCGCAGATCGAAACCGTCTGCCGCCGGCTGGTCGCCTTTGCGCCCATCATGCCTCGCCCGGCGCTCGCCTCGATCCTGTCGGATTTCACGACCGGCCTGTTCAGCCGCCGCTTTATCGAAGCCCATATCGGACGCCAGATGGACATTGCGTCTGAACGTGCCGAGCCGCTGTGCGTGGTGACCTTCCGGCTTGATTCGTCGCAGACGATTTCCCTCGCGGCGCAGCGCGCCTTTGCGGATATCATCCGTGCACAGATAAGGGACGCCGACTGCCCCGCCCTGATGCAACCCGGCCTGTTTACCATCAGCCTGCCGGCCACGCCTTATCGCGGCGGATCGCGGCTGGCTGAGCGTATCGCCGACCTGGCTGCCCGCCATCCCGTGATCGGCGGCCCGGGCTTCGGCTGGCGGGTCATCGAGAAGCGCGCCTATCACACTCCTCAGACTCTTCTGGATGCTGGCATAAACGGACCCTGGCTGCGCCCGAGCCTCGCGGCCTGACGCCTAGTTGTGGACTCTCAACAGGTTGTCCCCGGCGAGGGCGAGGCGACTGATGGGTGTTTGATATTTAATGCCGCCATGGGGTCGATGGAAGTTGTATCGATGTGTCCAGTCATCGAGGCATGCGGCTCTCTGGTCTG
>NZ_WGLO01000021.1 GCF_016125515.1 Hyphomonas sp.
CAGACCAGAGAGCCGCATGCCTCGATGACTGGACACATCGATACAACTTCCATCGACCCCATGGCGGCATTAAATATCAAACACCCATCAGTCGCCTCGCCCTCGCCGGGGACAACCTGTTGAGAGTCCACAACTAGGCGTTCGGCGCTCCCGGCTGCCTCAAGTGTTGCCGCAGTCTTGACGCTGAGCTCGTAATCCCGCGGATTTGATGGGACCATTGCAAGGTTTTTGCGCTAGAAGCAGCCTGAAACCGGACCAGAATTCCTAATGAACAGCCCGCGCATCCTGTTGATCATCGGCGGCGGCATCGCCGCCTACAAAAGCCTTGAGCTGATCCGTGAACTCGGCCGGCGCGGCATCGCATCGCGCTGTATCCTGACCAAGGCCGGCTCTGAATTCGTCACGCCGCTTTCGGTGTCGGCCTTGTCGGGCGAAAAAGTCTTCACCGAGCTGTTCGACCTCACCGATGAAACGGACATGGGCCATATCGAGCTCTCGCGCTCGGCAGATCTGGTTGTTGTCTGCCCCGCGACTGCAGACCTGATGGCGAAGGCCGCCAATGGCCTCGCCAATGATCTCGCGTCCACCACGCTGCTCGCCACCGACAAGCCGGTGCTGATGGTGCCGGCGATGAACGTGCGGATGTGGGAACACGCGGCCACGAAGCGTAACGTCGCGCGGCTGCGCGCAGACGGTGTCCAGGTGGTCGAGCCTGATGTCGGCCCGATGGCATGCGGCGAGTTCGGCCCGGGCCGGCTGCCGGAGGTGAGTGCCATCGTGCGCGCGGTCGAGACGGCGCTGGCGCCGCCTTCGAAACGGCTGGAGGGAGTGCACGCCCTCGTGACTGCCGGGCCGACGCGCGAGCCGCTCGATCCTGTGCGCTACATCTCGAATCATTCTTCCGGCAAACAGGGCTACGCGATTGCCGCAGCGTTTGCCGCTGAAGGCGCGCGCGTGACGCTCGTTTCGGGCCCGGTCGCCCTGAAGGCACCGGACGGTGTGACGTTCGTGCCGGTCGAAACCGCGCGCGACATGCTGAAAGCGTGCGAAGACGCGCTGCCGGCGGATGTGTTCATTTCAGTGGCGGCGGTGGCCGACTGGCGCCCGGTGAAAGCCGCGCCGAAAAAGCTCAAGCTGAAAGGTCAGGGCGACGCGCCGGCCATCCAGCTCGCGGAGAATCCGGACATCCTGCGAACGTTGAGCCACAAGCGCAAAGGCCGCCCCGGGTTGGTGATCGGCTTTGCCGCCGAGACGCATGATGTCGAGAAGCTCGCGGTCGAGAAACGCGTTCGTAAGGGCTGCGACTGGATCGTGGCGAACGACGTATCCGGCGACGTCATGGGCGGCGCCGAGAACGAAGTGTTGCTGATCACGCCAGCCGGCACCGAACGCTGGCCGCGCCTCGCCAAGGAAGACGTCTCCCGGCGCCTCGCAGCCCGTGTGGCTGATGCGCTGACGGGCCCCGACAACGGCTTCAGGCTGGCGGCGGAATAGCCTGGCCGCTTGACTTAGGCGCAGAGTCTCCGCACCCGGAGACCATGAGCATCATCACCGTCCAGGTTCGCCCTCTGCCGCATTTCGAAGGGCTTCAATTGCCCGCCTATGAGACGTCCGGTTCTGCCGGAATGGACGTGCGCGCCGCTGTGCCGGCGGCTGAGCCTATGGTGCTGAAGCCCGGCGAGCGCGCCATGGTGCCGACGGGTCTCTCGGTCGCCATACCGGAAGGTTTTGAGATCCAGGTCCGCCCGCGCTCCGGTCTTGCGGCGAAGCATGGCCTGACCTGTCTCAACACGCCGGGCACGATCGACAGTGATTATCGCGGCGAAATCAAGGTGATCCTGATCAACCTGAGCCAGGAGGCGTTCACGATCCAGCGCGGCGAACGCATTGCACAGCTGGTGCTGGCTCCGGTGACCCGCCTCGCCTGGCAGCAGGTCGAAACGCTCGATGAAACGGTGCGCGGCGCCGGTGGGTTCGGCTCCACGGGCCGCTGACCCCAAAAAAAATGGACGAGCCACTTGCGTGGTCGTCAAACCTCCCAATATTGATATTCGATATGTAAGGGAGGAAGCCATGAGTTCATTCTGGCCCGTCTTCGGAATCATCGCGTTCATCTGGATGATGACACGCCATCGCCGACGCCATTACGCGATGCCGAGGCGCGAAGGACCTGATCCGCGAGATGAGCAGATCGCGCGGCTGACCGAACGTGTGCGCACGCTGGAGCGGATCATCACCGACAATGACTGGCAGCTGCGTCGCGACATCGACGGGCTTGGCCGGTGACACTGGCCCCGGACCACTTCCCGGTTTACACTCAACACTAAACGCGCAGCAGGAGGCGTCTCATGGATGTTTTTACAATGGTCGTCATCATCGTCGCGCTCGGCGTCGGATCGACGATCCTGAAAACCTATCTTGAAACCCGCGCGGCCCAGCCGCGCTCGGTCGCGGACGAGACAGAGCTTGCCGCGATGCGCGAGGATATCAAGCGCCTGAAAGACCGCGTGCGCACGCTGGAGACCATCGTGACGGACAAGGACCGGGCGCTTTCGGAAGAGATCCGCAAGCTCGCCTGACGCGGTCTGACTCTGCGTAATTTGTTGCGCCGGCGGGAGCGTTGCAGCGCGTTCATTCAGATAACGCGCTCCGCGGCTGGGGTAACGCGCACGTATCCGCGTCAGCCCGATATCCCTTCCTACAACAACTGGTCTTCGTCCTTTCGGAATTTCGCAAGCAGGTAGTTCGGCGTGTCTTCGATCGGATCGAGCGGACCGAAGGCGAAGGCATCGCGGTCCAGCACCAGATCGCGCGGCCTCAGGGCCCGCGAAATCTCCAAACCGTCCAGCGTGCGCGCGCGCGAGAAGGCGACATAGGCCTGTCCGTGGGCGAACATTCCTGAATCGAAGTCGATATAGACGTTGTCGAGCGTCAGGCCCTGCGCCTTGTGGATCGTGACGGCGTAGGCGAGGCGCAGCGGCATCTGCTTGAACGTGCCCACGACTTCGCGCTTCACCTTCTTCGTTTCCATCTCGAAGTCGTAGCGGTATTTTTCCCAGGCGGCCGGCTCGATCTCGTAGACACGTCCGGCGATCTTCACGATCACGCTCTTGCCGCCGAAGCCTTCCACATGTGCCAGTGAGCCGTTGACCCAACGGCCTTCCGGATCGTTGCGGATCAGCATTACGCGCGCGCCGACCTTCAGTTCAAGGTCAGACTCGGTGGGAAAACTCTTGTCGTCGAACTGGCCCTGAACATCGGCGCGGAAAATCTTCGACTCGCCTTTCAGATCCGCCAGGCGGGATTGGTTGATGCGGAACGCGTTTGCATTGTTCGGGGTGAGAACGACATGAGTTTCCGACGCATCGGCTGCGCTGCGTGTCGACACGAGCCGCGCCAGCGTTGCCTCGTCATTGGGCGTGACACGTCCCGTGCGAAGCGCGCCGAGCAGCGCCAGGAACCGAGGGTCTTCCTGGCGGAACACGTGTTTCAGCGCCAGCAGCGAGAATTCGCCGTCACGGAACGCCGGTGCATTGAAGAAATAGCCGCCACCAAAACGTTCCTGCAGGATCGGGCCCTCCTGCGATGATATCACAGGCGGCAGCTGGTGCAGGTCGCCGGACAGGATCATCCGTACGCCGCCGAACGGGCGTTTGGATCCGCGGTTCAGCTTCAGGCTCCGGTCTATCGCGTCCAGCATGTCGGCGCGCACCATTGAGATCTCGTCGATCACCACTGTGTTCACCGCGCGCACAACGCGGGCATTCGGCAGTCGTCGCACATCCTGCGGCTCGATCAGACGTGGCGGCAGTTTGAAGAAGGAATGGATGGTCTGGCCGCCCGCGTTCATCGCCGCAACGCCGGTCGGCGCAACGATCACAGCCTTTTCCCCGGCTTCGGCCAGGAATTTGCGAAGCAGGGTCGTCTTGCCGGTGCCGGCGCGCCCGGTGAGGAAGAGGTTGCCCTGTGCGCCTGCGCCGCGCGCCACCCACTCGGCCGGCGCCGCATAGATGGACTCAGGCGTAGGGGGCATCTTCCGGGGCAAGCTCAGGGGCTGACAAGGCGCATCTGGCGCGCCTTGCCGGTTGTCGATGTACTCGCGACAACCTGCCAGCCCAGCGCTTCATAAGCGCGGCGCGCGCCCATGTTTTCGGCGTCCACATCCAGGCTCAGCGGCCCGGTGGCCTGCTGGCGCGCCACTTCGAGCAGCCCGCGGGCGACGCCGCAGAAGCGCCAGTCACGATCCACAAACAAATGGTCAATGTAATCCTGCGGCATCTGCAGGGACAGGAAGCCCACGATGCCGGCATCGGGTTCTTCCGCCACCCAGGCGCTCTGCGGGTCCAGGGCGCGCCGCAGGATGATATACTGGCCGCGATTACGCGTGCGCCACGGCATATCCTTCAGGCAATCGCGGAAAATCGACAAGCAGGGGCCAGCATCCGCTGTTTCAAACGGCCTGATATTCCATCCGGCGCCAGCATGCTTGTACATGATCACCAGAGTAAGGTGCGGCGCTCGCGGCGTCCAGCCGAAAGCCGCTTGAATGTCAGTCGGCCGTGCAAGGCTTCAACGTGACGCCGCCGCTTCCGTTGATCGACTGCATGAGTCCCATCATGACGAAATTGTCGAACAACGTATCCGACACGACCGTCCTGGCATCTGCCATGGCCGCATCTTTCATCGGCGCTGGCAGGTCTTGCGATTCGATGCTGTCCATGATCGCATTGCTGAGCGTGTTCACCTGACCTGCGCCGTTGCGGGCCGATTCCTCGTCCCACTCGCCGCCATTCTCGGCGAGGACCATGTAAGGTGGGTTGTCGCTCGCATACATCATGCTTCGAAACAGCAGCACCCAGCCGACACGCTCGGGCATCCCGAGGCGGAATTTCTCCACGAATTTCACCTCTTGCGTCATCGCGCCGAACGTATCGTCCGTCACCCTTGTTTTCGTCAGCGCATCGCCCACCTTCACTGCCAGCGCGTTGGGCCCGCAGGTGTCATCGCCAAAGACGCTGAATTTCGAAAGGTCGCCCACAGCGGCCTCGAAGTCGCGCTGTTCGTTGATCTTCTCGGCTGCGACAGCCTTGCCGAAGGCTTCGGTCGTCTCAATCATTACCTTCACGGTCGGCGCGGCACCTTCCAGTTCCGGCGGCACCTGCCTGCACGCCTTACCGTTTGAGGGACGCTCCCGGCAGGCCAGTGTGATCGTCTTGTCGGCCAAGGTCTCCAGTGGATTGCCGACTTCCCAATACCCGTAGCCCTTGAACTCGCGGATATGCGCGATCTCCTTGTCGAGCGCCGCGCGCTCTTCCGGCGTGTAGCGGAACACGTCGCCCCAACGCAGGCTACCCAGCACGTCGACATGCGCGATCATGCGCCAGTACTGGTCCATCACGAACATTGTGATCTGGTGCTGTTGGGGCTGGTCTTTGCCATCCGGTTGCTTGCAGGAAAAAGAGCTGACGCTCGCCGCCGCCTGTTCCAGCGCCGTATCGACCTGGCCGCGAACTTCGGGCGCCACCATCGCCTTCAGATCCGCCGCCTTGATCTTCAGCATCGACTCCGAGGCCAGCACGTACGTGGGGTCAGTCCAGTTGCACTTCTTCGCCGCGGCCGTGATCTGCGCCACATTCGCAAGCTCGGCGAGGATCGCGTTGGGGTCGGCCGGAGGTGGCGCAGGTGCGCGCGGATCGGCGCCTTGCGCCTGGACCCCCGCCGCCAACACTGAGAAAAGCGCTCCAAGAATGGCCGGTCGAGCCTGTCTGCGCATCGTTTTAGCCCCTTCATTGCGCCCAGCCCGAGTAGGGCCGTGATTCACGGCCTTTATCCAGCGCGGATCGAAGAGTCTTGCATGCCCCCGAGGGGTTACATCTGCATGGCCCAGCCTTCGACCGCCATGGCGGCCTGGCGCACGGCTTCGGAGAGGGTGGGGTGGGCATGGCTTGTGCGGGCGATGTCCTCGGAGGCGGCGCCGAACTCCATCGCGACACAGATTTCGGCGATCATTTCGCCGACGCCGGTGCCGATCATATGCGCGCCGAGGATCTTGTCGGTGCCTTTTTCGGTGAGGATTTTCACGAAGCCGAGCGTCTGGTGGTTCGTCCGAGCCCGCGAGTTGGCCATGAACGGGAACTTTCCCTTGGCATAGTCGACGCCGGCGGCTTTCAGCTCTTCCTCGTTCTTGCCGACCCAGGCCATTTCCGGGTTCGTGTACACCACGCTGGGCACAAGATTGTAATCGACATGGCCTGCCTTGCCGGCGATCAGCTCAGCCACCGCCGTGCCGTCATCCTCGGCCTTGTGAGCCAGCATCGGGCCCGGGATACAGTCGCCGACCGCCCAGACGCCGTCGGTCACCTTGAAGTGGTCGGTGACTTCGATCACGCCGCGCTTGTCGGTCTTGCCGCCCACATTCTCGAGGCCAAGGCCGTCCGTGTACGGCTTGCGTCCGATCGCCACGATCACGACGTCCGCGTCCAGTGTTTCTGTGTCGCCGCCCTTGGCCGGCTCGATGTTCACTTTCAGCTTGGACTTGGTCTTCTCCACGCCCGTCACCTTGGTGCCGAGCTTGAAAGTCAGGCCCTGTTTCTTGAAGATGCGCTCTGCGTCCTTGGCGACTTCGGCGTCGGCGGGAGGCAGGATACGGTCGAGGTATTCCACCACGGTGACTTCGGAGCCGAGACGCGCCCAGACCGAGCCCATTTCGAGCCCGATCACACCCGCACCGATCAGTACCAGCTTCTTCGGAACGGCCTTCAGGCTGAGCGCACCGGTGTTCGACACGATCCGCTCTTCATCGATTTCTATGCCGGGCAGGGTGGTGGGTTCGGACCCGGTCGCGATGACGATATTCTTCGTTTCGAGAACCTGCTTGCCGCCTTCGGTCAGTTCGACCTCGACCTTGCCCTTGCCGAGGATTTTTCCGCGGCCTTTCAGATAATCGACCTTGTTCTTCTTGAAGAGGAATTCGATGCCTTTGGTCAGGCCTTCCACGGCGTCGGCCTTCTGGGCCATCATCTGGGTCAGGTCGAGTTCGACTTTTCCGGTCTTGATCCCGAGGCTGGCGAACTCGTTCTGCGCCGCGTCGAACAGGTGGGAGGCGTGCAGCAGGGCTTTCGAGGGGATGCAGCCGACATTCAGGCAGGTGCCGCCCAGCTTGCCGCGCGACTCGATGCAGACAACCTTCAGGCCGAGCTGCCCGGCGCGGATTGCGCAGTTGTAGCCACCGGGGCCGCCGCCGATGATGACGACGTCATAAATGTCTGCCATGGGAATTAATTCCTTCGCTCAGGAGGCCGATTCAATCGTGCCGCATACCTATGCATTCCAGCATCGAAATCAATCCGCAGGGAGCGGATTCTGGACCTAGCCGCGCTTCGTGAAGAGGAGGACGCAGGCCAGTGCAATCAGGAGGCTGCCGAACACGAGTTCGTCCATCCACAGGCTGGAATCGCTGCCCATGCCGGCCATCAGGCCGCCCAGTGCGGCGAAGAGGATCGCACCGATCAGGCCGGTCACGCCGCCCCCGCGAACGTTCAGCGCCGCTAGCAGTCCGCCAGCGAGCGCGAGCCCGGTAGATACGAGGCGCCAGAGGCTCGTCGGGGGTTGCAGCAGGGCGTCATCCAGCGGACTGCCCCGGCTGGTGATGATCAGCACGGCCGACAGGCCTTGCCAGAACAGCCAGGCGGCCAGAAGGGCGAGTGCGATGGCGGCAATCCTGCGGATCATGTGTGTTCCCTCCCCGGAACGATGTGCGTCATGCGATTGCTAGGCCGTTGCGGGCGGGCCTGCAACCGTCGCCGCAGGAAGGGGATGTCAGGCGGCTTCGTCCTGCTCTTCGCCGCGCAGTGCGGCGAGACGGGCGGCACGCAGGGCATTGCGCCGTTTGGCCTGAGCAATGAACATCGCGCGCTGTCGCTGCACCACGATGTCGGGAACGAACAGCGGCGGCTGTTTCTTCTTCGGCGGTTTGACCTTTTCGGCGCGCATCCGGGCGGGCCGCACGACAGGGACTTCGTCCTCGTCTTCCACTTCGACATATTCTTGCGGCGGACGCTTGCGCAGCTCCCAGACCGCGATGAACAGGAGCACAGCGCCGCCCATCAGGCCCGCCATTGCGCCTTCGCCGACGCTCGGGTCTTCCCACCAATTGGCGTCGAAATGCACCAGGAATACGGACGGAACCGAAAAGGCGAGCGCAAACAGGTACCAGGCCACGGCGCCGCCTTTGCGGGCCGCGATGATCGCGCCGGCCGCGTAATAGCCGAGCGCCGCGAACAGATAGGCGCTGCCATGGGCAATGCCGAGTTCGCGCCAGTTCAGACCGCTGAGACCGTTGGCCACGTCATCTCGCATGATCCAGCCCATGACCATCACGATCGACGGCCAGCGCACGGCGGTCAGGGCGCCGAAGGCGAAGGCGATCGCATAGACCGTCAGGAGGATGGCTATCAAGCGGCGCGGCATCCGGAAGAGCTACCACGCGCGTGGTGAGCGCCCGCTGAATCCCGTCGGTGAAATTTCACCGATCCGGCTTTTCCAGCGGTCCAAATTCGCAGCATGAACCTTATCGATACCTCGCGCCGCGACGGATGCCGCCGGCGCGCGATCTGCGTACGCGGGCGGCGCTCCGGCGGGCGTGGAGCAGGGGTACTCCGGATCAGGCCATTTCGAAGGACGGCCAGAGATTGCGCGCGAAGTATTTCGCCCGGATGCGATCCATATAGGCCACCAGATTGGCATGATTGCGGATCAGGTCCTTGAGGGGCGTGTCGAAGAATTCGGTCGCGCTGGAAATCAGCACGCCGCTGACACTGGCATCTGCTGCCGCAGGTTCATCGCCGAACAGGTAGTCCCGATCCGCCAGCTGTCTTGCGATGGCCTCAATGTCGCGGGCCCCCAGGTCGAGGCGTTCGGCTTCAGAATGCCGGCCTATGCCCTGGCCATGTTTCGTGGCCGCCACGCCCTCGCGCGCCTGCTTCATCACGTCTTCCCGCATGCCTGCCGGCACGCCGTCGAAGAAGTGAGCCGGGCCCTTGAAGAAGTTCTCGTCCTTCAGCCAGCGCTCCATGACCATGACATCGGCGAGGTGGCCCTCGGCCATCCGCTCGAGCGCCCAGCCTGCGGCGCGCTGGGCGTCGCTGAGACCGGCATCCAGCGATTTGCCAAGCTTCTTCTCGAAATGGGACCGGATGAAATTGCTGTCCTGGATCAACAGGTCGCCGTCGCGAAGGTAGGGCGCCTTGTGTTTCGAAACAGCGTCGAGATCGGCCAACGCGCGGTCAAATGAAACGCCCAGCATCTGCAGCTGGATCTCCGATTTCATCACATAGGGGCTGGGCGAAGGGCAATCGAACATCGGGCCCCATCCATAAAGCGTGATCATTGTCGTCTCCTTGGTCAGTGTTGCGACAGGGACTTGATACGCAGCCCCTGCTGACAGCATGCTGTCAGCAGTGTGGCAGTAGGACCCATTCATGAGACGCACCGAACGCCTGTTCCAGATCATCCAGGTGCTGCGCCGCGCGCGAGCCCCCGTCACCGGTCAGGCGCTGGCTGAGGAACTCGAAGTGTCATTGCGCACGCTCTACCGCGACATGGCCGAACTGATTGCCCAGCGTGTGCCGATCCGCGGCGAAGCGGGAACCGGCTATGTGCTGGAGCAGGGGTATGACATGCCGCCTTTGATGCTCACGGCCGACGAGCTCGAGGCTGCCGTCCTCGGCGCTCAGTGGGTGGCCGCGCGCGGCGACGCCGCGCTGTCCCGCGGCGCCCGGGACCTGATCGCCAAGCTCACGGTTGCCGTGCCCCGTGAATTGCAGCCCGTCATCGTCGATGCCGGGCTGCGCCCCATCAGTTCCCGCCAACGCCCGAAGGATGGTTTCGATGTCGCGCTTGTCCGGCAAGCCATCCGTGGCCAGACGAAACTGGGGATCGAGTATGCCGATGAGACGGGCGCCGTCACCCGGCGCACGATCTGGCCCATCCTGCTGGCCTATTGGGACGATGTGCGCCTGATCTGCGCCTGGTGCGAATTGCGGCAGGGCTTTCGCCATTTCCGCACGGACCGCGTGCGCAAGGCTGAACCGCTCGGCCGCTTCCCGGAAAGTGTCAGCCGGCTCCGCCGCCGCTGGGAACAGGAACGCAAGGCGGATCGCTCAGTCGAAAAGCCCGGGCAATAGCGGCGCCGCGCCGTCCGCGTCGATGCGTTCCAGCTGCAGCATGTGGCGTTTGGTATCCCGTCCGCCATGCGCGGAGAAGCCGCCGATCCGGCCTGAAGCCGCCAGCACCCGGTGGCAGGGAACAATCAGCGGCCAGGGATTGGCGCCCATCGCCGCGCCAATGGCACGCGCTGCGCCCGGCTCGCCGATCGCATTCGCAAGGGCGCCGTAGCTCGTCGCCTCTCCCCAGCCGAAGGCGCGCAAGGCCGAATAGACCCGCGCATCGAAGGCGCTGAGGCCGCGCAGGTCGAGCGCGACGTCCGTGAAATCGGCTTCCTCACCCTCGAAATAGCGGCGCATCCGATCTGAAATCCCGGCGATCCATGTGGGCGGCGCGTCGCACCGGGGCGCGCCGGACCGTGTGGCAAGCCGCGCTTCCGTCGCCGCCGGGGTCGCTTCCGGCAGTTGAACCTGGGTCAGGCCGTCCGGGCTCCAGGCGAGGCCACATGGTCCGGCCGTCGTCTCGAAGACGACGTAGCCAGCGTCCACCGGGGCAGGGGCATCGCGCGAGGTCACGGCCCCAGAATGACCTCCGACGGCCTGCCCGGCAAGCGGGGCCCGGCGATGTTAGCCATTGGCGGGTGTCGGCCTGCCCTGCTAGGGATCAGGCCGAAGCAAAGATAACCGGGAGGAAGATATGGGCCGCGTTTCAGGAAAAATGGCATTCATCACGGGCGGCGCGCAGGGCCTCGGTGAGGCGACCGCACGCATGCTGGCCAAGGAAGGCGCCAAGGTCACCGTCACGGATATCAATGGCAAGGGCGCCGAAGCGGTCGCCGCCGCGATCAACAAGGACTACGGCGCCGGCACGGCCTTCGCCTGGCAGCAGGACGTTACCGATGAAAAGCGCTGGCCCGAAGTGCTGCAGCTGGCGCACGACGCGATGGGCGGCCTCAATGTGCTCGTCAACAATGCCGGCATCGGCTCGCTTGGCTCGGTCGAGGATGAGAGCTACGAGATGTTCAAGAAAGTTCAGACCGTGGATGTCGACTCGATCTTCCTCGGCTGCAAATATGCGATCCCGCTGATGCGGGCGCACGGCCTCGGCTCGATCATCAACATCTCGTCCATCGCCGGTATCATCGCCAGCGGCAATTACGTGGCCTACAACACGGCCAAGGCGGCGGTGCGCCATATCTCAAAATCCATCGCACTGCACTGCGCCAAGACCGGCGGCCAGATCCGGTCGAACTCCGTGCACCCCGTATTCATCAACACGCCGATCCTGGACCGCACCAAGGAAATGTTCGGAGAGCAGAAGGCACTTGAAAAGCTCGGCCGGCAAATCCCGCTCGGCAAGGTCGGCGAGCCGGACGATATCGCCTATGCAGTCCTCTATCTCGCCTCGGATGAGTCCAAACTCGTCACCGGCATCGAGCTGAAAGTGGATGGCGGCATCAGCGCGATGTAGTCTGTCGGCACGGTCACGCGAAAGGCACCTGACATGATCCGGACCCTGCTCATCGCTGCGCCAGCCCTCATCATGGCCGCCTGCGCGACAGCGCCGGCGCCCGCGCCGATTGTTGCGGCAGAACGCGCCTTTGCCGATGACGGCTATGCGCGCGGCGTGAAGGCCTCGTTCAAGGCCTATGCGGCGCCGGATGCGGTGATGTTCGCGCCGGAGCGGGTGTATGTGCATCACTTTTTCGGCGCCCAGTCCGACGCGCCGGCGGATCCGTCACGCCCGCACCTCGTCTGGTGGCCGCTTGCGGCCGGTATCTCGGCCTCGGGTGATCTTGGCTTCACCACCGGTCCTTATGCCTACGACGAGGATCGGCGCGGATATTATTTCACGGTCTGGCAGCGCCAGCCGGACGGCGAATGGAAATGGGTGATCGATGCCGGGGTCGAAGCCGATGCCGCAAGGGCGCCCGGGCAAGAGGCTCGGTCGATTACCTGCCCGTTGCCACACTCGGCAGCGTGTCACCGGATACCGCCTTTTCGGACGTGATGGCGATCGAAGGCGAGATTGCCAGCAAGTCGCAGCAGGATGCGCGCGCGGCGTATGAGGGAAAGCTCGCGCCCGAAGCGCGGATGCACACCAGGGGCCTTGCCCCGGCCACCGATGAGGCCGGCCGGTCGGCGGCCTTGCAGGCCCGTCCGGAAGCCTTGTCCCTGACACCGCTCGGCGGCGGCGCTTCGGGCGCAGGCGATCTCGTTTGGACCTATTCCAGCGCCGGATGGACCGGCGGTGAAGGCCCGGCGACCGGCCTCGTTGTGCGTGTCTGGCAGAAGCGCGAGGCCGGTTGGCAGATCGTGTTCGATGAACTCATCCCCTCGCCCTGATGGCCCGTCCGGGCTGAGCCCGGGGCGCTGAACTACTGCTTTCGGGTCAATAGCTCCGCTTTGGTCGCACCAAAGATTCCGTCTTGATCGGCACTCAATTGTTGTGTAAACACAACATAGCGATGTATTTAGAAGGCAATAAATAGGTGGTTCACAACAGGTTATCTGTCTTCCGGGCGGAACGGAATCTCAGCCGGAAAGACCTGGCCGAACAGGTCGGGGTCAACCCGCAGACGATCGGCTATCTCGAGCGAGGCGATTATGCGCCCTCGGTCGAACTGGCGCTGAAGCTCGCCGCTCTTTTCGGCGTGCCGGTCGAGCAGCTTTTCTCCCTCAAACCCTTTGCGCCGCTCGCGGCCAGTCTCAAGAATCAGGAGTCCTGAAACGATGTATATCCGTTCGAAATCCCGGCCTTCTGGCCGCCAGATGTCCACGCCGGTCATCCGGGGTCTGATTGTTGGCCTCTACACGCTGTATCCGGTTGGCTGCATCTTGCAGCTGCTCCCGGAAAGTTGGGGGGGCGGAACGGCCTTGTCGGTTGCCGGCCTGATTGCGGTTGCCGCGTCGCTGATGATGTTCGCGGTGCTGGCCGGCTCAAGCTTGCAGCGGCAGGCACAGGAGGCGGAAAGTGAACTGGACGAACGTGAGCGGGCGGACCGCAACAAGGCGGCCTTCTACGAGCACTCGGTGTTTTCGTCCGCCGTGCTGCTTGGGCTGATTTACATCATGTTGACGACCGACATGGCGGAGGCTGGAAAGCTTGATCTCTGGCGCCCGTCCACAGGCGACCATTGGAACGCAATTTTCTGGGGCCTGGGTCTTCTGTCGGTGACCCTGCCCGGCGCTGTCCTTGCCTTCGGAAAGACGCCGCCGGATATGGATTAGCCCTGCGGCAGCGGCTGCTTGCCCGTCACCCGCCAGGCATAGACGGCCAGTACGCCGACAAGGATGGCCGAGGCGATCATCGGAAAGGCATGGTTCAGCTGATAGAGGCCCGCGCCGATCAGGGGGCCGAAAATGAACCCGGCCGGCGGCGCGGCCGAGAGTAGCGCGGCGGCGGCGCCCTGTTCCGACCGGCTGACCGACAGGCTGCCAAGCGCATTGGCTGCCGGAATCGCCAGCGCCGACCCGGTGCCCACCATCAGGAAGCTGAGGCAGAGCGCGGGAAAGGCGAGGAAGGTGTCAGCCGAAATGTAACCGGCGCACACAAGCGCCAACCCGATGGGAAGGATCCGTCTCGGATCCGGCTTCACCCGTGCGATGTAGCCGAACTGGACCGCAATCGTGGCGACCGCCATGCAGGCGAAAGCGATCCCGGTATAGAGCACCGCTGCCTGACCCGCAGTCTCCGCATGGGTTTCGTTGAGCCGATAGCGATCCTCGATGAACCAGGCGAGCGTCTGCTGCACCATGCCCACACCGATGAAATAGGACACGAGGAATGCCAGGTGCGGGCGAACGCGCGGATCGGTCATCGCCAGCGGCTTCGGCCGGGCCGAGTCGCGCGGGCGCGGCACGGTTTTCGGCAGGCTGAAGGCGAGCAAGGCTGCAACCGCGAGGCAGAGCACGATCGAACCCCAGAGCGGCGCAAGCGCGCCAAAAGGGGCGAGCGCCGCTGCGCCTGCGGGGCCGAGGATCGACCCGATGCTCATGCCCGCGCCCAGCATGCCGAGGCCCGCGGCCCGGTTGTGGACCGTTGTGGCATCCGTCATCGCCGCCATCGAGGCCGGTTGCAGGCCGGGCGAAAGAAGGCCGAACCAGAGCCTGACGAAGATCAGCGTCAGTATCAGCGACGTGCCGGCAATCACGCCCTTCAGGCCTGCATCCAGCGCGAAAAGGAAGGCCATGTTCGTCAGGCCCATGGCGCACAGCGAGAACACCATCACCCGTTTGCGGCCCACCCGGTCGGCGATCCGGCCCCAGCGGGGGATCATCACGGCATAGAGCAGGGTCGACAGCGTCAGGATTCCGGCCACTTCCAGTTCACCCAGGCCCGCCTTGCGGGTCAGCGGCGCCACCACCACGAAGTTGATGCTCATGCCCGCCCCCATCGCAATGGTAGCCAGCATCAGCATGTTCCGCTGGAAGCTCGACAGCGGATGCAGCGGCGTGTCGTTGGAATCCATGCGTGCGCCCCGGTGTTCAGGAGGCGAAGCTAGGGCGGTAATCCCCCCTTGCCAAACCCTTCCCTTGGGACAATCAACGGGCCGAACCTTGCCGTAAGGGGTGGTTACACCCTAAGTGATCCTCAAGTTCAGACCCAGTTTCCGGAGCGACCCCGCCGCATGAAAGCGATCCTCGACGTCCTCTACCAGATCCTCAACATCGCCAGCTGGATCATCATCATCCAGGCCATCCTGTCCTGGCTCGTGATGTTCAAGGTGATCGACACGCGCAATTCGGTGGTCGCCTCCATCTGGGGGGCGCTCGAACGGCTGACCGAGCCGCTCTACCGGCCGATCCGCAACATGCTGCCCGCGATGTCAGGCCTCGATATTTCGCCGCTCATCGTGTTGCTGATCATCTTCTTCCTGCAGCAGGTCATCCTGCGTTACGGCTACTCGCTCGCCCCGTTCTGATGCTTCACCGGCTTGCCGTGCGTGTCCAGCCGGGCGCCTCGGCCGACCGGATCGAGGGCAGGGGGACGGATGATGCCGGGCGCGTCTTCGTGAGAGTGCGCGTGCGCGCCCGTCCTGAAGACGGCGCCGCCAATGCAGCGGTCGAGTCGGTTGTGGCAAAAGCGCTCGGCGTGCCGAAGTCTGCGGTCAAGGTGGTGACCGGCGGCAAGACTCGGATAAAAGGCCTCCAGATCGATGGCCCGCCGGATCTGGCGGACGTGATAGAGGGCTGGCTGGCAGATGAGCGCGGTTCGGATTGATGGAAGTGCGGTTGCAGCCGATGTGCGGGCCTCTGTGGCGCGCGCGGTGGCAACGCTGCCCGGCAAGCCCGGCCTTGCGGTCGTCCTCGTCGGCGAAGATGCGGCCAGCGAGGTCTACGTCCGCAACAAGGTGAAGGCGACGGCTGAGGCGGGCATGATCTCGCACCACCACCGCCTGCCGGCTACCGCCAGCCAGGGAGAGGTCGAAGCCCTGATCGCCAGGCTCAATGCCGATCCCGGCGTCGATGGCATCCTGCTTCAGCTGCCACTACCAGCAGGCCTCGATGCCGACGCCGCCATTGAGCAGATCGATCCGGACAAGGACGTCGACGGCCTCACCGAAGTTTCAGCCGGCCGTCTCAGCCTCGGCAAGCCGGGCCTTCGTCCCTGCACACCGGTCGGCTCGGTCATCCTCGCCAAGCGCGCGCTCGGCGACAATCTCTCCGGCAAGCATGCCGTCGTGATCGGCCGCTCCATCCTCGTCGGCAAACCGGCCGCACTGCTCTTCCTCGCCGAAAACTGCACCATCACGATCGCCCACAGCCGCTCGGCCGACCTGCTGGCGATCTGCCGCACGGCCGATATTCTGGTGCCCGCAGTCGGCCGCCCGGAAATGGTGCGCGGCGACTGGGTGAAGCCCGGCGCCACGATCATCGATGTCGGCATCAACCGCGTGCCGGCGCCCGAAAAGGGCGAAGGCAAGACAAAGCTTGTTGGCGATGCGCACTATCAAAGCTGCGCTGAAGTTGCGGGTTTCATCACGCCGGTGCCGGGCGGCGTCGGACCGATGACGATTGCCTGCCTCCTGCGCAACACGGTGCTTGCCGCCTGCGCCCGGCGCGGCTGGCCTGTGCCGGCCGGGCTGTGAGCCAGAGCTTCAGGCCTCCGGATACGGAACTTTTCCGCCGTCTCTGGGCGGCCCAGGAGGGTTGCTGCGCCCTGTGCGGCCTCGCGATGCCTGCAAGCCGGTTTGAACTCGCCCACGCCTCGCTCTGGAAAAAGCAGCGCCCGACCTTCGACCATATCCGCCCGCGCGCTGCTGGCGGCAGTGACAAGCCGGACAATCTCCAGCTTGCGCATGCGGCGTGCAACAAACGCAAAGGCGCGCGCGTCTAAAGACGGCGCGTCGCCGAAGCGGCCTAGCTGATCCGCTCGACCATCATGTGCTTGATCTTGGCGATGGCTTTCGCCGGGTTCAGGCCCTTCGGGCAGACCTGCGCACAGTTCATGATCGTGTGGCAGCGGTAGAGCTTGAACGGATCTTCCAGCGCATCAAGGCGCTCGCCGGTCGCTTCGTCGCGGCTGTCGATCAGCCAGCGATAGGCCTGCAGCAGCGCGGCGGGGCCGAGATACTTGTCGCCATTCCACCAGTAGGACGGGCAGGAGGTCGAGCAGGAGGCGCACAGGATGCACTCATACAGGCCGTCGAGCTGTGTGCGGTCCTCTTCGGACTGGCGCCATTCCTTCTCCGGCGTCGGCGAGTCGGTTTTCAGGAAGGGCTGCACATAGGCATGCTGCGCATAGAAGTTCGTCAGGTCGGGGATCAGGTCGCGCACCACCGGTTGGTTCGGCAGCGGGCTGATCGTGATCACGCCGCCCGGCAGGTCGTCGAAGCCCTTGGTGCAGGCAATCGTGTTGCGCCCGGCAATGTTCATCGCACAGGAGCCGCACACGCCCTCGCGGCAGGACCGGCGGAAGGCCAGCGTCGGGTCGATATTGTTCTTGATGTAGAACAACACGTCCAGGATCATCGTCCCGGCCCTGTCCATGTCCACCCAATAGGTGTCCCAGCGCGGATTGGTCTTTTCCTCGGGGCTGTAACGATAGATGCGGAACTCGCGCAGGTTCGTGGCGCCCTGCGGCTTGGGCCAGGTTTTGCCCTTCTGGACCTTGGAGTTCTGGGGGAGGGTAAGCTGGACCATGTGGCGTTCCTGAATAAATCCCTGAATTAGTTGGCGCGGCGGCGGGCGGTGATGATCGCGCCGTCTGTCACGCTGAATCCGAACCCATACCCACCCTGGTTGATCACGCCCTTTTCGGAATGTCCGCTCACGGAGGGGAGTATGGAAATCACGTCATAGCCTTCTTCATGCAGCCTGTTGCAGGCGGTCTCGATCTGGGCACTCAGGTCTGACAGGTCCGCCTGTTGCGGGTCGTCCACCAGCTTTGTGCCCCGGCCGAGCAGTTTCTTCTCTTCCTTCTTCTGCCTCCCGGCGCGAACGAAGACGGACTTGTATTCGCTCATCCATCCCTCCGCGCCTGAAGACCAGTTCCAATCAGTACACCCGCGCTTTCGGTTTGATGTACTCGATCTCGTTCGACATCGTGTACTCGTGCACGGGGCGGTAATCGATCGTCACCTTGCCGGCGCTGTCGACCCAGGCCAGCGTGTGCTTCATCCATTTCGCGTCATCGCGCTCGGAGAAGTCCTCGCGCGCATGGGCGCCGCGGCTTTCCTCGCGGTTGGCCGCCGAGTTCACCGTCACCGCCGCCTGGCAGATCAGGTTGTCGAACTCGAGCGCTTCGATCAGGTCGGTGTTCCAGACCATCGTGCGGTCCTTCACGTCGATGCCCGGCAGCTTCTTGTAGACTTCCTCGATCGCATCGACGCCTTCTTTAAGCACCGAACCCATGCGGAACACGGCGCAGTTGGCCTGCATCGCTTTCTGCATTTCAAGGCGCAGCTTGGCGACCGGCTGGTCGCCTGCCGCGTTGCGCATCTTGTCGAAGCGGGCGACGTGCGCCTCGGTCGATTTGGCGGTCAGCTCGGGCTGGCGCGCGCCGGCTTCGGTCGTCGTGCCGCAGCGCAGGCCCGCCGCGCGGCCGAACACGACGAGGTCGATCAGCGAGTTGGAGCCGAGGCGGTTTGCGCCGTGTACGGACACACAGGCCGCTTCGCCGACAGCCATCAGGCCGGGCACGACCGAATCCGGATCGCCGCCCTTCTTGGTCAGCACTTCGCCGTGGAAGTTCGTCGGGATGCCGCCCATGTTGTAGTGCACGGTCGGCAGCACCGGGATCGGCTCCTTGGTCACGTCAACGCCGGCAAAGATCTTCGCCGTCTCGGAAATGCCCGGCAGGCGCTCGTGCAGCGCTTCCGGCGAGAGGTGGTTGAGGTGAAGGTAGATGTGGTCCTTCTCGGGGCCGACGCCGCGGCCTTCTCGGATTTCCATCGTCATGGCGCGGCTGACCACGTCGCGCGAGGCAAGGTCCTTCGCGGAGGGCGCATAGCGCTCCATGAAACGCTCGCCTTCGGAGTTGGTCAGATAGCCGCCTTCGCCGCGGGCACCCTCGGTGATCAGGCAGCCCGAGCCGTAGATGCCGGTCGGGTGGAACTGCACGAATTCCATGTCCTGCAGCGGCAAGCCGGCGCGCAGCACCATCGCATTGCCGTCGCCCGTGCAGGTATGGGCCGAGGTGCAGGAGAAATAGGCGCGGCCATACCCGCCGGTGGCCAGGATGGTCTTCTGCGCCCGGAAGCGGTGCAGTGTGCCGTCGTCCAGCTTCCACGCGGTCACGCCGCGGCAGACGCCGTCCTCATCCATGATCAGGTCGAGCGCCAGGTATTCGATGAAGAACTCGGTCTCCTCGCGCACGCACTGGCCGTACAGCGTGTGCAGCATGGCGTGGCCAGTCCGGTCGGCGGCGGCGCAGGTGCGCTGCACCGGGCCCTCTCCGAAATTCTTCGTCATGCCGCCGAAGGCGCGCTGGTAGATCTTGCCTTCCTCGGTGCGCGAGAAGGGCATGCCCCAGTGCTCAAGCTCATACACGGCGGCCGGCGCGTTGCGCACGAGGTATTCGATCGCGTCCTGGTCGCCGAGCCAGTCGGAGCCCTTGACCGTGTCGTACATGTGCCAGCGCCAGTCGTCCTGGCTCATGTTGCCCAGCGACGCGGCGATGCCGCCCTGCGCGGCCACGGTGTGCGAGCGGGTAGGGAACACCTTGGTGATGCACGCCGTGCGCAGGCCCGCCTGGGCTGCGCCGAGCGCCGCGCGAAGGCCGGAGCCGCCCGCGCCGACAACGACGACATCGTAAGTATGGTCCGTCCAGGTGTAGCTGCTCATGTGTGCCCTATCTCTCGCCGTCTGCTTCAGCTGCCCGTCCAGATCCGGAGCACCGACATCACCACAGCCACGAACAGGACCGCGGTGAAGAAGGTGTTGAGGATCAGGAGCGCGGCGCGTGTACCCGGCTTTTCAATGTAGTCTTCGATCACCACCTGCATACCGAGGCGCATGTGATAGAACGCCGCGCCGGCGGTCAGGACCAGCAGGATCGCGTTCAGCGGCGAGGCAACCCAGGCCAGCGCTGCGTCATACCCGGTCAATGCCGCTTTCATGATCGAGAACAGGAACCACGGCACCAGCACGATCAACGCGAGCGCGGAGACGCGCTGACGGATATGGTGGCTGGTGCCGGTTTTCGAGGCGCCAAGGCCCCGTGTCACTTTTGTCGGCGTTACAAACTGGCTGTCGGCCATCGCTTTGCGACCTCTCAGGAATTCATGGCGGCGAACATCAGCGCTGAAGCGCCGACAATCGCGAAAACGTAGTTGAAAATCGAAATCTGGCTGGCGACTTTCGGGTCGAACCCGGCGCCGGGCCCGTCCCAGACGAGGTGGCGGATGCCGTTGGCAAAATGGTAGAGGATGGCCACGGCCCAGAGGAACAGAAGGATCTGGCCGGGGATCGAGAAGGCCGCCGCTTCCACCATCGCATAGGCGTCCGGTCCGCTCGCCAGCGCGAACAGCCAGGCGGCGATCAGCAGCGTGCCGCCATAGAGCGCCATGCCGGTGAAGCGGTGCGTGATCGAGGCGGCCATCGTGGCATGGAAACGCCAGATCTGGAGGTGGGGAGAGACAGGCCGGGAATCAGCCTTCTGGGTTCCGGACATTCATCGGTTCCTTGCGTGCCATCAAAACACTTGGCCTCGCCTTCTAGGCGCCTCTATGGTCGTGTCAACGCAGGCTGAAGCGAGAGCGACATAATGAAACCGGTAGTTTTGCTGGCGGGTTTGCTGGCCCTCGCACCCCTGGCCGTCGCCGATCCGCTTGATCCCCTTATTGCCGAGTACGAATCCTACGTGGTGGCGGGCGATCCGGGCGAAGCCGCGCGGGAGGCCGGGCTCGCGCCGACCCGCTGGGGCCATGTCCGCAAACCGGACGTCGCGGCGCGCGCGGCCAAGGCGCGGGCATTGCTGGATGAAATCGAGGCAGCCGAGACGTCCCGGACGGTCGATGCCGCGATTCTCAAGCGCCTTCTCACCGAGGAGATCAGTGCCGAAACCTTCGATACCGCGCGCATCCCGTTCACCGGCGACTGGGGCTTCCAGGCGGCGCCGGTGTTTGCCGCGATGCGCCTGCGCATCCAGTCCGAGGCGGACGCCGATGCCTGGGTCCAGAGACTGAATGATGTGCCCCGCTATTTTGCCGAAAACCGGGTAAACATGGCGCGGGGCATTACCACGGGCTGGACCGCCTACACAGACCCGCTGGCCACCACCCGTGCGCAGATCGAGGCCCAGATCGTCGACGATCCGGCCACCAGCGAACTGTACGCGCCGTTCCTGTCCCTGCCGGACACGATTACGCCCGAAGCGGCCGCCCGCCTGAAGGCGGACGGCCTGGTCGCCGCCGCCAATGCTATCCAGGCCTACCGCGACACCGCCCGATTCATCGACCTCACATACGCCCCCGCCGCCCGCAAGGAGGCCGGCATCGCCAGGCTGCCCGGTGGACGCGAGGCTTATGCGGCTGCAGTGGACCTGCACACAGCGGGCGCCGGCCACACGCCGGAGGAAATCCACGCCATCGGCCTGACGGAAGTCGCCCGCATCCGCGCCGAGATGGACACGGTCATCGCTGAAACCGGCTTCGAAGGCAGCTTTGCGGCGTTCCAGGCCTTCCTGCGCTCCGATCCGCAGTTCTACCCCCACAGCGATACCGAGCTGATGGACAAGGCGAAGGAGATTACCAGCCGAATCGATGCGATCCTGCCGCTCTATTTCGGTCACCTGCCGAGCCTCGGCTACACGGTCGACCCCGTTCCGCTCTCGATTGCGCCGGGCTACACCACGGGCCGCTATGTTCAGGGCGATCCCCGCGAGGCTCGCAAGGGCAGCTATCTCGTCAACACCTATGCGCTGGAGCAGCGTCCACTTTACGAACTCCCGGCCCTGTCGGCCCATGAATCTGTTCCCGGCCATCACCTCCAGATCTCCATCGGTCAGGAAATGGAGGGCCAGCCCCGGTTCCGGCAGGATTACTACGCCACAGCCTTCGGCGAAGGCTGGGGACTCTATGCCGAACGCATTGCGGGCGAAGCGGGCGTCTACCAGACGCCCTACGAACGTTTCGGGGCGCTCTCGATGGAAATGTGGCGCGCCTGCCGGCTCGTCGCGGATACTGGCCTGCACTGGTATGGCTGGACGCGCGAGGAAGCCGAGGCCTGCTTCTTTGACAACTCGGCCCTCGCGCCGCTGAACATCCAGACCGAGGTCACCCGCTATATCGGCTGGCCGGGTCAGGCGACCGCCTACAAGATCGGTGAACTCAAGATCCGGTCCCTGCGCGCCGAAGCCGAAGCCGCCCTCGGCGACAAGTTCGACATCCGGGCCTTCCACGACGTCGTGCTCGGCCAGGGCGCCGTGCCGCTGGATGTGCTCGACGCGCAGGTAAAGGCATGGATTGCGGCGCAGACCGCCTCCTGATCGCGCCGCCTCCTTGTTCTTTCATGCCCGCCACGCCAAATGGGCTCTCCATGTTCCGCTTCTTCGAACGCCGCATCGATCCGTTTCCGGAAAACCGCCCCGGCGTTCCGCCGAAGGGCTTGCGTGCGTTTGTCTGGCATTACATTCAGGATGCCGTGCCGTGGCTGATCGTCATGTCCATCCTGACGGCAATCATCGCCATCGGCGAAGTCACGTTGTTCGGATTCCTCGGGGGCATTGTCGACTGGCTGTCCGCCTCCAACCGTGAAGGCTTCCTGGAGCGGGAAGGGGGGCGGCTCGCCCTGATGGCGGGCTTCATCCTCATTGGCTTGCCGCTCGTCACATTGATGAGCGGGCTGATCACCTATCAGGGGCTGATGGGCAACGTGCCGATGAGTGCGCGCTGGCGCATGCACCGCCAGATGCTCGGCCAGTCGATGGGTTTCTTCGGCAACGAGTTCGCCGGCCGGGTTGCGACCAAAGTGATGCAAACTTCGCTCTCGGTCCGCGAAGTCGTGATGAAAGTTCTCGACGTCTTTGTCTTCATCATCGTCTATTTCTTCTCGGCCGTTGCCCTGGTCGCCTCGGCGGACCCGCGCCTGACCCTGCCGCTCTTCCTGTGGGCCGTCATCTACGGTCTCGTGCTGCGCTGGTTCGTCCCGCGCCTCGGCAAGATTTCCGAGCAGCAGGCCGATGCCCGCTCCGAGATGACCGGCCGCATCGTCGATTCGTATACGAACATCCAGACGGTGAAGCTCTTCGCCCATTCCGGCCGCGAGGAAACCTACGCCCGCGACAGCATGACCGGCTTCCTCGGCACGGTGTACCGCCAGATGCGCATGGTCACGGCGTTCAACTTCATTGTCTATCTCAACAATTCGATCCTGCTCTGCCTCATTGCCGGCATCGGCATCCATCTCTGGCTGGGCGATCTCGTCAGTGCCGGCGCGGTCGCCGTGGCCGTCGGGCTCGCGCTTCGCATCAAGGCCATGTCGCAATGGATCATGTGGGAGGTCGCCGGCCTCTTCGAGAATATCGGGGTCGTCTATGACGGCATGGCGATGCTTGAAAAGCCTGTCGTCGCGGCCGACGCACCCGGCGCAATTGTGCTGGCGCCGGTGGCCGGCGACATCCACTTCGAAGACGTCACCTTCCACTATGGCAAAGGTGGCGGCCTGATCGACAATCTCACGCTGGCCATCAAGCCGGGCGAAAAGGTCGGCCTCGTCGGCCGGTCGGGCGCCGGCAAGACGACGCTGACCAACCTGCTGCTGCGATTCTATGATACCGAAGGCGGCCGCATCCTGATCGACGGTCAGGACATTTCGAAAGTCACGCAGGAATCCCTCCGGGCACAGATCGGTGTGGTGACGCAGGACACGTCGCTGTTGCACCGTTCGATCCGCGAGAACATCGCCTATGGCCGCCCGGGCGCGACCGACGACGACATCCGGCATGCCGCCCGCAAGGCGGCCGCGCTCGAGTTCATCGAAACGCTCGAAGACGCCAAGGGCCGGCGCGGTTTCGATGCCCATTCCGGTGAGCGCGGCGTGAAACTCTCCGGCGGTCAGCGCCAGCGTATCGCCATCGCCCGGATCTTTCTGAAAGATGCGCCGATCCTGATCCTCGACGAGGCGACCTCCGCGCTTGATTCCGAAGTCGAAGCCGCTATCCAGGACCATCTCTTCCAGCTGATGGAAGGCAAGACCGTGATTGCCATCGCACACCGCCTGTCCACGATCGCCGCCATGGACCGGCTGATCATCCTCGATGGCGGCCGCGTGGTCGAACAGGGCACGCATGCCGAACTGGTCGAGGCGGGCGGCCTCTATGCCGAGCTCTGGGCGCGCCAGTCCGGCGGCTTCCTGGTCGCGCCGGAGCCCGCCGAGGTCGCAGCAGAGTAGGTGGCCATGAAGCTGACCATCGTTGAAACCGGTCTCGTGCCGTCCGCCATCCGTGATCAGTTCCCGGACTATCCGGCGATGTTCCGGCAGATGTTTGCGGCCGCCGATGCGTCCCTTGCGTTCGATACCGTATCGGTCATCAAGGGTGAGGCGCTGCCCGATCCCGCCGCGCTCGACGCGGTGCTCTATACCGGCTCACCCGCCGGCGTGTACGAGGACCACCCATGGATCGCGCCGTTGATGGATTTTGTGCGCGCTGCCGCCACCGCCCGCACGCCGCAAATCGGCATCTGCTTCGGCCACCAGCTGATGGGCGAGGCACTTGGCGGCAAGGTCACCAAGTCCGACAAGGGCTGGTGCGTCGGCCGGCACACCTATGAGATCGTCGACTGCCCGGTCTGGAGCGGCGCGCCCTGTCCGCCCACCCTGAACGTCGCTGCCAGCCACCAGGACCAGGTCGTCGTGAAGCCGCCAACCGCCCGGGTACTCGCCCGGTCCGATTTCACGCCCTATGCCGCCCTCGAATACGATGACGCGCCGGCCATCTCCTTCCAGTGCCATCCGGAATTCTCGCCGGACTATTCGGCCGCGCTGTACGGCGCGCGCCGGGGCGTTTCATTGTCGCACGGGCAGGCGGACGCCGCTATCGCCTCGCTCGGGGCCCCGCTCGACGGGGCGTTACTGGCCGACTGGCTTGCCCGCTTCCTGAAGGTCTCTGCCATCCGGTAAGTCCCAGACTTCCCCAATGGCGCGAAAACTGCAAAAGGAGCGCGAAGCCCGCGCTGCCTGCCTTCTGGCGCGCCAAACCCGTTTCACGGAGAGACAAATGCTGCCGAAGCCGCGTACCGACCTTGCCCCCAATACGCTCGAATTCGAGATCCTGCCGCTGGTGAAGCCCACCGGTTTCCGGGAATATGACGCGCGCTGGTGGTTCAACGGTATCGGCCACGAGAAGGCGCCCGAGCTGAACCTCACCGGCGTCCAGGCCCTTGGCCTCGGCATGGCGACCCTCTTCCACGAACTCGGCGTCACGCCCCGCGTGGTCACCGGCCACGATTTCCGCTCGATCAGCCAGCCCATCAAGAACGCGCTCACTCTCGGCCTCGTCGCCGGCGGCTGCGAAGTGCTCGATGTCGGCCTGGCGCTCTCGCCGATGGTCTACTGGAGCCAGTTCGAGCTTGATGCAGCCTGCTGCGCCATGGTCACCGCCAGCCACAACGAAAACGGCTGGACCGGCGTCAAGATGGGCGCCAATCGTCCGCTCACGTTCGGGCCGGAAGAAATGGGCCGCCTGAAGGAAATCGTCATGGGCGGTGCTTTCGTTGAGCGGGCCGGTGGCAGCATCAAGCGCATTGACGGCATCCGCGAGAAATACATCGCCGCCATCTCCAAGGGCGTGAAACTTTCCCGCCCGATCCGCGTTATCGCGGCCTGCGGCAACGGCACGGCCGGCGCCTTTGCGGGCGACTGCCTGCGCGCCATGGGCGCAGAAGTGATCGAGATGGATTGCAACCTCGACAATACCTTCCCGAAATACAATCCGAACCCGGAAGATGCAGAAATGCTGCACGAGATGTCGAAGGCCGTGAAGGAGCTCGGCGCCGATGTTGCACTCGGCTTTGACGGCGACGGCGACCGTTGCGGCGTGGTCGACAATACCGGCGAGGAAATCTTCGCCGACAAGATCGGCCTCATGCTCGCCCGCGATCTCTCGAAGCACTATAAGAACGCGACCTTCGTGGTCGATGTGAAATCCACCGGCCTCTACAAGACCGATCCTGTGCTGAAGGAAAACGGCGCCACGGTCGACTATTACAAGACCGGCCATTCCTACATCAAACGCCGCACCAACGAACTCGGCGCGCTCGCCGGTTTCGAGAAGTCGGGCCACTTCTTCTTCCGCCCGCCCATCGGCCTCGGCTATGATTGCGGCCTTACCGCTGCCAAGGCCGTGCTCGAAATGCTGGACCGCAACCCCGGCAAGACCATGGCCGACCTGAAGGGTGAGCTTGGGGTTGCCTACACCTCGCTCACCATGTCGCCCCATTGCGGCGACGAAGTGAAATACGGCATCGTCGATAAGATGGTCGCCGAGTATGAGGCGCTGAAAGGCGAAACCATCCTGGGACGGAAGATCGTCGACGTGAATACGGTCAACGGCGCCCGCGTCACGCTCGAAGACGGCTCATGGGTGCTGGTGCGCGCTTCGTCGAACAAGCCGGAGCTTGTCGTCGTCGTCGAGTCCATGGCCTCGGACGCCGATATGAAGGACCTCTTTCACAAGGAAGTGAAGCCGCGCCTCGGCAAGCACCCGGAAGTCGGCGCCTACAACCAGGAAATCTGACGTCCTACGACCAGAGCGTGAAGAGGCCGGCTAGGATCAGTCCAAGCCCGGCGAAGTACTTCACGTTCAGCGTCTCGCCCAGCCACAGGCTAGCGAAGACCGGCACCAGCACATAGGTGACGGCCATGAAGCTGTAGGCGTAGGACAACGGCACCGACTTCAGCACGTACACCCAAAGGAACGTTGCGCCGGTATAGAGCGCCATCGCCGCGATGAAGACCGGGTTGTAGAGCAGCGACTGGAATCCCTGTCCCGGATAGGCGGCGAGCCGCATCCCGGACATCTTGAACAGGACCTGACCCAACGCCACCAGCGTCGGGGTCAGCACCATCAGGCCGAAGACGTGCAGCGGAATCGCTTTCATGCGCGCAGTTCCCGGGCCGCCGGTTGCGGCGCTGCCGTGTCGCGCTCCTCGATCGGTTGGGGGCCGAACAGCGCGCGCTCGCCGCGGGCAGGGGCCTGCGACAGGTAGAAGATCCGCTTCTGCTCGATCCGGCCGCGCGACACCGAGTCGAGGATCACCCCGCACGACAGCGCCAGCATCGAACCGACCATCAGCGTCATCGCCAGTATCACGGTCGGGATCCGCGCCACGAGGCCGGTGGCGAGGAAGTCTGCCACGATCGGCAGCATTAGCAATGCGCACGCGGCAAGCAGCGCCGCAGAGATCGCGCCGAAGAACACGAACGGTTTCGTTTCCTTAAGCAGCATCGCCATCATACTGAGGATCCGGATGCCATCCCGGAAGGTCGACAGCTTGCTTTCAGAGCCTTCCACGCGGCGGCCGTAGTCGAACTCGATTTCGGTTACCGGCAGGCGCAGTGTCGAGGCGTGGACGGACATTTCCGTCTCGATCTCGAAACCTGCGGAATTGGCGGGAAAGCTCTTGGCAAAGCGCCGCGTGAACACGCGGTAACCGGAGAAGATGTCCGTGAAGTCGCGCCCGAACATCGCCTGATAGACGCGGTTGAAAATGTGGTTGCCCAGCGCATGCCCGCGCCGGCCGGCATCCTCGGTGATATTGCGGCGTGTACCGACCACCATGTCGGCCCGGTCGCTGAGCAGCGCCTCGATCATGCGCGGCGCGGCAGCGGCGTCATACGTGCCGTCGCCATCGGCCATGATGTAGATGTCGGCCTCGATGTCGGCGAACATCTGGCGCACGACATTGCCCTTGCCCTGGCGCCGGCAGGTGATGACCGTCGCGCCGGCAATCGCCGCCTGCTGCGCCGTGTCATCGGTCGAGTTGTTGTCGTAGACATAGATCCGCGCGCCCGGCAGCGCCTTGCGGAAGTCGATCACCACCGATGCGATCGACAGGCCCTCATTGTAGCAGGGCAGGAGTACGGCGAGGCTGTAACGGCTGGAATCGGTCATCATCGCGTTCAGTCTTTGGTGAAGGTTTCCATGTCATATCCGCCACTGGTTAAGTTAGCCTTGCATGAGAGGCAGGTTCCCGATGACGGTGCGCCACCGCCCCGCACAATTCGCTGAACAGCATGCGGGTCTGCTCCTTTCAGCGGCTGTCATAACCAGCCTGTTGATCGTCAGTCTACTGAGCGGAAGATTCGGAAATATCGGCCCGGACGGTGATGATGTCATGCGCCTCGTCCAGGTGCGCGACCTGCTGAACGGCCAGGGCTGGTTCGATCTCGTCCAGCCGCGTCTCGGCTCCGAAGGCGGCACGCTCATGCACTGGTCGCGCCTCGTTGACCTGCCGATGGTGGCGATTGCCAATTCACTCAGCCCCTTCATCGGCCAGGATGCGGCGCTGCGCATCGCCTACACGTTCTGGCCGCTGATCAGTGTACTGATCGGCACCTGTGCACTGGTCGCCGGCGCCCGGGCGCTCGGCGGGCGCACCGTTCTGCTCTTCGCCTGCCTTTTAGGCTTCGCCGTCCTCTTCCGCCATTTCCGCTTCCTGCCGGGCGCGATCGACCACCACAATATCCAGCTCGGCCTGCTGATGCTCTCGGCCAGCTGCCTGCTCGTGCGCGAACATGCGCTCGCCATGGCGCTCGGCGGCGCCGCGCTCGCGCTCGCGGCGGCCATCGGCGCGGAAGTGCATCTCTTCGTCGTCCTCGTGGCCGGCTTCGTCGCACTCGACTGGGCCATCACCGGCGAACCGGCCCAGCGCGGCGCCGCCGTGTTCGGGGCCAGTTTCGCCGCTGTGCTAACGGCCACCTTCCTCGCCACCGTGCCTCCGCTCGATTACGGCGTCGCGCGCTGCGACGCCCACGATTCCGTCACGCTCCTGGCCGGGCTTACGGGCGGGGTCGCTTTTGCGCTCGCCGTGCAGATCACCTCGCAGAAATCGATGGCGCTGCGCTTTGCTGCGCTCGCCAATGTCGGCGCGATCTGCGCGGCGTTGGTCATGGTGACCGGCCCGCAATGCCTGGCGAACCCGCTCGACAGTCTTTCCGTCCAGGCCCGCGACCTCTGGCTCGCCCGCGTCGACGAAGCCCGCCCTACCGTAGTTTACCTGCGCAGCGGCCAGCTCGACGAATTCCTGTTCCGCCTCGGCACGCCGCTGGCGGGGCTCGCGGCGGCCGCCTGGCTCGCCTGGCGCCGCGACCAACCCCGCGCCCAGCTCCTGTTCGTCTTCCTGCTGACGGCTTCGGTCCTGCTCTCGCTCTACCAGACGCGCTTCTACGTCTTCGGCCAGCTGTTCGCCGTGCTGCCGCTCGCGGTCTTTGCCGCACGGGTCGAAGCGGGGCGGTTCGGCGCCGCCGTGCCGCGGCTGTCTTATCCGTTCCTCCTGCTGCTCTCGGTGCCGACCATGTGGAGCTTTGCCGGCTCCGCCTTTTCGCCGCCGCCTGCGCCGCGCGCCGACCTGCAGGCCGCCGCCGCGTGCAACCCGCCCGCCGCCTATGCCGCCCTCGCCGTCCTGCCCGAAGGCCGCGTCCTCGCCCCGGCCACCGATGCACCCAATATCCTGCTCTCGACGCCGCACAGCGCCCTCTACGGCCACTATCACCGCAACCGCGCCGGCATCGACGCGGCTCTGGCCATCTTCATCAGCCCGCCGGACACCGCCTGGCCGCGTCTCGCCGCCGCCAAGGTCGACTATCTGATGGTTTGCCCTGCCGATATCGACATGCGCTTCTTCGCAGACTACGCGCCGGACGGCCTTGTCGCCCACATCCTCGCCGGTGATGTGCCGAAGTGGCTGGCCCCCGTCGTCTCCGCGGGCGCCACCACCATCTACCGCGTCAAGGCGGATTGAACGGTCTTTTTGTTCATGTTTTGATCCCGCGGTTCCGCCGCCCCGGAGTCCCGCCGCCTGCCGCTGCGGCAAACGCCTCTTGACCCCCTCGCACAAAAATTGCACCCCGCACGCGACCCACCCGTTCAGTGTCTTTTTGAGGGATTCCCCATGCGCGTCGCAATCATCGGTACCGGCTATGTCGGCCTCGTCTCGGGCGCCTGTTTTGCCGATTTCGGCCACATCGTGACCTGCGTGGACAAGGACAAGTCGAAGATCGACAAGCTGCACGCTGGCATCATGCCGATCTACGAGCCGGGCCTCGATGATCTCGTCGCCAAGAACGTCAAGGAAGAGCGCCTGTTCTTCACCACCGATGCCGCCGAAGCCGTGAAGGACGCTGACGCCGTGTTCATCGCCGTCGGCACGCCGTCGCGCCGGGGCGATGGCCACGCAGACCTTTCCTATGTCTATGGCGCCGCCGAGGAGATCGGCCAGATGATGACCGGCTTCACCGTCGTCGTCACCAAATCGACCGTTCCGGTCGGCACCGGCGACGAAGTCGAAGCGATCATCCGCAAGGTCCGCCCGGACGGCGATTTCGCCGTCGTCTCGAACCCCGAATTCCTGCGCGAAGGCGCCGCCATCAAGGACTTCAAGATCCCGGACCGCGTCGTCGTCGGCACCGATGACGACCGCGCCCGCCAGGTCATGAAGGAACTCTACCGCCCACTCTTCCTCAACGAGACGCCGATCCTGTTCACTGAGCGGCGCACCTCGGAGCTGATCAAGTACGCCGCCAACGCCTTCCTCGCCGTGAAGATCACCTTCATCAACGAGATGGCGGACCTGTGCGAAAAGGTCGGCGCCAACGTCCAGGAAGTCTCGCGCGGCATCGGCCTTGATGGCCGCATCGGCAAGAAATTCCTGAATGCCGGCCCGGGCTATGGCGGCTCGTGCTTCCCGAAAGACACGCTCGCGCTGACCAAGACCGCCAATGACTATGGCAGCCCGGTGCGCATCGTCGACACGGTCGTCGAGGTCAACGCGGCCCGCAAGAAAGCCATGGCGACGAAAGTCATCGCGGCGATGGGCGGCGACGTGAAGGGCAAGACGATCGGCGTGCTCGGCCTCGCGTTCAAGCAGAACACCGACGACATGCGGGATGCGCCTTCGCTCGACATTCTCCCGGCGCTGACCGCTGCGGGCGCGAAAGTCGTCGCCTACGATCCGGAAGCCATGACCGAAGCCTCCCATCTCCTGAAGGACATCGAATACGCCGACAGCGCCTACAAGGCGATCGAAGGCGCCGACGCGATGGTCATCATCACCGAGTGGGATTCCTTCCGCGCCCTGGATTTCGACCGCATCAAGTCGGCCATGAAATCCAATATCGTGATCGACCTGCGCAACATCTACTCGCCGGAAGACATGGCCAAGCACGGCTTTGCCTATACGTCGATCGGCCGCCCGGTGGTATAAGCGCCCCGACTCACCAGATTCGGGACCTTCAAAATGAAATTCTTCGTCGACACCGCCGACACGAAAGACATCGCAGACCTCGCCGCAACCGGCCTCATCGACGGGGTGACGACCAACCCGTCGCTGATCGCCAAGTCCGGCCGTCCGTTCGCCGAGGTCATTGCGGAAATCTGCGGCCTCGTTGACGGCCCGGTCAGCGCTGAAGTCGTCGCCACCGACTATGACGGCATGATCAAGGAAGGCCGCAAGCTCGCGAAGATTGCATCCAACGTCACAGTCAAGCTGCCCCTCACGCTCGACGGCCTGAAGGCCTGCAAGACGCTGACGGGGGAGGGCACGCAGGTCAATGTCACGCTCTGCTTCTCCGCCAACCAGGCCCTGCTCGCCGCAAAGGCCGGCGCAAACTTCATCTCGCCCTTCATCGGCCGCCTCGACGACATCCACCTCGACGGCATGGAGCTGATCGCCGAGATCCGCCAGATCTACGACAACTACCTGTTCGACACGGAAATCCTGGCCGCCTCGATTCGCACCGCCAACCATGTCAAGCAATGCGCCCTCGTCGGCGCTGACGTGATGACGGCGCCGCCGGCCGTGATAAAGGGCCTCGTCAACCATCCGCTGACGGACAAAGGCCTCGAAACCTTCCTCGCCGACGCCAAGAAAGCCGGTATCAAGGTCTAGGTCCAGTGGCAGAGGGAGAGGGCCCTAAGGGCCGCGTTCTGATCATCGCCGGCTCCGATTCCGGGGGCGGCGCGGGCATCCAGGCCGACATCAAGACCGTCACCGTGCTCGGCGGCTATGCGATGACTGCGGTCACCGCCATCACCGTTCAGGACACCAAGGGCGTCCACGGCGTCTGGCCCGTGCCGATCGAGGCGGTGCTCGGCCAGATCCACGTCACGCTCGCCGATATCGGCGCCGACGTCATCAAGACCGGTATGCTCGGCTCGGCCCCGCTGGTCGAGGCGGTTGCCGAAGCGCTGAGCGCGCAAGCCCTGCTCACGCCCCGCGTCATCGATCCCGTGATGGTGGCCACCTCCGGCGACCGACTGGTTGACCAGCGCGCCATCGGCGCCATCCGGTCCGAACTCATTCCCCGCGCCCGCCTCGTCACGCCGAACGCGCCCGAGGCCGAAGTGCTGACTGGAAAGCCGGTCGAGAACCTGGACGGCCAGCGCCGGGCCGCCGAACGCCTGCTCGAACTCGGCGCCAATGGCGCGCTGGTCAAAGGCGGCCATATCGGCGGCAAGGTCATCCACGACGTGCTGCAGACCACGACCGGCGAATGGATCTTCGAAGGCCCGCGCATCGACACGACTTCCACCCACGGCACCGGTTGCACGCTCGCTTCGGCCATCGCCGCCTTGTTGGGGCAGGGCCGCTCGGTCCCCGAAGCCGTCGAACAGGGTAGGGACTATCTCACCGGCGCCCTCAAGGCCGCCAAGGGATTCGGCCAGGGCCACGGCCCGGTCCACCATGGCTGGCTGATCGACGACCTCAAAAGGTAACGCGCAGGCCCCGCGGCGGCCGAATCAGGTTGCACAACGCCCCGCTTGCGCAACCTTTCCGGCCATGCGGCGGTTCATTTGCGCCAGAACTTTCCCGTCATCCCGGAAACCGCGCAGCGGTGATCCGGGACCCAGAAAGCCCGACAGAACAGGGCTCTTCGGCTCCCGGCCTGCGCTTCGGGCAATTGGAACGCTGTCGTCCGGGGCAGGCGATCCGAAAAACCTGCCCCCGCCAATCCGGCGGGACACCGGCGCGGTCTATCCTCCCTGTCCGATGACCTATTCGATCCGCCGCCCGCGCGCCCGAACCCCGCGCCGTGCCGCAGCCTGTGCGCTGCACGGCAAAACCCTCCGTATACCCCCTGTCCGCATCCGCCCATGCCGACACGTCCTGGGCCAAGCTCCGCGCCGCAAACAAACCCACCTCACCGCACCGACCTCGGGGCCCCTGCGGCCGCCTATGCTGGCTGCAGCCAAACTCAACACCCCATCAGAATTCCTCGTTTGGCAACGCGGTGCGCCTGTGCGATGACCGCCGCCTCAAAAAGAGAGTGCCCGCCATGCCTACGCTACCCTTCTACCAGGTCGATGCCTTTGCCTCGAAAACCTTCGAGGGAAACCAGGCTTGCGTCATGCCGCTCGATGCCTTCCTGCCGGATGAGATGCTGCTCGCCATCGCCGCGGAAAACAACGTGGCCGAAACCGCTTATATCGTGCCGGCCGGCGACGGTGTGTGGAAGCTGCGTTGGTTCACGCCCGCCGTTGAGGTGCCGCTGTGCGGCCATGCGACGCTTGCCTCGGCCCACGTGCTCTTCGCGCATGGCGGCTTCACGGGGGAGGCCATCGCCTTCGACACGGTGAAATCCGGCCGCCTCATCGTGCGCCGTCTTGCCGATGGCCGGCTGGAAATGGATTTTCCCTCTGCGCTGGTCCAGCCCACTCCGGTCACGGATGAAATCACCGCCGCGCTCGGCGCCCGTCCGGTCGAGGCCTGGGGCGGCATGTTCTATGCCGCGCGCTTCGAAACGGCCGATGAGGTCAGATCCCTTGCGCCCGATCACCGCGCGCTGAAGACGCTCGGCGCAGCCGGAGGTGATTGGGCCCGGGGTAATTTCGGCTGCTTCGCGCTCGGCGGCGACGGGGCAGACGCCACCTCCCGCTTCTTCGCGCCGGGCTCGGGCATTGACGAAGACCCCGCCACTGGCAGCTGGCACACGATGTTGGCCCGCATTCTCGCGGAGAATTTCGCGCGGCCCGAAGCGCGTTGCTATCAGGCGTTCCCAGGCCGCGGCGCCTGGATCGATGTCCGCCTCGAAGGCGACCGCGTCAAACTCACTGGCACGGCCGTCACCGTGATCGAAGGAATCTTCAAGCTTTAGGCCGGCACTTCCTTGCCGGCCCAGTCGAAGCACTTTCCGGATTGCTCCGGGGTCAGATGATTGATCACGTCCAGCAGAGAGGCGGCCGACTGGTCGGGCGAGAAAAGTTGCGCGTCTGGCACGTTGGACTGGAAAGGTTTCGACAGGCCGGTATCGACCGTGCCCGGATGAAGCCCGACACAGATGCACTCCGGCGCCCGCCGGGACTGCTCGATGGCGTAGTTGCGGATGAGCATGTTCAGCGCCGCCTTGGAGGCGCGGTAGGCATGCCATCCGCCAAGCCGGTTGTCGGAGATCGAGCCGACCCGCGCCGACAAGGCCGCAAACACGCTGCGCCCCGCTTTCGGCATCAGGGGCAGCATGTGCTTGGCGATCAGGGCCGGGGCGAACGTGTTCGCCTCGAACACGCGTCGGAAGGCGACGAGGCTCTGGGCCCGGTAGGTCTTCTCGGGCTGCACGGCCTCATCGGACAGAAATCCGCTGGCGACGAGGCACAGCGATACGGGCCCCGCCGCGCAGACCTCGGCGGCCAGCGCGGCGAGCGCCGCTTCGTCGGTAAAGTCCGCCCCGCGGTTTTCGGCGCCGGGAAGGGCCGTGCCTGACCGCGAGACGGCGAATACGCGGGCATAAGTCCCAGCCGCCAGAAGCCGGAGCGTCAGGGCGCGGCCAATCCCGCCCGAACTGCCAAAAACAACTGCAATCATGATCCCGCCCCAACTAGGGCGCCAGCGACATGAGGAAAGGAGGGAAGGAAGGAATGGTGCCGCTTAGGTGACTTGAACACCTGACCCCCGCATTACGAATGCGGTGCTCTACCAGCTGAGCTAAAGCGGCCCTTTTCGATGGACCCCGCATATACTGGCAGGTCCCCGGCGGCGCAAGGCTGTTTTGCCGCCTGCGGAGCCGTGTGCGTCAATCGTCGTCCGGGGCGTAGTCGAGCGGCTGGGTCAGCGGGCCCTGCGGCGCTTTCGGCGGGGCGAGGGGGCCATCGTCAGCCATCGGCAGGGCCAGCACGCGGCCGGCCTCCAGCTCGCGGCCATAGGTTTCGTAGCGCGGGTGCACGAGGTCGCCGACATCGCCGAACGCGTAGACAAGACGGCCCCAGGCGGCGCGGTCGAAATCGAAGGCGTTGCCTTTCGGGTCGATGTCCGACCAGTCGGGCTCGCGCGAGGCAGAGGCCGCCATCCGGCCCCAGCGCTGGGCCTCCACCGGGTCGCCATAGCCTTTCAGGGCGCGTTCCATGAGCAGGCAGAGACGGGCGGTCGGGTTCTCTTCCACGAGCAGGGCGAGGATACGGATCGCGCCGACCCAGTCGGCGGCGTCCATGGCGTTCTCGGCAGTCACTATGCGGCTCTCGCGATGGCTCGGATAGGCATCGGCGAGGCCCTTCAGGCGGGCGGCGATATTCTGGCGCGTGTCTTGTGGCACCAGGCGGCGCGACAGCTGGGCCAGTGCCGGATGAGGCCGGGCTTTCCAGCCGAGTTCGAGCACGCCCTGGGCGGCCTTGGTCTTGCCATCGGTCATCAGGAAACGGGCGCCGTGATAGGCGGCGGGCGGAAAGTCGGGCGCCGATCGGATCGCATCGGCCAGCGCCTTCTGGGCCGCTTGTTTCTCCGTATGCGGAAGGCTGACGGCCTTGGCCGTATGCAGCACGGCGCGCCGGCGCTTGGCGTTGAGGGCTTCGATCTGGCCTCGCTTCTCGCCCTGGGCCAGGGTTTCGAGTGCCTTGTCCCAGTCGCCCTTGGAGACCTGCAGGTCGAACAGGGAGTTGAACGGCCAGTCGGCCTCGGACTTGAGGGCGAGGGCTTCGCGGGCGCGGGTTTCGGCGGTCAGCTGGTCGCCGCGTTCGGAGGCGGCAGTGGCCGCGCCGCGTAGGCCGGCGAGCTGTCCGCCGGGCAGGCGCGTGAGCAGGCCCCAGGCGCGTTCGGCGCCGGCCCAGTCTTCATTGGCTTCAGCGGCGCGCGCTTCGAGCAGGAGTTTCAGGCGCTCATCCTCGGCATGGCGCATCGCGCGGCGGGCAAGTTTCAGCGCGGCCTTGGCATCGCCGCCTTCAGCCGCCAGCAGGCCTTCGGCCAGCGCGGCGTTGGCCTTGCGGGTCTGCGACAGGCGGCGGGCTTTCGACAGTCGACCCGGCAGTACGAGGATGCCGGTGGCCAGCCACCAGATCAGGGCGATCAATCCGCCGAGCAGGACCACAAAGATGGCGGCGACACCGGATTTCACGGCGACGATTTCCTGCCCGACCGGGAAGGTAACTTCGCCGGGCAGGCTGAAGGCCCACCAGGAGAGGGCGGCGCCGACCATCACCAGGATGATCACGATGAGGAACAGGAAAAACCGGCTCATGGACGCTCAGTTCTCCCCTTCAAGCAGGCTGAGGCGGACGTCCTCCAGCGCCTCTTCGAGCGTGATGCGACGGTTTGCGCGCCGGGTCCAGTCCTGCGCGGCAAGGGCGGTCTTTTCGTCGAGGGTCGCGAGGGCGCCGACCGCCGCGGGCAGGTCGCCGGCTTCAAGGGCGGCGGCGGCGGCATCGAGCGCCTTGGAGACCGCCGTATGCTGACCATCGGCGGGGCGCACGGACACGGCATCACCGAAGGTGCGGTCGATCCAGGACAGGCGTCCGGAGGTTTCCGGTGTTGCGGCGGCCAGAACGGCGGCGCGCACTTTCGGGAACTCGGCCTGCAGCGAAGTCAGTGCCGCAACGCCCGACATGAACGGCGCGAGGCGTTTGACGGTTTCATTGTCCGGCACGGCGGCGCGCAAGGCGCGGTAATCGGCTTCAAACCCGGCGCCGCGGCGCGTGGCCGATTCGATGGCCGACAGCGCAAGGGCCGCTTCGGCGCGGCTGCCGCTCGCCTTGACCGCCGCGCTCGATTCGGCGCTGGCCGCGCGGGTGGCCGCTTCGATACCGGCGAGGCGGTCATTCAGCGCCGACAGGTCCGGCGCCGTGGTGGCAGGCCCCCGGGCTTCGAGTGCGTCGAGGCGCCTGCTCAGCGCCGCAAAGGCTTCCGGATCGCCGCCGGCGGCAATGGCCTGGTCGAGACGGCGCGAGACCCGGTCGAGTTCGCCAATAAGGCCGGCCAATTCGGCCGAGGCGGCCGCAGGTTCGGACAGCTTGTCGGCTATTGCGGCCTGAACGGCGGCGACTTCATCGATGCGCGCGCCGAGGCGTTTCTGGGCGGCGGCAAGGTCGGCGGTCTGGTCCGGGCGGACAAGATCGGCGCCGTAGAGGCCGATCACGCCGCCGATCATGGCGGCCACCAGGCTAACGACGCCAAGCGCGGTCCAGTTGGTTTCCAGACGCGCCGGTTTCTCCGAAGCGGCCGGGGCCGGTTCGAACTGGGCATCGATCGGCCCGCTGGTAGGGCCATCGTCGCTGAAGGGGTCGTCGCTCATCAATCCACTATGGCGGCTTCTGGTTTCAAAACAGTGTGGCACAGCGCCGGGCAGGGGCAAAGCGCACCATTAGCGCAGCAGGGCGGCCCTGGTTTGCTGCAGCGCCTCGGTCAGGCCTGCCTCATCGGGCTGGCCGGCGATCCATTCCCCCCGGCCCGCCTGTCCGGCCAGCGGGGCAAGTGCGGCGGCGGAAATGGCGACGAGGGCGGCGTTCTGGAGGTCCGGCCCGCTGGCGGCGACGGCGGCGGCGGCCTTGGCGGAATGTACGAGCAGAATCACCGGGCCCGGCCCGGTGAGCGCAGCGCGGGCCGAGGCGCTGAGACCATCAGCCGGATCGGTGCGGTACGGCGCCGCGAAGCGGGCATCGAGACCGCCCGACCGAAGTGTGGCCACGAGGTTTCCGGCCGCCGCCTCATTGGCGACGTGGAGGAGCGTGCCTTCGGGACTGGACGCGAGAATCAGGCGGGCGAGATCGTCGGCGTTGCCGCGGCCTTCGATCACATCGGCAAAACCCGCTGCCCGGGCGGCGCCTGCTGTCGATTGGCCGACGCACCAGACGCGAAGGTTCTCGGCGAGTTTGACATCGCGCAGGGCGATGAGGCCGTTCACGCTGGTGAGGATCAGGTGGCGGACGCCCGCAAGCGCGGCCGGGTCGAAGCCGGTTTCGACGATCTGCAACATCGGCGAAAGGATCGGCGCGAAGCCGAGGGCCGAGAGGCTGTCTGCCGTTTCGCGCGCGCCGGGCTGGCTGCGCGTCACGATGACGGGAAGGGTCACCGCTCGTCCCCGAAGACCGGCAGGTTGCCTTGCGCGGATTCGAGGATCTGCCGGGCAACATCCTGGCCGAGGGCGGCGAGGCCCGAGAGGGACGCATCTTTGCGGCAGGTGCCGGTGGCGCGCCAGCGCTGGTCGCCGGCCGGGCTCAACACTTCGCCGGTGAGGCGCCAGGCGGCGCCCTCGTCGGAGAGGTGCGCAGCGATCGGTGTGCGGCAGCTGCCATCAAGAAGTGTCAGGAACGCGCGCTCGGCCGTGGCGGCCGCTTCACTTGCGGCGACATTCAGCTTGGCGAGCGCGGCGCGCAGATCGGCGTCCGCATCGTCGCGGGCGACCACGCCGATGATCCCCTGCGCGGCGGCGGGCAGCATGTCCTCCAGCGGAATGGGCGTGGCCATGTCCGCATATCCAAGCCGGGTGAGGCCGGCCATCGCCAGGAAGGTTGCGTCGGCGAGGCCTTCATCCAGCTTGCGCATCCGGGTCTGGACGTTGCCGCGGAAGGTGACGACCTGCAGGTCTGGCCGAAGCGAAAGCGCCTGGGCTTCGCGGCGCAGCGAGGCGGTGCCGAGACGGGCGCCCTTCGGCAGGTCGTGCAGCGAGGACGCCTTCTTTGACACGAAGCCGTCGCGCGGATCCTCGCGGTGGGGGAAGGCGACGAAGACCTGGCCGTCCGGCAACTGGGCGGGCACGTCCTTCAGGCTGTGGACGGCGATATCGATGTCGCCGCGCGTCAACGAATCGTCGAGCTCGCGGGTGAACAGGCCCTTGCCGCCGGAATTGATCAGGCGCTCGGTGGTGAGCTGGTCGCCGGTCGTGGTGAAGGTGACGATCTCGGCCGTGATGGCGCCGCCGGAGGCCTCTTTCAGGCTGTCCGCGATCTGGTGGGCCTGTGCCAGCGCAAGGGGCGAGCCCCGCGTGCCGAGGCGGATGGAGCGGGGCGCGGACGGGGAAAGTGGCATGGTCATGGCCCTGCTTAGCGGGGGATTGCGGCCTTGCCAATTCGCCTGCGATTGACGCGGCGGTTTCGGGAGAGTACGGGGATTTATCGTTAAACGGAAAGACGTCCGGAGGAGAACCCCATGATCCGTACTGCTGTATCGGCGCTTGCGCTGATGTTTGTCGTGGGCGCCTGCGCGCCCAATCCCGCCACAGACCCTGCCAAGGCGGCCGCTGTCAGCCCGGAAGAGCTGAGCAAGGAACTGAATACCTGGTTCGATGCCAAGTATGAGGAGCAGCTCCAGTTCAGTCCGATCCAGATGACTTTCCTGGGCCGCAAGGACAAGAACGACCAGGTCGACTGTTTCACCTTCGCCTGCGCCGATGAGCAGCTGGCCTGGATGAATGCCGCGACCGAAGAGATGAAGGCGAAATTCCCCTACGACCAGCTCTCGCCGGCCGACCAGGATTCCTATGACCTTTGGGTTTACCAGAATGACCGCGCCATCGCGAGCGTGGCCTATCGCCAGAACGGGTTCATCTTCGACCAGATGAGCGGCGTGCAGAGCTTTGCGCCGACCTTCCTGATGCAGTTCCATGCCGTCGACGACGAGGCCGATGCCCGCGCGCTGGTCAAACGCTACACGGCTGCCGCCACGGCGTTGCAGGATGCACTGGCGATCACGAAAGAGAACGCCGCCAAGGGCGTGCACGCGCCGAAGTTTGCCTATGAAGGCGTGATCGACCAATCGAAGAAAGTGATCACCGGTGCGCCGTTCACGGACGGTCCAGACTCGGCGATTTTTGCCGACTTCAAGGCCGACGTGCAGAAGCTGGTGGATGAAGGCAAGACGACGCCGGAAGCCGCCGCCGAGATGACGGCCGAGGCGGAAGCCGCACTGAAAGGCCCGTTCCTGACCTTCTACAACGACCTGATCGCCTTCTGCACCACCGACATGGCAAACTCGCCGGACCCGAAAGGCCCACAGGGCGCAAACCTGCAGCCGAACGGCGAGGCCTATTACAACTTCATGCTGGCGGGCATGACAACGACCTCGATGACGGCAGACGAGATCCACCAGCTGGGCCTGTCGGAAGTCGACCGGATCCATGGCGAGATGGAAGCGATCAAGGAGCAGGTCGGCTTTACGGGTACGCTGAAGGAATTCTTCACGAGCATCCGCGATGCCAAGGACGATCGGCGCCATTACTATCCGGATACGGATGAAGGCCGCGAAGCCTATATCGCGGACGCCACGGCTGCGATCAACAATATCAAGACCAAGCTGCCGGACTATTTCGGCATCCTGCCGAAGGCTGATCTGGTGGTGAAACGTGTCGAAGCGTTCCGCGAACAGCCGGGCGCGGCCCAGCACTACTATCCGGGCACGCCGGACGGCTCGCGTCCGGGCACCTATTATGCCCACTTGTCGGACATGAAGGCGATGCCGAAGGGCGAGCTGGAAGTGATCGCGTATCATGAGGGCCTGCCGGGTCACCACATGCAGATCTCGATCGCGCAAGAACTGACCAGCGTGCCGAAATTCCGCACGCAGGCCGGCTTCACCGCCTATTCCGAAGGCTGGGGTCTGTATTCCGAATGGCTGGCCAAGGAAATGCCGGGCACCTATGTTGATCCGTACTCGGATTTCGGCCGCCTCGGCTCTGAAATCTGGCGCGCGATCCGTCTCGTGGTCGATACCGGTCTCCACTCGAAGGGCTGGACCGAAGAGCAGGCGGTCCAGTATTTCCTCGAAAACTCGGCCATCACCGAGCAGCAGGCCCGCTCCGAGGTCCAGCGTTATATCGTGACGCCGGGTCAGGCGACGGCCTACAAGATCGGCATGATCCGTATCCAGCAGCTGCGCGCGAAAGCCGAAGCTGAGCTGGGCGACAAGTTCGACATCCGCGCCTTCCATGACACCGTGCTCGGCGGCGGCGCCCTGCCGCTGGACGTGCTGAGCCGGAAAGTCGACCAGTGGATCGCCACGGTGAAAGCCTCCTGAGGCCCTTTTGACGAAACCATGAACAAGGCCCTCTCCGCCTCCCGGGGAGGGCCTTTTTTGCCGGGACACTTCTCCCCGCGTGACCCCTTGCTTCGCTGCGGCAGCCGCCTACGGTCTGGCCGATCAAGGAGCCGGCCATGCACCTGAAATTTGCCCCCGAGACAGAAACATTCCGCGCCCATGTCCGCAGCTGGTTCGAGACGGAGTTCCCGAAGGACATCATCGCCAAGAACCGGTCCGGCACGCCGTTGACGACGGCGGATGTCCGCAAGTCCGAGATGGCGCTGGGCGCCAAGGGCTGGCTCGCGACGGCCTGGCCGAAGGAATATGGCGGGCCGGGCTGGGGCCTCGAAGAACAGTATGTGTTCGACGAGGAGCTGGAACGCGCCGGCGTGCCGACGGTGACGCCGATGGGCGTGATCTATGTCGGGCCGGTGCTGTACACGTTCGGGTCGGACGAACAGAAGGCGCGCTGGCTGCCGGGGATCCGCGACGGTTCGGTCGGCTGGGCGCAGGGCTATTCGGAGCCGGGCGCCGGATCGGACCTTGCCAGCCTTGAATTCTCGGCCGTGCTGAAGGACGGCGTCTACACGCTGAACGGCCACAAGATCTGGACCTCGGCGGCCCAGCATGCCGACTGGATCTTCCTGCTGGCGCGCACCAGCCGGGGCGAGAAGAAGCAGGAAGGCATAAGCTTCATCTGCTGCCCGCTGGATGCGCCGGGAGTGACCGTGAAGCCGATCATAACGATCGACGGCAACCATGTGCTCAACGAAGTGCTGTTCGATGACGTGCAGGTGCCGGAGGCGAACCGGATCGGCGAAGAGGGCAAGGGCTGGACCTATTCGCAATACCTGCTCGGCTTCGAGCGTACCTCCTATGCCCGGATCGGCGGCAAGCGGGCGATGCTGCGCCATGTGCGCGCGCTCGCCTCGGCGCTGCCCGACAGCGGCAATGACCGGCTGATCGACGATAGCGGATTTGCCGGAAGGCTGACCCAGGCCGAGATCGCCGTGGACGGGCTGGAGATGAAGGTGTTCCGGATCCTCTCGGCCCAGGTGACCGGCGGGTCGGTGGGCGATGCGGCCTCGACCGTGAAGATCCTGGCGACGGAAACGCACCAGCAGATCACGGAACTGTTCCTTGAGGCGGCTGGCCAATTCGTGGGACACCGTGCCCCATCTGCGGGCAGTGGACCACGCGATGTGGCCAGTTATTTTGGCGGCCGTGCGCAGTCTATTTACGGCGGCACGAATGAGATCCAGAAGAACATCATCGCACGCAAGGTGCTGGGGCTTTAACACATGAGACTGTTCGGAATTCCGGGCGTGCCGCTGGCGTTGACGTTGGCTGGACTGGTCCCGTTCGTGGCGGGTGCGGGCGTGATGTGGGTGCCGGAGATCGGCCCGGTCCATCAGGCGCAGGCGGCGCTGGCGCTGCTGGTCTATGCCGGCGTGATCCTGTCCTTCCTGGGCGGTGTGCGCTGGGGCGCCGAGATCAACGCGCAGGGCGGAGGCGGCATTCCGCGCGCGCCGCTGGTGGCGCTGTCCGTGCTCGGATCGCTGGCGGGTTGGGGGCTGGTGCTGTGGGGCGTGCTCGGTGCGCTCGGCTGGCCGGTCTTCGCGGCGGCGGCGGCGGCGCATGTCGCCCATGGCGTTTGGGATGCCAACGGGGCAGGCCTGCCTTACTGGTACCGGCGGCTGCGCGTGCTGGCGGCCTTCCTTGCGGCGGCCTCGCTGGCAGCCGCGGCGGCGGTCTACCTGATCCGGTAGCTGCGGAAAGTCAGCGCGGCGGCCGCAAAGCTGATCGCGGCGAGGACGGCCGCAATCACGCCGTTCCATCCGGCCATCGACAGGCCGAGGATGTAGAAAGGCGCATCCGTGCAGGACGCGATGTGGATCGGCGCATCAAGATTGCCGATCTCGAACGGATCGACCGGCAGCGTGCCGGCACATCCGGCCGGCGGCGGGAAGATCTTCCACTCGACGCCCGAATGGTAGGCTGCCACCACCACGCCGACGACGAAGACCAGGCCGATCATCACATTCAGCGCCACGATGAAGCGGCGCTTCGGGACGAACCGCCAGATGGTGAGGCCGGTCAGCGTCATGGCGATCAGGGCCCAGTAGACTTCGCGCTGGCGAAGGCAGAGTGGGCAGGGGTCCAGCCCGCCGAAGGTTTCGAATGCATGCGCCGCCGCCAGCATCAGGGCGGAGGCGACGAGCGCCATGACGGGCCAGCGCCAGCCCAGAAGCAGGGGAGTGATCGAACTCATCGCGCCATTCAATCGCTGGCGGCTGTGGCCGCAATGCGGCGCAGCGTCACGAGCCGAGTGCCGCGCCAGCGAGGAAGGTGGCGCCGGTGAGCGCCGCGAAGATGAGACCGCCGATCCAGAGCGTGCCGAGGACCATGCCGGCTATCACGGCCAGGCCGTCTTTCTGCATCAGGCCGAACGAGGCGATGGCCACCGCAAAGCCCGGCACGGTATTGGTCAGCGGCAAGGGCACCAGGATCGACGCACAGAACAGGACCAGGAACAGGCCCACGACCCGCTCGGAGCGTTTGCCGGTGATAACGGTGAACCGCGGACGGCTGAGGTTTTCGATCCAGCCGAGCCATTTGCGCCCGCCGGTGGCCATCTGGGTCAGACCGGCCTTGTTGATCTTGCGGGCCGCGAGGCCATCCGGCAGCCAGGGTTCGGGCCGGCCGAGGCACATCTGCACCGCCAGTGCCATCATCGGCACGGCCACGATCTGCGGGATGACGTAGAGCGCCGGGATGCAGCAGGGCAGGGCCAGCAGGAACAGCACCGTGCCGAAGGCGGCTTCATCGAGCTGGTCGAAGATCTCGCGCAGGCTGAAGCCCGGCTCGGGCGCCGCTTCGGCGAGGGCCTCGATGGTCTGCAGGAGGGTTTTTTCGGCGGCGGTGGGCGTGACGGTCATGGGCCTGTCCTAACCGGCCTTGCCGCCAGCGTCGAGACGATTGACAGGCACAGGCCGCGTGCGGCAGGAACCGCCCATTGCACAGGCCTCTGTGGTGGAATGGTAGACGCGGCGGATTCAAAATCCGCTTCCGCAAGGAGTGCCGGTTCGAGTCCGGCCAGAGGCACCAATTTCCAGTCGCGCCGTTCGGGTATATACTGCGCAGCGGCAACGCGTGTCTGGATCGCACATGTCGCAGTCCGCCACCTACAAGCTTGGAATCGCCTTCGACATCGATGGGCTTGCCGACTTCATGTACGGATTTGCAGCCTACCGGCTGCTGTTCCGGGCGATCATCCGGGCTGACCGGGGCCTGCTGCAGGCGTGCTGGCTTTGGGATGGCGACACGAACGCCACGCTGGCGGGGGAGGCGCGCGACTATGTGATCGCCGTCGAGTCCGGCTTTCCCGACCGTCTGGGCGAGATTGCACGACTGATGGCGGACGTGGACCATCCGGGCCTGAAGCCGCCCGCCCGGCGGTTGCTGCGCCCCGAGACGCTGGCCGATGAGCCGCTCGTGCTGGCGGCCCGGATCAATGAACTCGGCCATATGGATCAGTGTGACACGTCCTGGGTGCTGACCGCCTGGGACACCGAAAGCCGCGACGCCCAGACAAGGGGCGGGATGGCCTCTGGAGACGACGGCGGCGCGCAGCGCAAACCCGGCTGACGTAAGGTCAACCAGCCGGCGGATCGAGTTCGCGGCAGACCCGCAGGCCGATATTTGGCGCCCGCTCGGACTGTGTCGCCCAGGCCCGGCGCGCTGACCGGACGTGCTGGGGATAGTCGTACCAGGAGCCTCCACGCAGCACCCGGCGCGCGCCGGGTCCGAGCCAGGCCCGGCCGTCTTCAGGTGCGCCCAGATAGTCGTCGTGCCAAGAATCCTGGACCCATTCGCAGACGTTGCCATGCATGTCGAACAGGCCGAACCCGTTGGGCTGGAACAGGCCGACCGGCGTGGTGCGGGCGCGAAAGGTGTTGGCGCTGCCCGGAACCGGGTGGACGCTGCCATTGAAGTTGGCCTCTTCGGTCGACAGCTGGTTGCCGAACGCAAAGCGAGTGGTGGTGCCGGCCCGGCAGCAGAATTCCCACTCCGCCTCGGTCAGCAGCCGGTAGCGCTGGCCGCAGGTCGCGCTGAGCCAGTCGCAATAGCCGTGCGCGTCATCCCAGGAGACATTGATCACCGGGCGGTCCGCGCGACCGAACCCGCCTTCGGGCGGCCGGTAAGTCGAGGCGGTGAGGTCGCAATACCGGTCCCACTCTGCAAACGTGACGGGGTACTTTCCGACGGCCAGCGGCGCCGGCAGCCGCACGAAATGCTGCGGGCCTTCATTGGAGAGCCGGGCCGGCTCCCTCGGCGGAGAGCCCATGCGGAAGCCGCCCGACGACACGACGGTCAGGATCGGCGCGTAAGGGAGATCGCGGAATTCGGTGCCGAAGACCGGCGCCTCGCCGATCACGTCCGCAGATTGTGTGCCGTCGTCCCAGAGACCCGACGCGCCGCCGCTTTCGGGCGTGACGGTCTGTATGCGGACAACTGCCGCTGCAATCCGGTCCTTCGCCGTGAGCAGTTCGGTGTGGAACTCGGTAAAGGGGCGGGGAATGAGGTGGGGCGCCAGCGTCTCGGTCCGCACCGGCACCAGCTTGCCGGCCTGCCGGGCGGATTCAGCTTCGGAGATGACCCAATCCGATGCCATCGAATGCCTGGACCAGACCACGACGACACAGGACGCCGCGCGCAGCTCGCGGTCAATCTCCTGCCGGAAGGTGTTGCCAGCCAGGAGACTGGTGTCCCACCACACGCTGAACCCCCGGCGCACGAGGTCGTCGGCGAGCGACTGGACCTGCGACCGGTCGGGCTTCGAATAGCTGATGAAGATGTCAGCCATTGCGGGCGCCGCCGCTTCGGCCGGGTCTTTGCACGAGGCTGGCCGCGTCAGGTCGCATACGGATCAAATGCCTCATCGAAGTTTTCGATCCGGCGTGTGCGGGCATGCCAGGTGTTTTCAGCGAGGCGCTCGAAGACGCGTTCAACCGCCTCCGGTTTGGTGGGGCGCAGCTTGGCAATCAGGGTGACACTGTGATCTGCCCGCGCGACATGGACCATGTGCGTCGAGCTGCCCTGGCCCGTCTGCAGGGCTTTCTCGATGGCGTCGCTGACGGCTGCGCCGACCTGCGTGCGGTCCAGGGTCTGGGCGGGCATCGGCCCTTGAAGGGGCTTGATATCGAGTTGGAGGATCCATTGGGTAATCTTCGATAGCTCATCGTCGATTGCGCGGCGGCGCGTGTGTATCTGCTGCGCCATTTCGCGAAGAGGATTGGGTTCAGGCGCCTTCTTGCGCCCGGCGACCGCGCTCACGATCCAGAGAACGACAACACCGATACCAGCGAACCAGAGCCATTCCATCTGCGCATCCCCTGACGAGGCCATGGCGGGATATTGCGCAGAACATACGCCTGTGGCGGCCATCGGGAAAGGCGTGCCGGATCGGGGCCGCAAATGGAAAGCGCCCCGCCGGACGCGGCGGCCTGTGGCGGATCCGGTGCGGCGAGGCGCGAGCGGTGATGTCTTGAAACGGTCGGTAGCGGCCCGGGCAGGTTATTCCGGCGTTTCGTCCGTGGCTTCTTCGACCGCGTCCCCGACAGCATCGACGGGATCGTCGTTTTCATTGCCGGTCACTTCGTCGATGGCTTCGCCGGCATTCTCCATAGCGCCGTCGCTGTGATCGACGTCGCCGGTGGTAGCTTCCTCGATGGCAGAATCCATCTTCTCGCCTTGCTTTTCGGCCGATTCGCCGGGGCCACAGGCCGCCAGCACAAGTCCGCCGAAAGCCACGAGGCCGAGGGAGGTGAGTTTCTTCATGGGATAGCTCTTCAGTTGAAACGTTCTTGCTGGAAAGGGCGGCACGTCTGCACCGGGCATGTGTCCGGTGCGCCGGACCAGGCAAGAACGAGCCGGCAGAAGGCTCTCGCACTATGGTCGCAATGTGGCGCTGCGCAGGTGAAACTGAGTTTGCCGGTTGATCCTGCCTTTCGCCCGTTGGATGCTTCGGGTTGAAGCTAAAGGCGCCGATCGCGCGCGCCGCCGTGCCGAGGGGGCGATCACGCGTGCCGACACCTTCGCCCTCACCTGCGATCGCGCGCATCGGGCATGAGCGCGAACCGGTACTCATCATCGATGGGTTCAGTTCCGATCCGGACGCGCTCGTCGAACAGGCGGCCGGCGAGACCTACCGGATCATTGGTCCGCACTATCCCGGCGTGCGCGCGCCCCTCGCGGCGCAATACCTGTCCGAGCGGATGGACCTTTTGCAGAAGCTGCTGTCGGAGGTGTTCGGCCTGCAAGACGGGGCGAACCTCATCGAGTGCAATTTCTCGCTGGTGACGACCCCGCCCTCCGGTCTCGAGCCGTTGCAGCGCCTGCCGCATTTCGATTCCACCGATCCGGGGCGGCTGGCCGTGCTGCATTACATGTGCGGACCCGAAGGCGGCGGCACCGCTTTTTACCGGCACCGCGCGACCGGCTTCGAGACGGTGAGTGCGTCGCGGATGGCCGATTATGCGCTGCACCTCGAAGACGAGATCGAACGGGGCGGCGCGCCCCCGGCGGCCTACATGCAGGGCGACACGCCGTTGTTCGAACAGATCTACCGGGTGAAGGCGGCGTTCAACCGGCTGGTGATCTATCGCGGCTGGACGCTGCATGCCGGGCTGGTGCCGGAAGGCCATGCGCTTCCGGCCGATCCGCGCACCGGGCGGTTGACGATCAATACATTCCTTCAGGCGAGATGAAGCCGGCGAGGGGATAGTCTGCCTCGGCCACATAGCGCGACGGACCGGATGGGCGGGCGCGGCTTGAATAGAGATGGAAATGGCCGGCCTGCCAGGGCGCTGCGCGAAAGGCGTGGTGGCGCTCGGTCCAGGCGCGGGCCTCTTCGAGCGGTGTGCCGTGGCAGTAGGCGAGGGTGACATGAGGCGTGTACGGCGCGCGTTCGAGCGGCAGGCCGAGACGCCGCGCGGCGCGGGCACACGCGGCGGCGAGGCCGCGCAGCTCGTCGCTTTCGCGCACGCGGGCCCAAACGGCGGTCGGTTCACGCCGCCCGAACCAGCCTGCGCCTTCTAGCGCCACCTCGAAGGCGGGTGTCTCGATCTCGCCTAGCAGCCCGTCCAGATCGCGCGCTGCCGCGTCGCTGACCTCGCCATAGAAGCAGAGGGTGATGTGGAAATTCTCCTGCGGCCGCCAGTGAGCGCCGGGCAGGTTCTTCTGGAGTTTCAGAAGCGCGCCGGACACCTCCGGCGGGACGGGCAAGGCAGCAAAGAGGCGCAGCATGACGAGAGTCTTGAGCATAGCGCAGCGCAAAAGAAAACCCGGCCTTGCGGCCGGGTCTGGACGTGTGTCCGGGAGGATCAGGATCAGCCGGCGAGGTGCGCCAGCTTCCCGAAATGTTCAGCGATCAGATAATAGAATGTGACGCGAGATTTCTGGCCCCCTTCAGCCTTCATCTTTTGACAGACGCTCTGGATCGCGGCGTCGAGTTCCTTCTGGTTATGAGCGAGGCCCAACTTGGCCCGGCACCATTTTTCACGGATCCGGTCCAGTTCGCCGCCATCGGTGCACGCAACGATGGAGCTGTCCTTGTTCCGGAGTGCGATGCCCAGATGACCCACGATCTTCTCGGCAGCAGCCTTGTTGTACTCGGTCACATATTTCTTGATATTCTCGGCATACGCCGATGCATCAGCCATGTTCTTCCCCTTTTAAGAGAGGTGGCTCGGGAAATCTGAACAGCGAGGTTAGGTGAGATTTCTGCCTGCAGATCGGCTATTTTGCCGAGCACAGGAGACGACCATGCCCAGACGACCCCGCCGGAATCACAGTCCGGCTTTCAAAGCGAAGGTGGCCC
>NZ_WGLO01000016.1 GCF_016125515.1 Hyphomonas sp.
ACCTCGCCCGTTTCGCCATCGGCAACATAGGCCGACTTGGACAGCGACGAATAGGCCAGCGAGATCGGGACGCCCTTGATCGGAACGTCCTTCGTCTTTTTCATCTTGCGCGCATCGATAATGCTGACGGTGCGGTCGTCCCGGTTGGTGGCGAGCACAAACCGGTTGTCGGCGGTCACGATGAGTTCGTGATGGCCTGTGCCTGTCTCGATATGGGCTTTGACTTCCTGCTTTTCGGTGTCCAACACAGAAACGCCGGGCTTGGCGCCGACCGTGCCGATCCACGCATAGCGCCCGTCGGGCTGTACCGTGATCCGTGTGGGGCGTTCGCCAACCTTGACCGTGTTGATCAGGCGGAACGAGTCGAGATCGACAAAGCTGACGGCATCGGACGTCGGCATGGCCACATAGACCTGCTTCTCGTCGGCCGAGCGTGCCCAGTCTTCTGGCGGCCCCGGCAGGATAACCTGGGTGAGCAATTTGGTGATCCCGCGAACCCCGATGATCGGATCGATGACGGCGATCGTCGGGTCAGCATTGAGCACGACGATATAATAACTGTTGAGGTCGATCATCGGCCGGATGCCGACATAGCCGCTCAGATAAGTCGCCGCTGCGGCGCGGCAGGATTCCTTGTCAGACTGGGTGCCCTTTCGGAGCGGGTCAATCCAGGCGGCGGGCAGAAGGCCGGTTACCGGCTTGCCGGTGTTGGTGTCTGTGAACTTCAGGCTGACCCGCGCGATGTCGCCGGCTTTAAGCGGCTCATCCGGGGAGACCACGGACGTTACCGAGAAATCGACCTTCAGTCCTTCACGGGAAATGGACCGTGCCGAAATGGTATCGGTAGGGCCACGCAATAAGAAGAACGCGCCGAATGCCAGAATCCCGGCAGCCAGCGCGATGTAAGGTGCATATTTGCGAAGCCGGTCAGATTTCCAAATTGGCGTCATGTCCCGGTACCCAAAAGTCTACAATCCCAAGGACCGGGTGAGCAAAATTCATGCCCACCCCGAACCCTGGATTTATGGAGTAGTGCCTGGCTCTTCGACCCTGACAATACCCCAGATACCGTTGGTGTTGCCGAACGAGGCCACGTCACGGAAGAGGTAGTCGCCGGGCGCGGACTGCGAACCGCCTGCCTTGGTCAGGATGTTCCAGCTCGTGCCGGTGACAATATTGTCGGCCGTCGAGCGATAGCGTGCACGCCAGGTATTAGCCATGACATCGGACGGACCATTCACCGAGATAAATGGCTCCTCACGCCAGTTGTGACCCAGAATGGTCAGCGTCGTGCTCCGGGCATAACCCACAGGGGTGGACACATGCAGCCGGAACTCCTGTCCAGGCGCGGCCTTGTAGACCGGGGTCTGAGGATCATTCCCGCCTGTCAGCGTGTTGGAATACGCGCGGAAGGCATTGGCGACGGTGGCGAAACCCGGGCCGGTGGGCACCGGCAAGGTGCCATCGCCGGGGGCGCCGCCGCCCGGATCAACGTGACCCGCGCCGCCGATACCCCAATCCGAACCTGCGGCCAGACCGAAGCGGAACCAGAGCGGCTCTGTGCCATAGTTGACAGAGGCCGCGCCCGCATCGTGAGCGTCTTCGGGCACACCGGGGCCTTCGCCTGCGATATTTTCGACCGGCGTGCCGTCGCGGTAGCGCAGGTTGATCGCCTTCTGGATGATCATCGAGAAGTCACGGACCTGCTGGCCACCCGGTAGCACAACGGTCGCCTGGGCGGTCGTGTCAGGATCAACGGTGAAGGTCGAGCCTGCAGGCAGGACCGTCAGCATACCGAACAGACCTTTCTGGCCCTGCTTGATCAGGTCTGCCGGCATGATCGGCATGCCGCCATACTCGACCGGTCGGGCCACCATCTCGAAAGTGTTGCCCCAAAGACCGCCAGATGCGCCGCCGCCCTTACCTTCACCTGCACCCCTGGCCCCGGGTCCGAGCTCAAGATCGCCGGCATAGAAGCGATAGGTGCGCGTGCTGCCCGGCGCGATGGTTTGAACCGGGTTGATACCGACGTTCACACCATTATCGCGCGATATGTCAAATTCCACTTTCTGGGTGTGGAAGCCGACATGGCTCGAAGGACGGATGAGGTTGTTGTTGAACGTGGTGTAGCCGGCCGGATCGGAACGATCACGGATGACCGTGTAGTGCTGCGTAACATAGCCTGCGAGATCTGGCACCAGGTCGGGCAGACGGTTGCGCAATGTCACTTCGATACACTCACCCGCAATGGCCCGGAGCGAAATCGGCTCGAACTTGTAATTGTTCGGCAGCTTCGCCGGGCACATCGGGTTTTGCACGCCGCCATATCTGTTGGCGCACTGGGCCCGGTCGGCATCCGTGACGATGTCCTTGCGGAGATCGGACGTCGGAACGTAGACCAGTGCCGTCGGGTCGTGCAGCGGGCCTTGCTCGCCATTGGTGAGCGAAGTGCCGCGCGAGTTGTACCGCAGCGTGCCGCCATTGGGATCCAGCGGTCCGCCCACGTGCATGAATGCAGAGGCATCGGCCGGAATGATCGACGTATTGTAAGGCGTGTTGATCACCTTGTTCACCGCAACCGCCGTGATGTCATAGCTGCGGACCGGCGCCGATTTCGGACAGACCCCGTTGAACTCGTTCCGGTTGGTAATGGAGATCGGAACACCGCGCGGGTTGTTCGGCAGGTTTGCCAGATCCGGACGCGCCGTCTCATAGGTGCGCATGACGCCCCAGCTGCCCGTCCAGAACCCTTCATGCGAAGAGTCGGACGTGTAGAGGTAGTCGGACACCGTGGTGATCTGGTCGATATCGCCGAACATTGACGACGCGAACGACGCCTTTTCGGACAGACCGACCTGCATCGCAGCCCGCCAACCCGAGTTCGGGCTGGTGCCGAAGCCGCCACCGCCGTTGAGCCACTTGATGCCGTGGATTGATGAGACGTGCTCGTGCTCGTGCGCACCGGCCTGGATCTTCACACGGACGATGTCACCGGCATTGGTGCGAAGGATCGGCGTGAAGGGGTCACCATCGCGCACGTCTTTCGTCATCGCCGGGTAGGGCGTCGAGCCAAGCTTGGTGTTGAGCTGCGGGATCTTGCGATCCGTCCGCGTCTGGAAGGCGTAGGCAAGGTCACCCGCCAGGCCATCGGCTTGCATGCCGGGCTTGCCGTCCGGACCGATCTTGTTGGGATCGTAGACGCGGTAGCCCACGGGTTCGTTGCGATAGTTGATCACGAACGTACCGATATCGTCGGCCGAAATGGCTTCCGGACAGGGCCGCGGCAGACCGCCGGGGCACACGGACGACAGGATGACCGCATCGGGGAACGCCTTGGCCTTGCGGACCGAGGGGTTCAGCGCATAGCGGAACGTATCGTTCGTGGGCGGAGCCGGATCGCCGTTGGCGTCGACGCCGGTCCAGGCATCCTTGTTGTAAGCGTGGGCGAAATCCTGAGCCTCGAGATAGAACTCGCGGAAGGAATCATCGTCGCCGTCGCCATCGATATCGCCGGCCAGGATCATGGCCTGCCACGATGTCGGACCACCGTCTGCACGAGTATAAAGCGGCACGCCGGTTTCGTTGTGCTTCCAGGTCGACCCTGCCGGGTTCACGAGAAGCGTGGCGTACAGGCCCACCTGCTGGTGCGTCGACGGGCCGAAGTGGTCGTGCGTGAAGGTTACGCCGAGACCGCGGTCGCGTCCATTCAGGTTGTGGAGCGGATCCACGAACCAACGCTGCATCATAGTGCGGGCGCCGAGGTACTTGCCATTCGGACCAGCGCCGAAGAAGGGGTGTGCGAGCGGCGTCAGCAGTTGCTCGCCCGTGCCTTCTTCGAGGGTATAGCGGTTGATCGCCGCGATCCGGTTGCGGACGCTTTCAGCCCCGAGAACGCCATCCTCATAGTTCCAGCCGTTGGCCGAGCCGTCGGCCGAGACGAGGTCCCATTTCGGAAGGTGGATGTGCTGGCCGATGATGTCGGTCGGCGTCGTCACCTGGTAATCGTCCACCATGTAGAACTCTGGGATCAGGTTCGTCTGGTAGTACATGGCGCAGTCATAGGAGTTCAGACGGAACACGAATGGCTCCGGCGGACGCGTCTTGGCCAGGGTCGGCGCAACGTCTTCCCACAGCGTGATGATGCGCTGTTGCGGGAAGTGATCGCCGAGCTTGTTGAAGACCACATCGAGCTGGATGTTCGCGGCCTTGTAGACGCGTGGATTGTCGGCACCGAAGGCTGCAGTGAACGTGTTCGCCACACCGCCCGCCGTGCCCGAGAAGAACTGGCCAACCGTACCGGTGGTGAACAGGTCGCCCTCATCGTCCATGCAAGGCTCGAAGAACGGAGATCCCGGGTGCGGCAACTGTCCGTTCGAACGGAAGGAAGCCGACTGGATCGAACCGTCCAGAAGCTGGCGGAAGGTCGGATGGAAGCGGGTCGCGTGGAACGACATGGCCGCGCGTTCGACGTCGTTTCCGTACTCGCTAATGAAGCGGGCCTTGGCTTTCTCAAGGTGCTTCTCGAACGAGAAACGGGTCTGGTGCTCTTCGGTCACGCCACCGACAGCATAGCCATCGAGGAAGTGGCGCGGCAGGCCGCCGTCCCAGCCACCCGTTGTCGGGTCGCTCGGGTTGGGTGCCATATCGAGCGGCGGTGAAGGCGCGCGTTGACCGATCGCCCCTTCCATGCCGCCGATCCAGAACGGATAGCCGGGGTTCTTGAGGCCGGTCGGGTTGAGCTGGTTTTCGGGATCCGCGGGGTTCAGCGAAGCCAGGACCGGACGCACGTCGATCAGCGAGGGATCCGTATCCGCGCGGTCGATGACCGCCTGGCTGGATTCCGGCTGACCGTCATTGTTCTTGTCGACGGCGGCCACATAGACACGGCCCGGCATCGGCGCGAGCGCCTTGCCTGGCAGCGGAACTAGCGCGGGGATCGGAGCGCCGGCGAGTATTTCACCATCCGGATAGGCGCGCGCACCGGGCGCGGGCTTGCCGCTTTCGAGCGCGAACGCGTTGTTGTGGAAGCCGTCTGCGCCCACGGAAACGTCAAGCCGGGTGCCCGGCTCGAACGTGTCGTGGCTGCGCCACAGGGCCCACATGCCTTGGGCAAAGTGCGGATAGTAGTGGCAGTGATAGATGGCATCGCCGGCCGACTTGTTCCGGTTGCCCGAGCCGCCAAACGCGATTTCGTAGGTGTAGTTGCCCCCCGGCCCGATGCCCTGGGCATCGAGATAGTTGGAGTTGTCGTCGTCCGGGTGCGCCAGCCACTGGTGATTGTGAAGGTGGAACACGTGGTGTTCCTTCGGACCTGCATGCAGGTTCCGGAACTTCACGAAGTCACCGATATACGAGTGCGAAACGTTGGCCGGATCGTCCGGGTACTTCACATAAGTCGCGCGGATGCTCGGATCGCGTTCACAGAACGGATCTCCGGGCTGCGGCGTGCAGAATTCGAGGCCCGCATTGGCCGGAATATCGACGAGCTGTGCCGGATCGCCCATGGCGAACGAGGTCAGGAAGAACTCCTCATACGCACACGACAGGCAGTCGTGCGCCGGACCGACGCGAAGACGGTTCGCAATGACCTCAGAGCCAACACCAGCCGCAGCCTGGTTGATCATGAAGTGGTCGCCCACGCCATGCAGCGTGTGCTGGAAGACCGGATCTTCATACCAGAACGGGAAGGCCTGTTTCGAGACCGTTTCGTCGTTGAAAATGGCCACAAACTCCCGGAACGGCTCAAGGCGGTTCGGGAGCGCAGGGTTACGTTTTCCTTGAGCTTCAAGGGGATAGGTCTCAGGCGCAAAGGAGCCATCGGGGTTTGTTCCCGAGATGATGGCCGTTACATCGCTGGAGACGATCTGAACGCTCGAGCCCTGGATATCGAGCATGTTGAGGATCGGCCGTCCGGCCTTGCCTTCAAGCGTCCACGGCGCGCGATTGGGGTAGCGCGCTTCGTAATTGATGATTGGCTGGCCGGCAGGCGTGGTACCGATGGTGGCGAGGCGCATGTCCTCTTCGGTCACCTGGCTGCGGTGGAAGCTGGCATTGAGCGGCTCGACCACGACGACGCCGAAGAGGCCGTTGGCAAGGTTGCCGGCAGTGCCTTCGCCGCCGAACGTGACAGCATGGGAGAGCACGAGGTGCTGGCCTTCAGCGTCGGCATAGAAACGGTAGGTGCGCGTCTGGCCGGGAGCAGCCAGCGTGTTCGCGTTCTTGCCGACGAAGGACGAGGTGTCGCCGGCCGAATCAAGTGCGCTCAGGCCGAGGGGGGTGAACCCTGCGCGGCGCTCCGCAACCTGATCGTTGATCGTCATGATCTCCGGCGTTGCATTGCGCGGGTTTGACTGCGAGCTGAGCAGGTTGGTGAACTTCACCTCAAGGCAATCGCCGACAGCCACACGCAGCGCTATGGGCCGGGGGCGCTTGTCAGGGCGAAGGAGAACGTTGCCGGCCGTCAGCGTGCCGCCGGCCGCCTCAGGCTTGCCAGTCGACTGATCCACCACATCCGATCGGAGGGCGTAGATCATGCCGTTGACGTTTTGCGCACCGATGCGGTTGAACATCAGCGGTTGGTCGAAGGCGACCACCTCCGCTTTCACCGTCCTGCCGCATACCGGTAGTTGTGCCTGAGCTTCAAAATTGCTCGCGAATGCGCTGATTGCGCAAACAGCCAGCCCGACGGCTAGCTTGGAAATCCCACCCAACACGTCCCCCTCCCAAAAAGATGACGTTATAAAAAAAGACCGTGCACGGATTGTCCCGATCCGAACACATCTTTGGGTATAAGTCAGAGACGCCCGTGCGTCCACAGCAAATTAAGGCAGAATTCAGAAATTCCTGTGGCTGCTCAAGTATTGCGCGAGCGGTTCGCAGAAATTCGCCTGACGAGTTCAATAGAATCCAGAGGCCGCCCTGCTGGAGACTACGGCTCACCTTGCATATTGAAGGCGCGCCGAAAGCGTGTGCGCTTTTCCACCAGCGGTGAAGCGGATCCGTACCACGCGCGGAAGCTCGTCGGAGGTTTCGAACACCTCTCCGGCCGCGAAAGCACGCTCCGTCTGCGTAGCCGAGACATATTCGAACGCGAGACCATCAACACATTCGAACAGAACGCGCTCGTCGCTGGCACCGGGCGCAAAGTGGCCGGCAAAAGACACATCTTCCCAGGTCAGGACGAAATCCGACCGCGACGGGCAAACCGGATTTTCTTTTGCAATCAGAGCGATACGCGAATAGCCGGATGGCTTGCGACCCACCTGTCCATCGACAAGAAAGCGCACGCCATCCGGGTTCGCCTCGAAGATGACGCGGCTGTCGAGATCGAACGATTTCGGGGAAAGCGCGCGCGATAACCAGCGCTCGATCAGCCATCCCGTCTGCTGCCACTCGCTTTCGCTGTCATTGGCCTCAGCCGCCTGCCAGAGCCTGAGCCCTGTACGGACGGATTGCGTCACCGCCACGGAGATCAACGCCAGCAGGGTAAGCCCGACCAGCATTTCGAGCAGGCTGAAACCGGCCGAACCTTTCGGGCTGAGGCTCATGGCGAGGCCTCCATTCCAAGCTCGCCAGGCAGGCGAAGCGTCTGCAGGTGCGCCTGTCTGCCCGCGCGGTCGGTCACCGTAACATCAATTCGCACCAGATTGGCGCCAACCGGGACCATGGTGATTTCCCAGGTCGTTCCGTCAGGATCCCTGCCGCGCTGCGCGGGCTCGAACCGGGGCGCCAGGTCGAGATCGACGAGCAGGCTCTGCGCGCGGTGCGTGCGCTCGATCAGAGAATCGTGCGCCGCCTTGGCGCGCGCCGAACGTGAATAAAGCTCCAGCAGGGCCATGCTGGCCAGGCTGAAAATCACAAGCGCCACAAGGGTTTCCATCAGGGTAAAACCGCGCTGGGTCATCGCGCGCCCTGCCGTTCGATACGCGAGGTCAGCCAGTCCACCGTCACCCGCTCCCGGCGGCCGGCACCGTCCAGCGCGAACGCCCCGCCGGAAGACGAACCGTCCGGAAAAAACACGATTGCCGACCGCCCGGCCGACGCGGACGAGACCAGACTAACCTCCACACCGTCCGGAATCGCCATTGTCCGGCTGCCGGCTCGGCGCAACTCGCGCGCTTCCGGATCAAACGTCACCACAGCGGGGCGGCCGCTCGTCTGTGCCGCCAGCCGCGCCTCCCGCAAGAGGCTGACCGCTTCGCCGGCGAGGCGCTGGATCTCGAAAGACGGGCTGCGGCGCGACGCCGAAATCGAGACAACCCCCATCGCCAGCGCGAGGATGGTGAGCGCCACCATCAGCTCGAGCAGCGAGAAGCCCGCCGAGCGCCGGGGATCAGAGGGCGAGGTCATTGACGCTCATGATGGCGCTGAGAAGGGTCAGCACGATGCCGCCGATCAGGACGCCGAGCGCCAGCGTCATCACTGGCCCGGCCAGAGTTGTCAGCGTGGCGATGCGCCGGCTGCTGCGGGTTTCGAGGATGGTCGCCGCCTGCGCCAGCTGGGTCGCCATGTCGCCGGAGCGTTCACCGACGGCCGCCAGCTGGGCCGCCGCCATCGGAAGGAAACCGTCTTCCATCATCGCGTCCGACAGGCGCACGCCGACTCGGACCTCGCCGGTTATGCGGTCGATGGAGCGGCGAACCAAAGGGTTGCGCGCGCCCTGCCCGGCAATTTCCATCGCCGGAACAAGGCTCACGCCATTCTCCAGCAAGGCCGAAAGCGATGAAAGGCAGCGCGCCGATTCCATGTCGCGCACGAGCGGCCCGACGGCGGGTAATTGCAGGACCAGCGCGCTGAGCGAGCGCCGGCCGGCCGGTGTGCGCGACCAGCTCATGGCCAGCAGCCAGATGGCGAGCGGGCCGATCGTCAGCACCGGCCAGCTGTCGCGCAGGCCGTGCGAAGCGCCCATCAACCAGGCCGCTGCCGCAGGCGTGTTGCTGCCCGCAGATTCCAGAACCGGCTCCAATGCAGGTGCCACGACGAGCAGGATGATTCCGATTGAGACCAGCGCGGTCAGCAACAGGATCACCGGATAGATCAGGGCGCCGCGCACGGCTTCAGCGAGGCGCAATTCATTGTCGATGGAGTTTGCCAACCGGTGCAGGACCGGCACCGTAGAGCCGCCTTCTTCACCGGCACGGATCAGGCCGATCACATAATCGGCTGGCGGGGCGCGCAGTTCGGACATCGCTTCGGCCAGCGAACGCCCGGAAAGCACACTGGCGCGAAGGTTCGATGCGAGGCGCGCTACGCGCTTGTCCTCCGGATCGTCGGCCAGAAGTTTGAGCGCTTCGTCCAGCGGCAGGCCGCCCTCCAGCATCGAGGCGAGGTTGCGGCAGAAGCCGGCGAGCACGCGCGGAGGCTGCTTGCCACCGCCCGACACGGACTTGCCGGCGGAAGCCGATCCGGCCTCCGTCACTTCGAAGGGGGTCAGGCCGAGCGTCATCAGGTCTCGTACGGCATCGGCTTCCGATCCCGCGACGACGAAATCGCTGACGACGCGGCCGTCCGCCTGATACGCCCGGTAGCGGAAGCGCGCCATTACGGCAGATCCATACCAATGACGGAAAACACTTCCGTCAGCGATGTCTTGCCCGCTGCCGCAGCGCGTACGCCCTCTTCGAACAGAGTCAGCATGCCTTCCGAGCGTGCCACAGCGCGCAGGCGGCTTTCCGGCGCCTTTTCAAGGATCGCCGCTTCGATCGTAGGTGACATCGGCATGACTTCCGCAAGGCTCATCCGGCCCTTATAGCCCGTCCCTCGGCATTGTTCGCAGCCGGTGGCGGCGCACCAATGAGCGCTCAATCCTTCCGCGATCATCGGGGCCAAACGGGTTTGCATGGCCAGAGGCGGCGGTTCCGGTCGTTTGCAGGCTTCGCAGAGCAACCGCACGAGGCGCTGGGCAGAGATGGCGTTGACGGTACTCGCCACGAGATAGTCCTCGATGCCCATCTCAAGCAGTCGGGTGATCGTGGCGGGCGCGTTGTTGGTGTGGATGGTGGAGAGCACCATATGCCCCGTGAGGGCCGCCTCGACCGCAATCGACGCGGACTCAAGGTCGCGGATTTCGCCGATCATAAGCACGTTGGGGTTATGGCGCAGCACCGACCTCAGCGCGCGCGCAAAGGTCATTCCGATCTCTGGCTTGACCTGGATCTGCGAAACACCCGGGATTTCGTACTCGACCGGGTCTTCCACCGACATGAACTTCACTTGTGGGCTCATCAGGTGTCGCAAGGCCGCGTAAAGCGTGGTGGTCTTGCCGCTACCGGTCGGTCCCGTCACCAGCGTGATACCGTTCGGGCGGGCAAAGGCATCAACCAACCGGGCGCGTGCATGATCCGACAGACCAAGCGCCGGCAGGTCCAGATGCGCAGCCGTCTGGTCGAGCAGGCGCAGCGTCACGGTTTCCCCATGCAGGCTCGGCATGGTGGCTACCCGCAGGTCAATGTCGCGGCCGCGCACGGCGGTCCGGATCCGCCCATCCTGCGGAAGGCGGCGCTCGGCAATGTTCAGCTTGGCGAGGATCTTGATACGCGAAACCAGCGCTTCAGGTGTGCCTGCCACGGGAAGATTCACGGGCGTCATCGCGCCGTCGAGCCGCATGCGGACCCTCACGTGATCGCGCTCGGGTTCGATATGAATGTCGGATGCGCGCGCCTCGACCGCCATCGCAAGGACGTCCTCGACCCAGCGGATGACGGGAGCGCCGCGTGCCAAATCGATCAGGCGTTCGATATCGGTGTCCGAAATTGAGACAGCCGTCTCGTCCGCAGCCCCGGCATCCTGACCCGGCTTGATCGCCGACAGCCAGGCCCGGATATCGGACCTTGTCGCCGCAACGCGGCGCACGTTCAGACCGGTCTTGTAGGCTACCGCATTGGTCGCTTCATCGTCCAGCGGGTCGGCCATCGCGAGCACGACCTCGCCGGCCTCAACGGCCAGCGGCACAACATTGGCGTCCAGAAGGAAACGCGGACGCAGGCCGGCCAGATCGGCAGGAATGCGCGGCGAACCGGCATGTTTGGCGTAAGTCAGGCCGAGCACTTCGGCGAGCGTCATGGCGACCGCCTCTTCCGAGCACAGCCCGAGCTTCACAAGGACAGAGGGAAGCGGCTCTCCCGTTTTCTCCACCGAGGAGAGTGCGCGGGCGAGCTTGCCATCATTAATGTGGCGCTTGGAAACCAATGACTGCCCAAGCGACAGCCAGATTTCCTTACGGCCGTCCATTGCGCGCGCGGTGCCCAATTTAGCCTGCGTCTTCATGCCTGCGATGTCCCCACACAAACTCAGCACACGGTGCCTGCCTCCCCTGACAAGCATGTGGTGTGCCATTTGCATAACATCATAGAAGACCGCGAACCGCAAAGGGGGTGAATTGACTCCTGACGATTTGCATCAACAATAGAGCAGAGCCTTTTCCAGTCTCGGGGGAGACCGGAGGGGGCTTGGGGACCGAAACATGCCTATGGACCAGGGAAACTCCCTCGGCAACGATCGCGCGCCCGCCGCCTCGGCGATGACGCCGCGTGAATTCTTGCGTTGGTGGGGCGTCACACTTTCCAGCATGCTGCCCGCCTGGCTGAAGGCCGCTTTTGTGCCTAACCGGAACTGGGTAATCGTGCGCCGGGATGGCGACAGCTTCACCGTTTACTCCGCAGACGGAACGCCGGTGGGATCAATCGCCGATAGCGGGAGTGCCCGGTCGAAAGTTCGCTCAGGAGATGTACTCGCGCTTCTGTCACCGGATGAGGCTTTCCTGCGTCAGCGCCGATTGCCGGCTACGTCCGAGGCGCACCTGCGCAACGCGATGCGCCTCCAGATTGCCGCCGATACGCCGTTCGAACTTGACGAAGTTCATGATGATTGCCGCATAATCGCAGGCGCGGAAGAAGGCGGCCAGCTCCTTGCGGAGCAGGCGCTGGTTAAGCGGACGGTAATGTCCGAATTGATCGATCTTGCGGCGGCAAACCGTATCGATCTAGCCGGCGTGGACGTCGCGGGGCCGGATGGCAAACCCATCGGTTTCAACCTCCTTCCGGAAAGCCAGCGCGCGCGCAGCGATGCCTTCCTTCCGCAGCTGAACCGTGGCCTCGCGCTGGGTGCGCTCGTTCTGGCTGCGCTGACAGGCACGCTCGGGATCATGTCCATGGACCGCAAGCTGAGCGCGCTGCAACGTGAAACGGACGTCGTGCGCGCCGAGGCGGCCTCGGTTCTCGAACTGCAACGCGAAGCGATGGCACGTGTGGAAACCATCCGCCTGATCGAACAGCGCACGGCAAGCCCAGTAAGGTTCACGACGCTGCTCGACCAGATCGCCGCTGCGCTTCCTGAGGATTCCTGGCTCGAGGCGCTCGCTTATGATGGCAAGCAGTTTTCGCTGGTCGGCCTGTCGAGGTCGTCAGACGGATTGATCTCGAAACTTGAATCCATTCCGGGCGTCACGGGGGCGCGCGTTGTCTCGTCGATGATGCGCGACGACCGTCTGCAGGCGGATCGCTTCCGCATCGAGCTGCTGCTGGAGAGTGATGTTGTGACTGCGCCGGCCTTCGAAACGGAGGACAACGGATGAATTTCTACAGCCTCCCCCGTCAACGTCAGACCCTGATTGCCGGCGCCCTGCTGGTCGCAGCCGTTGCGATTGCAGGCGTTGCTATCGCGATGCCGGTGGTCGAAATGATTGGCGAAAAGCGTGAAGAAATCCGCAAAGGCGAAGCCGATCTCGCAAAATGGCGCGGCATTGCGGCCTCTGCCGAGATCATGCAGGGCGCCTCCAACGACCGCGTCGCCAGCCTGCGCGCCACGACGCTCGCCCTGCCCCCATCGACCGATGCCCAAGCGGCGGCCAGCGTACAGGCCATCGTCCGGCGCATCCTCGCGGATGCCGGCGCCGACCTGAAGAGCGTGCAACCGCTCGAGGCGAGACGCGCAGGCGACTTGCGCGAAGCCGGTGTGCGCGTGATCGCCATGGCGACACAGCGCCAACTCGACGACGCCCTCTTCGCGCTGGACCATTCGAATCCTCGCCTGTTCATCCGGGAAGCCAACTTCCAGCTGTCTTCCGGCAGCAGCCGTACTGCAGGAATTATCGAAGCGCCGATCCTGCAGGTCAGGCTCGACGTATTTGCCTATGCCCTCCCGGAGGAGAAATAGATGATTTTCGTCCGTGGACCGACCGCTTTCGTGGCCGCTGCTTTGGCAGGTTTTTGCGGCCTGCTTCTGCTCGGGTTAACTTTGCTGACGACGGGCGCGATGAGCCGGATTGAGACGCCGGACGTGGTGCGCCCAACGCTGTCTCCCCCGGACATGCCCGCCATGACCGCACAATCCGACCGCACGCGGAGCTCCGCCGAAAAGCCGCTCTTTCACCCGAACCGCAAGCCTTTTGCGGCCGAACTGACCTCAGGCGCCGATGCCGGCGCAGAACTCACCGAGGCGCCGTTCGAGCTCAAAGGCGTGGTTTTGGCGAATGGCATGGCCCGTGCATCGCTGCGCCGAAATGTCGATGGCGACATGGAGTGGGTGAGCCGTGGGAATACGATTGACGGATGGGTTCTTGAAAGCGTGCGGTCGGACCGTGTCGTTCTTTCGAGGGGAGAGTACAGAACGACTCTCCATCTCTATCCGGAGCGCTGACGGAGCACTCAAAAAGCAGAATGCGGGGGTAGAGTAATATGTTGACCAGGAAACCAGTGATAAAGGGCCTTCGCGGCCTGCTGCTGTGCGGTGCGGCGTCCGTCGCGCTCGCGGCGTGCACGACGACAACGACGACGGCGCCGTCGAAACCGCTGCCGACCTATGCGCTGCCTTATACGCCGCCGCCGGCGCCATCCGCGATGGCCGAAGCGGCGCCAGAGACGGCCCCAGTGGTCGATGAAGCGGCCATGCCTGACGACGGCAGCTTTGAACAGCTCGGCGACGCCTCGCGCCTGACCGGCTCGCTCAATGATGGCGCAGGCCGCGAGCGCGGCGCGATCACCATCAACCTGAATGCCGTACCTGTGGCCGACGCAATTCAGCAGGTGCTCGGCGACATCCTGCGCGAAAACTATGTCATCGAAACGCAGCTCAATGGCGACGTGTCGCTGCAGACGAGCCGGCCTGTGACCCGGGAGGGCGCGCTTCGCCTGCTCGAAAGCGTGCTGGCCAGCCGCGGCGCCGAACTCGTGGATGCGGGCGGCTTTTACCGGATCGTCGGCATGGGCCAGTCGGCAGGTTCTGCCGGTGGCGGCGCCAACATGAAAATCGTCGCGCCGCGCTACGTGTCGGCCGACTCGCTCAAGGAAATCTTCAGCGGCAGCGCGGACAAATCGCTGAGTTCGGAAGTCGATCCGATCCGCAACATCCTCATCCTTCGGGGAAATTCTGCAGCGATTGCGGAAGCCGAAAAACTCATCGCGGTGTTCGATGTGAACTGGATGGAAGGCATGTCCTTCGCGTCCGTTCCGGTCACCTATTCGTCGCCGACCCAGATCGTCTCCGACCTGGAAACGGTGCTCGGCGCAAGCACGGGCGGCCCGCTCGCCGGTGTCGTGCGTTTCGTGCCGCTCGACCGGCTCAATGCCGTGGTCGTGGTCAGTCCGCAGGCGGAGTACATCAGCGAAGGCAAGGCCTGGATCTCGCGCCTTGATCGTTCGGGCGGTCAGGGCGGCCAGAAGCTTTACGTCATCCCGATCCAGAACCGTGCGGCGACGGAAGTCGCCACCATCATCACCGACGCACTTTCGGGCAGCGAAGCTGGCAGCGACGGCGATTATGGCCTGCGTCCCGGCGATCAGCCGGCCTTCGCCTCGACGGACGAAGATAGCGAAGGCATGGCAGGCGCGAGCCTCGGTGCGGTCTCGCTGAATGGCGGCCGCGGCAAAGGGCCGGCGGCACGGATCATCGCAGACGACGCCAACAACTCCATCGTCGCTCTCGCGACGCCGGAACAGTTCGGCGTGCTCGAAAACGCCATCTCGCATCTCGACGCCATGGCGAACCAGGTCTTCCTGGAAGCCACGATCGCCGAAGTGACGCTGACCGACAGTCTGTCCTATGGCCTTACCTGGTTCTTCCAGAGCGGCGAGTTCAACACGACATTCAGTGATGCGGCCAACGGCGCCGTGGCGTCGCAGTTCCCCGGATTCTCAGTGCTCTTCTCCGGTCAGGACGGCCGCGCCGCCCTTTCCGCTGTCGCGGGCATAACAGATGTGAAGATCCTTTCGGCGCCGTCTCTGATGGTACTCGACAATCGCACCGCCACCCTTCAGGTTGGAGACCAGGTTCCGGTCGTGACCCAATCTGCAGTGAGTGTGACCAACCCGGATGCGCCGATCGTGAACTCCGTCTCACTTCGCGACACTGGCATCATTCTCAATGTCACGCCGCGCGTGAATGACAGCGGCCTCGTCATCCTCGAGATCGACCAGGAAGTCAGCGACGTTGTTGCCACCCAGTCTTCGGGCATCGACTCGCCCACGATCCAGCAACGCCGCATCAGCACGTCCGTGTCGGTTCGCGACGGCCAAAGCGTGGCCCTCGGCGGCCTGATGCGGGAGCGCCTGTCGGACTCGAAGACCAAAGTGCCGCTGCTGGGCGATCTGCCGTTCCTTGGGAAGCTGTTCTCGACCACGACGACCGAATCCCAGCGCACGGAGCTGCTCGTGATGATCACGCCGCGCGTGGTCCGCTCCACCGATGCCTCGCTGACGGTCACGGATGATCTCGTACGCCGCATGAAGTCGATCGAGAGCACCTTCATCCGCCGCACGGCCGTTGACGCGCCGGCCGACGACTCGGTGTCATGACTTTGCGGCGTCCCGGTGCGCATAGGGCGCAGGACCGGGGCGCCGCCCTCATCCTCGTGATCTGGGCCATTGGCCTGATGGCAGTGATTGCGGCGCTGATTGCCCGCGATTCCCATCTCGACGCGCTGGAAGGCAACCGGCTCAGGGACGCCGTATCCAGCGACATGTTGGTCGAAAGCGGCCGACGTATCGCACTCGCCCGGCTTGCGCTTCCTCAAGGAGACAGGTTCGGCGGCTTTCCGATCGTATGCGACACTGACAGCGGGCGTATAATAATCAATGCACGTCCTATAACGGCCTTCATTGATCTGAATGCGTCTCAAGAAGAGACGCTTGCGTCCCTGTTTGCTGTGCTGGGCGCGCGCGGACCTGACGCTGCTCGATATGCCGCGCGCATTGCAGATTATCGCGATGGCGACACACGATCCCGCGTAGGCGGCGCGGAGAATACAGATTATGCGCGCGAAGGCCTACCGCATGGGCCCGCTAACCGTCCTTTTACACGCACCGGCGAAATCTCCGAAGTATTGGGGCTGCCGGCCGAGCTGATTGCCGCCGCGCTGCCCTATATTACGGTTCATTCTCACACGCCGCAGGTCGATCCTGTTTTCGCATCGACCGAAGTCCTGGCCGCGCTGAACAACAATTCTGCGCTCGGCGGAACACCCCAAGAAGGCGGCGCTTTCGCATTGGCCCCGGATGAATTTGTATCGACATTTGCCGGCGAGCCGGTTGTCATAGAGATCCTGGCTCAAACGCGCTCAGGATTTCGCTCGGGGATTGCGGCGACTTACTGGTCGCCGGCAGGCGTTTACTCAGGACCGAGACGACTCGTCGAGGAACGCGCGGCTGGACCAGATCCCGTGCTACCCGTCGGCGTCGCCCTGCCCTCGCCGATACCTTGTTATTAGGTCTTGCCGGAAATGCCGATGTCGGCGTCCTCGCCGGTGCCGCCTTCGGCGCCATCGCGCCCGAGCGAATAAACGCGCACTCGCAACCCATCTTCAGTAGACGTATAAAGATAGGGATTCCCCCAGGGATCCAGAGGTACCGCGTCTTCACTGTCCAGATAGGGCCCCGCCCAGCCGGCGCCGCCGGCCGGCGCTTCGATCAGGGCTTTCAGCCCCTCGCCCTCGGTCGGATAGCGGCCTACATCAATCAGGAACAAGTCCAGCGCGCCCTGAATGTTCTTCACCTGCGCTTCTGCGGTCTGCGACTTGGCGCGGCTGAGATAGCCGATCACGCGCGGCGCGACGATGCCCATCACGAGCGCCAGGATGACAAGCGCCACCAGCAGTTCCATAAGGCTGAAGCCAGCCTGAGTGCGGCGAATCTGAGCGTTCGATTGCATTTGAGGTTGTCCTTGTCCCACCCATCGAAACGATACGCATTTTTCGCGCCACGCCAAGCGATGCGCACCGTTCGGAGCGGACAGGAATGACGGCGTTCGAACTTTTCCTCGTCCTCGCCGGTCTGCTGATGGGGTCCGGGATCGACGCAGCGGCCGACCGGTTCGCGCGTGAGGAATCCTGGATCGCCGGGCGCTCGCGCTGCAGGACGTGTGAGCGGCCCCTTGCCTGGTATGAACTGGTGCCGGTGCTGAGCTGGGCCGCGATGCGGGGGCGTTGCCGGTCCTGCCACGCCGCGATTGGATGGTCTGCGCCCCTGACCGAGCTCGCCGGCGGCGCGCTTGCTCTTGCCGGCGTGGCCTGGGCGCCGCCGGGCACGCTTGTGTTCACGGTGTTGCTCGGCTGGTTGTTGCTGGCGCTCGCCGCCATCGACCTGCGCACCTACCTGCTTCCCGATTCGCTGAATGCCGCCGTTCTGGCGCTTGGCGCCGTGATGGTTGCACTGACCTGCCCTGCAGATTGGCCGGTCCACCTCGCGGGCGTGGTGATCGGTTTTGGATTGCTGTGGCTGGTAGAAGTTCTCTACCGGCGCCTGCGGGGCCGCGACGGCCTCGGGCGCGGCGATGCAAAGCTGCTGGGCGCGCTCGGCATGTGGGTCGGCGCGCCGGGAATTGCTCCCGTGCTGTTAATTGCCTCGCTCGCGGGCATCGCGGCGGCGCTCGCCGGATCCGTTCGCAAGGCGGCGCCGCTCCGCGCGACGTCAGCGATCGCCTTTGGCCCCTGGATCGCGCTGGGCGGCTTCGTTGTGTGGGTGATGCAACCCGATGATTTCTGGCTCTCTTCACAAATCTACTGACTAAAATCGCTCCGATAGAGAATTTACTTGTATCTGAATCAATATTCATGCTGAATTAACTTAGGCCCACCGAGGGACAAACAGGTGGGCCGCAAGTCAGTCTGGGTTCAAAAGGAAAATAGGGGACGTTATGTTCAGGAAAATCATTATGTCTGCAGCTTGCGCTGCAGCGCTCGCAGGTATTTACGCAACGGCTGATGCGCAGGGCGTCCTCGTACCCGTCGCGATCGAAGGGCCGGTCCAGTCATTCCAAGTCACGGCTGGTACGCAGGGTAACGCCGGAACAATGACGGTCATGGGGCAAAAGATCAAAGTCGATGCAACGACCGCTCTGGTGACACCGACAACAACAACGAACCCGTTCGCTTCCACACGTACCTGGATGCAAGGTGGATCGATGAATGGCCGTCAACTCGCTGGCATCCTCGGCGGCACGGTTATCATTACGGCAGAGTATGATACCGCGACGGGCGAAGTCACGGCTTCGGAAGTGTTCACCGATGTGGCCGAGAACGTGGTGCTCGGCGTTGTGACCGCCAGTTCGTGCAGCAACGTGCGTTGCAACGGACCGGAAGACTATATCAAAGGCAACGGCAATCTTCTGGGAGAGGGCGGCGTTGCCTTCGTACCCAACAAGGATGCGCGCCTGCGCGCATTGCCGCCAACGGATGCGGGCCTGTTCGAGCTCAATATGAATCTGGCTGCCAATAACGGCCTGGTTGGAACACCCGACGCACCGGCGACCTTCGGCGTTGAAGGCTATTATTCGGACGACAAAATCACTGTCTTTCAAGATTTCCCTGACGGACGAAAGGCGACGGAAAACGCAATCGTCTACTGGGCTTTCGAGCTTGGTGAAAACCGCCCCGATCTCGTTCGCACGCCCGCGGTTTCGGAAGTCTCTGTGCTTCGCGTCCGCTGCACCGAAGGGGGCACTCTGGAAGCCCGAGGCTTCGTGCATGCGCCGATGCGCCGGAACGGAAGTGCGCTTGGCGGCGGAGTTAACCCGCTGACCGGCGGCGATGGAGTGATCATTGTCTCCATGGATCTGAACAATGACGGCGCCATTGACCCCGCCACGGAGGAGTTCACCGATACGCCGACCGCCGACCTTCCCGCAACTTACGGCGTGTACCGCGTACGCGCCGATGTTGAAACTTGCGGAACAATGGCAACTGTTAAGTGGGCACCGAACGCTACTGCGACCGCTTGGGGTACGGCGGCTAACGTCCCTGTCGATCGTCTGCGTCTGCAATAGTCAGGCACAAACACCAAAAGAATAGAAATGGCCCGCTCACGCGGGCCATTTTTGTTTCCGGAAAGAGAGCGCGCCGGCGTCCATGCCGTCCCTTCTCTGGTGCACGATCCCGCGCGAAGCACGGCCACGCCCAGCGTATGCATCCACCAAGGGCCGCAGCATAGCAGGATCTGGTGTTGAAGTTCAGGTGATGTGCTGGCTGGCGTCTGGCGCCTCACTGGTGTCACGGTGGACTTCTTCGCGGATGAGGCGGGTTGTGACAGAGGTGGCTCGGGAAATCTGAACAGCGAGGTTAGGTGAGATTTCTGCCTGCAGATCGGCTATTTTGCCGAGCACAGGAGACGACCATGCCCAGACGACCCCGCCGGAATCACAGTCCGGCTTTCAAAGCGAAGGTGGCCC
>NZ_WGLO01000003.1 GCF_016125515.1 Hyphomonas sp.
CCAACCAAACAGCCTCCGGGGTTACCGGCGCGGTTCAGCAGCCGATTCCAGATCGCCATCACAAAGATACTCGACATCCAATGCGGCCGCGGCTTGCAGGCATTCTTCACGGCGGATCTTGTAGCGCCCGTCAGCGAGCGCCCTGCCGATACCGGAATGGATTACCGCGATGCTCCAGTCTTCTGGCACTGGTATGATCTGGTAGGAGCAGTCGCGCGTGTCGAGCGCCAGCACGTTCCCGGTCTTTCCGACCGCGACGGCCATCTGATCCATGATTCCGCAGGGTACTCCGATGAAGTCATTTTCGATCGATTTGGCGGCATCCGCGATGAAGACAGGATCGGTATCTGGCAGATGAGCACTCGCCGCTTTCAGGGTGGCGACGATTGTCGCCGCCGATGACGACAGGCCGGCGCCAACCGGTATGGAACTCGCGAGGGTGACATCCTGGCCGCCGGTGATCCAGCCTTGCGCGCGCGCAAATTGCAGGCCGCCGCGGACATAGTCCGACCAGTGACCGGCAGCAGGCGCTTCGATATCGAAGTCGTTTCGATCCGGAAACTGCGCCGACCGCACACGGTCGACGTTCAAGCGATTGGCGCCCAGTTCGAGCTCTACAGACTGCGCAAGTGCCATCGGCAGCACCGTGCCACCGTTGAAGTCGATCCACTCGCCGATCAGGTTCACCCGGCCTGGGACGCGCGCGCGGTTTGTTGTATCGGGTCTCGAAACAGTCATAGCGCCCTCAGCCGCTGGGCGGCGTCCTCAGGCACGACATCTACGGTAAAGACGCCGGTGAACTGCTCGACACTGGCCAGAAACTTGAGGCGCTCAGCCGCGCGAAGCACCGGGAAGAACTGCGCCGTGAACTGGAAGCTTGCCTCCGCACCCCTCGGGGCGGCCTGGAAACTCATCATGTAGGGCATCGCCTCGCCAAACAACGCATCGAGTTTGCGGGGCACCTCGGCGAGCAGGCGCGCTAGCGAATGGATGCCGCTGGCGGACAATGCCCAAGGGCCGGAGCAGGGCACGCCCGGCATGATCCAGGTTTCGTAGGGAAAGCGGGCAAAAGGCGGGCAGAACGCGAAGAGGTCGCCGTCCTTTGCCACATCAAACGCCCCATCCCATGACGCGTGCGCAGCGATCAGGTCGTACCCGTTCTCAAACGCCCGAGCTGCCGCAGCCTGTGGCCCCGGAACGTCGGCGAAGGCATAGATCTGGCCGTGCGGATGCGGCAACGTCACCCCGACCTGGGAACCACGGTTCTCAAACGGCAGGACATAGGCAAATCCGGCTTCGTGGAGCTGCCGGTACCGGTCGATCAAGGCCTCGATCAGAAGCACGCGGCGCGCCTCGCTCAGCGAGCCCAGGCTGCCGACCTCGTCTTTCGAAAAGACGACAACGTCGCACTGGCCATGGGCAGGCCCGCAGGACCATGGACTTGGCGCCGCCGCCGGACCGTTTGCTGCAAGGCTGGGGAACCGGTTCTCGAAGATCGCCACTTCGAAATCCTCGAAAGGGATCTCGGTCGCCGGCGCGCCCGGTCGTGCGGGGGCCAGGGGGTCTTCAGCCGACGACGGCTGGAAGGTTCGGGTTTGGCGATGGGGCGCATAGATGGCCCAGGTGTTGCGCAGCGGATCCCGGCGCAATTCGCCCGGAACGGTTTCAGGCCGCAGCAATTCGTCGAGCGCGGGGCCTTCGTGCGGCCTGTGCCCGTACAGCGACAGGAGCCGGCCGTCCGCCTTGCGGTGGTCGCGCCGATAAAACGGCCCCGTCATCCCCTCGAGTTTTCTGGCTGGCAGTGTAGATGACATGAGGCCTACGTTTGTTTGACGTTTGAAAGAAGGATGATGGACAGCCGGACCAATTCGCAGCAGGGCGATGGATCAAGAAGACCGCACACCAAGGGTACCGACGCGAGCGATGCAGAAATGACAAATAGCCTGTACATCCATGGCGGCGGTATTGCCCTGAAAATGATCCACGAGGAAGGGGGCGGCTTCAGGCTGACCTACCTCGGACCTGAAGCAGGCGCCGCGGATGCGCCTTCGGCGGCCGTGCCGGTTCTTCCGGCCGGGCCCGACGCGCCGCCGGCCGCGTCGCTCCTCGCGCAGAGGGGCCACGGCTATGCGGGGGCTGGGCACGCGGATGCGGTGCGCATGACTGATGGGCGCTCGGCTCGGCTCTCGCCTGTGTCGATTGAAAGGCTGGCAGCCGACCGCCTGGTCTTGAGATCGGCCGACGCCTCGCTCGGCCTGTCGGCGGACGTTGAACTCCACCTGTCGAACGGTCTGATGCGGGCTCGGACCCGGTTGCGCAATGCTGGCCCGCATCCGATCCTGCTGATCCGATGCGCAGCGCTTCAGCTGCCTTTGATGGACTGGGCAACCCAAGTCATCACGTCCCACGGCGCCTGGGCGCGAGAGGGGCACGAACTACGGCGCTCATTTGAGGGTGGCTTCGTCGGCAGGACCTCTCGCCTTGGCCGGTCAGGCTTTGACGGCCCGCCCGGCGTGACCGTCTGCGACGCCAGCACGACGGACTCGGCGGGTCGCGCGCTGGGCGTTCAGCTGGCCTGGAGCGGCAGCTATCTTATACAGGCAGAGCGCCAGCGTGATGGGGCAGCTGAACTGGGCGCCGAGGCGCTCTACGAGCCGGGCGAAGTGGTTCTCGAACCCGGTGACCAGTTCGAAACGCCCGAGGTCCTGGTCGCAGTCTCCGCAGCGGGATTCGATGGCTTGAGAGACGTGTGGCACAGCCATGCACGCTGCCTCGTACGGCCCGTTTCCCGCCCCGTGCATTTCAACACGTGGGAAGCGCGCTATTTCGATTTTGATGAGGCGTCCCTCATCGACCTGGCCGCCCAAGCCAGAGATCTCGGTGTCGAGCGCTTTGTGCTTGATGACGGCTGGTTCTCCGGGCGGCGGAATGACAAGACGTCACTCGGAGACTGGACGCCGGACGTGGAGCGGTTTTCGAATGGGCTGGCACCTCTGATCGCAGCCGTTCACGGACTGGGCATGCAATTCGGCCTGTGGGTCGAGCCCGAGATGGTGAGCCGGGAGAGCTGTCTTTACCGGGCGCATCCCGAATGGGCGTTGGGATATCCCGATCCCGAAGCCCCGACCGGCCGGAACCAATTGGTTCTTGATCTCGGAAACCCCGAAGTTTGCGACTTTCTCTTCGAGGCGTTGGCAAACCTGCTTCGTCCGGGAGGGATCAGCTATCTCAAATGGGACTGCAATCGAGAGCTCTACCCCGCCACGAGCAGCGGATCCTTTCGTGCCAATGCACAGGTGCTGGGATTGTACAGCCTGCTCGACCGTCTGCAGGCGGAGTTTCCTGATGTTGAAATCGAGAGCTGCGCCAGCGGCGGTGGACGGATCGATTTCGGCATCCTGCCGCGCGTGATGCGCTTTTGGGCCAGCGATGCAACCGATGCTGAGGACCGTATCCGCATACAGGACAGCCTTTCACGCTATATCCCCTTGGAACTGATGGGCAGCCATGTAGGCCCGTCGCCGAACCCGATCACCGGCCGAAGCTTTCCGATGCTGTTCCGTGGTCTCGTGTCTGTGTTCGGCCATTTTGGTGTTGAACTCGATCCAGCCAGATTGAGCCTGGACGACCGGAATATGCTGGCTGGACTGATCGCGCTGTACAAGCGGGTCCGGCCCGTCGCCGTGCGCGGGACCTACCGGGTACTGAGCGCTATTGATCCGGCCGTACATGCTTCGACCATGACAAGCGAAGACGGCAACGAGTTTGTATTGCGTGTCCTCAGAACAGCGATGTCTGACTACCCGTTGCAGCCGCGTATCGTCATACCGGATTTGCCGGCGGGCGCGCGGTACCGGGCGGTTGAACTGCTTCCGGGCAACGATGCCAGGACGGACGCGGGTGAGTATTCATCAGAAGCGCTTGCCTGGACGGGATTTGGCGGCGACCCGCGCAGGCCGCATCACGGCCGTCTGTTTCATTTCGTTCGAATCCAGTGAGCATCTCCATGAAGCTTGGCGTTTGTTACTACCCGGAGCATTGGCCCGAAAGCGACTGGGCCGAAGACGCGCGCATGATGCGCGAGGCGGGGCTCACCCATGTACGTATCGGTGAGTTCGCATGGGCAAGGATAGAGCCGTGCCGAGGAGAATTTGATTGGGGTTGGCTGGACAGGATCATCGATCTTCTTCATGCCGCTGGCCTTGAGGTCACGCTGGGAACACCCACCGCGACACCCCCCAAATGGCTGATCGATGCGCATCCGGATATCTTGCCCCGCGATGAACATGGCCATCCCCGCAGGTTCGGATCCCGGCGCCACTATTGCTTTTCATCGCGAACCTATCGTGCGGAAAGCAGCCGGATCGTCGAAGAGCTGGCGCGCCGTTACGGTGAGCATCCGGGCGTCACAATGTGGCAGACGGACAATGAGTACGGTCATCACGGGTCGGATGAAAGCTTCTCGAGCGACGCTGTCGAGGCGTTTCGCGGCTGGCTTGCGGCGAGGTACACGGACATCCAATCGCTGAACATGGCTTGGGGAACGGTCTTCTGGTCTCAGACCTATAACGGCTTCGACGAGATTGACCCGCCCGGCGCGACGGTGACGGAAGCCAATCCGTCCCACAGGCTGGATTGGCGCCGCTTCTGTTCAGACCAGATGTGCAGCTTCAACCAGGCGCAGGTTGATATAATCCGGCGCTACAGCCCGGGGCGTCCGGTCACGCACAATTTTATTGGTGACTTCTTCCGGCTGGATCATCGCGACATTTCCCGATCACTTGATATCGCGTCCTGGGACAGTTACCCCATCGGATTGTTGAGCGAGAGCCAGGCGCCTAAAGAGCACAAGGCACGTTGGCTGAGGTCAGGCGACCCCGATTTTGCGGCGTTCAACCACGATGTCTTCAGGGCCTGCGCGCCCCGCTGGGCGGTCATGGAGCAGCAGCCCGGGCCGGTGAACTGGGCCACCTACAACGCCGCCCCCGCGCCCGGAATGGTGCGTCTGTGGACCTGGGAGGCCTTTGCCCACGGCGCCGACTTCGTAAGTTACTTCCGATGGCGGCAGGCCCCGTTCGCACAGGAACAGATGCACGCGGGCCTTCTGGCGCCAGACAGGCCGCCCCAACCGGTGCAGGAAGAAATCCGCCAGGTCGGCCACGATGCTGCGCAAATTCCGGCGCTAAAACAAAGCAGGGCGGACGTCGCGATCCTCCTGGACTATCCGAGCGCGTGGCAACATGAAATCCAGCCTCAGGGAAATCTGCGCGGGCCACTCGAGCCAACCCGCGCTGTCTACACAGCCTGTCGGCGACTGGGCCTTAACGTGGATTTCGTTTTCGATGACAGTGACATGGACGGTTACAAATTGATCCTGCTTCCCAGCGTGCCGGTCATCTCCGATGCGGCGTGGAACAACTTGAAGTCCTCCGGGGCGACCGTCTTCGCCACGGCGCTGACCGGATCCCGGACGATAGACGGCCGCATTCCGGACGGCCTTGCGCCCGGCCCGCTTCGGCCCGATCTTGGTCTGCGCGTTGAGCAGCTTGAATCACTGCCGTCTTTCGAGAAATGCAGTGTGCGGATTGAAGATAAAAACTACGGTTCAGGTCGCTGGCATGAGACGATAACCACCGACGCGGAGGTGCGGGCGCGATTTTCGGATGGAAGCGCTGCCTGGGTCCGCAGTGGCCGGTTTCAGTATCTTGTCTGTTGGCCGGAGGAAGACCTGATGCGGGAACTTTTGGAACGTCTGTGCCGCGAGACGAGCATCCAATGCCGGGACGTGGGGCCGGACCTGCGTCTGCGGCGGGCCGGCGACCTGACGTTCGCTTTCAATTATGGTCCCGATGCGCTCGATCTTTCGCAGATTGGCGCGCCGGCCGACAGCGGTGGATACAAGATCGGATCCCGGCACCTGGCGCCATATTCATTGGCGGCTTGGAACGCGGGCCTCTGACGCGGCGCGCCGCCAGGCATTCAGGCAGTCCTCAGTTGTGCGTCCACTCCAACGCTTTGCGCATCAGAATTCCGGCCCCGTCAGCTGGGCAGATCGGCCTTGATGGCTGATCCGGTCCGTCCGCCGAGGCGCTGCCGGATTGCGGCGCGGCGGCCGAGGCCGACCCGGATCAGATTTCCGGCCGTTGTCCGCAGCTGCAGGCCCTCGCGTCCCAGTCTTTCTGTCCCGACGATATGGGCCACGTTGACCAGAGCGGAGCGGTGCGCCCGGATGAAAACGTCAGGGTCCAGACGCGCCTCGAGGCTCGCCATCGTTTCACGGAGTATGTGCGTCCGGTGCTCGGTATGGACCAGCATGTAGTCGCGCGCCGCTTCAACCCAGACCACTGAAGACGTCGGAATTCTCGACAACCCGCCCGCGCGCGGAGCCCACAATTCCTCATCATACTTCTGCTTGGCGCGGCCCTTCCCCTGGGAATCGCGCAGGGCGTTGACGACAAGTTCGAGTTCCTCGACACGCTGGCTCGCGAGGCGGGAGTCGCGCCGCCGGATGGCCCGGTGTACGGCGCTTTCGAGCCGGTCGAGCCGCACCGGCTTGACGAGGTAGTCCGCAGCGTCGACTTCAAAGGCCTCGCTCGCAAAGCAATCGAACGCTGTCACGAAGACGATTTCAGAACCCTGTCCCTGTGCCTTCAGTGAGGCCGCGACTTCCACGCCCGACAAGCCGGGCATCTTCATGTCCAGGAACACAAGATCTGGCTCCAGGTCGCAGATCTCCCGTATTGCGGCCGCGCCGTTGCAGGCCGATCCGACCACTTCGGCGCCCTTTACGGCGCGCAGTACCTGTTTCAGCCGGTCCACTGCCAGGGGCTCGTCGTCCACAATGAATATGCGCAGGTCGTTCACCGATTGGCCTCCGTTGCCGGGATATCAGAGAAAGGCAGGGTGATCGTGACCTGAAATCCGGAGCTGCGCTTGTTCACGTTCATGCTCGCAGAGGCGCCGTAGAGGGCTTCAATCCGGCTACGGACATTCTCCAGGCCGACGCCTTCGCCCGGCGGTGTGTTTCCGGCCGCCGATGTGCCGGTGTCCTCGACCGACACATGCAGGACATTGTGGGTGCGGCTGGACGAGATTGTGACATCCACAGGCTCCGTCGAGGGCGCGACAGCATACTTGATCGCATTCTCGACCAGAGGCTGGAGCAGGAAACTCGGAATGAGCCCGGCGCCGGATCCCTCGCCCATGACAATGCTGGCCTTCAGCCGGTCCGGGAAGCGGAGCTGCTCCATTTCAAGATAGGATTCCAGCATTTCCAGCTCATCGGCCACGGTTACCAGCTGCCGGCGCTCGGCGGCGAGACTTGCCCGGAAGAACTCGGACAGCCGCATCAGCGCTTCCTCCGCCTCCTCGTACCGGCCGATCGTCATCAGGGACGATATCGCATTCAGCGCGTTGAAGAGGAAGTGCGGGTTCACCTGCGCGCGAAGCGCGGACAGCACCGCTTTCTGCGCCTGGCTTTCGGCCTCGGCGAGGCGACGCTCCTGCTCCACGATCAATTGCGACCGGATAATGGTCCACGCGAATGCGGCAAAGAACGCATGGATCCAGATGAAGAACTCGAACGTTTGGCCACTGAAAAACAGCAGCTGCGAATACGTTTTGGAGGGTTCGTCGGTGAAGCTGCGCACGAGCTTGGGAAAGTCCCGGAGCGCATCGGCCATCAAGGTGTCGATGGTGGAGTGTACCGCCGCAATCAGGACGATCGAAACAATGAGGAAGGACGTTCTGCGAAAGCCTGACAGGTTCCAGGAACGTACAACAGCATACTGGACCGGGCCGCTGAAGATGAAGCCGAGAGCGCTCGTCGCCAGGAAGATGTAGAGTATCGACCAGTCGGCCCGGCCGGCGAACATGAACATCGTGAAGTACATTAGGCCGGCCGCCAGCCAGATAAGGGCACGGACGGTCAGCAAGGTGCGGCGGGGAAGTCTGGCGATTTCCAAGTTTGGCTCCGGTTCTCGAGCTCGGAATATAGGCGGATCCGGCGCTGCGGGCGCCTGCTTTTGTCGCTCGAAAACGCAGGTTTATCGCAAAGTTCCCGGTTTTGCCGCTCGATTTTCGGCCTTGATCGTAAACCGGAAGCGGGAATCGGAGCTGCCGCCTAGGTCTCTTGGTCATGACGCCGCGCGGGGCGGCGTACACTTGCAAAATCCAGGGGAAAAAATTGACCGATACCAAAGGAAAACGCTCCCAGTTGAAGCGGCCGGCTGCGGCCAGCCGCGTGATCGCCAGTGCCTTGGCGATCATGGCGCCGGCGGCTGTGGTTGCCGGCGTGACGGCGCCGCTACCGGCCAGTGCGCAAAGCTACACGACAGGCGCACTGAACGGCACGTTGCGGAATGAGACCGGCGCGGCCATTGCCGGCGTCGACGTGTCTGTGACCTCACTCAGCCAGGGTTTCACCAGGACGTCGCATACCGACGCTGGCGGCGCATTCCGCATCGGCGCATTGCCGGCTGGGGAATACCGGGTGACGTTCACCCTGCCCGAAGGCGGCACGCTTGAAGAGACCGTCAAGGTCCAGGTCGGCGCAGATACCGCCTATGGCTTCACGGCCGAGACCATCCGCAAGCTGGATCAGGTTGTCGTCAACGGGACAGCGTCAAAGGAATTGACGTTTGCCCAGACAACGTCCGGGATCACCGTGGACGTGCGCGAAGCGCTCCGCACACAGCCGATCGGACGTTCGATCGAAGCCGTCACATTGCTCGCGCCGACTTCCGTGCAGGCCGACTCAAACTTTAGCGTTGGTGCACCGACGCGCAACACCAACGTGACGATTGGCGGTTCCTCGCCGGCCGAGAACGCGTTCTACATCAACGGTCTGAACATCACGAACTTCGACACCTACCTGGGCAGCGCGACGGTTCCGTTCGACTTCTTCCAGTCGGTTGACGTCAAGACGGGCGGCTACCCCGCCGAGTACGGACGTGCAACGGGCGGCGTGATCAACGCGGTCACACGTTCGGGCACGAACGAGTGGGAATTCGGCGTCAGCGGCGACTGGACACCTGATGAACTGCGCGATACGTCGCCCAATACGTACCGCGCCTTCAACGAGCTCAATGAGCGTGACGCCAGCTCCATGACGTTCACGGCCGGCGGCCCGATCGTCAAAGACCGGCTTTTCATTTTCGGCCTCTACGAAGCACGCGACACGCGTTCGCTCAGCCCGTCAATTTCGCTCGGATCGGCGGTGCTCGATGAGTCGGACGATCCCTTCTACGGCGTGAAGCTGGATGGCTACGTCACGGATGCCCAGCATCTCGAGTTCACCTACTTTGACTCCACGCGCGAAATCGACCGGACCAGCCTGGCCTTCGATCCGAGCACACAGGTCATCGGGCAGCCCGTTGGTGGCACCACACTTCGCGACGGCGGCGAAAGCTGGGTTGGCCGGTATACGGGTCAGTTCACGGACTGGATGACCCTGTCAGCCGCCTACGGCGTCAGCAAGGACCGCAACCACCAGGAAGCCCTTGATCCGGATACGCCCTTTGTGGTCGAGACACGGTTCGGAACTGTTGCGCGGGTCGGGCCCCAGACGACGGTCAGCAACGACATCGGCGACACGGAGCGCAAGTTCTACCGCTTTGATGCGGACTTCTCGTTCGACTTGCTCGGCACCCACCAGCTTCGCTTTGGTTTGGATAACGAACAGACGACGCTCGAGCACGTTTCGGCCCGCACAGGCACGTCCGACTATCGTCTGTTCCGGGTGACAGATGCAGTCTCCGCAGATACTTATGGCGTTCCGATCGGTTCTGATTTGGCGCGGGTCACCACCATCCGCCTCGGCGGCAAAGTGGAGGGTGAGAATGAAGCGTTCTACATCCAGGATTCATGGGACATCACGGATCGTTTGAATCTCCAGCTGGGTCTGCGCAATGACCGGTTCAAACTCGACAACCTGATCGGCGAGAATGTTCTGGACCTTAAGGACAACTGGGGTCCGCGCGTTGGGTTCAACTATGACGTTGATGGATCGGGTGAAACACGCTTCTACGGCAGCTATGGCCGGTACTTCATCCCACCGGCATCGAACCTGAGCTTCCGGGGAGCAGATCTCTTCGTCCGGGAATACTTCGATCTTGTATCATTCGATGCCGCGACTGGCGCCGTGGTGCTTGGAGATCAACGTACGAATCTGAACTCCAACATTGTCGACGATCTGGGTGCCAGCGCGTGTCCCAATGGCGCGGTCGGCCCTGCGGGCAGCGTCGCGTGCCTCGTGTTTGGAAACGGTTCCCAGGAGCCACCGATCTCCAAGACCTCCCGCGATCTGTCTGCGACGTATGAAGACGAGTTCGTGCTCGGTGTGGACCGCATCCTCAACGACGACTGGTCGGTCGGCGCCCGCTTCTCATGGCGGACGCTTGGAGATGTCTCTGAAGACGTCGCCATCGACTACGCGATCCTCAAGTATTGCGATCGCAATGGTATCACCGGCTGCGGCGACATCTGGTTCGGAGACTATCAGTATACAGTGCTAAATCCGGGGCGGGCCATTGACGTTTACACGCGTGATCCGCTGCCGGGTCAGACGACACGTCAGCTCATTCACCTGACTGAGGCCGACCTTGCCATTCCGGAGGCGGAGCGCGACTATGTTGGTCTGGAGCTGAGTGCATCGCGCGCCTTCGACGGGGTCTGGTCGCTTGACAGTTCCTATGTATGGTCGTCCTCCCTCGGCAACTACGAAGGGACCGTTCTGTCCGACATTGGCCAGGACGATGCGGGATCGACGATTCTGTATGATCACCCCGGTCTGACGGACAACCAGTACGGTTATCTTCCGAACCACCGGCGTCACCAGCTCAAGGTTCGCGGGTCCTATCAGGTCCTCGACTCCCTCATGGTGGGCGCAAACCTGACCGTGGTCTCGCCGAAGAAGTACGGATGTCTCGGCGTCCACCCGACCGATGGCGCCTCGGCGGCCTATGGTGCGGACTCGCGCTTCTGCCAGGGCGTGGCCGTGCGGCGCGGAACGGCGTTCGAGACCGACTGGCTCACGAACCTCGATCTGGCCGTGCGCTATGACGTGCCGTTCAAAGTGCCCGGAAAGCTCACTCTGCGCGCCGACATTTTCAACGTGCTCGGCCTGGAGAATGTCCTGACGTCCAACGAGGCAGGCGACCTGCCGACGGGCGGTGTCGATCCGAACTATCGCCAGCCGCTGACCTATCAGTCTCCCCGCGCCATCCGGCTCGGCTTCGACTGGAACTTCTGACGACCTGAAAACCGGGGATGCCGGACCTTCCGGCATCCTCATTTCCTGTTTTTCGAAGGGGATCGTCGATGTACCTGATGGATTGCATTGCGCAGGCGCCGCGCCGTGTCGCGTTTCGCGACGGCCTCACCGGGCGCAACCTGAACCTGCCCGGTGCGGGGGCGTGCCGGGACGATCTCGTGAAGACGCCCGTCCGGTATGTCATGGATGATGCGATCACAGCGCTTTGTGCCGACATCGTCCGCAGTCGCCAGAATTTCTTGTCCGAAGCGCTCGATATCTTCCGCGCACCCTTTCCGGAATTCTGGGTCGAGTGGAATGAAAGCGTCCGGGCGCGTCTGCTCGCCGATCAGCCTCCGGCCAGCCAGGCGCCGGCGTGCTCCCGGGCCGGTATACTGGTCAGGATGGACCCGTCTGAACGATCAGGAACCCTTCGCGTATTCTGGTCCAGGGACGGCCAGTCATGCGACATCAACCCGGCCATCCTCGAATTCGATCTTGATGCGGTTCAGTCCGCACAAGCCGGTTGGGCCGTGAAGGCGCCCAACGAGGCGCTGCAGGGCATCTTTGACACCGCTTCGGTCCGCCTCGATCCGGAATGGGATGCCTACTATCGCCAGCGCGCCCACTCGCCCACGCATCTCAAGGATCTGCTCGCCCAGGCCGTCGGCCCGGCTGCGCTCGATTTCCCGTTCATGCTGGCGTTCGTTTTTCTCCTGATGGCCCAGGTGCGCGAGATGCCGCGCACGGATCTGTCCGCGCTCAATCGCCGCCGGGTCCAGAGCGGCAAGCCTGAGCTTCTGGAGCATGTGGCGCTGACCCACACCATGTTCGACGCCGCGTCCGAAAGTGGACCCGGAACGAGCGTATTCGATCGCGCCGGGCCTCGCCTGCATCTGGTCCGTGGACACCTCGTCCGGCGGGGCGACAAGATCTTCTGGCGCAGTTCACACTTCCGCGGCCGGGTGTGTGGACCGCCGCTGCAGAAGACCATCCGGCTCGTCCTGCCGAACGCGGCTTGAGCCCATCCTGCTCAACGTCCGGCCCCCGTTGATCCGCTTCTGGACCCGGGGTGAACCGGCGTGACCCACGCTTGGACCCCCTTGAACGGGCTTTGGCCTAGGATTTGACCCAGATCGGTGAGGTCCAGGCGCGCTCCTGAAGCGTCGTCGGCAGGGCAGGGTTCGGGGGCGACCCCGCGCGGACAGCGTCCCAGGTGCTCCAACGGCAAGTCGGATTTTCAAGCACACGGACATAGTAAGCCGCTTGCCGAGACGGCATCCAGTCAGGATCGCTCCAATGCGCTTTGAGGTCATTGGCGCCCGTGCCCGGCTCGGTCTTGCAGGTCGAGATATCGACGCTGGCGCCATTGTCCGGGCAGCGATGCGTCGCAGGATCGGGCATTGAACCGCCTGAACAGGCCACATCGAACACCGCTTCGCGGGCTTCGCCGCCTTCTTCCCAGACCTTGATGATCTGCAGTCGCTGCAACGGGGCCGAGAGCGGGTCGCGCATGGCCCAGGCGATGAAGTCCGGCGAGCCGGCCCCTTTCGCGCGCACAAGGTCGCCGCCGATCGGAACACCGCCCGCATAGGCTTTCTCAAGCAGGTCCGGCGCCTCAAGCACGTCCGGATCATAGTCGCCGGCGAACAGGCGGACACTGATCCGGGGGCCGCTGGTGCCGAACGTTTCGCGGCGACGCATGGCATCGAACAGGGAGTCGCGCGTATTGGACTCGGCCCAAACCCCGGCGAGGCCGCTGGCACTGTATTTGGGAGCAGAGAGAAGGCGGCGGGACTCAGCGGCAGGAACTTCCGCCCAGCTTGCATAGCCTTCCGGAAGCACCGACTGGCGCGCAACGGGGCTGGCGCCGTCCTGCGGGAACTTGCCCCAATAGACTTCCTCGGAGAAGTTTCCGGCGGCCACGTGGGTGTCGCTCGAGCCGATGAAGCCGAAGGCGTAGGGGTTGTAGCCAATCTCTTCTTCCAGCGAGATGCCGCGCGACAAGGCGCGGCGCACATAGTCGCCTTCGTTCACGGTGGCGAGCATCGCGCTGCCGATAAACTGGTCGTAGAGTTCGAAGTTCGCCCATTCGTCATTGGGCGAGTAATCGGGATGCGTTTCGGACGTGCCCTTTATCTGCGAAATCTCGACAAGGGGCTCGTTCGCAAGACGCGTGCGCGCCCAGCTCTCATCGACGGGCTGGCCTGCATAGGTTTCGAGCGCGAACATGCCGCCGTTGGACGCATTGGAATTGTGCGGAATGGCGAGCACGTCACGCCCGTCATCGCGCTGTCCCTGCATCCAGGCCCAGAGGTCTTCCGGATTGGTCGATTGCAAGGTGGAGTAAATCTGGTCCGGCGCACCGCCCTTGAAAATGACGTTGCGGTGCAGGTTGCCCGCTGCGCCCGCATCGGCGCTGATCACCTTCATGGCTGTGAATTCATAGGCTGCGAAGGTTGTGAACTTTCCGGGCTCATTGAATCGTTCGGCCGCATCGACCGTCTTCGCCCAGACCGTGTTCATGACGCCCTGATCGTTGATCTCTTCAATCGGCTGACCAGTCACGAAGGATATCCCGATCTGCTGGAAAACCTTCGCGGCATCCTGCGCATTCTCGCCGAATGCGATCTTCGCCGTCTCGGTCTGCGAAAGGGCCGTCCCTTCGGTATTCATCGCCGGAACGATGCCCAGGTATTCGCCGTGATCAGTCACGGCGAGGAAATCGAGCGGTGGGCCCTGCAGCTGGATGTCGTAGCCGGCGTCGGCATGGATCTTTTCGCCCTTGGCGTAGCGGTAGGCGTCGTCAGGTGTGGCGCGGACCCCGAACACATAGGCATCGAACGAGTTGGACGTGTGTACGTGGAGATCGCCGAAATAGGCGTTGCGAGTCGCGTTGTAGGGAATGCCGGGCGCAGCGGGGGGCGATGCTGCGTCTTCGGTAATCCCGGATGCCGGAACATCCGGCGCGGCGCAGGCTGCCAGAAGGGCCGCAAGCGACAAATATACCGCTCTGATTTTCATGGTATTTCTCTCCCCGTCCGTTTTTTCTTTAGTGCAGTTTATCCCAATCGCGTTCCGCGCAAAGCTTTTCGTTGTCGAGACCTACCGTCTGGCGCTACCCTAGGCTCAATCAAAAAACAGACTGAATCCGGGGAGGATGAATCATGAAACATACACTCGCGCTGTTGATCGCGCTGGGGCTGGTGGGCTGTGTGGCCCCGAAGGTCGAAGAGCCGGCACTGGGCGCGGCGGCGACTTCGGAAGAGCCGATCGCGGAGGCGCACACGCCCGGATACAATCCCGATCGCAATGCCTATTTCGGCGACATGCACATCCACACTCGCAACAGTTTCGATGCCTACATTTTCAACGTGCGCCGTACGCCCGACGACGCCTATCGCTTTGCGAAAGGCGAAACGATCCGCCATCCGGCCGAGTTCGACATGACAATCGCGGGCGGGCCGCTGGACTTCTATACGGTGACCGACCATGCGGAATACCTGGGCATCCTGCCGGCCATGGACACGCCGGGAACGGCCCTGTCTGAACTGCCCCGCGCAAAGGACATGTTTTCGACTGATCCGCAAAAGATCGTTGCCGCATTCCAAGGCGTCGGCATGTCCGTCCGGACCGGCGAACGCATTGAAGACATGTTCGACGAATCGATGATCAATTCGGTCTGGGCCGACACCGTGGATGCGGCTAACCGGCACAATGATCCCGGCAAGTTCACCACCTTTGCTGCGTTCGAATACACCTCCGTCGGCACGGTTGCGGACGATGGAACGTTCGGCGGTGCGAACCTGCACCGAAACGTCTTCTTCCGCGGCGAGGCCCCTGTCCGGGTCTTCTCGACGCTGGATTCGACCAATCCAGAAGACCTTTGGGACTGGATGGATGGCTTGCGGCAGGCGGGGATCGAGTCGATCGCTATTCCGCACAATTCAAACGTGTCGGACGGGCAGATGTTCCGGCTGGAAACATTCGATGGTGCGCCGCTTTCGGCCGAATATGCGGCGCAGCGGATGCGCAACGAGCCGCTTGTCGAAGTAACCCAGGTCAAGGGCACTTCGGAGACCCACCCCGATCTGTCGCCCAATGACGAGTGGGCGAATTTCGAAATCTACGACCGCCTGTTGGGCGTCTATACCGTGTCGAAGACCAATGGCAGCTATGTCCGCCAAGCCTATCAACGCGGTCTTGCCCTTGCAGAGGAAAAGGGGTTCAACCCTTTCCACTTCGGCCTTGTGGGGGCTTCGGATTCGCACGTCGTTGGCGGCGCGTATTCCGAGAACGACTACTGGTCGAAAGTGGGCATCGTCGATGGGACGCCCGTCGCGCGCGGGTCCATTCCGGCCGATGGCGCCAAGGACTGGTCGAACCAGCCTGACACCCTTCAGGTCAACAACGCCCGGGAATGGTTCTCGCGTTGGAGTGCGGCCGGCCTCACAGGCGTCTGGGCGGAGGAAAACACCCGGGATTCCATCTTCGATGCCTTCCGCCGCAAGGAGACCTTCGGCACGACTGGCCCGAGGATGAAAGTCCGCTTCTTTGCCGCCGAGAGCTTTGGCGACGATATCCTGAACGCTCAGGATCTTGTGTCGAGGGCTTATAAGGCGGGCGTCCCGATGGGCAGCGACCTGATGGGGCCGACCGAGGCATCGCCAGAATTCCTGGTCTGGGCGCAGCGCGATCCGAATGCCGCGCCCCTGCAACGCGTCCAGGTCGTGAAAGTGACCAGCTCGAGCGAAGCTGTGTTTGATGTTGCGTGCGCCCAGGGTGAACCCGATGCGACGACGCATCGCTGCGCAGACAATGGCGCGACTGTTGATCTGGCGACCTGCACGCCGAGCGGGGACGGGGCGGCCGATCTGCGGGCCGTGTGGCGCGATCCGGCATTCAAGGCGTCAGAGAATGCGGCTTACTATGTCCGTGTACTGGAGAACCCGACGTGCCGCTGGTCAACCTGGGAAGCGAACCGTAATGGAACGCCGCCAAGACCGGATGTTCCAGCCACCATTCAGGAACGCGCCTATACGTCGCCCATCTGGTACATTCCGGCAAACTGATCCGTGTTCCAGAAACTTGTCCGGGACCCGCTGGTCCACTTTGTTGTGGCGGCGCTGCTGATCTTTGGGATCAGTCAGGCCGTTCGGGGCTTCAGCACGCGTGAGGATACGATCCGGCTGAGCCGCGCGGATATCGAGCGTCTGGCGGCGCTGTATGCGACGGAAACTGGCACGCCGCCCGGGCCGGATGAATTGCGTTCGCTCGTCGTCGACCAGGTGGAGACGCTGGCCCTCGCGCGCGAGGCGCGGCGGCTGGGACTGGAAGCGGGCGATGTGGTGGTCGAACGCCGGCTGGCGCAGAAGATGCGGTTCCTGGTCGACGATCTCGCCAACCCTGCCGACCCGGACGAACGGGAACTGCGGAAGTGGTTTGACGAGAACCGGGACCAGTTTGCGGTGCCGGCCTTGTACAGCTTTGACCACGTCTATTTTCGTGAGGCATCTGACCCGCGCGCGCAGGTGGCGTTGGCCGAGCTGCGCGGCAAGCCGGATACGGATTGGCTCGCGGAAGGCGATGCGTTCATGCTCCAGCGCCAGTATGGAGAGTTGCCGATCCGCGAAGTCGTCCGGTTATTTGGCGCTGACTTTGCGCAGCTGCTGACGTCCCTGCCGGCGGATGGTACCTGGCAGGGACCGGTGACGTCTGCCTTGGGCGAGCATGTTGTGCGCGTGACGCATGTTTCCCCCGCGACTGCGCCCGAGTTCGACGCTGTGCGGAGCGTTGTGCTCGAGCGCTGGCGGAATGAAGCGCGCCTCAAGGCCAACGCCAAGGCGGTGTCCGATATCGTGGCCCGCTACAAGGTCGAGATCGAGGGTATTTCGCCGTGATCGCGGGCCTTCGCGTTTGGATGCTCGTGCTCGCGCTTTGCCTGATGGCGGGAGACGCGGCGGCGCATGAGGTTCGGCCGGCCTATCTGGAGATCCGTCAGACGGCTGATCAGGTGTATAACGTCACCTGGAAGCAGCCGATCCTGGGCGAGCGTATCCTGCGGCTGGAGCCGGTCTTTCCGGAGGGCTGCGAACTCGGCGCGGAGGCGGCCGAGAATGTGGGCGCGGCTCTGGTGCGCCGGTTCACGGTCCGCTGCGAACTTGAAGGCGGGGAGGTCGGCATTGCCGGGCTCGACCGGACACTGACGGATGTCTACCTCCGCATCGAGCGGCCGGACGCGCCGGTCTTCTCCGCGGTTCTGCGCCCCGGATCGCCTTCTGTCGTGTTTGCGAATGCCGGTAATCCGGGTGTCTGGGCCTATCTGATGATCGGGGTCGAACACATCCTGTTCGGCTGGGACCATCTTCTTTTTGTCGCAGGGCTGGTGCTGCTGGTGCGTTGGCGCCAGCTCGTCGCAACCGCAACGGCGTTCACGGTGGCCCATTCGATCACTTTGTCCCTGTCAGCGCTCGCGGGCATAAGCCTTCCGGGTGCACCTGTTGAGATCGTGATCGCCTTGTCGATTGCCCTGATCGGTCTGGAAGCGATCCGCCGGATGCGCGGCGATGAGGGGCTGAGTGCGCGCTTTCCCTGGGCCATCGCGTTCGGTTTCGGATTGATCCACGGGTTCGGATTTGCGGGCGCGCTGGCCGAGATCGGATTGCCGAAGGGCACGGAATTTGCCGCGTTGCTGCTGTTCAATCTGGGCGTCGAACTCGGGCAGGTTGGTGTGATCGGAGCGTTGCTTGTGACGGGTTGGATCGTTGCGCGCCTGCGGCCCGGCCAGCTCGTCGCGCTGCGATACGCAGGGGCCTACGCCGTCGGGATTGCGGGGGCCTACTGGGCGATTGAACGCCTTGCCTTGCTCCTCGGCCCGGCGCTCGCGTTGGCCTAAGGTGGACGCCATCCTGGACTGCGTCCGGCCCAGGGCTTTCACATTGCAGGGCGCAGGGCGTAGAATGAACCGAACACGTTTCCGGGCCGCTGACACAGCGCCAGCCGCCACCAATCGAAGGATACCGACATGCCTGCCATCTCCATGACGCCCCAGGAAATTTCCGATTACATTGCGCAGGCGGGCCGCGATGCCTGGATCGTGCCGGATGTGCCGGCCGATACGCCGCGCCGCAAGATTGCGAAAGTGGGCGTCATCGGCGCGGGCACCATGGGCGGCGGCATTTCGATGAACTTTGCCTCAGCCGGCATCCCGGTCGTGATCCTCGAGCAGAAGCAGGAGGCGTTGGACCGCGGACTGGGCGTCGTGCGCGGCAACTATCAGCGAAGCGCCGACAATGGCCGGTTTCCGCAGGAAGAGGTCTCCGAGCGGATGGCGCGGCTGTCGGGGACGCTGGACATGAAGGACTTCGCCGACTGCGATCTGGTGATCGAAGCCGTGTTCGAAGACATGGGGCTGAAGAAGCAAATCTTTGCCGATCTGGATCGCATCGCCAAGCCCGGTGCGATTCTGGCGACCAATACGTCGGCGTTGAACATTGACGAGATCGCCAGCGCAACCAAGCGTCCGCAGGACGTGATCGGGCTGCACTTCTTTTCGCCGGCCAACGTGATGAAACTGCTCGAGATCGTGCGCGCCGATCACACGGCCGATGATGTGATCATGACCTGCATGGATCTGGCGCGCACGATCAACAAGATCGCAACGCTAGTGGGCGTGTGTCCGGGGTTTGTGGGTAACCGGATCCTGTTTGCGCGTCAGGCGCAGGCGCAGAAGCTGGTCGCTAGCGGGGCCATGCCCTGGGATGTGGACGCCGCGCTCAATGCATTCGGCTTCCGGATGGGGCCTTATCAGATGTCCGACCTTGCGGGCCTGGACATCGGCTGGAAGAAGGGCGCGAAGACGGCAAACCCCATCCGCGATGCGCTCTGCGAGCTGGATCGCCGCGGCCAGAAGACGGGTGCAGGCTATTACGACTATGACGAGAACCGCCGTCCGATTCCGTCTCAGGTGACAGCCAAGATCATTGCTGAAATCACCGGCGTTGCCGCCGGCGCAGCACCGGGGCCGGACGAGATCATTGCGACATGCATCCATCCGATGATCAACGAGGGCCTGAAAATCCTTGAAGAGAAAAAGGCCCAGCGCGCTTCGGACATCGATATCGTCTGGCTCAACGGCTATGGCTGGCCGGCAGACAAGGGCGGGCCGATGCTCTATGGAGACCTGGTGGGCGCCGAAGCAGTTCTGGCAACCACGGAACGTCTCGGTGCGGAGGATGAACGGTTTGCGCCGAGCAAGACGCTCAAGCGGCTCGCGAAGGACGGCAGCCGCTTCATCGACGTGCAACCTGGTTGATGGACCCGGCGCCAACCGCGCTTGAGGGCGACTACGATTATATCGTCGTCGGTGCCGGCTCTGCGGGGTGTGTCGTCGCCAATCGCCTGTCGGCGGACCCATCCAGTCGCGTTCTGCTTCTGGAGGCGGGCGGCAAGGACGACTGGATCTGGTTCCATATTCCCGTTGGCTATCTCTTCGCTATCGGAAATCCGAGGGCGGACTGGATGTTCGAGACGACGCCTCAGCCCGGGCTGAACGGGCACGCACTTGCCTATCCGCGCGGGAAAGTGCTCGGCGGTTCGTCGGCGATCAACGCAATGATCAACATGCGCGGTCAGGCGGCGGACTATGACGGCTGGCGCGACAGCGGACTGCCGGGTTGGGGGTGGGAGGATGTTCTGCCGGTCTTCCGGAAGATCGAGGATCACTTCATTGGGGAAAGTGACGTGCACGGTGTGGGCGGCGAGTGGCGCGTCGAGCCGCCGCGCGTGCGCTGGGACATCCTTGACGCTGTCCGCGATGCCGCTGAACAGATCGGTATTCCCAAAAGGCCGGACTTCAACACCGGTGACAATGAAGGGTCAGGCTACTTCCATGTCAACCAGAAGGCCGGACGCCGCTGGTCCGCCGCAAGAGGATTTCTGAAGCCTGCGCAGAACCGCGCGAACCTCCGCGTGGAGACGAATGCGCTGACGGAAGCTCTGACGTTTCAGGACAATCAGGCGACAGGTGTTGTTTTCCGGCAGCGCGGCCGGCGTTTCGTCGTGCAGGCCCGCGCGGAGGTCATCTTGTGTGCCGGCGCGATCGGCAGTCCGCAAATCCTTCAGCGCTCCGGCATCGGACCCGCGAAGGTCCTGAAGCAGGCTGGTGTGATACCACGGGTCGACCTGCCGGGCGTGGGCGAAAATCTGCAGGACCACCTGCAGCAGCGCGCCATCTACCGGATTTCCGGCGCCGAGACGCTGAACCAGACGTATCATTCGATCTGGGGCAAGGCGAAGATGGGGCTGGACTATGCCCTTCGTCGCAGGGGGCCGTTGACCATGGCGCCATCCCAGCTCGGGATGTTTACGCGATCGGATCCGTCACAAGGCCGCGCGAATATCCAGTTTCACGTGCAGCCGCTTTCGCTCGACAAGTTCGGCGAGCCTCTACATCGTTTTCCGGCGATCACGGTAGCGGCGTGCAACCTGCGCCCGACGTCGCGTGGCACGATCAGGATTCCGTCCGCGGATCCGGATGCAGCCCCGGAGATCAATCCGAACTATCTCGAAACGGAGGATGACAAGCACGTCGCCGCCGATGCGATTCGGATCACGCGGCGCCTGATGCAGCAACCGGCCCTGAAGCCCTTCGCGCCGGACGAATTCGTGCCGGGCGTGAAATCCGAAGACGAAGACCTGTCGCGTGCGGCCGGTGACATTGGTACAACCATTTTCCATCCGGTCGGGACAGCAAAAATGGGACGTGCGGATGACCCAATGGCGGTCGTCGATGGCGCGCTGGCGGTTAGAGGGGTCGACAGACTGCGGGTGATCGATGCGTCCGTCATGCCCTCGATTACCTCCGGAAACACCAACACCCCCACAATCATGATCGCCGCCAAAGGCGCAGCGATGGTGAAAAGGCGCTGACCCGTGTTTGAGGCAGGGCTTCGGGGCTGGTCGACCGGTGGAAAATGCTGCCAATTCTCGCGAATGCCGTTGTAAGTAGCGACTCGGAACCGGCGCGCCGCCTGCGTCTTGTCATGGCGCGCCGCCGGAATGTGAAGGCAAATGTTGATGCAACTGGACATTCCTCTGTCGCGCGATCTTGTCCTGATCGGCGGGGGGCACACGCATGCCCTGGTCCTGCGCCAGTGGGGAATGAACCCGCTGGCAGGCGCCCGTTTGACCGTCATCAATCCGGCGGTGACGGCGCCTTATACCGGCATGCTGCCAGGCTTTGTCGCCGGACATTATAAACGGGACGAACTCGACATCGATCTTGCGCGGCTCGCCCGGTTTGCGGGGGCAAGGCTCGTGCTGGACGAGGTCGTCGGCATAGATCGCGCCGAGCAACTGGTTCTGCTCAAGCAGCGCCCGCCGATCCGGTATGACATTGCATCGATCAATATCGGCGTGACCTCGGCACTTTCTTCCTTGCCAGGCTTCGACGCAAATGGAGTTCCGGCAAAGCCACTCGGCCCGTTTGCGGCGGCGTGGGAACGCTTTGTGGCGGATGTGGCGGCGTCGAACCTCAAGGCTGATTGCGTGGTCGTGGGGGGCGGCGTTGCAGGTGTCGAGTTGGCGCTGGCGATGGCGCATCGCTTAGAGACAATTGGCGCCGGAGCCGCTTCGGTGACGATCCTGGAGGCACGAAAAGGCCTGCTTGAAGGCAGTGCATCCGCCGCGCGAGGGATTCTGGCGCGTCACCTTGAGCGGTCGGGAATTGTTACGATCACCGGGGTTGGACCGGTGGAGATCCAGCCAGGGTCCGTTCGGTTGAGCGACGGCCGGACATTGCCGGCGGATTTCGTGGTCAGCGCCGCGGGCGCGAGACCTCATGCATGGGTCGCCAACACGGGGCTTGATTTGACCGATGGCTACGTCGACGTCGATGCCCACCTGCGGGCGCCCCGCGATCACCGCCTGTTTTCGGCCGGAGATTGTGCCAACCTCGTCCACGCCCCGCGTCCGAAAGCCGGTGTATTTGCTGTACGTGAGGCACCGGTTTTGTACGACAACCTTCGAAATGCGTTGGCGGGCAAAAATCCTTTGCGAACATATCATCCGCAGGGAGACTATCTCAAGCTGATCTCGGCAGGCGGAAAAGTTGCGGTTGCAGAGAAGTTCGGTTGGGCGGCATCGGCGGCTGCGTTCTGGAGCTTGAAGAACAGGATCGACAAGGACTTCATGGAGCGCCTGACGGCGTTGCCACCGATGAAGGTGCGACAATTACCTGCCGCGCATGCTGCGCTGGACGAGGCTGTGCCGGCCGGTCAGATGCTCTGCGGAGGCTGCGGCTCGAAAGTGTCCCGCCTGAGCCTTGATGCAGGTCTCGCGGCGGCGCGGGCCGCCGTGCGAGAGGATACGGTGCGCGGGCAAGGCGACGATGCGGCTGTGCTGCGCATTGGCGACAAGTTGCAGGTGATCAGCACGGATCATCTGCGTGCGTTCACGCCGGACCCTTACACGATGGCAAAAATTGCGGCGGTACACGCCTTGGGAGATGTCTGGGCCATGGGCGCGCGGCCCCAGTCAGCGCTTGTGTCGCTGATCATACCGCACATGAGCGAACGCATGCAGGCGGACACCGTTGCTGAAATCATGTCGGCGATCGGGGATGTGCTGCGCGAGGCCGGCGCCGATCTCGTCGGCGGCCATTCGAGCATGGGTAGCGAGATGACAATCGGCCTGACCGTCACAGGCCTCGCCGGTGAACGTTTGATCGGGTTGGAGGGCGCCGTGCCCGGTGATCAATTGATCCTTACAAAGCCAATTGGAACGGGCGTCATCCTGGCGGCCGACATGCGCGGAATGGCCTCCGGTCAACTTGTGCAGAACGCCCTTCGCAGCATGATGCATCCCAACGCGGCGGCATCCGAGATCCTTGCTCCGGTCGCGCATGCCATGACGGATGTTACCGGATTTGGTCTGGCAGGGCACCTCATGAATATTCTGAAGGCTTCGAAAGTCCGTGCGCGGCTCGAATTGGACCGCGTCCAGTGTCTGGAGGGCGCGGAGCTTCTGGCTTCAAAGGGGGTAAAGTCCTCGATCTGGCCAGCAAACGTCCGGTCAGTTTCCGGCATCGTTCGGCCGGAGAGCGCCAGGAGTGATCTGTTTTTCGATCCGCAAACCGCTGGAGGGCTGCTGGCAGCGGTGTCAGCTTCGGAAAGCGAGCGGATTGTCGCGGCGCTGGCTTCTGCGGGAGAAACCGTCTCGGTGATCGGCCACATAGAGGCGGGCGAACCTGCGATTTCAGTCGTCTAGGTTTTTGCAAGGCGCTCTTCCAGAAGGCTGGCGATTCTGCGCGTCACCGCGTCGAGGCCGGCGGTGTGAAATTCGCTCACGGCAATCACGCTCAGCACGGGCTGTGTTTCACGGGCGCGCTGGCGTGCGTAGGTCGGGTCGTAGTGAAACGCCATCAGCTCCTTGGCGAGCGTTGACATGTCTCCTTCCGCTGCCAACGCCTTCCATGCCTTGATGCGCGTGGCGGGCTGATAGGGGGCGAGCTTGTTCAAGGTTGCATCGAGCCGGACCGGGTCGTTTGTGATATCGGCATATGCATCCGCCAGATATTCGGCGCGGGCGTCCAGGCTCGCCTGCAGGCGGATGCGCGGGGCGGTACGCATTTTCGCCCACAGGGCTTTGGGCAGATTCAACGCGCCGATCTTGCTTGACTCGGCTTCGAGGATGATTGGCCGATCGGGTGTGAATGCAGCGAGGTGCATGGCTATCGCCGAGTCGAACGCCTTCTGCGGCGGCTGCGGAGAGGCAGAGGCGCCAAACAGGGATCCACGGTGCCGGGCGAGGCCTTCAAGATCCAGAACCTGTACGTCGAGACGGGCAAGCCGCTGGAGGATTTCGGTTTTGGCAGTGCCCGTATTGCCGTCCAGAACGACAAAAGGTCCTGACCACTCCGGCGCATCCTGGTCCGGCTCATAGAGCGTGTGCACGACGGCGCGCCGATAGCTTTTGTATCCGCCAGCAAGCGTCTCGGCGCGCCATCCGATCTGTCCGAGGATGGTCGCGAGGGAGCCAGAGCGCATGCCGCCGCGCCAGCAATAGACCAGCGGGCGATAGTTGCCGGGCTTATCGACAAAGTGGGTTTCAATATGGGCGGCGGCGTTGCGGGCGACGAGTGCAGCGCCGATTTTCCGCGCAAGAAAGGGACTTTCCTGCTTGTAGATCGTGCCCACCCTGATGCGCTCAGCGTCGTCCAGTACCGGCAAATTGATCGCGCCGGGCAAATGATCTTCCGCAAACTCGCCGGGCGATCGCACATCGATGATCTCGTCGAAGCCGCTGCTCACGAGTTCGGCAAGATGCGTCAGGGTGAAGACCATAGGATTTCCTAATCGGTCCTCAAATGTGCGCAAGTGCCACGCAAACCGGTGCCGTTCATGAAAATCTCGATTGGGCGCGGTCCGCCGCTCTCGGGAGTACTTTTTGCATGCCAATGTCGTCTTAATCTGTGGTCCCTGAAGGTAAATCGGTCAGCAAGCCGACATCCAGCACGGGCGATGCGTCGATCGAAACGGCGCCGAGCAGGGCCACCAGCCGGGTCAGGGCCGCGTTTATGTAAGCCTGTTCCCACTCGGGCAGCTTCTCGAATTTCGCACCGAAATCGACCTGAAGAAGGTCTGGCGCGGCTGCCAGGGTCTGGCGGCCATCCTGCGTGATCTGGACGCGGACAGTGCGCCGGTCGGTCTCGCCGCGTGCGCGCTGCACGAGACCGCGCTCCTGCAGCCGGTCCAGAAGGATCGAGATTGTCGCCTGCTTGAGGCCGGCCCGGCGCGCCAGTTCGCCGGGCTGCGCGCTTTCGGCGCCTGCAAGTTCCTTGAGCACCATCAGTTGTGACGGCGTCAGGCTGGTGTCGCGCGCGAGCGCCCGGGATTGCGCGTCGACCGCTTTCACGATCCGGCGCAGCGAGATCAAAGCCTGATCGGCTGGGCTGGAGGACGATTCGGAGGCGGGCGGCGTGTTCATCCTGCCGTTCTAGAGGATATCGTTTTACGAACAAATAATTAGATGCACGAATTATTCCCCTGCTTTCAGGGGAGTCTAGCGTTTGGGAGTTTTCAGAATGCAGGCGATTATCACCATCAGGGTTGACCCCGGGGGGGCAAATAATATTTTGACCACCAAAACAAGAAACCAAGGGAGCCATCATGCCACATGAGGCCACCGCCAACTCGGGGACGTTGATCACCGTCGATCTAAGTCCGGCGACGGAACTTGCAGACTTTCAGATTTCTTCGCCCACTGCCGAAGACGCCGCAGAAATACACGCGCTCATCGCGTCTTGTCCGCCGCTCGACCAGAACTCGCTTTACGCGAACCTGATCCAGTGCACGCATTTTGCCCGGCATTGCGCCGTTGCGCGATCGGAGGGGCGCGTTGTCGGTTGGATCTCGGGGCACCTGCCACCCCAGAACCGGGATACGTATTTCCTTTGGCAAGTCGCCGTTCATCCGGACATGCGCGGCAAAGCGCTAGCGCGCCACATGCTTGCGTCGATCCTTTCCCGCCCGGAGCAGTCCGGAATCAAGCGCATCGAGACGTCGATCACGCGCTCCAATGAAGCATCCTGGGCGCTTTTCCGCAGCCTTTCTGGCTGGCTGAAAGCGCCCATGCACTCTGCGCCATGGTTTGACCGTGAGCGCCATCTCGCTGGCCAGCATGCCAGCGAACACCTCGTGACGATCGGGCCGATCACGGCGCCGTCGTCAGCCGGCTGATCCAAGTCCGGAACCTGAGCAGTCAAAAAAACGAAAAAGGGAGCCTTCAATGGCCTACGATCATGTTTCCGCCTCAGCAAATATCTTCGAACGACGCGAATCCCGAGTGCGCAGCTATTGCCGCGCGTTTCCGGCGGTTTTCCGTTCGGCAGAGGGATCACACCTGACCACCGAGGACGGGCGGCGCTATATCGACTTCCTGTCGGGGTGCTCCACCTTGAACTACGGCCATAACCATCCGGCCCTGAAGCAGGCGCTGATCGAATACATCACCAGCAACGGCGTCGCGCACGGCCTCGACATGCATACGCGCGCCAAGGCTCGGTTTCTGGAGACGTTCGAGCAGATCATCCTCAAGCCTCGCGGGCTTGATCACCGGGCCATGTTCACCGGTCCCACGGGGGCGAACGCTGTTGAAGCGGCCATCAAGCTTGCAAGAAAGATCACGGGACGGACGAACGTGGTGGCTTTCTCGAACGGCTTCCACGGCATGACGTTGGGCGCACTGGCGCTGACCGGGAATGCCGGCAAGCGCGGCGGCGCGGGCGTGGCGCTCAGCGGCGTGACGCATGAGCCCTATGATGGATATTTCGGCGACGACACTGATACGGCAGACCAGCTTGACCAGCGCTTGTCAGACCCGTCTTCGGGTATCGACAAGCCGGCGGCCTTCATCCTCGAAACCGTGCAGGGTGAAGGTGGTCTGAACGTCGCATCCAAAGCCTGGCTCCAGCGCATCGAGCAGATCGCGCGCAAGCATGGCGCGCTGCTGATTGTCGACGACATCCAGGCGGGTATCGGCCGGACGGGCGGCTTCTTCAGTTTCGAGCGTGCCGGTATCCGACCGGACATCATCACGCTTGCCAAATCCTTGTCGGGCATGGGCTTGCCTTTTGCCCTGACGTTGATCCGACCCGAGTTCGATCAATGGAAGCCGGGCGAGCACAACGGAACGTTTCGCGGCAATAATCACGCCTTCGTCACGGCCACCCGCGCACTCGAACTGTTCTGGTCGGATGATGCCTTCGAGACCGAGACCGCGCGCAAGGCCTCGCGGCTCAGGAAGGTTCTGAAGCAACTTTCCGATTCAAGTTCGCTGGTCCTGCGCGTCAAAGGCAAGGGCATGATGTCCGGCATCGAAATGCAGAGCGGCGAAATTGCCGCCGAGGTCTGCAAAGAGTGTTTCCGCAACGGTCTCATCATCGAAACCAGTGGCAGCCATGACGAGGTCGTCAAGGTGCTCGCACCGCTGACGATCCGGGAAGAGGACCTGGATGCGGGTTTGAAAATCCTCGCAGACGCTGTGCGCGCGGTCACCGCGCGTCGCCTGAAATCCGCAGCCTGAAGGAGACGGAAAATGATTGTCAGAGATCTAGCAAAAGAAATTCTCACCGAACGCCGCGTTGACAGTGACGGGTGGTCGTCCGTCCGTCTGCTGTTGAAAAATGACGGCATGGGCTTTTCGTTCCATATCACCACGATCCATGCGGGCGCGGAGCTGAAAATGCACTACCGCAACCATCTTGAGAGCGTCTTCTGCATGGAAGGCACAGGCTCGATCGAAGACCTTGGTACGGGCGAGCGTCATCAAATCCGTCCCGGGGTGATGTATGCCCTCAACAAGAATGATCCGCATATCCTGCGGGCCGATGCAGGTGGTCCAATGCTGATGGCTTGCGTCTTCAATCCTCCCGTGACCGGCAAGGAAGTGCACGGCGCAGATGGCGCTTATCCCGCCGACACCGAAATGCCGGAATCGGTATGAGGGAGGCGCGCATGATGATCGACACAATTGAAGATCTGTACCCCTCCCGGCAAAAGCCAGAAGGCGAATGGCTGGATCGCCGCGATCCCGTTGTGCGCGGTCAGCCGGGGGCGACGCCGCCGGTCGACCGGGCTCTGATCGAGGCCTTTGCGAGGGACGGATTTGTCGTTCTGGAGGATGTTTTCACCCCGCTGGAGGTGAAGGCGCTGCTTGAAGAATCAGAAACCCTTCGCCGCCGGGAGGACCTCTTGCCCGAAAGCCGGATCTCCGAGCCCGGAAAGGACGGCGCCGACGCGGTCCGCTCGGTATTCGCGCCGCATCGTCAGTCCGCTGTCTTTGAGTGTCTGGCCGCCGATGAGCGATTGTCGGGGCTCGCAAAGTTCATACTTGGAGACGAGGTATACATCCACCAGTCACGGATCAACTACAAGCCGGCCTTCCGGGGCAAGGATTTCTACTGGCATTCCGATTTCGAGACCTGGCACACAGAAGATGGCATGCCACGTATGCGGGCGCTGTCGATGTCGATCATGCTGAACGATAATCACCCGCAAGCCGGTCCGACCATGTTCATACCCGGTAGCCACATGAAATATGTGACCTGCATAGGCGAGACGCCGGATGACCACTATCGCCAGTCACTGAAGAGACAGGACTACGGTGTTCCGGATCCGGGCAGTCTTTCGAAGCTCGCCGAGGAAGGCGGCATCGTGGCGCCCGCGCCCAAGGCCGGCTCGGTTGTCGTCTTCGACTGCAACACCATGCACGGATCGAACAGCAACATTACGCCCTATGAGCGGACCAACGCATTCTACGTCTTCAATGCGTGGAGCAACCGGCTGCAGGCGCCGTTTGCAGGAACACGGCCGCGCCCGGAATTCGTTGCCCACCGCGATGTCCGCGCCCCGCTGAAATCGCTGAAGGCATCGCCGCCGCGGCCATCAGGAGGACGATGACATGAAGCGCACCGTCGAAAAGATTGGTGGCACGTCGATCTCGAACACCAGAGCGATTCTGCACAATGTGCTAATCGGCGGCCGGACAGGTGACGATGTCTACAACCGGATCTTCGTGGTCTCCGCCTATTCGGGCATGACGAACCGACTTCTTGAGCACAAAAAGTCCGGTGAGCCCGGCGTGTTCAGCTTGTTTGCCAGTGCCGGCAACAAGTGGGCATGGACGCAGGCGCTTTCCGCCGTTTCTGTGGCCATGCAGGAGAAAAACGCCGAGATCTTCGCGGGTGATCCCGAGCAGGCTGTCGCTGACAATTTTGTCCGGGAGCGGATTGAAGACGTTCGCAACTGTCTGATCGATCTGCACCGTCTGTGTTCGTATGGCCAGTTCCGGATGGATGAGAACCTTGCGACGGTCAAAGAGGTGTTGTCGTCGCTCGGCGAGGCGCACTCCGCCTTCAACACGGCGCTGCTGCTTCAAGCCCATGGCGTCAATGCGCGCTGTGTAGACCTGACCGGCTGGCGCGATGAACGGCCGCTTGCCATGGAAGAGCGCTTTGCCGATGCGCTATCGGGCATGGATCTCGCGCACGAAATTCCGATCGTCACGGGATATGCGAGTTGCCCCAGCGGTCTCGTGCGGCAGTTCGGGCGGGGTTATACGGAAGTGACCTTCGCGCGGCTGGCTGCGTGGACGCAGGCCGATGAAGCAATCATCCACAAGGAGTTCCACCTTTCCAGCGCCGACCCTAAGATTGTCGGCAGCAACAAGGTGCGCAAGATTGGCTCCACCAACTTCGATGTGGCAGATCAGTTGTCCAACATGGGCATGGAGGCTGTGCATCCGAAAGCCGCCAAGATCCTGCGTCAGGCCGGTATTTCGCTTCGCGTGAAGAATACGTTCGATCCTACCGATGCGGGCACGGTCATCCAGGCGGACTACGCGCCGGAAAAGCCGCGCGCCGACATCATCACAGGCCTCAAAGGCGTCTTTGCGCTTGAGGTGTTTGATCAGGATATGGTGGGTGAAAAAGGGTATGATGTGGCAGTGCTGGATGCGCTGGCCCGTCATTCGATCCGTATCGTGTCGAAGTGCTCAAATGCGAATACGATCACGCACTATGTCGAAGGCTCTCGCAAGGCGCTGAAGCGCGCTATGGCCCATATCGAGCAGGCGCTGCCGGGCGCATCGGTTTCGATGAGCCGGGTTGCGATCGTGTCGGTGATCGGGGCAGATATCGACGTGCCCGGCATCACGGCGATCGCATTGTCCGCCCTCCATGCGGCGGGTGTGCCGATTGCCGGGCTTCACCAGGTGTCGCGCAAGACCGACATTCAGGCGGTTATCGACGAGGCGGATTTCGACAAGGCGATCTGCGCGCTGCATGCGGCATTGGTGGAAAGCGATCTTTCTGTCGCTGATCATGAAGAGCGCTTGCGCCCGGCTGCATGATGCGGTGGAGCCGACTGTCGATGCCGGTCCGCTTCGGACACGGCGACTTCGCGTCGTATCGCAACATCCTTGTTCTGGTCGCGGCGCTCACACTGCTCCAGGGCGCTATGGCGTCTCTGGCCGTCGTGATGTCGCTGTACCTTCTGGCCAGCGGCGTCGCGACAGCCGGAATCGGCTTTGTTGCATCAGCCTACTCGGCGGGATTTCTGGGCGGAACCCTTATCGCGCCGCTCGAGATCGGGCGGATCGGTCACATCCGTGCGTTCACTTTGCTTGCGGGCATTTGCGCGCTGGTCGCTTTGGTTCTCCCATTGGCAGGCAGCGCGATCATTGGATGGGCGGTGCTGTTGGCGGTCGCGGGCGCCGGATCGGCCGGCATGTTGACCGCGGGCGAGAGCTGGATCGCGAATGCGGCGCCTCCCGACAAGCGCGGCGCGATCCTCGGCTTCTATCACATGGTTTCCAAAACGGGCGCCATCGCGGCGCCTTTCCTTGTGGCTGTGGCCCTGTCGGGGCTCGGCGCGTTCATGATCGTTGCCGCCCTGTTTGTTGCCGCCTTGCTACCCATTGCAGGCACCAACCGCAGCCAACCGGAACTCGTCGCTGCGCAACCGTTTGGTCCCCGGCGCCTGATGTCGCTCGCGCCGGCCTCGGCCTTCGCCGCCTTCAGTGCCGGCGCTGTCAATAACTCTGTCGCTCAGCTTTATCCGGTGTTCGCTGCCGGCGTCAGACCGGAAGACCCGGCCGGATTCGCCGCGCTGATCAATGGGGCGATCCTGCTCGGAGCGATGATCGGACTTTGGCCGATCGGTTTGCTCTCAGACCGGTTTGACCGGCGCGTGATCATTGCCAGCGCAGCGGGTATTGGAGCGGTTGCGGCTGCAGGCATAGCTCTGTCTACGGCGTTCTCAGCGCCCGGCGTCACCCTCTTGCTGGCCGCACTCTTCGGGGCGGGGTCTCTGAGCTATTACGCGGTCGCGGTTGCGAACGCGGCCGATCGTGCGCGAACAGAAGATATCACTTCGATGATGGCGGGCATCCTCGTCATCTGGGGGATCGGCTCCGTGATAGGCCCCGTCGTTGCGGGCGTGATGATGCAACTGGTGCCGGGCGGCGGCGGTCTTTTCGTCTTTGCTGCCATTGCGCTCACCTGCCTCGCGCTTCTTTCGCTGTCCCGCATGGCGATCACGCCTCCGGTGCCGCCCGCCGCACGCGCGCCCTTCAGCGTTTCGCCGGCAACAAGCCTCGCCATCGCTGAATTTGATCCGCGCGGCGGCGACCAGCCCGATCTCTTTGCAGCGCCGGCTTCGCACGGCCAACAGGAGCCTGCCTCATGATCGTCGCTGTCAGTTTTGTCCTGATCCTTGCCTTCTTCATGGCGGTCGGTCTCGCATCCGGCCGGAAGGCGACGGGCGAGCGCAAGGATTATTATCTGGCCAGCAGTAGCGTCAGACCGTGGCTGGCCGGGCTCTCGGCCGTCGCAACAAACAATTCCGGCTACATGTTCATCGGCGTGATCGGTTTCACCTATCAGACGGGCCTTGCGTCCATCTGGTTGATGTTCGGCTGGATCCTCGGCGATTTCCTCGGCTCGACGTTCATCCACAAACGCCTGCGCGAAGCGACCGCGACGACCGGTGAAGCTTCCTTCGCAGCGGTGATCGCACACTGGTACGGAGAGACATTCGGAGTCTGGCGCCGGATTGCGGCGCTTGTGATGCTTGTATTCCTCATCGCCTATGCGGGCGCGCAAGTGTCGGCGGGCGGAAAGGCGCTTGAAGGCGTCCTCGGCGTGGATCCACGCGCGGGCGCGATTTCTGTCGCCGTCATGGTGCTGGTCTACTCCATCGTCGGCGGCATTCGCGCCTCCATCTGGACCGATGGCGCCCAGGCGATCGCGATGATGGCCGCGATGACGATCCTGTTTGTTGCGGGTCTGCAGGGACTCGGCGGCATCGGCGGCACGATTGACGCCTGGCGCGGCGTACCTGGATATCTGAACCTCTTTCCTGACGATCTTCTGCTGCCCGGCCTTGCCGGCGTAGGATTGTTCGTACTGGGATGGTTGTTTGCCGGTTTCTCCGTTGTCGGCCAGCCGCACGTGATGGTCCGGTTCATGGCGCTCGACTCTGAAGGAAACATGGGCCGGGCGCGGGCCTGGTATTATGGCTACTTCACCATCTTCTATGCGTTGGCGACCGGCGTCGGTATGCTCTCCCGCATCTATCTTCCGGATCTGGCAAGTCTCGACCCCGAACTCGCCCTGCCGCACATGGCTGTGGAACTTCTGCCGCCCGTCCTAGTCGGCCTTATCCTCGCCGGCATCTTTGCGGCAACGATGTCGACGGCAGATTCGCTTGTTCTGTCCTGTTCAGCAGCCTTTACGCACGATCTCGTGCCGCAGCGCCTCGAAACGCCGATCATGATGAAGCTCGCGACGGCGGTTTCGATCACGATTGCCCTCTTGTTGGCCCTTTCCGGCAGCCAAAGCGTGTTCAGCCTGGTCATCCTGGCCTGGTCCACGCTCGCAGCTGCCTTTGCGCCGCTGCTTGCGCTATACGCATTGCGCCGGCGGGTGAGTGAACCCGCCGCCATAGCCATGCTGATTGGCGGCGTATCCATCGCGCTCTTCTGGCGGTTCGGTCTCGGCTGGCACGACCAGATCAATGAAGGATTGCCGGCGATCAGCCTCGCCTTCGCGTTCGGCTGGTTCGTTTCGAAACGCGTTGATACAGCGGCATGACCCGTTGGCGATAACCAATAGCGTTGAATGGTCGACGTTTCGGCATAATTCAAAACTCGTTTGCGCTGTAGGAATGTAGTCTCCCGGCCAGACATGAGGACCATTGAATGCCGCGTTCTGCATACCTCAGCGTTTTGAAAGCTGCTGGTTTGAACGACTGCCAAGGCCGCTATACCGAACGTCAAAAGCGGACTAGTTTTGCTCAACAATCAGGGTGGATGGAATGCGCGTTTCGATCGTAACTGCTTGTGTTTTATTTGTATTTTCGATTGTCACCCCTGTGTCCGGTGCGCTTCGGGCTCAGGCCGAGCCGAATGACGAGGAAACACAGGCCTTCGTGCGCGGATTTGTGCGGTTTCTCGCGTACCACGAAGCCGGGCATATGCTTATGGGCCAGATTGCCGACATGAACCGGGACCCGGATTGGACCAATTCGGACCGGGAGGACTACGCCGACCGGTTCGCGATGATCCTGCTGGCGCCCGATGCAGGCGACCCCGACGGTGTCGACGAAATCATCAGCGCGGCCGCAGGCTGGCTGCAGGTCGACAGCAGCATCATCCGCAATGAACCGCATGCGCCGGCGTCTTTCCGGGCTCAGGAGATCCTTTGCCTGTTGTATGGAAGCGATCCGGACAGCTTTGCCGAATTTGCAGAACTGGCGCCGTCAGACAGGGATTGCGCTGCGGACTACCAAGCGATCGAAGCGGACATTAATGAAGTCTTCAAGGACTATTCGGGCGAAACCGGACAAGAAATCAGAATTGTGTATGGCCCGCCGAATGGTGGTATGCAGCCGGCACGCGACTTCCTCTTTGAGAGCGGCGTCATGGAGGATCTGAAAGCAGACATCGAGTTTGACTTCTATCTAACGCATCCAACAACGATTCAGGCGGTGAGCTGCCAGGGTAAGGCGAAACCCGATACTTTCTACACGGATCGTGTGCGCGGTGCGACGCCGGATCAGGACCATTTTGTGATCAGCTTGTGCTACGAAATGATCGACGAACGCTTGAAATACGGCATGCGCGGCTTTGAAGAGTCCGAGGAGTGACGTCTCTGCTGCGTGACCGATGAGAATATTGATGTTCGCTGCTGAAGGTCTGCGATACTGTGGCCGACAGGAGTATTCACTGAAAGGGACGCAAATGAAAAGCATCAACAAGACTATCGCCTCGGCTTCGCTGCTGTTGGCAGCCTTCGGCACAATCGGAATTTCCGCTGCGCTGGCGCAGGGCGACGAGGCGACGGCCGAAGACGTTATCGAAGCCACTGACGAGACCGCAGACGTTGAAGCTTGCGTAGACGACATGGATTGCGCGACGGATGAGGCGGTTGAAGCTGTCGAAGCCGATGCGGCCGTCGAAGAGGAAGCGCCTGCTGAGGAAGCGCCTGCGGCGCCTGAGGCTGCGCCGGACGCCGGTGGCGAAGTTGTCGTTGTTCCAGGTTCAACAGAGGAGAGCCAACCGGGCGGCTCCACCCGGCCCGGCACGACGCCAGACACCTGATTGCATCTCGGCTGACACGGTTCGGCCCCGTGACGGTTTAATTTGTGGGGTCGGGAGTCTCAGCCCCTTGGGCCTGAAGTTCGCATGCAGCTTCAGGCCCGGAGTCTTCGTCCTCCCGATTTGATCAGTCGTCTGATGGCCTCAGGCGGCTACTGTGTTTTTCTGGTTTTTGCGCGTCCGGTACATACGTCGCGATTCGCGTCAGGCCATTCGGACTTCAACAGCTGATCCGTCGTTATCTGGAGCGGCGTGAAGTAGCGGCTCCGGGCGCTCAATAGATGTGTGCAGGCATCGGCAGCAAGCTTCTCCCAGGACCCGGTCAGACGAGCGATGTCCCAGATCCGGACCTTGCCATCGTCGCTCGCCAGAACGACCTGTCGACCATCTGCAGAGAATGTTGCGCTGCGCACATTGCTTCCGAAGCTTGGCAGGGTTCGCAACAGGCGCCCGTTGTTGGCGTCCCAGATGTTGGCTGTTTCGTCGAGATTGGCCGTCGCAATTCGTGTTCCATCCGGCGAAAACTGGACGCCGGAAACGCGCCCCCTGAATCCGCCGAGCGAGAGCAGAACTTCGCCGGTCCGCGCATCCCAGACGCGTGCGGTGCCATCATCGCTACCCGTCACAATTTTGGCGCCGTCGGGCGAATAGGCTGCCGCTCCGAGTCCGCCGAGATGCCCTTCGAGAGCAGGGCCGATCTGACCGGCTGTTACGGAATCGAAAATCCGCGCGGCGCGGTCCTGGCCCGCCGTTACAATGCGCGTGCCGTCCGGCGAAAACTCTGCGCCGCGCACCTGATCGGAGTTGCCCTCAAGGTTTGCCAATAGCGCCCCCGTTTCAGCATCCCAAACTTTCGCGGTCTTGTCCTTGCTGGCGGTGACGATGCGGTCGCCCTGCCGCGAATAAGACGCGCTGTTCACCGCTGCAGCATGACCGTTGAGCTCAGCGATCACTTTGTCTTCCCGCCAGTCCCAGATTTTGCTGGTGCCGTCTTCGCCGGCCGTTGCAACACGTCTCGCATCTGGAGAGAATGCGACGCCTGAGACACCGCCTCTATGCTTGGCAAGCGTGGCAATACGTTGTTGCGTCGCTGTTTCCCACACCGAAACGGTTCCATCTTGCACGGCGGTGACAAGATAGGCGCCATCGCGCGACATTTCCGCGAACGCAACTTGGTCGCCGCCGGCCTCGATTGTCGTGAGAAGCCTTCCTTGACGCTCCCAGATCTTCGCCGATTGATCGCCGCTCGCCGTAATGATCTTGTCGCCATCCGGAGAAAATGAACCGGCGCGGAGGCGATCTTCGTGCCCGCGCAATGTGCGCTCTAATGCGCCCGTCCCTGTATTCCAGAGCCTTGCGGTGGTGTCGTCGCTGATGGTCAGCAGCCAGCGCCCATCGGCAGAAAACCTGACGTCCCGAACCGCTTGCGCATGGCCTTCAAGCCTGAACTTTTCCCTGCCGGTGACGCCGTCCCAAAGCCGCGCGCTGCCATCGCCGCTCGCCGTCGCGATTGTTTTCCCATCAGGCGAAAAGTTCGCCGTCAGTACGCTGTCGAGATGCCCCGTCATCGGCGGCGCCAATGGTCGCCCGGTTTTTGTGCTCCAGAGCCGGGCAGTCTGGTCGAAACTAGCTGTCACGATCCGTTCGCCGTTCGGCGAAAAATTGGCGCCGTAAATGGCACCATCATGACCTTTCAATGTGTGAACGAGCGTTCCACTTGCGGCGTTCCATAGCCGCGCCATTCCGTCGTCATGCGCCGTGAGGACCAATTCACCATCCGGCGAAAACACAGCGGTCCAGACCGGGCCGGCATGCGCGTTCAATTCGTGAACTCCTTCGCCGGTCGCGGTTTGCCAGATACGGGCGGCGCCATCGCGCGCGGCGGTGAGCACAAGCGTTCCATCGGGTGAAAACTGGATTGCCTGTAGCCCGTCGGTGTGTTCCTCGAACCGTTCAAGCGGCTCGAATGTGACCAGGTCCCAGATAATCGCGGTATGATCCCTGCTTGCAGTGGCGAGGCGGGTTCCGTCAGCCGAAAAAGCAACAGCGCCCACACGAGCGGAATGGCCTTCGAGCGTGTCGATCAGTTCGCCGGTCTCAGCATTCCAGATTTTTGCCGTACCGTCTTCGCTTGCTGTGACAGCGGTCAATCCGTCCGGCGAAAAAGCTGCCGCAAACACCGGGCCATCGTGCATCAACGGGGGAAGCGTTTCGCCTGCTTCGAACATCGCGGCGCCCAACGCGGCGTGATAGTCATTCTCGTGCTTTTCCGACAACTGCATGCCAGCCAAAGCGTAGCGAGCAGCTGCAAGTGTGTCCTCATTTTCAAGACTCTGCCAGGCGCGTTCGGCAAAGAAAGCGGCGAGGTTGTCATGCGCCGTGCGGGCATTCTGGCGCGCTTGCAGCCCCATGAAAATCGCGGTCGCAGTCAGCACGGCGAACACGGCGCTGAGTGTCGTCAGCCCAAGGAGCAATCGGCGCTGCCTTGCCTCCTCACGCCGGCGGTCGCGCTGCCATAGATCGTCAAAGTCGATATCAAGCAATCCAGCTGCAAGTCGCGCGATCGCTCGGTCTTTACCATCCTTTCGAACGTCCAGCCCCAGGGGCTCTATGGGCAAGTCGAGTTCGTCGTCCGGATTTTGTCGCCGCCGTAGTGAGACCGGGAAGCATTCCGTATCGGGATCACCAGAGTTCGGAACGCCATCGATGATGAAAGCAAACACCTTGCCATCCCGGCCGCGGCGCCGGAACCGTTCGATCTCGGATGCCACCCACTGTGACTGCGCGGAGCGCGGCGAGCAGATGACGATCATGCTCTCGGATTCGTCGATCGATCGTTCGACGATTTCCGCGATGTTGGCCGCCGCAGCCATCTCTTCGTCGTCACGGAAGAAGCGGCCCAGCCGTTGGCCTTCAGCGAGGTCTCCCGTCGTTCCGGGGGGGACGCGGTAGCCTTCCAGCCAGCCATGCAGGCGCTTCCCCCAGATCTTGTCTTGTTGGGAATAGCTGATGAAGGCGCGGTAGGTTTTCGCCGTGTCGGTCATGCCGCTGCGTCTTACGCCCCCTCGTCCCAGCAGCAGGACATTAGGCGTGCGATCTCCAAAGTCAAAGGCAGGGGCGTGAACTTCAAGTGCGCCCCATGGCGCAGGGGGTGTTTACCTTGAAGAGGCGCGAACTCCAGTCGGACAATTGCACTTTGTCCTCGCAGACGGTAACCGGGCGATTCAGAGCCGGGAACAGACAAACGCTCGCGACCGACCGATGAAACTCAAGCAACCTGTGATGTGATTTACGATGCGCCTGCCGTTTCCACTACTTTCGTTTGCTTTCCTGGCGGCTGCTGCCCCGTTTGCAGGATCGGAGCGGGCGCACGCTCAGGATGCGCCCGATGGTGCGGGCGAAGCGCGCTACGACACCGTGATTGTGAACGCCCGCCGGCGGGACGAGCCGATAAACGCCGTGCCGGAAACTCTTACAGCGTTCCAGCGCGACGATATCGAGCGCATGGGCATTACCAGCCTGAGGGACGTTGCCGATCTGACGCCGAACTTCACGCTCCTCGACAATTACAGGCCTGGATTGGAGCGGTTCCAGATCCGTGGACTGATCACGCCTCAGGTGGGTGAGCCGCCTTTGGCAGTCCTGGTTGACGGGATTACGGCCCCAGACGCGGAATTCATCAACCAGAACCTGTTCGATATCGCGCGGATTGAAGTGCTTCGCGGATCTCAGGGAGCGATCTACGGACGCAGCGCCGTTGGCGGTGCGATCAATATCATCACTGAAGCGCCAGCGGATACATTTCGGGCAAGCCTTCGCGGCATGCTTGCGAACGGCTCGACACACGAAGTGTCAGCCACAGTGTCCGGCCCCCTTGCTTCAGATAAGGTCCGCTTCCGACTCGCAGGCTACTACAACGAGAGTGATGGCTTGATCGACAATGCCTTCCTTGATGAGCCTGCCGACGCGTCGCGTCAGCACGGTGTTGTCGGACAGGTGAATTTCGACCTGGCCGCTGCAACGCGCCTGATGGCGCGTGCACAATATAGTCACTCAGAAGATGGAATCGGATACTACAACGCGGTCGGCACGACACGTGAATCCATTGAGAGCTTCGCGTCGCCCGTTTCGCAAAACGTACTTGGCAATAACGAGCGCGCGATCTTCCAGTTCAGCACCAAACTCGAACATGACTTCGAGGATGCAACCCTGTCTTTGGCAGGCGGGTATTCCAAAGCCGATGATAACGGGATCGCCGACGGCGATCTGATCTCTGCTCCAAGCGACGGCGTGACGTTCTTCCCGAACTGGCAGCAGGCCATCGATGCCTATGAGGCCTGGACCGTTGAAGCGCGGTTGACGTCACGGAGTGAAGGCAGGTTCAACTGGGCTCTCGGCAGCTTTTTTCAGGACAAGAGCCGCGTCAGCTCGTTCAGTGTGTATGACGACCCGACCGGAACGGACCGTCTGACCAGGTCAGACCTATCGCCCGCCTTGCTGCTGTTTGCGATCCAGGACGACGGCGGCAGCCGCGCCTGGGCCGTCTCCGCAGAAGCGAGCTACGCAGTCACGGATAGACTGACGTTGAGCCTGGCCGGCCGGTTTGACGAGGACCACCGCCGGTCAGTCGATCCCCGCGATGTCGAAACGACAAGTGCCAAGGCGGCTTTCCGCGAGTTCCAGCCGAAAGTATCGGTATCCTATAAGGCAGCCGACGACGTGCTTGTGTACGGAGGATATTCGCGTGGATTCCGCAGCGGCGGATTCAACGAATACAGCCCGGTTGTCTCGCGGCTCTTCAAGGCCGAAATTACGGACAGCTATGAACTTGGTGTGAAGGCTTCGGCACTCAATGGACGTCTGATGTTTGATGCGGCCGTGTTCCGGAACGAGCAGGACGATGCGCAATTGACGCGGTTTAATCCTGACAGCTTCACATTGGAAAATGTCGGGATTGGTCGCGTGCGGTCGCAAGGCGCTGAGCTGGAAGTCAGCTTCCATCCCACCGACACGCTGGGTGTGAGACTGGCGGCTGGAATCGTCGATTCCGAAATCCAGGAATTCGCGCAGGATCCAACCCTTGTTGGAAAGAAGATGCCCTACGTTGCGGACTATAATACCGCCTTGTCATTCGACTATGAAAGACCGCTGAAAGGTGAATTGCACCTGCTGGGTAACATCGCGTTCCGGACGGTTGGACCCAGAAGTTTTACGCTGGATTTTCCGGATCTGCGCGCTGCGCCGCATCAGTTTGTCGATCTCCGGTTAGGACTGCGCGGTTCTGATTGGAGCATTGTGGCCTTTTCCGATAATCTGTTTGATGAACGTCAGCCTGAGGACATTTTCGGGATGTTCAATGGCGCCGTGGAGCTTGCTCGTCAGCCCAACAAGCCGCGTCGGTACGGCGTCGAGCTGCGCCGCGATTTTTAGACGCCTCAGTTCAATAATAGTACGACCTGCAGACGTGAAGTCGCTTTGCGCTGGCGCTCGCCTTGCGGTCTCCGAGATTCCAAAGGGCGAAATCTATTTCCCGGGCCGTTATGCCGACGCCTTGTTTCTCCAGTGTCTGACGCAGGAGCTCGCAGGCGACGATACTATTGGCGCGAAGCTCCAGTTCGGCGGGGCTGCCCATACCGAGATCCTCGCCAGCCTGGATCTGGCGGGAAAGCACGTCGGTGTAGGAAAGCACTCCTTCCGATTCGAGGATGAAGGGCAGCATGTTGTCGGCAAATACAGTCAATCTCTCCAGCCCCTGAACACCAAGCCCGGAGAGACCCGGTTCTGCCGACGCGATGGCAATGTCCTGCACGCAGATCTGGGCGCGCTTGAGGAAATACACGTCCTCGCCCTCGTACATGGCAATGTCCCGAAACATCGGCATCTCACAAAGCATCGCCACCATGTCGAGCGCGCTGTGGTCTGCGTTGATCAGCAGGTTCTCGTATCGTCCGCCGAGCCGGTCTTGCGTGAACTCACCGAGTTCGCGAAGCGCCCGGGTGAACCAGTCGATCAACCGAGCGAGCTCCGGCCGCTTCGGTTGGCCCATCAATTCGAACACTTCGTCCGGCGTTATCGATTGAAGCGTTTGCGGTGACGGAGCACGGTTGTGATGAATCCAATCGCGCAACGCGCTCGCGACTGCGTAGTAACCATGCTCGCCATTGTAAGGCGCAAGATGTTGAAAAAACCCGGATCCGAAGTTCAGCGCATCAAGCACAAGAAAATAGCCGGCTGTCGACTCGGGCTCGCCAATGAAATGATGCTGCGTGTGGCGCATTTCCCGAGGCAGGGCGGCAGCGAGATCACATGCAAATTCCGCAAGCCGAGGTCGGTTGATCTGAACGAGGCGCGACTTTTCCGCAACTCGGAAACAGCTGGGAAGCACTCGGCCTAACAGGTCGATATCGCTCATCGGCCTATCCGCCGAGCCATATCCGGCGGGCAGGTTCCAGAGAGCCGCCCGCGAGACCTGCTCTCACGTCAGCCATGACCCGGTTCATGGTGGCAATATTGTGCATCGTCAGGAGGATCTGCGCGAGCGTTTCGCGTGCCTTGAGCAAGTGATGCAGGTAGCTGCGGCTGACCGTTCGGCAGGCTTCACACGGGCAATCCGGATCGATCGGTGTGACGTCATGCCGGAACGTCGCGTTGCGCAGGTTCAATGCAGGTTCGCGCTTGTGAACACCGCAATCTGCCGCGATTTGCGCAGGCACTAGTGCCCAGCCGTGGCGCGCAGCGCGGGTTGGCGAGACGCAGTCGAAGGTGTCGATACCGTAGGGGACACAGCGGAAGATGTCCTCGATGCCGCCAATGCCGAGCAGGTGGATCGGCTTTTCGCAATGGAGGCCTTCAGATGCGAACTCGACAACCTCGTACATCTGGGATTTGGAGTTGCCGAGGCTGCCGCCCACTGCATACCCGAAGAAAGGCTGTGTGCGGAGGGTTTCGGCCGCGCGCTTGCGCAGGTCCGGATAGACGCCGCCCTGGGAGATCCCATAAAGGCCTTGCGCGCCGGCCGATCCATGACGCGGCGCATAGTCATCGACCGGCTGCAGGTAGCTGGCGATGGAACGTTCGGTCCACCGCTGCGTCCGTGCAAGCGAAGCCTCAGTATAATTGCGGTCCACATGAAAAGGCGTGCATTCGTCGAAGGTCAGGATGATGTCCGCGCCGAGCTGGCGTTGCACGCGGATGGAGCTTTCCGGGGTCAGCATCACCCGGCTGCCGTCGATGTACGATCGGAAGGCGACACCTTCTTCGGTGATCCGAAGCACATCCTTTTTGGGACGCTCCGTCTTTCGCGCGCTCTTGATCTCGTCCGCAACGCCGCCATGGGCTAGCGAGAACACCTGAAAACCGCCACTGTCCGTCAGGAAGGGGCCATCCCAGCCCGAGAATTTATGCAGGCCGCCGTGATCTGCCACGATCTGCGACCCCGGCTGGAGCATCAGGTGATAGGTGTTGGACAGGATAATCTGCGTGCCGGTCGACTTCACGGACGACATGGGAACTGCTTTGACGTTCGCCTTGGTGCCGCAGAAAATGAAGGCGGGAGTTTCGACCACGCCGTGGGGTGTTTGAAGCCACCCGAGACGTGCCTTGCCATGTGCGGGGCAGGGCGTGGCTTCAAAACGGAAGCCGGGAAGTTCCGGATCTTCCCAGATCGTGGTGGGCGCCTTTTGATCGGTCATGTGCGGGCGTCTTCAGCTGGGGCGGCATAGTGCGGAGAGTTCCGGAACACGCGGCGCGAGAGGTACATGAAAGGCGTATCAAGCAGCGCGATGAATACGCGGGCAGAGAAGGTTCCGAGGATATAGGTGTAGATCAGCGTATCCCAGGGCACCGGCGTTGCGGCGAAGATCCGCCAAGCCAGAAGCGAGAAAACCGTGTTGTCGATAAAGGCCGCTGCGATTGCGGAAACATTGTTGCGCAACCAAAGGGATCCACCGCTCGTCTTGCGCTTGAGGTAGGCGAACAGCCAGACATCGAGATGCTGACTGATCAGGTAGGAAGTGAGACCCGCAACCAGAAGCCCAAGCTGCGGCTGGATCACCAGTTTGAGCGCACGTTCCGTTTCGACGGCGAAGGCGTATTCAGGGCCTGAAGTCTCAACATCAACCGGACGGTATCCGAGCATCAGGATCATGAAAACGTTGAAGAGCAACACGCAGCAAAAGCCGAGCCAGATGATCCGGCGCGCGAGCGCTGAGCCGTAATATTCCGTGACGAGATCAATCGCGAGGTAGGAGCTCGCAAACAGGATGGTGCCCAGCGCAACCGGATGGGGAAAGACGGCGAACTGGACGACCTTCAGAACCTGGATATTGGCGCCGAGAATGGCCACGATGACGAAGGCGACGAGCCCGTAGATGCCAAAAAAGCGCATCAGCACAAGAACACCGCCATACGCCGTCAACAGCATGAACAGCGCAACCAACCCTGGCGGGGCGCGATTCATGGCCTCGACGAAGATGGTGATGATTTCGTGCACAGTGATGATTTTCTAGGATATTTTCGGGTCTCGGATACCATGGGCCGCTGGTCGCGGCTCATCCCAACCGGGGTTGTGGCCCATTCGCACGGTCCGGTTGTGTCACGCGACAGATGGGGGAGAGCCCTCCTAGTTAAGTTTCGGGCTCATGGCAACTCGGCCGGCGCACGGGCGAGCGAGCACTATGGTGTGGATTGCGGCGCGGCAGTTAGTGTCCGGGGCGACCGTAGAAGCTGCAGAGCGTGTCGATCAGCAAGTGCCCGATGCCGGGCTTGCAGCGGTAGAAGATCGTCTGACCATCGCGGCGGCTTTCGACCAGACCCGCCGCCCGCAGCTTTGCCAGGTGCTGTGACACGGCAGACTGCGATTGGCCGGTCAGTTCAGCCAGCTGGTTGACAGGGCGCTCTTCGTCGCTCAGCGCACAAAGGATCATCAGCCGCGTTTCACTCGCCATCGCCTTCAGAGTGTCGGCCGCTTCCTGGGCGCGGTAGGTCACGCGCTGAAGGGCTTCCGCCTTCTTAAGCTTGGGATGTGCCATGCGTGGTCCCTTCTGCAGACTGAGTCGCATCATTCTGTGCCGGGGTAGGCGACGCGTTTGCGGGTGTCCATTCCGGCCCTCTCAAGGCGATATAGATCGCCGGAATGACCAGTACAGTCAGCGCCGTTGATGAGGCCAGACCGAACAGCAGCGAAATCGCAAGGCCCTGGAAGATTGGATCGGACAGGATCACCGCGGCGCCGATCATGGCCGCCAGAGCGGTCAAGAGGATCGGTTTGAACCTGATCGCGCCCGCATCAAGCAGTACCTCCTTCAGCGGCGTGTGATCGTCCGTCCGGTGGCGCACGAAGTCCACGAGCAGGATCGAGTTGCGCACGATGATGCCCGCCAATGCAATGAACCCGATCATCGACGTTGCCGTGAACGCAGCGCCGAACAGCCAGTGGCCGATCATGATGCCGATCAGTGTCAGCGGCACAGGCGTCAGGATGATCAGCGGTACGCGGAACGTCCCGAACTGTGCGACCACAAGGATGTAAATCCCGATCAAGGCAACGCCGAAGGCCAGCCCCATGTCCCGGAACGTCACATAGGTCACTTCCCATTCGCCGTCCCACAGCAGGGTCGTATGGGTCTCGTCTTCAGGTTGGCCGTACATGCTGATCACAGGCTGGGCGAGTCCTTGGCTGGCCCAGTCATAGACCTTGATGCGCGATTCGATTTCGAACATGCCGTAAATCGGCGCTTCGAACCGGCCGGCCAGTTCGCCCATCACCATATCTGCGAAGTGTCCGTCGCGGCGGAATATGGAGAGGGAGCCTGTGTCTTCATGCGTTTCGACCAAAGCTCCCAGTTCAATCGGCACAACATCCGTTCCGGCCAGCCGCCGAGGGACGGGCGTCGCCGCAATTTGCTGTGTCCAGCTGCGTTCCGATCGTGGCAGGTAAACGCGGATATTAAGGGGATCGCGGCCCTCACCGCGTGGGGATACGCCTGCGGTCCGTCCCTCGAAGGCAAGAGAAATCGTATCCAGAATATCCTGCTGCAGCACGCCGGCATCGGCCGCGCTGGGCTCATCGATGTCAAAGGCCAGCCTCGGCGCGGCATCGCCGAGAGAGTTATCGACGTCAACGATGAAGTCGGTCTCATTGAACATCTGTTCGATGATGCTCGCCGTCTTCCGTCGCGCTTCGGGAGACGGGCCGTAGATTTCTGCCATCAGCGTAGAGATCACAGGCGGACCGGGCGGGACTTCCACGACTTTCACGCGTGCGCCTTCCGGCAGAGGAACGGCGGCGAGCCGGGCGCGAATGTCGAGCGCGATCTGATGGCTTGCGCGCTTGCGTTCCGTTTTTTCCGAGAGGTTGACCTGAAGGTCGCCGAGCTCAGGGCTCGAACGCAGGAAGTAGTGACGCACCAGGCCATTGAAGTTGAACGGCGCAGCGGTGCCGGCATAGGCCTGCAGGGTAATCACTTCCTCAACTGGGCGGATAGCATCTGCCAGCGCGAACAGGGCCCGTTCGGTGTCTTCAAGGGCGGCGCCTTCAGGAAGATCGACAATTACCTGTACTTCGGACTTGTTGTCGAAGGGCAGCAGTTTCACCGGCACCGCGCGCGTGACGAACAGCAGCAGCGACAACAATGTGGCAATTCCCACCGCGATCAGGAAGATCCAGGCATTGCGTTTCGACTCCACGACGGGCGCTGCCACCCGGCGGTAGAAGCCGCTGAGGCGTGTTTCTCCGCCATGCGCGTTGATGTGCGCTGTTGCGCCAGCTCCGCTGACGATCTTCATCATCAGCCATGGCGCAATACCGACCGCAACGAAGAAGGAGAACATCATAGCCGCAGACGCGTTCGCCGGAATGGGGGCCATATACGGTCCCATAAGTCCGGAAACGAACATCATGGGCAGCAAGGCCGCGATCACTGTCAACGTCGCAATGATGGTTGGATTGCCGACCTCCGACACCGCCTGGATGGCAGCTTCGGTCCGGCTGCGACCGTCATTCATCGCCCAATGACGAGAAATATTCTCAATGATCACGATGGCATCATCGACCAGGATGCCGATGGAAAAAATCAACGCGAACAGGCTGACGCGGTTGATCGTGTAGCCCATCATCAGCGAAGCAAACAACGTCAGCAGGATCGTCGTGGGAATGACGATCAGGGTGACCAGGGCCTCCCGCCATCCGATGCTGAATGCAATCAGGACGACAATGGAAACCGTCGCGAGTCCCAGATGGAACAGCAGCTCATTGGCCTTGTGATTGGCCGTTGCGCCATAGTCGCGTGTCACCTCGACATCAATGCCTTCCGGAATCAATGGGCCTTTCAAGGTCTGCAAACGCTCAAGAACGGCGCTGGAGACAACCACAGCATTCGCCCCGGGCCGTTTGGCGACGGTGACGGTCACAGCGGGGCGCGCCGCGAATCCGTCGCTTGCATTGGGTTGCATTGTCCAGACGCGCATGTCGGAATCGGCGCCGGCGACTTTCACGGTCGCAACGTCGCCCACATACACGACCCGGCCGCCAGCCCCCCGGATCTGAAGCCGTTCCAGTTCGTGCACGGCGTTCACGCGGTTACCGGCCTGCACGATCAGGGATTCGCCATCCTGATGCGCCCGGCCTGAGGGCGTGGCCGCCGCTGCGCCCTGAATGCTCTGCACCAGTGTCTGAAGGGAAACACCCTGCGCCGACAGGGCCTGGATATCCGGCTCAACCCGCAATTCGAGCGGCCGGCCTCCAATTACTTCTGTAAGGCCAACATCTTTGACCTTCGTCAGTTCATTGCGCAGTTCGTCAGCCAGCATACGCAGCGTTGTGTCGTTCCACACATCGCCGGTTGCTTCATCCGGCGACAGCGTCAGCGTGACAATCGGGACGTCGTTGATTCCGCGCCCGACCACGAGCGGCATCGGCACGTCATATGGAATGGAATCCAGATTGGCGCGTATCTTCTCATGCACGCGAAGGATCGCGTTGTCTGCATCGGTGCCAACCTTGAACCGGGCGGTAACGAGTGCGCCGTCGTCTCGCGTCTGGGAGTAGACATGCTCCACATCCGGGATGGCCATCAGGATACTTTCGAGCGGCTTGGTGACCTGCTCCACCGCATCGGGCGCTTGCAGTCCCGGGGACGACACCATGATGTCGACCATCGGTACGGAGATCTGGGGCTCCTCCTCGCGCGGAATCGTAAGGAGTGCGATCAGGCCGACTGCCAACGCGGCGAGGAGCAACAGCGGTGTGATCGGTGAACGGATCGTGGAACGCGTGATCCCGCCGGAAAGGTCGGTCTTCACGGGCGGGGTTCCGGCTTTTCGATCTCGTCGCCGGGTTTGAGCCCCGACAGGATCTCATACTGACCCGTTGTGTCGACCAGCGGCGCGGCGAGGGCTACGGGCGCGTCGATGAAGCGTTCTCCGACCTTCACGCGGACAAAATCGACACCGAACCGCGTCGAAACATAGTCCTTGGGAATCCGGATGGCCCGGCGTTCGCCCACCGGCGCCAGAACGTCCACGCGCTCACCGAACAGCGCCGTCAGGCCGCCTTCGACTTTCGCGTCGGCTATGACGGATCCTTGCCGTAGCTCGGGATAGATCTTGATGATGGTCGCTGTGCGCACTTCGTCGGATCGCGCTGGCAAACGGAGCGTGATCAGCCCACCTTCCCTGATGTTCGGCGCATGGCGTTCGGGCAGCGCGAGCCGGACGACGCCGTCAACGGTGGCAAACGTGGCCAGCACGTCTCCGGGCGAGACAACCGATCCCCGGACGACCTTGACATCTGTCACGTGGGCGTTTGCGGGCGCAAGGATGCGTCCCTCGGACTGCCGGGCGCTCAAAGCGCGCCGTTCAGCTTCGGCAGACGCGAGGCTGCGCTTCATTACCTCGAAATTGGTTTTTTCTTCATCCAGCCGAACGCGCGGGTAAAAGCCTTGTGCGAGCAGGCCCTCGTTCCGAGCGATGTCGTTTTCCATCTGCTTCACCTGGGAGTTAAGTCCATCGATCCGTGAGCTCAGCGATGACAACTGCGGAGCAATCGTGTCGTCGGTAACGACGGCTATCACGTCGCCTGCCTTGACGATCTGCCCTTCGACGGCATTGAGCTGGGTGACGACGCCCTGCAGGCGCGAGCGAGCAGTCGCCGTGTCGCCCGCCTCAATCCGCGCAATGACGGGGCGGTAGTCGACAACAATTGACTCCTCCACTTTCAGGGTTTGGGCCGCGGCGATCCCTGGAAACGCGATCAGAAACGCCAACAGGAGTCCGGAGCCGCGCATTTGGCGGGCGCCCGCCTCAGGTTGCGGGGAAGGTGACTGGGTTCTCATATTCACTCCATCATCCGGCGACGGCTGCATGCCCCTGCAATCGTCCGGATTTGACAATTCCGACATCCGTAAGCATACGTATATTATAAAATTCTAAAATACCAGACCCTATGGAACAGCAAGGGAGAAAACGAAATGGCAAAGATCGTGGTACTCGGTGCCGGGCTCGGCGGCGTGCTGGCGGCCTACGAAATCCGCAAGGCGGTGCGGCGTGAAGACGACGTCGTCGTGATCAACGAGAACAGCTTTTACCAGTTTCTGCCATCAAATCCGTGGGTTCTGGTGGGCTGGCGTGACCGCGAGGACATCGTCGTCGATCTCGAAGGACCTATGAAGAAGCGCAAGATCGCGATGATCGTCGGAAAAGCGTCGAAGGTTCAGCCCGAACAGAAAACCGTACTGCTCGCGGATGGATCTACCGTTTCGTATGACTACCTGGTGATCGCAACCGGGCCGGAACTGGCCTTCGACGAGATTGATGGACTGGGCCCCAACGGCCATACACAGTCCGTGTGCCATATCGATCATGCGACACAGGCCAACACCAAGTTTGAAGAGTTTTGCAAAGATCCCGGGCCGATCATTGTCGGAGCGGTCCAGGGCGCCTCGTGCTACGGCCCGGCCTACGAAACACTGATGATCATCGAAACCGAGCTGCGCAAGCGCAAGATCCGTGACCAGGTCCCGATGACCTATGTGACATCGGAGCCGTATATTGGCCATCTGGGCCTTGATGGTGTCGGCGACACAAAAAGCCTGCTCGAAAGTGAAATGCGTGAGCGCCACATCAAGTGGATCACCAACGCGCGCGTGCTGAAAGCTGAAGCCGGAAAGATGACCGTCGAAGAGGTCAATGAGGATGGCAGCGTGAAACAGGTTCACGAACTGCCGATGAAATTCTCTATGATGCTGCCGGCCTTCCGCGGCGTCGGCGCTGTCTACGGCGTCGAAGGTTTGACCAATCCACGTGGATTTATCCTGGTCGACAAGCACCAACGTAATCCGAAGTACCCGGACATCTTCGGGCTCGGTGTCTGCATCGCCATTCCGCCCGTCGGCAAAACGCCGGTGCCAGTCGGCGTCCCCAAGACCGGTTTCATGATCGAATCGATGGTGACGGCGACAGCCAGCAATCTCGGCCAGATCGTGCGCGGCGAAGCGCCGACGCACCAAGCCACCTGGAACGCGATCTGCCTGGCTGACTTCGGCGACAAGGGCGTTGCCTTCGTGGCGCAGCCCCAGATTCCGCCGCGCAATGTGAACTGGTCCGGTGCAGGCGGCTGGGTCCACACCGCCAAGGTTGGTTTCGAAAAATACTTCCTCGGGAAGGTGAAGTCCGGGAAGTCAGAAACGTTCTACGAGAATGCCGTGCTCGGCCTGATCAAGACCAACAAGATAAAGGCAAGTTGAACCCGAAAGGCTTCCGGATATGTCTGCCAATGAACAAATGATTTATTGCGTCGCATGCGGCGCGACCAACCGTGTGAGCGCGGGCAAATCACTGACTGCAGCCAAATGCGGCCGGTGCAGCAAACCGCTGGCCACGCCGGCACCTGTTGACGTGAACTCGGAACAGTTCGCGGCTCTGCAGGCGAAGGATACAGGCGCGTATGTGCTGGATGTCTGGGCGCCTTGGTGCGGTCCCTGCCGGATGATGGCGCCTCACTTCGAAGCGGCCGCAGCCAGGTTCAGCGCCGACGTTCGCTTTTTCAAACTGAACACGGACACCAACCAGGCTGCCGCCGGCCTTCTCCAGATCCGGGGCGTGCCCACGCTTATTGCGCGCAAGGGCGGGCGCGTCGTGGCGCACGAGGCTGGCGCGAAAACCGGCGCGGCCCTCGACAACTGGATACAGACCTCGCTCAAAGTTACGTCCAAAGCCAATTGAATCCTCAGGAGCTTCCAAATGAACCTTGATCGTGCTGTTCTCGCCTTCGCAGGCTGCGTTGTTCTCGTCAGCCTCTCGCTTGGCTATTTTGTATCGCCCTACTGGTTCCTGCTGACCGCTTTCGCCGGCGCGAACATGCTGCAGGCGGCTTTCACGGGCTTTTGCCCTGCGGCGATGATCTTCAAGCTCTTCGGCGTGAAATCAGGCAACGCGTTCCGCTGACTTGATCACGAAGGCGTCTTGGCGCCGAATCGCAAATCGAGCGTATGCGGAAAGTCGTGGTTTAACTCGAACGGCGCTGCGGTAACCTTGCCCGGTGTGTGACCCATAGCGGCAAACCGCGACATCCGTCGGCCTTCGGCTTCATTTTCGTTGACTGGATAGGTCTCGAAGCTGCGGCCGCCGGGATGCGCCACATGATAGGTGAACCCGCCCAGTGACTTCTCGTTCAGCAGGTCGATCACATCGACGACGAGAGGGGCCTGAGGTTTCAGGCGCGGGTGCAGGCTCGAGGGCTGTGACCAGGCCTTGAACCGGATGCCGGACACGAACTTGCCTTCGTCGCGCGTCGGCGCCAGCGGCAAGGCGCGTCCGTTGCAGGTGATCTGGTGCCGTCCGGGAACCAGTCCCGTCACGGTCAGCTCCATCCGTTCGACGGTCGCATCAACCGATCGACTGACGCCGCCGCCTGAAGGTTCTTCGCCCATCACCGGCCAGGGTTCGAGCGCATTGCGAAGCACCAGCGTGGTCTCGCCGATCTGTGCCTGCCCGCATTCCGGGAAGCGGAACGCAAAGAAGGGCTCGAACCAGGCGGGCGCGAAATCGAACCCGGCATGACGCAGGCTGTCGAGCACAGCGTGCAGGTCTTCGCGCACGAAATGTGGCAGCATGAACTTGTCGTGCAACTGTGTGCTCCAGCGAACGAGTTGTCCTTTGTACGGCGTCTTCCAGAACCAGACGATGCAGGCGCGCAGCAGCAGGCTCTGGACCAGGCTCATCTGCGGATGCGGCGGCATTTCGAATCCCCGCATTTCCAGCAAACCCAGCCGGCCGCGTTCACTGTCGGGGCTGTAGAGCTTGTCAATGCAGAATTCTGCGCGGTGCGTGTTGCCTGTCAGGTCGACGAGAAGGTTGCGGAACAGTCGGTCGACCACCCAGGCCGGCGTGTCGCTCGATTCAGGCACCTGCTGGAACGCAATCTCGAGTTCATAAAGGGAATCGTGGCGCGCTTCGTCGATGCGCGGTGCCTGGCTTGTCGGCCCGATATGGGTACCGGCGAACAGGTAGGACAGTGACGGGTGGTTCTGCCAGAATGTGATCATCGAGCGCAGCAGGTCGGGGCGCCGCAAGAAAGGGCTGTCCTCCGGCTGCATTGCTCCGAGCACGATATGATTGCCGCCGCCGGTGCCCGTGCGTCGCCCATCCAGCATGAACTTTTCGGCCGATAGCCGCGCCTGTCGCGCTTCATCATAGACCGTCTGGGCAATGGTTTTTAGATCCACCCAGTCTTCGGCCGGTTGAACGTTGACTTCGATCACGCCCGGATCCGGCGTGACGCTGAGGTTCACGATGCGTGGATCGCGTGCGGGCGTGTAGCCTTCAAGCACAACCGGAATGCCGATCTGGCGCGCCACGGTTTCGATGGCCTGGATCAGCATCAGGAAATGTTCTGCCCACACGACGGGCGGCAGGAACAGATGCAAGGTTCCGCCGCGAACTTCGGCGCAGATCGCGCTGCGGATCAGACCGTTCGGATCGTCACGGAAATTCGCATCGTCCAACGCACTGGCAGCTTTGATCGATTTCTTGAGCGCGGAAGCGCTGGGCAATTTGGACCGCATGCTCAGCGCGCTGCGTTCAGGTATCAGCTCGTCTTTGGCTTCGTCGGGCGAGGGCAGGCTGCTCAACGGCAGGCGCAGGCCGATGGGCGAATCGCCGGTGAGCAGGATGAGGTGCCCACTTTTGAAGGCCCAGGCGTTGCTGATCCACCGCTGCCGAGGATGAGAAAAATGCAGCGGAAGGACAAAGCCGACGGGCGCGTTCAGGTTCTTGTCCATCAGCGCCTGCAAACGCTCGCGTTCGGTGCGCTCAAAGACATCAGCTTCCAGAATGTCTCCCGCGATGGGGAGCCGGCGATCCTTCCACAGATAGTAAGGCGTGTCCTCCCGGGCAGGCAGCACATAGGAGTCCGGGATGCCCAATGTCGAGCTCAGTGTGCTGAGGAAATTTTTCGCAGTATCGAGTGTGTGGCCCAGATCTGCATCCGGGTCGGCCAGTAGGGCGGGATCGTTCCACATTGCCACGCCGTCCGCGCGCCAGAAACATTGCATTGCCCAACGCGGAAGGATTTCGCCCGGATACCACTTGCCCTGCGTGAACATGTGCAGTGCGCCCGTCGCGAACCGGCCGCTCAACCGATAGAGCAAATCCTTGGCCAGAACCTTCTTTTCACCGCCGAGCGCGCCGTAGTGCCAGGCATTGTCCTCCCGCTCGTCGATTGACACGAATGTCGGCTCGCCGCCCATGGTCAGGCGCACATCGGATTTGGCGAGTGCGGTATCGACCTGCGCCCCCAGTGCATCGATTTCGGCCCATTGCGCCTCGGAATAAGGCTTGGTCACCCGGGGCGCCTCAAAGATGCGCCGGACCGACATCTCGTGATGCAGTACTGCTTCCACGCCACCTTCCAGCGTGCCCGATATGGGCGCGGCGCTGGAGGGATTGGGTGTGCAGCAAAGCGGGATATGGCCCTCACCGGCGAAAAGGCCCGAGGTCGGATCGAGACCTATCCAGCCGGCGCCTGGCAGATAGACTTCTGTCCACGCATGCAGGTCGGTGAAATCGACGTCCGTTCCTGACGGTCCATCCAGCGACTTCATGTCTTGCGCCAACTGGATCAGGTAGCCGGATGCAAACCGCGTCGCCAGTCCCAGATGACGCAGCGCCTGGCAGAGGAACCACGCCATGTCCCGGCACGATCCCGTGCCGATCGAAAGTGTGTCTTCACAGGTCTGGATACCTGGTTCCAGACGCACGGTGTAGCCTAGCGACTGGTTCAGCTTCTGGTTCACTGCAACGAGGAAATTGATGATTCCGGTGGGTGTCCGGTCCAGGCTCTCCAGCCAGTCTGTCAGCCCGCCGCCGCGTTCCTTGACCTCCAGATACGGTGCCAATTCTTCGCGCAGCGCTGCCTCGTAGGTAAACGGAAATGTCTCCGCATAGGGTTCCAGAAAGAAGTCGAATGGATTGAAAACCCGGATCTCGGTAACAAGGTCCACCTCGACCCGGAATTGTTTGACGTTTTCCGGAAAGACAACACGGGCGAGGAAATTGCCGAACGGATCTTGCTGCCAGTTTATGAACTGGTTTTTCGGTAGTACCTGCAGGCTGTAGGATTGGATGGCGTTTCGCACATGCGGTGCGGGTCGCAGGCGGATTGTCTGTGTTCCCAGCGACGCGGGCCGATTGTACGTGTATGAGGTTACATGGTTGAGCGCGACGGTTATGCTCATACGGAGTGTTCCTTTTGGCGCGGATCGTGGAGCTCGGGGGCTGCGGGGGACCGGGCCGGGTAACAGTAAGCCAAAATTCGTCCGCCGAACGGTGGGTTGAGAAGCAGAAAGAGTCATAGTGTTCCAGATACCTACACTGAACAGCGATATCCTGCTGATCAACTTCGACTCACCGAGTTCGCCCTCCATCAACATCAATCTGGCTAAAAATCTGTCAGGCAGTCACACGCATGGCTGGGGACTTGGCTGGTATCCGGGAAACCAGTCGTCTGCGATGGTGATCAAGGACCCGGCGGCCCGCGGCACGCAGGTGTTCACCGATAGTCTCACGGACTGGTCGAACTTCCGGTCGCACGTCTTCTTCTGCAAAGTCCGCGGCGCTGATCAGGGGTACAATCAGGCCGACACACAGCCGTTCACCCGCAGCTTTGCGGGTTCCGACTGGCTGTTCATGCACAATGGCGACCTCGACAAACAGGCGCTGACGCAGATCTTCGAAGGCGACGTCCGCCTGCTCGAGCCGGTCGGCGGCACCGATTCGGAGCTCGCTTTCTGCAACCTGCTCGCCCACATGCAGGCCCACGGCGCCCGCAAGCTGGCTCAGGTTGACCCCAATGAAATCCTGTCCTGGTTCCAGCGTTTCGACCAGCTCGGCAGTTCGGATATGTACCTCAGCGACGGGCAGACCGTCTGCTGCTTCCATGGATCGCGCTCACCCAAGAAGCTCTACTATTCGCGCCTCCGACCACCCAACAACCTCCACGTCCTCGATTCAGAGGCAATCCGGGTTGCCGTCGATGACCCGCGCGATGCCTTCCGCACGGCGCTGGTCGTCACCTCCACCCGGTTCGACACCGGCGACTGGATCGAGATGCAGCCGGGCCAGCTGATCCTCGCCAATCGCGGCGTGGTCACCTGGAACAGCAGCGCCGGCGGCGCCGTCTGGGCCGTTCAGCCGGACACGGTCATACGGCCCGCAGGCGGCACCGCCGGCTCGCTGATGCATCAGACGCAGGCTGCCCAGGGGCAGGCGCAAGCCGTGTCGATCGCTCCGGTGATCCAGGAGTTCGTGACGAGCACCCGCGCGATCACCCAGACGGTTGAAGGGCGCAGCCTTTCCTACCGCCTGTTCGATGTGACCCACACCACGCACTACCAGTATTCAGAACCCGTCGAACGCAGCACGCACCTCTTTCGCCTGATCCCGACGGACGATCTGATCCAGGAAGTTGTGCATTCGAAGTTGACCCTGTCCTCGGCTGCTGAAGAAATTCAGTATGAGGACGTGTTCGGCAACCAATCGGTCCATTGTGAGATTACAACGCCCTACCAGGACCTGTCAGTCACGGCGACCAGCCGGGTGAAGATCTACCAGTCCCCGCCGGACGATCACGGCATTGCGTTGCGCCAGACGTCGATCCCGCTAATCTGGATGCCCTGGCAGCGCCAGATGATGCTGCCTTACCTTCTGCCGCCGGAACTTCCGGAGAGCCAACTTCGAGAGCTGACCAATTACGCGATGAGTTTTGTCGAGCGGAACGATTATCATCTGCTCCGCACGATCAACGATATCAATCTCAGTATCTACAAGGACTTCCAGTACGTGCCGGGTAGCACCCAGATCAGCACGACGCCGTTCGAGGTCTACACCAACCGGCGCGGGGTCTGTCAGGACTTTGCCAACCTGTTCATCTGCCTCACGCGGTTGCTCAGCCTGCCTGCGCGTTACCGGATGGGCTACATCTACACGGGCGCCAACTACACCAACAAGATCCAGTCGGATGCGTCGCACGCCTGGGCGGAAGTCTATCTGCCTTATGTCGGCTGGCGCGGCTTTGACCCCACCAATGGCTGCGCCGCCAATCAGGATCACATCCGCGTGGCGTGCGGGCGCAACTATGTGGACGCCACGCCGACTTCGGGCACCATCTACAAGGGTGGCGGCATCGAAAGCCTTCGCGTCGAAGTGCGCATGGATGAAGTTCAGGGGCCGTAGACATTTCTACGGCCGTCTGGGGTCAGGCAGATTCGACTTTGGGGCTCAAACGGTCACGCAGTTCGCGCTTGAGGAATTTGCCGCTGGCATTGCGAGGCAAGGCCTCATCGAGGAACCAGATATAGCGAGGGACTTTGTGCTTCGCCATGATCACCGCGCAATGTTCGCGCAGCTCTGAATCGCTCACACGTTTGCCCGGTTTCAGCACCACTGCCGCGCCGACTTCTTCTCCGAGACGCTCGTCCGCCACACCGAACACGCAGCATTCAGCAACGGCGACATGCCGATAGATCGTGGCTTCGACCTCGGCGCAGTAAACATTCTCGCCGCCGCGCAGCACCATGTCCTTTTTGCGGTCAACGATGAAGATGAAGCCGTTCTCGTCGATCCTGGCGACGTCACCGGTGTGCAGCCAGCCGTCGGTGATCGACGCCGCCGTTGCTTCCGGACGGTTGATGTATCCCTTGATGACGGATGAGCCTTTGACCCAAAGCTCACCCACCTGGCCGGGCGGAACGGTGTTGCCATCGTCATCGACGCACTTGGCTTCAAAGTTCGGCATGTAAGGGCCGGCGGTGTCCGGTTTGTCCACGAAGAAGTCGCCGGAAACCGACGTGATGATCCCGCAGGTTTCGGTCATGCCATAGCCGGTGCTCGGCCGGGCAGTGGCCACCTGGGCTTCGATCTTGAGCACAAGATCCGGCGGCACTTGTGCCCCGCCGCCCGCCAGCGCGGTCAGGCTCGACGTGTCCGTCTTGGCGAAGTCCGGATGGTTGATCAGTTCGCGCGCCATCACGGGCACGCCGCTCATGCCGGTGACCCGCTCGCGCTCGATCATCCGGAGCGCTTCGCCGGCATCCCAGCGATACATCAGCACCAGCGTGCCGCCTGCGGCCGTTGCCGCGTAGGCTCCGCAATTGTTGGCCGTCACGTGGAACAGCGGCGTGGTGATCAAGGTCACAGGAATCGGGGGAGTCGCGGGCGGCACCAATCCGGTGGCACGCTCCATGGCGAGCGCCGTGGAAGCACCTGCAAACATCATGTTCATCAGGTTCGCCACACATCCGCGATGGGTCAGCTGAGCTCCCTTGGGGAATCCTGTCGTTCCGGAAGTGTAGAAAATGCAGGCGTCGGAGTCGGGATCGACCTTCACATCCGGCATGTCGCCGCCCTGTGCGATGACGTCGCTCCACGACGTGACATCCGGGCCAGCATCCGGAATGCGCACGCCTACCAGCTTCAGCTTTCCAGCCAGATCCGTGCATTCGCGGAACCGCTCAAGGCGCTCGGCATCCAGGAACATGACTTTCGGCGCCGAGTCGTTCAGCGCGTAAGTCATTTCCTCGGGTGTCCACCAGGCGTTCATGCCAACCACAGCCACGCCGATCGACACGCAGGCCCAGTAGATCAGCATCCATTCGGGATAGTTGCGCATGGCGATGGCCACGCGGTCACCCGGCTTCACGCCCTGGCTCACAAGCCACGCGGCAACGGCGTTCACTTGCTTGTGGGAGTCGGCATAGGTGAGCCGTTCGTCGCCATAGACCAGATAAGGCCGTTCCGCGAACTGGACGGTGGACAGCCAGAATTCCCGGACACTCGGCGGGGCGTTCTTGTAGTTCAGGAGGCGGTGACCCAGCACGTCGGCGACTTCGATTTCGAATGCGCCGCCCGGTCCGGTCAATTCTTCGCGGGCCTTCTTGAGCTCGGCGTAATGCATCTCTCTCCCCAATTCCATTCAACTGATTTTGGGAAGATCATGCACAGAACGCGGGGGAAAGGAACACATGGCGCAAGGGCAGGCACTGCATCCGGCGGTGCAGCGGCGAGGGCCTTTTAAAGGGCTGTCATTTACCTCAGCTTGGGCCTCGGCATCAGGAAAACAGCCGAAAACACCAATACGAACCAGAGCATGATCACGTAGAAACAGTCGCGGAAGGCCAGCTCGGTCGCTTCGGAGGCAATCTGCTGGCTTATGTTTTGGAAAGCGCTTGTGAACGCCGTCAGCTGGGGCATTCCGGTCGTCTCCAGTGCCTGCGCCTGCAGCGCGTGCTGGTACAGGAACTCCGAGTTCGCTTCGTTCATTTCCGAAACCAGATGCTCGCCATGAAACAGCATGCGCCGCTGCAGCAGCACGGCCAGCAGGTTCACGCCGAATGCGCCGCCCGCCTGCATCAGGAATGAGACGCCGCCGGTCGCCGAGGCAAGCAGGTGCTGTGGCACGGCGCGGACGGCCGTGGTGTTCGCCGGCGACATGCTGAAACTGATGCCGACCCGGCTGAGAACGATCCAGCTGACCAGCACCCAATAGGGGGTCAGCGCCGTGACGCCGGAAAGCAGGAACGCAGAGGCAGCAAAGCTGAACGTGCCGAAACCGAGGAGCCAACGCGGGTCGATCTGGTCGGTCAGCCGGCCAGCAATCGGAAAACCGACCACCATGGCGAGGCCGGCGGGGATCATCATCACGCCGGCCGCCGTGGGAGAATACCCCTGAACAAGCTGCACAAACAGCGGGATAAGATAGGTCGACCCATAGATCGCAGTGCCGGTCGCCACGATCACTATGCTGAACGCCCAGAACTGCCGGTACTTGAAGATCGCCGGATTGAGCGCGGGGAAAGGATGACGCCGTTCCCAGAAGAAAAACACGATGCCCGCCAATGTCGAAACGGCGATCCGGATCAGGGTCTTGTCCGAATCCCATCCGTCCCGGTTGGCGTTTGCGAAGGCGGACAGCAAACCCACCAATGCCACTGCCAGCAGGATCAAGCCCTGCCAGTCGAGCGGCTGCTTCCTTGCACCGGCCCGGTCGCCGGAAGGCATCAGGAACGGAGACACCATCAGCGCGAGTATCGCGAGAGGCAATGTGGCCACGAAAACAAGCCGCCAGCTGGCGACGTCGACCGCAATTCCGCCCAGCGCAGGTCCAAAGGCTGGCGCCAGAACCACGCCAATGGAGAACAATCCCATCGCGGTGCCGCGTTGGCGGTCCGGAAAGGTCTTGAAGATCAGGAACATCGACATCGGCTGCAGCAGGCCCGCCGACACGCCCTGCATGGCGCGGGACAGGATGAGCAGCTCGAGGGTATTGCTGACGGCGCCCAGCAACGACCCCAGAATGAACGATGCCATTCCGAACACATAGGTAGCGCGCGGGCCAAAGTTGGTCATGGCCCAGGCATTCGCCAGCATGGCCAGCGTTGAGGAGGCCAGGAAAGCAGTCGACATCCATTGTGCCTGATCCTGGCCCAGGCCGAATGCCCCAATGATGGCGGGCAGGGCCACGTTCACGGTCGTTGCCGCCAACAGGGTCGACATGGACCCCATCAGCATCGTCAACAGGAGGAACCAGCGATAGTTTGCCCCGAACTGCGCAAAACGCTCGCGGATCGCGGCACCGGCATCTTCAGGAATCTCAACGCTCGCCCGTGCAGGTGGCGAGCCGGCAGGTAGCGACATGCCTGCCGCGCTGGTCAAGTCTTCGCCGGCGAGCGTTCGGACTTGCGGATCCGTACACGCACCATCGTGCCAGCCCTCAGGTGGACAACCGTCGAGTCGAGATCAATCCGGACCTTGATCCTCTGGGTGATCTTCGTGAACACGCCATTGGCATTCGGGTTCGGCATCATGGCCGCTTCCGACAATGTCGTCTCGCGGATACCCGTCACATGCCCTTTCAGGGTATTTCCCGGATTACTGTCCGCTATCACGAGCACGCTCGCACCCGGATGGATATTGCGGATGTCGGTTTCCTTGATGTTGGCCGTGATCCAGACATTTGCCGGATCGTGCATCAGCGCCATCCGGAAGCCGCGCAGCGAATGCTCGCCGGGATCATAGAAGAGTTCGTCTATGACACCGCCGACGGGCGCGCGGATCGTATGCTGTTCCACCACCACCTTCTGCGCCTCGACGCGCGCTTCGGCCTGTTCCAGCTCAGCCTTCAGCACGGTCAGGTCATAATCGATCAGCCGCACTTCTTCGCCTGTGATGCTCGCCGTGCGTTGCTCGGCTGCGGCGGTTTCGCGTTCGGCCTGTGCCCTCAGCAAAGCTTGCTGCGCGGTCTCCAGCGCGTTCTTTGCCTGATCATAGGTGCTCTTCGGAATCCGGCCCTGATCCAGCAGGTTCTTGGTCCGGTCGTGTTCCTGCTGCGCCGTTTCGAGATTGGACCGGGCGGCTTCGACTGATGCCGATGCCGAGCGCGTACCTGCCTGGCGGGCAGCGACCTGGCTGCCGGCCTTGGATGCGGAGAGACCTGCGCGGGCCTCTTCACGGGCGATTTCGGCGCGTAGCCGCGCGGCCTCCGCCTCGTACTCCGCCAGCGTGAATTCGGCTTCTCGGTCGTCGATCGTATAGAGAACGTCGCCTTCGGCCACGCGGTCGCCTTCGCTGACCGCCACGCGTGTGATCCGGCCGGATATGTCGGTAGAGACAGCGATCATTTCGGAGGCGACGCGCGCGTCCGCAGTCGTCACATAAGCGGCGCGGTCCATCACGAAATGCGTTGCCAGAAGCACAAACAACAACACAGCCCCGGCAGCCAGCCAGCGCCGGGACTGCTGCGACTGCAACAGGCGCCGGGCCCGCTGCGGAAGCGTCAATTGGCGGTCATCAAGCAGTTGCGTATCACCGTCCATTGGTCGCGTCCGGCAAAGGGATTGCCGGCCTTTTCCTCCCTGCGGTCAGTTTCCGGACCCCGGGTTCCCGGTGATTCCACTGCCGTGAATTCCGATTGATCGGTATATAACGCAAAGGCAAGCAAGCCCTATTTCGTGAGGGCAGAGCCCGACCTCCAGTCGCTAGGGGCAACCGATTGCCCGGGCGATGATGTTGCGATGGACTTCGCTGGTTCCGGAGTAGATCGTGGCGGCCCGGGTCGCGAAATATTTCGCCAGTGCAAAGTCGCTGTTTGGTGCCAGTTCGATGCCGATTTCTGTGATCGCCTGGTGCAGTTCGGTTGCGAGCACCTTGAGCACAGATGTGGCAGGCGCCTCGTCGATCCGGATACGTCCGGCACCCGCGTGGACCTCCAGCGCTTCGAACATGTCGATCCGCAAGTCGAGTTCGGCAAGGCGTGCCTGCAAGGCCGGATCGGCATACCCGGAGTCCCTGTACCCGCGCTCGGCAGCGCGAAAGGCCCGGCGCAACATGCCGGTGGTCGTGTTGTTCGACCGCGCAATGGCCATTAACCGCTTCGCTGTCTTCCAGCCCGCTCCAATGTTGCCAACGCGGTCAGCAGCCGGTGTGCGTACACGGTCGAAGAAGACCTCGTTGGTTTCGTGGTCGCCATCGATGAACCGGATCGGGTTCACGGTGATACCGGGGCGGTCCATCTCGATCAGCAGGAAGACGAGCCCGTCGCCGCCTGTGCTGCCTGCCTCGCAGCGGGCGAGCAGGAACATGTGCGTTGCGTACTGGGCGAAGCTTGTCCAGATCTTGCTGCCGCTAAGAATGAAGTCGTCGCCATCACGTTCAGCGCGCAGCGACAGGGCGGAGAGGTCCGATCCGGCTTGCGGCTCGGAAAAGCCCTGGCACCACTCGTGCTGCCCGTTCAGAATGGCGGGCAGGTAACGGGCTTTCTGTTCAGGCGTGCCTTCCGCAATGATCAGTGGGCCGATCGTGCGAATTCCGGACGATTGCAGCAATGGTGCGTCGCGCATCGCGCAAGCATTCTCGAAATAGAGCCGCTGCTCCGTGCTCCAGCCCGCACCGCCATGTTCGACCGGCCAGGATTGGGCGTACCAGCCCTGCGCATGCAGTTTTTCTCGCCAGGCTGCGCAGGCCCAAGGGGCGGACTTCAAGCCGGTTGTCGCACGGCCCGCTGCCCGCAATTCGTCGGTCAGGGCTGTGTCGAGAAAGGTATCGACCGCGCGCTGGAATGCCTCACCGGCCTCGCTGGTTGTGATTCCGAAGCTTCCGTCCACGGCGACTCTCCCATGTCACAGCATCGGGTCGAGTACCGCCCGGCGCAAGAAACCGGGCAATCAGGGAAAGTACGTGGTTGCCCCGCGGTCCACTCGTCCACCTCCGGGTCTTGATCAGCCAAACGGGCCTGTAGAGGGCTCCGAACTCTTGTGCCATACCTTATCGGGACCAAAAAAACTCGGGAGTGAACACAATGGCAAATCAGACCTATACAATGACGATCAACGGCAAGGCCGTTGCTGGCGGCGAAACGTTCGGGGTCGAGAACCCAGCGACCGGACAGGTCTTTGCGCAGGCCCCTGATTGTTCGAAGGCCGAACTCGATGCTGCCGTTGCGTCAGCCCGTGCGGCATTCCCGGCCTGGAAAGCCACCCCGATTGCAAAGCGACGTGAACTGCTCAACGCCATGGCCGGCGTCATCATGCAGAACTTGCCCGAGCTGTCGCGCCTGCTGACGCGGGAGCAGGGCAAACCGCATCCGGACGCCGAAGGCGATGTCGGCGGCGGCGCTTTCTGGCTCATGGAATCGGCCAAGCACGAAATTCCCGAGCATGTCTCTGAAGACTCGGCAGAACGCCATGCCGTCACCCGCTACGGGCCCATCGGCGTCGTCGCTGCCATCGTGCCCTGGAACTTCCCGATTATTCTCGCTGCCTTCAAGCTGGGGCCCGCCCTGCTGGCCGGCAACACGGTTGTCCTGAAACCCGCGCCGACGACTCCGCTGACCACGCTGCGTATTGGAGAGCTGCTGCGCGGCGTCCTGCCGGACGGCGTGCTGAACGTCGTTTCGGGATCCGATCGCCTCGGGCCCTGGCTGACGGCCCATCCGGGCATCGACAAGGTCAGTTTCACCGGCTCCACCCAGACCGGCAAGAAAGTGATGGAGAGCGCCGCTCACTCCCTGAAGCGCGTGACGCTGGAACTGGGCGGCAATGACCCGGCCATCGTGATGCCGGATGTCGATGTGAAAAAGGTCGCAGAAGATCTCTTCTGGGCCGCGTTCCGCAACACCGGGCAGATCTGTATCGCCACCAAACGTATGTACATCCACAAGGACGTGTACGAACCATTGAAGGCGGCCATTGTGGAATACGCCGCCACGGTGAAAGTCGGTGACGGCGCCGAACAGGGCACCCAGATCGGCCCGATCCAGAATTCGGCCCAATACAAGCGTGTTCTGGAACTGATCCAGGACGCCAAGGACAATGGCTACAAGTTCCTGATTGGCGGGGACGAGGCCAAAGTGCCCGGCTACTTCGTACCGATCACCATCCTCGACAACCCGCCGGAAAATGCCCGCATCGTGCAGGAAGAGCAATTCGGCCCGGTCCTGCCGCTCCTGAAGTTCGACAACCTCGATGAGGTCGTCGGTCGCGCCAATGACAGTGAATACGGTCTCGGCGCCTCGATCTGGACCAGCGACATCGAACGCGCGCAGGATATCGCAACGCGCCTTCAGGCGGGCACGGTGTGGATCAACGAGAGCCAACACCTCAGCCCGCACGCGGCCTTCGGCGGCTTCAAGCAGTCCGGTATCGGCGTCGAGGGCGGCCCCGAAGGCGTGCTCGAATTCTGCCAGGCACAGACCGTGTTCACCCGCAAACCCGCGACCGCCTGAGCCTTGACGTGGCGGACGGGCCACCCGGCGTCACATCTTGTGCGCCGGGGCGTTCATGGCAGTGTGAAGGTCCTTACGGTTCTTCAGAGGCCAAGCCATGACCGACCTCGTTCTCTACGAACATCCGCTGTCGCCCTATGCGCAGAAAGTCAAAATCGCCCTGCGCGAAAAGGGTGTGCCTTTCGAGGCGCGCTTGCCCGAGGGCATTGGCACGGGCGTCACCGGCTCCGGATTCGCTAAGGCCAATCCGCGCGGCGAGGTGCCTGCGCTTGTGCATGGCGACACATCCATTTTCGACAGCACGATCATCCTCGAATATATTGAGGAGGTCTGGCCATCGCCGCCCATGCTGCCGTCCACGCCGGCCGGCAAAGCCCGCGTCCGGATGATCGAAGACATCATGGACACCCAGTTCGAGGCGATCACCTGGGGGCTCGGAGAGCTCAACTTCTTCAAGCGCGCAGAAGGTGACTTGAAGGCTCAGATTGAATCCTGCGCCCGGACCCAGGCGGCCGCCTTTTTTGCGATGCTTGAAGCGTGGCTCGGCAAGGCAGACTGGTTCAATGGCGCGGACTTTGGTTGGGGCGATCTGAGTGTCATGCCCTTCCTGAACGGAGCGGCGGGCTTTGGCATTGCGCCGGAAGCGGGCAGCGCGCTTTCAGCCTGGGCCGCCCGCGCCAACGCGCGCGGAAGCGTCCGGCAAACTCGCGCCGAGTCTGAAGCGTCGATGTCAGGCATGGCGCAGGTTGATCAGGCCGTGAAGGCGGGCCTGTTCAAGCGTCAGTACCGGGACCACCGTCTGGAGTGGATGATGAAATCCGGCGGCGCAGAAATCGTGCGCCAGGGACTGAAGGACGGAACGATCCGGTTTACCGGCCCTTGAGCGGAGGTTTGGACGCTTGCTCTCCGAGAAGCTTGCCAGGTGAGGCTTCGAACAGATCGATCAGGAATTCACTGGTCGCCCGGACCCGGGCAAGGGTGTGGACGTCTTCATGGATCGCCAGCCACAGCGCCCGCTCGATCCGGACGGCATCGGGCAGAACCTGCACAAGCTCCGGATCAGCTGCGGCCATGAAATGAGGCAGTACCGCTATCCCGGCGCCCGCCCGTGTCATCTGCCATTGCGCGACAATCGAGGGACTGCAGAAGCGCAGCGACAGACCAGCCATGATCTCCTCATGGTAGCGCAGCTGGGAGGAGTAGATCAGGTCGTCGACATACCCGATCAGCGAATGGCCAGCCAGATCGGTGACATCCGTGATCGCCCCGTGCGCGTTCAGGTATTTCGGTGCAGCATAGAGGTGCAGTGAATAGTCGGACAGCTTGCGCACTTTCAGCCGCCCTGCTTTCGGGCGCGTCAGCAGGATGGACATGTCGGCCTCGCGCTTGGGCACGCTGACGAAGCCGGACAGGGCGATCAGGTCGAGACCCAGACGGGAATGACGGGTCGCGAAGTCGGCGATGGCCGGCGCGATCAGCTGATTGCCCAGACCTTCGGGCACGCCGATGCGGACCCGCCCCGTGGCCTGCGGTCCGCCAGGTTCGGACACGGCCGCGACCTCGGCGGCGGCGTGTTCCAGTGCCTCGGCCCTCGACGCGACGGTCTGGCCGTTGGGGGTCAGCAGGTGCCCCTTGGCCGTGCGCTCGAACAGATCGAGGCCCAGATCGGCTTCGAGTCTGCGCAAGCGCCGGCTGATTGTGGTGGCATCCAGCCCCGTCCGGGCGGCGACATCGGCCAGGCGCGGATGGCGGCTGACCTCGAGCAGCAGTTTCAGGTCGTCCCAGTTCAAATCGATCTACCTGCAAATTTGCAGCCACTGGCTGCGATATTGTCCGTTTATTTGGACTTACGCGCTCTATAGGTTGCCGTCAAAATTCGAGGGCAAAAGGGAGACACGCGATGCGTGAAGTGCACCATTTCATCGGCGGCAAGGTCGTTTCGGGCCAATCCGGCCGGTTCGGCGACATCTACAATCCCAATACCGGAGAGGTTCAGGCCCGCGTGGCGCTGGCCACCGAAGCCGAGCTGGACGCCGCGGTTGCAGCCGCCCGGGCCGCACTTCCTGCCTGGGCCGCCACCAACCCGCAGCGCCGCGCGCGCGTCATGTTCGAGTTCAAGCGCCTCGTCGAAGCCAACATGAATGAGCTCGCCCACCTCCTGTCGTCCGAGCATGGCAAGGTGATCGCAGACTCCAAAGGCGATGTGCAGCGTGGCCTCGACGTGGTCGAGTTTGCCTGCGGCGTGCCGCACTTGCTCAAAGGCGAATACACCGAAGGCGCCGGCCCTGGCATCGACGTTTTCTCCATGCGTCAGGCGCTCGGTGTCTGTGCCGGCATCACGCCGTTCAACTTCCCCGCCATGATCCCGTGCTGGATGGCCGCCGTTGCGATTGCCTGCGGCAACACCTTCATTCTGAAACCGTCCGAGAAAGACCCCTCCGTGCCGATGCGGCTCGCCGAGCTCATGCTCGAAGCCGGTGCGCCGGCCGGCGTGCTCAACGTTGTCAACGGCGACAAGGTTGCCGTCGACGCCATCCTCAAGCATTCGGACATCAAGGCGGTCAGCTTCGTCGGATCGTCCGACATCGCACAATATGTCTATTCGACCGGCGCCGCGAACGGCAAACGCGTGCAGGCGATGGGCGGCGCGAAGAACCACGGCATCATCATGCCGGACGCCGACATGGACCAGGCCGTCAAAGACATCGTTGGCGCGGCTTACGGGTCGGCCGGCGAGCGCTGCATGGCGCTGCCTGTGGCGGTCACGGTCGGCAAGAAGACCGGCGACGAATTCGTGGCGCGCATGATTGATGCTGCGCGCGGCCTCAAGGTTGGCATCTCGACCGACAAAGACGCGCACTACGGCCCCGTCGTCTCCGCCCAGCACAAGGCGAAGATCGAAAACTACATCCAGATGGGCGTCGATGAAGGCGCCAAACTCCTGCTCGACGGCCGTGGCCACACGCTGCAGGGCCACGAGAACGGCTTCTTCGTGGGCCCTTCGCTCTTTGACAATGTGAAGCCCGGCATGCGCTCCTATCAGGAAGAGATCTTCGGTCCCGTCCTGCAGGTCGTTCGCGCCGAGTCGCTTGAAGAGGCTGCGGCCCTTGCCACGAACCATCAGTATGGAAACGGCTGCGCCATCTTCACGTCGAACGGCCGCGCCGCGCGCGAGTTCGCCGCGCAGGTCAATGTCGGCATGGTTGGTATCAACGTGCCGATCCCGGTACCGGTCGCCTACCATACCTTCGGCGGGTGGAAACGCTCTGCCTTCGGCGACACCAACCAGCACGGCCCGGAAGGCATCAAGTTCTGGACCAAGATCAAGACGGTCACCCAGCGCTGGCCGGACGGCGACGTCGGCGACCAGGCCTTCGTCATCCCGACGATGGGGTGAGATCGCAGGCAACGGCCAGGCCCCTGCGCTTGTCGGGGGCCGAAGCCTGCGATACTTGCTAGGCGGTCTCGTTTTCAAGCCGGGGAGGGTTTGATGTCTGACTTGTCCATCGGGTCGCCAGCAACAGGTGACCGTGTTTTCATCCGCAACCTTGTCACGGTCATGGCCGTCATTCTCGTGTCCGGGTTCGTCGTCCAATTGGCGGCCGGCAGGTCGAGTTTCAATGCGCCGTTGATCGTGCATGCACACGCCTTCGTATTCATGGGATGGGTGGACATCGTGATGATGCAGGCCTGGCTTGCCGGAGCCGGCAACATGAAGCTGCACCAGCAACTCGGAAAGCTCGCCTGCGTTTGGGCGATCGGGCTCCTGATTTTTGGAACTTGGGTCACGGTCGCGGCCGTTCAAAGCGGTCGAACGCCTTTCTTCTTCCAGCCGCAGCATTTCATCGTTGCCAATCCCCTCAGTCTTGTGGCGGCGATGGGGCTGCTCGGCGCGGCGGTCATGTTGCGCCACCGGCCTGACTGGCACGCGCGTTTGCAGGTCGGCTCGTTCATGCTTCTGATGGGCCCGGGATTCGGTCGTCTGCTACCTATGCCGCTTCTCCCGCCCTATGCTTTTGAGATCGCCGGACTCATAGCGATTGTCTTCCCGGTCTTCGGCATCTTGCGCGACTGGCGCGTGCTCGGCCGTCCGCATCCGGCCTGGTTCTGGGCGATTGGTGTACTGATTGCCGTCACGCTCCTTGTCCGCGTGATCGGTCTTTCCCCTGTCGGGGCAGGTGTCTACGAGGCTGTCGTTGCAGGCACGCCGCTCGAGGGCACCAGCGGTCTCGACTATCTTCCGCCGCCGGGGCCGCCACCGGCTCCAAGCTGACGCCGGGCTCGGCGCCGGCATGTATGAACACTCACAACAGGCTTTCTTCATGTCCCAATACAAGACCATCACCTTCGAACAAAAGGGCCGCGTAGCCGTTGTCACGCTGAACCGGCCGGACAGTCTGAACGCCCTCAATGCGGAGATCATGCGTGAAGTCGTCGATTGCTTTGCCGCCATCGACCGTAACAAGGACATTGCCGTCAGCGTCCTGACCGGGGCAGGGCGCGCCTTCGCCGCTGGCGCCGACATCAAGGAGATGCAGCCGCAATCCTTCTCCGACATGTATGTCGAGGACTACTTCGCCGGCTGGGACCGCTTCGCTGCGTGTCGCAAGCCGGTCATCGCGGCGGTCAACGGCTTCGCCCTCGGCGGCGGCTGCGAACTCGCAATGATGTGCGACCTGATCATTGCGTCCGAGAAGGCGAAGTTCGGCCAGCCGGAGATCAAGCTTGGCGTCACCCCCGGCATGGGCGGCTCTATTCGCCTCACCAAGGCTGTTGGCAAGGCAAAGGCCATGGACATGGTGCTCTCTGGCCGCATGATCGACGGCGCCGAAGCCGACCGGATCGGTCTTGTCTCTCGCGTCGTGCCGCATGACACGCTGATGGACGCCGCCATGGCCGCTGCAAACGAAATAGCGGCCTTCTCCATTCCGTCCTTGATGGCAGCGAAGGAGATGGTTGGTCGTGCACTGGAACTTCCGACCACGGAAGGTGTCAAGTTCGAGCGCCGACTCTTCCAGGGCCTGTTCGGCACTGCCGACCAGAAAGAAGGCATGGCGGCGTTCAGCGACAAGCGCGCTGCGAAGTTCGAGGACAAGTAAATGACGAAGATCGCCTTCATCGGCCTGGGTAACATGGGCGGCGGCATGTGCGCCAACCTCGTCAAGGCGGGTCACACCCTTGCGGCCTTCGATCTCAATGCGGATGCGGTCAAGGCTGTCGCCGCAAAGGGCGCGCGCGCGGCGGCGTCCGTCGCCGATGCGGTCAAGGATGCCGAAGTCGTTGTCTCGATGTTGCCGGCCGGCAAGCACGTCCTTAGCGTCCATTTCGGACCGGACGGCGTGAAGGACCACGCCCCCCGCGGCACGCTCCTGATCGATTGTTCCACCATCGCCGTTACGGATGCGCGCGAAGCCCACGTGCAGGCGGACCTCTCGGGCTTCATCATGGTCGATGCGCCGGTCTCGGGCGGGGTTGCCGCCGCCGAGGCTGGCACGCTCACCTTCATGGCGGGCGGCACGGCCAAGGCGTTCGAAAAGGCGGAACCGATCCTGAAAGGCATGGGCAAGAACATCTTCCATGCCGGCGGCGCCGGGAACGGGCAGGCCGCCAAGATCGCCAACAACATGCTGCTCGGCATCTCGATGATTGGCACCTGCGAGGCCTTCAACCTTGCCGAAAAGCTCGGCCTCGACGCGGAGACGTTCTTCAGGATTTCGTCGGTCTCCTCCGGTCAGTGCTGGTCCATGACCAGCTATTGCCCCGCGCCTGGTCCGGTGCCCTCATCTCCTGCGAACCGCGACTATGCCCCCGGCTTTGCCGTCGCGATGATGCTCAAGGACCTGCACCTGGCCGCCGACGCCGCGCGCTCGGCCGGTGCGGAGATACGCCTCGGCGAGCACGCAGAAAGCATCTACCAGTCACTCGCTGACCGGGGGCTCGCCGGGCTCGATTTTTCGGGTGTGATGAAGGACGTCAAAGGCGAAATCCCCCGCAGTTGATTCAATTAAAAGGTTAGAGGTCACAGCGCTTTAACCATCCGGCCCGTGGCACGGGAGTTGCGCCAATACCGCCCAGAAGCGCCGCATTTGCAGCGGTGCCTGATGCGTATTGGGACAGAGACCGCCAAATGGCCGCCGGATCCGAGGGGAACATTCTCTTTGTAACACACGGCGCGGGGCGAGGCCGCATCGTGCCGACCGGCGACGTGTTCTTCTCGCGGCTCAAGGTGCGCGATCCGGAACTGGCCGCCCGGCTCCAGTTCCACCAGACCGGAACCCCTGCACCGAGCCTGAATGGCGTGGCCCTGGCCGTGTTCTGGCTGGGCGATCCGCTGCGCCAGAAATATCCGGATTGCTATGCCGACGCATCCGCCATCGCCCGCGACGCGGCGCGCCGTGGTATTCCGGTGCTGAACCATCCGGACGGTTTGTCGAACACAACCAAGGCCGTACAGTCCGAAATCTGGATGAAGGCCGGCCTTCCGTGCGCGCCCGTCGCGTGCGTCTCGACATCGGCCGAACTGACCGACGCTTTCGCCGGCATGGACGGCCCGTGCTTCCTGCGCGGCAACGATACCCATGCAGAACGCGAAATCCGCATGCTGTGCGCGCCGAAGCAGGTTCGCGCCGCAGCAGAGGCGATCTGCAATCCGGTCGCGCTCGTCAGGATCCACGATGTCCGCGCCGAATACCGCCGCGCCGGCACCCCGGCGTCGAGCCTGTACAGCCGCTTCCACCACAAGGCCCGCGCCTTCGTGTTCCAGGGCGACGTAAAATCCAGCCACCTGTTTTTCTCGCACCATCTCGCCGTTGGCCTGTCCAACAGCCTGTTCGCGCGCGAAGAGCGGCCCAAGCGCCGCCTGCTTCGCAAAATCGGTTTCCGCAAGCAGCTGTTCAACGACATGATCGCGGAAGACCTGAGATACTTCCGCACGCCCGCAGCGCACCGGAACGTTCTGGTCAAGGCAGTCGCCGCGCTGGGTCTCGATGTGGCCGCCGTCGATTACAGCATCCGGCCCGATGGCTCGCTGATCCTTTGGGAAGCCAACCCGTACTTCTTCCTGCCACCCGGCGAACAAAGCGTTCTCGCCGACGAACGCCTGGCCGTTGCCCGCGTCAACGCTTCGCTGGACTGGATGGCCAACTGCCTGTGGGCGGCGCTGCCGAAGCGGCTCGCATCATGACTTTGTCGGTTCCGGTCTCTGCAGGTCGAGGTCGCCGCGACCTCCTCAAGAAGTTCGGCTGGACCAGTCTAGCTTCGATCGTGCAGATGCTTGCCGGGATCGCTTCCGTCGTCGTCCTGACGCGCTTCCTCTCGCCTTCAGATTACGGCCTCTACGGCATCGCGATCATGTCGGTGGCCGTCGCCGAAATCCTGACCGGCGGCATCCTGTCCAGCCCCATCGAGCAAAAGGCCGAGGTTTCGCGCGCCGATCTCAATTCGGCCTTCTGGGCGAATTTCGGCCTCGCCCTGATCTGCAGTGCCATCACAATCCCGGCAGCTGCCCTCATCGTATCTTCGCTGGATGCGGCCAGAGCCTTGCCCGTCATCGCAGCGGCCTGCCTCCTGATGACGCTCACTGCCGCCGGCATCGTGCCGGAAAGTCTGCTGCGCCGTCGCCAGCAGTTCCGCGCGCTCGCCAAGGTGGGCATGTTTGCGGCCATCGCCGGTCTCGCCACCGGCATCACGATGGCTGTCATGGGGGCAGGGGTCTGGTCCCTGATCGGACTGGAACTCGTGCGCCGCGTGATACTGGTCACGACAAATTTCGTCCTGTCGCGCTGGCGTCCGGACGGCGGCCTCGACTTCGCCGCGATGCGCACCACGCTGCCTTTCGTGTCCGGCATGTTCGTCGCCAACGCGCTCGGCCGTCTGGACCGGATGGCTCCGCAAATCGCCGCAACCGTCTTTTTCGGCCCGCAAGGCCTCGGTCTCCTGACCGTGGCGACGCGCATCGCCGAGCAGATCCAATCCTTCGTGGCCCAGCCCGTCGGCGCGATGGCGCTGCCGGTCCTGTCGAATGCGGCCACGGACCGGACCCGGTTCCACACGCTCATGGCGGATGCCTGGCGCGCGATCTCGATCTCCAGCTTCCCGATGCTCGCGGGTTTCGCGGCCATTGCCCCCTTGCTGGTGCCGATGGTGGTCGGGAAGGAATTTGCCAGCGTCGGCGTGATCTCGGCCTTGACCGTGCTCGCGTATCTGCGCGTCGTGTCCTCGAAGGTGAACATTGCGGCGACCCAGGCAGCGGGCAAATCGCTCGCCGCCAGCGCCTCGATCGCCACCAGCGTCGGCGCCCACCTGATCCTGCTCGTCTTCCTAGCCCCGTTCGGTGTGGTCGCGATTGCCGGCGCGTCTTTGCTACGCGGTTGGCTCACGTGGCCGTTTGCCGCCTAGTTCGTGAAGATCACCACCGGCTTCTCGCTCCGCCGCCAGGCTGCCATCCTGGTTCCGCCTTTCTTCGCCAGCCTGCTGATGGGCGCCGGCGTCATGTCTTTCTCGTCGATGCTGCAAGGGCATCTCAATCCTGTTGCGGTCCTCGCCGTACTCATCCCGACAGGCGTTGTTCTGTACGCCGGCCTGCTTTGGCTTCTGGACCCCTGGGTCCGGCAAGCCGTTGCCTCGCCGCAGATCCAGCGCCTCATCTTCAAGGCGGGTTCTCCATGATCGTCATTCTTTCCACGTTCAACGGTGAAAGCCGCCTGCGCGACATGTTCGAAGCCATGCTCCGTATCCGGATTCCGGAAGGCACGCGCTTTCACGTCGTCGACAATGCCAGCACCGATCAGACGCGTGCCGTCCTCGCGCAGTATGAGTCGACGCTGCCACTCACCGTCCATGAACAGCCAGTGCGCGGCAAGAACAATTGCCTGAACCTCGTTCTCGACAAGGTCGTCCATCAACTGGCTCCGGATGAGCTCGTTGTGCTCACCGACGATGATATCCTGCCCAGCATCGAATGGCTGGACGAATTGCAGGCCGCCGCCAATGCGCACTCGGATTGCGATATCTTCTCGGGTCGCATCCTGCCGCATTGGCCGAGCAATTTCTCGCCCTGCCTCGAACCGGTCCGTCGCTATTACGGCATCCTGTTTTCGTTGACCTCGAATGTCGAAGGACCATGCGACGCAACTCAGGCCTGGGGTCCGAACATGGCGGTGCGGGCTCATGTCTTCCAGTCGGGTGTCCGGTTCGATCCACGCTTCGGTCCCAACAGCACGATCGGTTATCCCATGGGCTCGGAAACCGAGCTGATGGAGCGCCTGGACCAGGCCGGCCACCGAGCCTGGTTTGCCGAGCGCGCCTGTGTGCGCCACATGATCCGCGCCTCCCAGCTCAATCCCACCAGCGTTGTCCAGCGAGCGTTCCGGCATGGTTACGGCGTCGGCTGGCGCTACCAGCGCGGCCGCGGCCGTCTCGGCCTCGCGACGATGATGTTCCGCGCTGTGCGGGGCGTGGCGGCGGCCCGGATCCGGAGTATCTGGTCTTCAGCCGACGACCAGCTGCTGCAGGACTATCACGAAGCCTGGGCTCGCGGCCTCGCCAGCGGCGCCTTGTTCGAATATCGCCGGTCGCGCCGGGTTCCCACCGCGACAGAGCTTTTCCCGGAAACGGCCGAACAACTCGGCACCAATGCCGGCGCGGGCGCAAATATCGGCGACTGAAATCCGGACCAGCTGCCAAACCGCTTGCTTGCCTCCACGGCATATCAGGTCGTTTACTTATTGCAGCGCCTTCCTCCCGGGCGAAACTGAGACGTGCAAAGTCAACGACTGGCGCCTTGAAGCGCTGGCAAGGAACGCCTGCAGGCAAACCGGAGGAATATCATGCCCGACACCGCCACACTCCAGACGAGGAAGCCCAAAGCAAAGACCGAGCATTTCGACGTGCTCATCGTCGGGGCAGGAATCTCGGGGGTCGGCGCCGGCTACCACCTCAAGACCCGGATGCCCAAAAAGAAGTTCGTCATCCTTGAGGCTTACGAAAGCTTCGGTGGCACCTGGTACATGCACCGCTATCCGGGCATCCGGTCGGACTCCGATCTCTATACGTTCGGCTACCGCCACAAGCCTTGGGTCGGCCCGCCGATCGCCAGCCGTGACGAAATCCTCAAATACATGGACGAGGTGATCCGCGAGAATGATCTCGCCGACCACATCCGCTACCGCCACAAGATCAAGTCGGCCAGCTGGTCGAGTACGAAGAAGAAATGGACGGTCAAGGCCGAACAGTTGGAAACCGGCGAAATCCTGACCTTCACGGCCAAGTTCCTCTGGATGTGCCAGGGCTATTATGAGCACGCTGCCGGCTACACGCCGGAATGGCAGGACATGAACAAGTTCCGTGGGCAGATCATCCACCCGCAGACCTGGCCGGAAGATCTGGACCTGACCGGCAAGCGCGTCATCTGCATCGGCTCGGGGGCAACCGCGGCCACGGTCGTGCCTGCCATTGCGGCCAAGTGCGAACACGTCACGCTGCTCCAGCGCTCGCCGACCTACTTCATCCCCGCACGCAACGAAAACGTGTTGGCCGACGAACTGCGCGTTCTGGGCATCGACGAGCACTGGATCCACGAGATCGTCCGCCGCAAATACCTGTTCGAGCAGGCCGAGTTCACGCGGCGTTCGTTCGAGGATGCCGAGGCGCTGCGCAACGAACTTCTCGAAGGCGTCAAGGCCTATCTGCCGGAAGGCTATGACATGTCGCACTTCACGCCGGCCTACCGGCCTTGGCAGCAGCGCGTCGCGTTCGTTCCGGATGGGGATCTGTTCCAGGGCATCAAGGCCGGCAAGGCTGATGTCGTCACCGACCATATCGACCGTTTCACGGAAAAAGGCATCCTGCTCAAGTCCGGCCGTGAGCTGGAGGCCGATGTCATCATCACCGCCACGGGCTTCAACCTGTCCGTCCTCGGCGGGATCCCCTTCGAGGTCGATGGCAAGCCCGTCGACTGGGGCAAGACGATCACCTATCGCGGCATGATGTTCACCGGCGTGCCGAACCTTGTCTGGGTCTTCGGCTATTTCCGCGCCAGCTGGACCCTGCGGGTCGACATGCTCGGCGATTTTGTCATCCGCCTGCTGCAGCACATGGACGCCAAGGGGGCCAAGCAAATGGAAGTCGCCCTCCGCCCGCAGGACCACAATATGGAAATCCTGCCCTGGATGGACGCCGACAACTTCAACCCCGGCTACCTCATGCGGTCCATGGACCAGATGCCCAAGCGCGGCGCCAATCCGGAATGGCAGCACACCCAGAATTACTGGAAAGAGAAAGACGAGTTGCCGCTGGTCGATCTTGATGCCGAGGAATTCCGCTACAGCTAGCCGGTCGCCCCCAAGCCCTCTCTTGCCGCGGCCTTGCAACCCCGGCATGAGAGGCGGCTATGAGTGATACCAGCGCCCCCACGCCGACCGAGCAGGGCAAGATCGACCCGGTCTTCCTGCACGATCTCGCCGATGCCATCGACGAGCGCGATGTCCGCTGGCTGTCGCGCACGCTAAAGCGCATGCACCCCGCCGATGCGGCCGATGCGCTCGAGGCCCTGTCCTACGACACGTTCGAAGAGGCTGTGGAGCTTCTGGGCGGTGAGCTGCCCCCCGAAATCCTGATCGAGCTGCGCGATTCCTACCGCGAAGGCGCTGTGGAAATGCTGCCTGACCAGGCGGTGGCCCAGGCCCTCGACGAGCTCGACTCGGACGATGCAACCACAATTCTAGAAGACCTCGAGGAAGACCGCCGCGAGCGCATCCTTGAAGACCTTGCGCCGGTTGACCGGGCGGAGCTGGAGCGCAGCCTCGGATATGACGAGGAAACCGCTGGCCGCCTGATGCAGACCGAATTCGTGGCCGTGCCCGAATTCTGGAGTGTCGGGGAAACCATCGACCATGCCCGCGCCCTCGGCACGGACCTGCCGGAAGTCTTCTACGACATCTACGTCATCGACCCCGCCCACCGCCTGCTCGGAATCGTTCCGCTCGCCAGCCTGTTGCGCCAGCCCCGCGATACGGCGCTGGAGGACATCATGCACGATCCCAGCATGACCCTCAGCACCGATGACGACCAGGAAGACGTCGCCTACCAGTTCCAGAAATACTCGCTCGCCTCCGCGCCGGTCACCGACCATGCCGGCCGCCTCGTCGGCATGATCACGGTTGATGACATGGTCGACGTCATGCAGTCGGAGCACACCGAAGACCTGCTTGCCCTGTCGAACGTGTCGTCGGCGGACGCGTCCGACACCGTGTTCGAAACGGTAAAGGCGCGGCTGCCCTGGCTCGCGATCAACCTGTTCACCGCTTTCATCGCCTCGGCGATCATTTCCGTGTTCGAGGGCGCGATCGAACAGGTCGTGGCGCTGGCCATCCTGATGCCGGTTGTTGCTGCGCTGGGCGGCAATGCCGGCAGCCAGGGGCTCGCAGTGGCCGTGCGCGCCATCGCCTCCCGCGAACTCGAAGGCGCCGCCGCCCGCCGCTCCGTTCTGCGCGAATTCCTCGCGGCCGCCATCAACGGCCTCCTGATCGGCGCCGGCGTTGGTATCATTGCGATGTTCTGGTTCGGCGATACCGGTCTCGGCCTTGTCATCGCCTTCGCCATGTTTGGCACCTTCCTGTGGGCCGGCCTCTCTGGCATCCTTGTGCCGCTGGGCCTGAAACGCCTCGGCGCGGACCCCGCGGTGGCGTCCTCGGTCTTTGTGTTGACATTGACCGACGTCATGGCGTTCTTCAGCTTCCTTGGCCTTGCATCGCTCGTCCTGTTGTAAACAGACGGAATTTCAGCCGAATCTCGTGCTTCAGGCGAATGGGCGCGCGTTTTGCAGGGCGTACCTGTAGGCATTTTGCCTGTTGTACCAGATCGGGAGCGAGGGGAATTGGCCCGTCCCATGCGCATGTCAGCAAGTGGCATCGAGCTCATCCAGAGCTTCGAGGGCTTCCGGCCGCGCGCAGCGCGTCTGCCGGGCGGCGGCTGGCTGATCGGTTACGGCCACACCGCCACCGCTCGCGCCGGCCTCCAGATCACCCCGCGCGACGCCGTATTGATCCTGCGCCACCATGATCTGCCGCCCATCGAGGCCCTGATCGCCGAACAGGTGCTCACCCCGCTCAGCCAGAACGAATTCGACGCCCTGGTCTCCTTTGCCTTCAATATCGGCGCGGAAGCCTTCGCAGCATCGGAAGTCGTGTCGGCCCTGAACGCAGGCGACCGGGCCCGCGCGGCCGATGCCATGTGGGCCTGGCGCCTCGCGAACGTGTCAGGGGAACTGCGCGTCGTGGACGCGCTCGCCCGCCGCCGGGCTGCGGAGATCGCGATGTTCCTCGAACACCCGGCCGGCCGCGCCGCCATTCCCGGCGCGCTGGTGCGCCCGCTCGCCCGTCAGGGCCATGACGACGAAGACCATGACGCCGGCGCCCGCTCGGTCGTGATCGGGCCGCGCCCAACAACGGACTCTGCGCCGGGCCCCGTCTTGCCGCCCGAAAACTCCACGCAGGCCGCCGCCCGCGCCGTCAGCGAGCGCATCGCCCGCATCCTGGGCGAAGCGCCGCGCCAGACGCCGGCCCCGCCGCTTCCGCCGGTTGCGCCCGGCGACGGCCCGACCCCGGAAGAAATCACCGACGCTGTGAAAGCCCTTGTCGGTGACGAACCGCCCTCCACGCTGCCCGCCCGGGCCAAAGGGCCGCCGGAAGGCATCGAGCGCCGCCGCACGCCGCGTCCGGCTGGCGACACCGGCGCCCCGCAGGAAGACGCGCCGTTGCTGCCGCCTCTGCCGCTCGCCGAAGGCGTGGTTGTGGACGATCTTGAAATCGTCGAGATCGACGAAAGCGATCTTGAGCGCGCCATTCAGGAAAACGGCGAGCTCGACACGGCCTCGATCCGCAATCTCGGCGCATGGCTGCCCTACGCCACGCTATCCGGCCTTGGCTTCGTCGGCATGATCGCCGGCCTCGAACGCTTCCTGTCGCAGGGATCGCGCCCCCTGATGCACCAGAGCGACGTCTATGCCGGCCCGGTGCTGGCCCTGGGCGGCGGGTTCCTGTTCCTGATCGCCAGCTATTACCTTTACCGGGCGCTGACGCGGCAAGATTAGTCGCTGACAGGGCAGGGCGTGCTTGCTAGTAAACGCCCATGATCCCGAACACCTATCCCACCCTGAACTTCGATCTCGGCGAAACCGCGGACATGATCCGCGAAACCGTGAAAAACTTTGCCCAGAACGAGATCGCGCCGCGCGCTGCGGAGATCGACCGGACGGACAAATTCCCGCGCGACCTTCTGCCCAAGATGGGCGAGCTAGGCCTCCTTGGCATCACGGTCGAAGAGGAATGGGGCGGCACCGGTCTAGGCTATCTCGAACACGTCGTTGCAATGGAGGAAATCTCCCGTGCCTCGGCCTCCGTCGGCCTCTCCTACGGCGCCCACTCGAACCTCTGCGTCAACCAGCTGCGCCGCTGGGGCAGCGACGCCCAGAAGGCGCGCTACCTGCCAAAGCTGATCTCCGGCGAACACCTCGGTTCCCTCGCGATGAGCGAGAGCGGCGCCGGCTCCGATGTCGTCTCGATGAAACTGCGCGCCGACAAGAAGGGCGACCGCTACGTCCTCAACGGCACCAAGATGTGGATCACCAATGCTCCGGATGCGGACACTCTGGTCGTGTACGCTAAGACTGATCCGGACGGCGGCTCGAAGGGTATCACGGCCTTCCTGATCGAGCGCGGCTTCAAGGGCTTCTCCGTCGCGCAGAAACTCGACAAGCTCGGCATGCGTGGCTCGGAAACGGGCGAACTCGTGTTCGAGGATTGCGAAGTCCCCGCCGAGAACGTCATGGGCCCGGTGGGTGCCGGCGCACGCATCCTGATGAGCGGTCTCGACTATGAGCGCGCCGTACTGTCCGCTGGCCCTACCGGCATCATGCAGGCCTGTCTCGATGTCGTGATCCCTTACATCCACGACCGCAAGCAATTCGGCCAATCCATTGGTGAGTTCCAGCTCGTGCAAGGCAAGCTCGCCGACATGTATGTGCAGATGAACGCGGCCAAGGCTTACGTCTACGCCGTCGCCAAGGCGTGCGACCGAGGCGAGACCGCCCGCAAGGATGCGGCCGGCGCCATTCTGTATGCGGCAGAAACCGCCACGAAGCTTGCGCTTGACGCCATCCAGCTCCTCGGTGGCAACGGCTACATCAACGAATACCCGACCGGCCGCCTGCTGCGCGACGCCAAGCTCTACGAAATCGGCGCTGGCACCAGCGAAATCCGCCGCTGGCTCATCGGCCGGGAACTCTTTAGCGAAACGGCATGACCTTTCGCCCGGCGATCACCGTCTTCGGGCTCATCTTGACGGTCTTGGCCGTCGCTGCCGTTACCATGACAATTCTGGCGCGTTTGGAAGCTGGCCAACGACGCGCGACGCTCGCAGCCCGAAGCCTCGTGACGGACACGCCATTCGGCCAGATCGAATACAAGATCTGGGGATCTGGACCCGCAGTGCTGGTGCTGCACGGCGCAGGTGGTGGATTCGATCAGGGCGAGTTGTTGGTCGAAGCCTTGGCGGGCGGCGAGCATACGTGGATTTCAGTTTCCCGCTTCGGGTATTTGCGCAGCAAGGTTCCCGAAGACGCTTCCACGCCCGCGCAAGCTGATGCGCTGGTCAGCTTGCTGGATCAGATTGGCATAGAGCATTTCAGCGTGTTGGCCATGTCCGGCGGAGTGCCGCCGGCCCTACAACTGGCGATCCGAAGTCCGGATCGGGTTGAAGCTATGGTGCTCCTTTCGTCTGCGCCGTTTACGCCGTTTGCGCCGCAGGTTGACGGACGCCCGGTTCCCGCAAGCGTGTACAACGCCGTGGCTGGCAATGATGTTGGCTATTGGCTGATGTCGCGAATTGCCCGTCGTCAGTTGGAGTCCGCCTTCGACGCGCGTCCGGAACTGCGCGGCGCAGCGGCGGACGACCTGTTCGTCCGTCGCCTGATAGAAACATTTTCACCCGCGTCGGACCGCTTGAGGGGGCTTTTGAATGAAGCCGCCGCCGTTGATCCGGATACCGTCTACGATCTGGAGTCGATCATCTCACCCGTGCTTCTGGTGCATGCCGAAGATGATCGAATCAATCCTGTGGAGATCGCTGAGACCATCTCGAAACAGATTCCATCGGTCCGCTTCCTGCGCCTGCCGTCGGGCGGTCATCTGCTGCTGGGTCACCATGCGTTGCTGCAAGCGCAGGTTACAAGCTTTCTGTCGTCCGCTGAGCCTACTTGAACCGCTCCGGCTGGCTCGCAATCAGCGCTTCCAGCTTCGGCATGCCTTCTTTCAGCCCCTTCGTCAGTTGCGCCGTGACAAGCCCGCCGAGAAACAGCGGCGCGCTTGCCTTGCCGCTCCAGTGTAGTTCGCACCCGCCCTCGACCGGCACGACGCGGTAATCTTCGACGGCAGCCGAGACGGGCAGGGTGGAACGCTCGAACCGGAACGCCATCCGCTTGCCCTCGTCCCAGGCGAAGAATGTTTCCTCAACCTTGTGGTCCCCGACTTCCACCGTCCGCGTCGTACCCGGACCAAACGGTTTCGGGCTCGTCCAGGTCACCCCTGTGATCGCCAGCCACTCAGTCCACGCCGGCCCGTCCAGCAGGGCGTTCCACACCATCTCCGGCGGGAAGGGAAACTTGTGCACCGCGCTCGATGGCTTGGCTGTGGCGAGATAGTCCTCGCCGACCTGCTTGTGCGGTTTCAGTGTTCTGGCGATGGGCGGCGATCCTCCTGAGCTGACCGACGGAGCGTGCCATCATCCGCGGGGCGCGTCACGGGCAAACTGCGCTGCGCGGCAGGATCACGCGGCGTCAGGCGCTCAGGCGGTGAAGCGCCATTCGTCTTCGGCTTCCGCAACGCTGAGGATCTTGTTGATCGCGGTGATCAAGGCGCGTTCCTCGATCGGCTTGGACACGTATCCGTCGAAACCCTTGGCGAGGAATTTCTCCCGGTCGCCATGCATCGAATCCGCCGTCAGCGCGATCACCGGCGTCGTGCGGTTCACGCTGCCGGAATTACGCAGGCGCTTGAAGGCTTCAGCGCCATCCAGGCCCGGCATGTGGATATCCATCAGCACGATGTCCACCTTGCCGCGGCTCAGCACGTCCAGCGCCTGGTTGCCGTCGGCTGCTTCGCTGATGATCAGCCCGTGGATCTCCAGGAAGGAGCGCGCGACCCGGCGGTTGATTGCGTTATCGTCCACAACCAACGCGCGGCAGCCCGTCAAGCCCGTCCGGGGCTTGCGGACCGGCATTTCGCTGACCGTCGAGTCCACAACCGAAACTGCCATCGGCGTGTGCATATCCGCCTTAAACGTCAGTATAAAGACCGATCCCTTGCCAACTTCGCTGACCGCCGTTACATCGCCGCCCATCATCCGCGCCAGCTTGCGCGTGATCGCGAGGCCAAGCCCCGTGCCGCCGAAGCGGCGCGTTGTGGAGCCGTCTTCCTGCGCGAAGGATTCGAAAACGCGGTCGATCTTGTCGGCGGCAATGCCGCATCCCGTATCAGAAACGTGGATCTTCACGATGTGATCGCCCGCCGGTTGCGGCTCGCTGGTCACCACGATCATCACCTGGCCCTGCGCCGTGAACTTGATCGCATTGGAGACGAGGTTGCCGACGCACTGGCGCACGCGCACCGGATCGAACACCAATCTCGAGGGCACGCTCGGGTGCACGAACAGCTGCACGTCCACGCCCTTTTCGCGTGCCGAAGCTTCCAGCAGCTTGAACAGCCCGCTCAGCTTGTGGCGCAGGTCGCCCGCGACGGGCGCCGCTTCCATCCGGCCGGCTTCGATCTTGGACAGGTCGAGAATGTCATTCAGCAGCACCATCAGTGTGTTGCCGGAATCGAGGATCACCGAAACCTGTTCGGCCTGGCTCGGCGTCAGGTTGCTGTGCGCCAGAACCTGCGCCATCCCCAGCACGCCGTTCAGCGGTGTACGGATCTCATGGCTCATGTTGGCGAGGAATTCGGACTTGAGCCGGGTCGCCTGCTCGGCGCGGTTCAGCGCATCGCGCAGCTCATGCGCCTTGCGGCGTTCTTCGCGGATATCGCGCACATACGTGATGAACACTCGTTCGCCGGTATCGCCCCAGGGCGCGCTCGACAACGACAACTGGACCTGGTTGGTACCGCCCGATTTCGTCGGCGTTTCGGCATCGCTCACATGGCGCAGCACTTCGCCGCGGGCCATCTGTTTGGCCAGTTCGGGATCCGGACGATAGGATTCCTGCCCCGTCAGTATGCCCACATTCTTGCCGATCAACTCCTCGCGCGACCATTCGGACATTTCGCAGAGCGCATCGTTCACGTAGACGATATTGCCGGCCATATTGGTCAGCACGATTCCGTTTACGGCATGGTCACAGGCCGCGCGCGCCAGTTCGTACAGCCGGTTGGCCTCGTCGCGCTCCTCGGCAATATCGGTCACTTCGTGGGAGCAGGACAGGGCGCCGCGCTCGGTCGGGATGATCATGGTTTTCATGACCTTGCCGAGCATCTTCGCCGCACGGCCCTGCTGCGTGATGAACGAGGTCGGCTCGCCGGTCTCGATCACCGTCATCACCTGGCGCACCATTTCGGACTCGCGATAGGCCGGATCGAACTCGAAGATCCGCATGCCGACGACGCTGCCCCCGTTCGGCAGGATCGATTCGTTCATCAGCTTGTTGGCCGCAATCCATTCCAGATCGACGATCTGACCCGCGGCGTCCCGGACGGGCGCCGTCTCGCAAATGACGACTGGAAGCACGTCAAGCAGGTCAGCGCTCATGTGTGGTCCTCGGTCGGGAATCAGCCCAATTCCCGAATCTTGGCCCAACATGCTTAATGCTCTGTTGACATTACATTAGGTTGCGGCTCACGCCGGACAGCACAGGCGGGGGATTTCGCTCGCCTGCAGGGCTGCCTTGGCCGCTACATAGCCCGCCTCGACGGCGTTGTCATAGGCGGTCCAATCCCTCAGTTCGATGCCCGGAAGATCCGGCAGGATCATCACATCGGTCAGGTCGCGGCCCAGTTTCGGGTCATTTCGCACGGTCGCCGCCCGCATCAGCAGGCCGGCAATCGGCGGGGGCGAGGAGAATCCATTGCGCACCACCCACTGCCAGAAGTTCAGCGGCCGGACGAACTCCTCCCGGTTCAGGCCCTCCGGCTGGCCGGACACGTCCGACCCGATCACGAAACCCTGGTGCAGATCGCGCATCGTCTCGGCCGGGAAATTGTTCAGTACAGCCCCGTCGACAAGGATGTCATCCCCCTCGACGACGGGCGGCAGGATGCCGGGCAGGGAGATCGTTGCGCGCAGGGCTGACCGGAGCAGGCCGTGGCGGTGGATATGCACAGCGCCGGTCGTCAGGTTGGTCGACAGCGCGAAGAAGGGAATTTTCAGCTCGCCGATCTCCGCGTCGCCGAAATGCTCCTCCAGCCTTGTGTTCACCCGCTTGCCCTTCACCATGCCCACCACAGGCAGGTTGTAATCGCCCAGCGGATTGGTCTCGACGAACGCCTTTCGGATCCGCTGTTCGATCTCGGCATCGTCCCAGCCCATCGCGGCGCAGGCCGCCACTACGGCGCCCATCGAGGCCCCGCCCGCAAAGTCGATCGGGATGCCCATCTCGCGGATCGCCCGGATCACGCCGATATGGCTGTAGGCGCGCGCGCCGCCGCCGGATAGCACGATGCCGACCGAACGGCCCGCCATCACCCGCGCCAGGCGCGCAGCATCTTTCTGCGCATCGCCGAACCAGTGGAACAGCCGGTTTGCGCCGGCCGCCAGCAGCCATTCCTGCGGCCGCGCCGCCCGTCGCTCCGCCCCCGGATGGATCAGGATCACGTCGACCAGTTTCAGCCGTTGCGCCGGTGAGGTCTCTTCCGGCATCAGCGGCACGGACGGGCGCGCATCGCCTCGGCCGAGCACCCAGATCCGGTCCGCCTGCCGCGTCGACAGACGGAACCAGGGCGTATCGCCAATCGCCGTTATCAGGATCACCGTGTCATTGTTGCGTTCTAGTTCGTCGAAGAAGGCCGCCGGCTTTTCGTCGCCCTGCGCCTCGTCGACAATCGCCACCTTCTGGCCAAAGCGCATCAACTCCTCGCGCAGCGCCCGCGCCCGAACGCGCAGGTCGATGGTGGGAGAGGTGGCAATGAGCGTGTAAACCTTCGGCAGCGTGGTCACGCTGCGCTGTCCGGTCCGGCCCAGACGGCGCAGGATGATCCGGATCATCCCCTCCAGCAATTCGGGCTCGGACCGCGCCAGCTTGTTCCAGCCTGCCCGGGACAGCGCCAGCACTTCGGAATCGCGCAAGGCATAGACCGAGCCGGTATGCGGCTTGTCGTCGGTAACCCCGTCTCCGTTGGCATCCACCCCGCCGAGGAACAGGGCCATCTCGCCCACCGGTTCGCCCGGCCGGATATGGCCCACAAAGTCATTGCCCGCCCCGAACGCGCCCAGCGAGCCGGAGACCACGAAATAGATCGAATCGGCGGGTTCACCCGCCAAAAACAGGGGCTGTCCGGCTGGCAGCGAGAACCAGCGGGCCTCCTTGCCGGCGGATTTCATCGCGCGTTGCGACACGTCCTTGAGCAGGGGGATGTTCCTGAGATCGGTGGTGAAATCGGTCCGCATTCCGCGATCCATGCGTGTTTCCAGAAGGGATTTGAAGATAGGCACGCAACTCCCGTAACACAAAAGAGTTTACCAACGGGTGACAGTGTCGTGAGGCGCCGCTAATCCTGCCGCACCGGCCCCGAGACCGGCCAGAGGGAGTTCCCATGCCTGTCCTGAAATCCGCGCTGGACGTTGCCGGCGCCAAGTTTGCCGCCAATCGCCGCGCCATGGAGGCGCTGCTGACGGACCTCGGCGCCAAGACGGCCGTTGCTGCGCTCGGCGGCCCGGAATCGGCCCGCCTGCGCCATACCGAACGCGGCAAGCTGCTGCCCCGCCAACGCGTGGAACGCCTGATCGATCCCGGCAGCGCCTTCCTCGAAATCGGCGCGCTGGCCGCCAATGGTATGTACGACGACGAGGCGCCCGGCGCCGGCCTGATCACCGGCATCGGCCGCGTCGAAGGGCGCGAATGCGTGATCGTCTGCAATGACGCCACCGTGAAGGGCGGCGCCTATTTCCCGGTCACCGTTAAGAAACATCTGCGCGCGCAGGAGATCGCCATGGAGAACCAACTCCCGTGCATCTACCTGGTGGACAGCGGCGGTGCGAACCTGCCGCACCAGTCCGAAGTCTTCCCGGACCGCGAGCATTTCGGACGCATCTTCTACAATCAGGCCCAGATGAGCGCGAAGGGCATCCCCCAGATCGCCGCCGTCATGGGCAGCTGCACGGCCGGCGGCGCCTATGTGCCGGCCATGTCGGATGAAACCATCATCGTGCGCCGGCAAGGTACCATCTTCCTCGGCGGCCCGCCGCTGGTGAAGGCGGCCACGGGCGAAGTCATTTCCGCCGAAGATCTGGGCGGCGCCGACGTGCATGCGCGCCGCTCCGGCGTCGCCGACCACTACGCGGCCCACGACTCCCACGCCCTCGCCATCGTGCGCTCCATAATCCGTACCTTGAACAAGCCGAAGCCGGTCCCGTTCGAGCTGACCGAGCCGATGGAGCCGCTTTACGATCCCGCCGAACTGCACGGCCTTGTCCCGCAGGACGTGCGCGAGCCCTACGATGCCCGTGAAGTCATCGCCCGCCTCGTGGACGGTTCAGACTTCCACGAGTTCAAGCAGCTGTATGGCGAAACCCTCGTCTGCGGCTTTGCGCGGCTTTACGGCATGCCGGTCGCCATCCTGGCCAACAACGGCATCCTCTTCTCCGAGAGCGCCCAGAAGGCGGCGCACTTCATCGAACTCGCCGACCTGCGCCGTATCCCGCTCGTCTTCCTGCAGAACATCACCGGCTTCATGGTCGGCTCCAAATATGAGGCCGGCGGCATCGCCAAGGACGGCGCCAAGATGGTCACCGCCGTCGCCACCGCCTCCGTTCCGAAGTTCACGGTCGTCACCGGCGGCAGCTACGGGGCCGGCAATTACGGCATGTGCGGGCGCGCCTATTCCCCGCGCTTCCTGTTCATGTGGCCGAACGCGCGCATCTCCGTCATGGGCGGCGAGCAGGCGGCCTCGGTCCTGGCCACGGTCAAGCGCGAAGGCATCGAGCGCAAGGGCGGTCAGTGGAGCGCAGAAGAAGAACAGGAATTCAAACAGCCTATCCGCGACCTCTACGAAGCCGAGGGCAACCCGTACTACTCCACCGCGCGCCTCTGGGATGACGGTATCATTGACCCCGCCGACACGCGCCGCGTCCTCGGCCTCGCCCTCTCCGCCAGCCTCAACGCCCCCTTCGGCGAGCGCGGCTTCGGTCTGTTCCGGATGTAAGTAATTCGCCGGATGCTCTTCGCGGGTCTGTGGCTCTAGCCTGTTCCCGTCAGGAGCCCGTGCCATGACCCGCCATGTCTGCATTCTCGACGGTCATCCCGATGTTGACCCCTACCGGCTGATCCATTCGCTGGCGAACGCCTATGCCGAAGGCGCCATAAAGGCCGGCCACACGGTCTCGCGTATCAAGATCAGTGACCTCGACTTCCCGCTGCTCACCAGCGCGGCGGACTTCCAGACGCCGCCGCCCGAGCCTGTGCTGACCGAGCGCAAAAAGATCGCCGACGCCGACCATGTCGTCATCTTCTTTCCGCTCTGGCTCGGCGGCATGCCGGCCAAGCTGCGCGGTTTCCTCGAACAGGCCGCGCGGGCGTCTTTCTTTCTGGGCGTCGCCAGGGACGGGGCGAACTGGCCTGCCAGGATGATGGAAGGCAAGTCCGCCCACACGGTCATCACCATGGGCATGCCGGGCCTAGTCTACCGCTTTGCCATGGACGAGGGCAGCCTGAAGGCGCTCGAGCGTGCCGTGCTCGGCCTTGCGGGGTTCAAGCCACTGCGCCACACGATCATCGGCGATGCGGGCAATGTGTCGCCGGAGCGCTTTTCGAAACTCTGCACCGAGATGCGCGCCCACGGACGAAACGATCTGGAACCGTCTGCCTAAGGAAGATCCGCGCGCAGCGCGTTCCGCCCCATTCCCGCCACATCCTTGCCGTCATGATGTAAAGTCTGTCGTGAAGGCATTGTCACCCCACATTTCGGCGTTTGCCACTACATTCGTGTTGCCGCGGACAAACCTGCGGCGCAACAAACGGAGCAACACATGAAACGCACATCCATACTTGCGGCCGGCCTTTTCGCCGCCGCACTGGGGGCACATGCGGGCGAAGTGGCTGGACTCCCGTCCTACGATACCGACGCTGACAGCAAGATCAGCAAGGCCGAGTTCGTGATCGCCAAGACCGCTGATGGCAAGGTCAGCGAAGAACAGGCCGAAGAAAAATTCCTCAAGGCCGACACGGACGCCGATGGCTACCTGACCCAGGCAGAATACGACACCGCCCTCGAAGCCTGGAAAGCGGCCAAGGGCGAACCCGCCCCCTCTGGCCAGTAACCCCCTCCCACTCACCCTCCCATCCGGCCTCCGCGCTTTCCCCGCGGAGGCCGCTTTGTATTCCGGGTCCGGGTGCTCGCCGGATTTTGATAGCTACAGGCTATGAATCCGGCAGATTCTTTCAATTTGAACGATGGCCGCGCGCGGCCATTTCTTCAGCAGGGCGAGGGGTTGTCCCAACTGAAGGAGAAACAAAGATGATTTCCGCCGCTGACTTCGATCACGTGTTCGCGCGCCGGGCCCCCGCCCTGGTGCCGGCGCCTGCGCCGAAACGGCCGGCCTTCCCGAACCGCGCAATACCAGCGCCAGGCCCGCGCCTGCCGCTGCCGCGCCCCGCTCGCCAGCCGGAGACGAGCGATGTCTGACTATCCAAGCCCCGAAACCTCACGCCGGCTGGCCTCGCTGCGTACACACCACGCGCGGCTCGAAGCGCAGGTCGATCACGAATACCGCCAACGCGTGCCGGACAACGAACGCCTGAAGCGCCTTAAACGCCGAAAGCTGACTCTGAGGGATGAAATCGTCCGGCTCGGCGGGCAGTGACTGCCACGGCGTTGCGGGTGGCGCCGCCCGCATCGCTTCCCTCCCGCGCAACCTGCCTCTACGCGGAGCACGCCCCAGCGGTGTAGCCAGCGTAGATGAGTGGAATGCGGCCGGTTCGTTTCGACCTGATCCGCCTTGTCCTCGCGGGGGTTTTGTCTTTGATGCTGCGGGCTCTCAGGATTTCGGGTGCGCCGGAGCAGGGGCTTGCCCAGCGGGCCGCGTCACTGAAGTCAACGGCGCGCTGTGGACGCTGAAGATCGAGGTAGTTTTCGATATCATATTGCCCTTGATCCTCATTGGGCTGAATAAGCTGCGCGGTGCTTGAAGGTTGGGTATACTCGCGCTCTTTGCCGCCATCGCCTTCGCGCCCGGCCCCCGACTCAATGCCGTGCGTTTCGGAGACATGTCCTACGGCCTCTTTTCTACGCTCGGCGCGCCGGCATTCTTCGGTCTTGCGACAGAGCTGGTCGCCGCGGCAAATTCTGCGCTTTGGCACTTGATTGAGAAGCCCGCCTTGCGCCCTTAGAGCCAGTACCGCACAGTGGTTGCAAACAGCCTTCCTGAGAGGAAACCCGCCATGCGCGATGCCGATTACGATCTCATCAAACTGGACGTCACCCGCGCCGGCGTGGCCATCGTCACGCTCAACCGGCCGGACGTTCACAACGCCTTCAATGCCGAGCTGATCGCCGAGCTCACCGATGTGTTCGCGATGATCTCGGACCAACCCGGCATCCGCATGATGATCCTGCGCGGGGAGGGCAAGTCCTTTTCGGCCGGCGCCGACCTTGAGTGGATGAGGCTCGCCGCCACCCACACGCGCGACGACAACGAGACCGACGCGCTGCGCCTCGCCGAAATGCTGCTGCGCCTTTACGAGATGCCGCAGATGACGCTCGCGCTCGTCCAGGGCGCGGCCATGGGCGGTGGAGCCGGGCTGATTGCCGCCTGCGATGTCGCCATCGCCATGCGGGGCACGCAGTTTCGCTTCTCCGAAGTCCGCCTCGGTCTGACGCCCGCCACGATCAGCCCCTTCGTCATCGAAGCCATCGGCCCGCGCTGGGCCCGCGCCCTGTTCGTCACCGGCGAGAGCTTCGATGCCGACTACGCGCACAAGATCGGCCTCGTGCAATATGTTGCTCAGTCAGCGGATGAAATGGCGGAACTGGAAGAACACGTCGCCAAGCTTGTCTTCGCCGCCGCGCCCGGCGCCATCGCGGACTCGAAAAAGCTGGTGCGCGATTTCTCCGGCAAGACGATCGACAGGGAAGTCAGCCACCGCACAGCCCGGCGCATCGCCGCGCGCCGCACATCGGATGAAGGCAAGGAAGGCGTCAGCGCGTTCCTCGAAAAGCGCACGCCGAGCTGGAAAAACTAGGGGCCCGTTTTACTCGGGCGGCGGCGGCAGCGGAATGCCCCAGCCGGCCATCGTCCGGTAAACCGCATCAACCGGGTTGATCCCGGTCAAGCCTTCTATCGTGTCCCTGAATATATACACCACCAGCCCGAACATGATGACGTAGACGACGAACTGCATCGCCGATTTCAGCACGAAGGCGCCCGCGCTGAACGCGATCATGCCCACAGCGCCAAGGATCAGCGCGCCCTGCACAGGCGGCATGCTTTCCGCAATCGCGTAGTTGTAGCCGAAATAGGCGCCCAGTCCGCCGCCGACGATTCCGGCGAGGCCTGCCAGTTGAACACCAGAATTGTAAGCCATCGGATCCCCCGTTGCTTGCTGAGGCTTCATGCTTACGCCATCCGGCGGGCCCGACAAAGCCTCAAAATCACGCCGCCCCGTCCACGCGGGGGCCTTGTTTGCGCCGCCAAACCCGGCGATCTCGTCAGGCGATGACATCAGAACTCTCCGCGCCCGCGCGTTTGCGCGCCCGTCTGCACGCTGCGCGCGAATCGCTGCGCGCGCGCTGGGTCAAAGGCCCGTTCAGCCTCGGCCTCTTCGAGTTCGTCAGTTTTGGAATCAAGCAGGCCTGGGCCTGCCTGTTCGGCGGCGCCATGCTGTCCCTGCTGCTGCTGACGCACCTGTTCTATCCGGAAGGCGCCGCCCTTTCGCGCTACGATTTCCTCGTCCTCGCCGCCATCACCCTGCAGGCGGCGATGATCCTCTCCGGCCTCGAAACGTGGGAGGAGGCGCGCGTCATCCTCGTTTTCCACATCGTCGGCACCATCATGGAGCTGTTCAAGACCTCCGCAGGGAGCTGGATCTACCCTGAACACAGCTACCTGCGCATCGGCGCCGTCCCGCTTTTTTCCGGTTTCATGTATGCCGCCGTGGGGTCCTATCTCGCGCGGGTCTGGCGCATCTTCGAATTCCGGTTCGACCGGTTCCCGCCGCTCTGGCTGCAAGGCCTGCTCGCTGCGGCGATCTATGTGAACTTCTTCGCCCACCACTGGCTGGCGGACATCCGCCTCGGCCTCTTCGCCGCCATCGCGGTCATCTACCTGCGCACCGTTGTCTGGTTCCGCCCGGACGAGGTCCACCGCCCGATGCCACTGCTGGTCGGCTTCTTCCTCGTTGCGCTGTTCATCTGGTTTGCCGAAAACCTCGGCACCTTCGCCCGCGCCTGGTCCTATCCGGGCCAGGAACACAGCTGGAAGATGGTGTCTTTATCCAAGCTCGGATCATGGTATCTGCTGATGATCATCAGTTTCGTTCTGGTTGCCACCGTGCACCGGGGCGCGGGAGGCAAAAAAAGTGAAAATCAACAAGCTCCTCGTCGCGAACCGCGGTGAAATCGCCGTCCGCATTTTCCGCACCTGCCGCCGCCTCGGCATCGCCACGGTCGCCGTCTATTCAGACGCTGACCGCGCCGCGATGCACGTGCGCGAAGCGGATGAAACCGTGCATATCGGCGCCGCGCCCGCCGCCGAAAGCTATCTGCGCGTCGAGGCGATTCTCGCCGCCGCGAAGGCGTCGGGCGCCGATGCCATCCATCCCGGCTACGGCTTCCTGTCGGAGAATGCCGCCTTCGCTGAAGCCGTCGTCGCAGCCGGCCTCATCTGGGTCGGTCCGCCAGCAGCGGCCATCCGGTCGATGGGCCCGAAGGATGAAGCCAAACGCATCGCCGAAGAGGCCGGCGTGCCGGTGCTGCCGGGCTATCGCGGCGAAGCGCAGGATATCGGCACACTGACGAAAGCGGCCGAAAAGGTCGGCTACCCGCTGCTCATCAAGGCCGTCGCGGGCGGCGGGGGCAGGGGCATCCGCCAGGTCTCGAACGCCGCCGATCTCGAAGCTGAACTCGTCAGCGCCGTGCGCGAAGCCGAATCGAGCTTTGGCGATGGCCGCGTGATGCTCGAAAAACTCGTGGAGCGCCCGCGCCATATCGAAGTGCAGGTCTTCGGCGACAGCCATGGCAATGCCGTCCACCTGTTCGAGCGTGATTGCTCGCTCCAGCGCCGCCGCCAAAAGGTCATTGAGGAAGCCCCCGCACCCGGCATGCCGGACGCGGTGCGCAAGGCGATGACCGACGCCGCCGTGAAACTCGCCAAAGCGGTCGGCTATCAGGGCGCCGGCACGGTCGAATTCATCGTGGACGGATCAAAGCCGCTCGGCGTCGACACGTTCTGGTTCCTTGAAATGAACACGCGCCTTCAGGTCGAACACCCGGTCACGGAGGCGATCACCGGCACCGACCTTGTCGAGTGGCAGCTGATCGTCGCCTCCGGCGGCAAGATCCCGCTGAAGCAGAAGGACATCAAGCTGAACGGCCATGCCTTCGAGGCGCGCATTTGCGCCGAAGACCCCGCCGAAGGCTTCCGCCCCGGCGCCGGTCTCATCCTCGAATTCGGACTGCTGGAAGAACCGGACGACGAAACCGTGCGCTGGGATGCTGGCTTCGAGTCCGGTGACCGCGTACCCTCCAGCTACGATTCCATGATTGCAAAGCTGATCGTACTCGGAGAAACTCGCGAGGCGGCGCTCCAGCAGCTGACCGATGTGCTGGCCCACACGCAGCTCTGCGGCGTCCCCTCCAATGCCGGCTTCCTGCGCCGCTGCGCCCTGTCGGACGCCTTCGCGGCCGGCACCCACCACGTCAACTGGATCGGCCAGCACCTTGACGCTCTCGCCGCTGTGCCGGAGGCGCACCGCGCTGCCGCCCTTGCCGCCACCATGTCCATGCTGCTGGACGATGAAGGCGCCGTCTCGCCCTGGGGCCTGCACGACGGGTTCCGCCTCAATAGCGTGCCGAACCGGCATGTGCTCCTTGCGGCAGACGGCCATGCGCAGCTCATCGACGCCGATGCTCCGCCCGGCGAGGATACGCCGTTCCCTCTGATCACGGATCTTTCGCCCCGCCGCTTCGCGGTCACCTGCGGCGGCGACACGTTCCTCGTTACCATCCCGGAATTCTCCGCCGATGCCGACGCCGCCCTTGGCGGCAATGTCGTCAAGGCGCCGATGCCCGGCAAGGTCCTCGCCGTTCACGCCAGGCCGGGCGCCACCGTCGCGCGCGGCGACACGCTCGCCGTGCTCGAAGCCATGAAGATGGAGCACGCCCTCACGGCGCCCCGCGACGGCACCATTGAAGCCATCCACGCCACCGCCGGCCAGCAGGTCTCCGAAGGCGAGCTGCTTATCGAAATGGTCGAAGAATAATCCGCCCTGTCCCCTCCCGATTCATGGGGAAGGGACCGGGTGGGGCGAGGCCATGCGCGCCGCTGAAGTCGCGCCCGCACCCCAACCCCTCTCCCTCCGGGACGTGAGGGGGCTTCAGGTCAGGCCCACACCAGCTGCGCCTGCATCGTCGGCCCGCCATCGGCCTTGACGACACTGAGGTCCAGCTTGTCCAGCACCGTCCGTCCACAGACCGTCGCCGTATCGCTGACAAACAGTGGCCGCACGCCCCGGAACGTGAAGGCGGCGACCTGGCGGTCCGGCGCGCGCCGCCGCGCGGCCTCCATCATCCAGATCGCTTGCAGCGGCCCGTGGACCACGAGGTCGGGATACTTCTCCACGCCCTCGGCATAGGCCCGGTCATAATGAATGCGGTGTCCATTGCGCGTCAGGGCCGAGAAACGGAATAGCAGCACCGGATCGATCGCCGCCGGCTCTTCCCAGTGCTGCGGCTCGGCCGGCAGAGGCTCTACCGGCACATACGTCTCGGGCAGGCCCATATAGACGATGTCCTGCTCCTCGCTCATCAGTTCCGCCCCGCCGCGCGTCCAGGCATGGCGCACGGTCACGAACACCATCTCGCCGGACCGACCGGTCTTCGCCGACACTTTCGCGATGGTCGACACCTTGGTCAGTTCGTCGCCGATGCGCACCTTGCCGGAAAACGTGCAGCGGCTGCCCGCCCACATGCGCCTGGGCAGGCTCACCGGGGGCAGGAATCCGCCCCGCTTCGGATGCCCGTCCGTCCCGGTATCGCGGGCCCGCACCACCGGCAGGAAATATAGCCACAGCCAGAGCGGCGGCAGCTCGCTGCGCAGCACGAACTCGTCCGGATCCCGGTCCAGCGCGGCCGCCAGACCCTGCGCCGGTCCCGGCGCAATCGTATCGATCTGAACGTCGGTCCGCCCGATCCAGCTCTGGAAATTGCTCGTGTCCATGTCTGAACCGTTAGAGCAATTGCGCGGCCTTTCAAAGCCGCGCCGTGCCCCTGCGGCGGTCTAGCTCAGCTCCAGTCCCGCGAGACTGCCCTCTTCGCGCCACTGTTTCAGGATGCGGAAATAGGCGTTCGGTCCTTCGCCGTAAGGATTGTTCTGGGTCGACCGGTCGCTCGGCTTGCCTTCGTTGTTGTAATAGCCCGGCGTGCACTCCTCCAGGAATTGCTGGCGCATCATCGCCTTGTCGATGATCGTCTGCACCCAGGCCGCCTCGGCCTCCGCGCTCGGCTCGAACATCGTTGCCTGGCGCGCCTTCGCTTCGGCGAGGATATAGCCGATTTGCTCGGCCTGCTCGTCCAGCGAGTGCGGATAGTTCGCCGTGAAGCCGGCCTGCGCCGGGCCCATCAGGAACATGTTGGGAAATCCGTGCACGGTCAGTCCGTGCAAGGACCGCATCCCGTCCGCCCAGTAATCCTTCATGTGCACACCGGCGCGCCCCACAGGATCATACCCCGCCCGGCGCGTGTAATCCGTGCCGACTTCAAACCCGGTCGCATAGACAAGGCAGTCGATCTTGTAGGCTTTGCCTTTCACGATGATCGAATCCTCGGTGATCCGGTCCACGCCCTGTCCGTTGGTGTCCACCAGCGTCACGTTCGGCCGGTTGAACGCCGGCAGGTATCCGTCATGGAAACATGGTCGCTTGCAGAACTGGCGATACCACGGCTTCAGCAGCGCCGCCGTCGCCGGATCCTTGATCAGCTCATCGACGCGCGCGCGCACCTGTTCCATCTTCTTGAAATCGGCGAGCTCGGCGAGCTCGGCCAGCCGTTCCGGCGTCAGGCCCTGGCTGTCGCCCTTGGAGGCGATGAACAGGATGTTGCGAATAATGTCCGTCCACCCATCATTCACCAGGTCTTCCGGCTCATAGCCGCCCGAGACCAGCGTATTGAAATTCTCCATCCGCCGACGCTGCCAGCCGGGCTGCAGGCTCTTCGCCCAGTCCGGATCGGTCGGCCGGTCATTGCGTACGTCGATGGAAGAGGGCGTGCGCTGGAACACGTAGAGATGCTTCGCGCCGGCCGCCAGATGCGGCACGCATTGCACGGCGGTCGCGCCCGTGCCGATGATGCCGATCACCTTGTCGCCGATCTTGTCCAGCCCGCCTTCCGGCCCGCCGCCCGTATAGTCATAGTCCCAGCGGCTCGTATGGAAGCTGTGGCCCTTGAACGTTTCCACGCCGGGAATGCCGGGCAGCTTCGGCCGGTTCAGCGGCCCGTTCGACATCACGACATATTGCGCGGTGAACTTGTCGCCGCGGTCGGTCTCGATCGTCCAGGCTTTCTTCTTCTCGTTCCACTTCAGACCGGTCACGCCGGTGCCCAGCAGGGCCTTGTCATAGAGGTTGAAGTGTTTCGCAATCCGCGCCGAGTGCTCCAGGATTTCCGGCGCCTTGGTATACTTCTCCTTCGGCATGTAGCCGGTCTCTTCCAGCAGCGGCAGGTAGATATAGCTCTCGATATCACACGCCGCGCCGGGATAGCGGTTCCAGTACCAGGTGCCGCCGAAATCGCCGCCGGTCTCGATCATGCGGATATCGTCAAAGCCCGCCTTGCGCAGGCGCGCGGCCGCCAGCATCCCGCCAAAGCCGCCACCGATCACCGCTACCTCGACATGATCCTTCACCGGCGCGCGCTCGACACGCTCCGTGTACGGGTCTTCCAGGTAATGCGCGAACTGGCCGGCCACATTCACGTATTGCTCATTGCCGTCCTTGCGCAGGCGCTTGTCGCGTTCCGCGCGGTAGCGAGCCTTCAGCTCTGCCGGGTCAAACCCAAGGTCAAGTGCGCCGGTATCGGCCATGGTCGGTTCCTCCAAGATATTGCGAGGCCCGCGTCTGCGCGCCGGTCTCCCGCTTCCGCCTGCAAATCTAACCGCAAATATTGCGCCGCAACAGTCATGCCGCGGCGTCATCCGCCAATGTTGCGGGTGAAGAACTGGAAGAGCGCATAGCCGAGGATTCCGCCCGCCGCACCCAGCCAGAGCAGGCTGCCCTGCTCTTCCTTGCCGGCGCCCGAAAGCTCCTGCAGCACCGCCTGTTTGCGGGCCTCCTGAGGCGCCGCATACCAGGCGATATCGGTGCGCACTTTCGCCAGCCAGTCGTTCAGCCGGCGCACATAGGGGTGTGTGGTCGGCTGCGTCGTCCAGCCATAAAAATTGTCCAGCGTGTCGAACACCTCCAGCGACAGCCACATCGGCCGGCGGATCTGCTGCGGCTCCAGATTGTATCCCGTCCGATCGCACAGCAGCTGGCGCACCCGCCATTGCAGCGCCTGGAATTCGTCGATCCCCGCCACCTCATTGTCTTCCAGCCGGGCACGCAGCGCCTTCAGCTCCGGCTCAAGTCCCGTCGCCGTCAACAGGTCCACCAACCGGTCCATTGCCCGGTCGATCCGCGCCTCGAAGGCCTGTTCATCCGTGTCCTGCGATTCCGGCTCATAGGCGGGCTCGGGCTCCGGGGCCTGCGCAAGCGTTAGCGTGCCGCGATCCGGCTCAGCGCGCGACGTCTCCGGCGCCCCGTTTTCGTCCTCGTCTTCCTCGTAATCCTCATACGGATCGTCTTCCGGATACTCATCGCGCCAGCGCACGCTTTCACGGGCGTGCTCGAACGCCGCCCGCAGTGCCATGAACCCCGCCCGGTCATCCTCCGGCCGGGTCACCTTCAACCGCTCGGCATAGGCCCGGCGCACGTCCGCCTCGGTCGCGGTCGTCCGGTCAAGGCCAAGCAGCTCGAAAGGATCAGAAGACATCGTCGCGTTCGAAGTTACCGATGATCTGCTCGATCTGCCGCCGCGCCTCGTTGATCTCGCGCGGATCCTGCCGCGCCATCACGGCTTCGAACTCGGCGATCAACCGGCCGACAGACTGGCGCTTGTCACCCAGCGTGTTTTCATAGGCGGCGCGCAGCCGGGCGATCAGGGCCGCATTCTCCTGCTGGTCGCGCGGGTGGATCTTGATCGCGGCCAGGCCCTTCAGCCGCTTCTCGATTTCGTCGCGGGGCAGGCTGCCCGGGTTGCCTTCGATCACCAGACGCTCGGTCTTCTTGGTGGCCAGCGGCGTTGCCTCCACCTCCAGCACGCCGGACGTGTCATACGTGTAGCGCACCTCCACCGATTTGTCCTCTTTCGGCGAAGTCTTCAGCGGCACGCGCAGGGTGCCGATCTGGATATTGTCCTTCACGAACGGGCTTTCGCCCTGGAAAATCTTGAACAGGATCTCGGTCTGGTTTGGGTGCAGCGGCGAGACGATGTCGGACTTCGACACCGGCACCACCGTGTTGCGCTCGATCATCGGCGAGAAATGTCCGTGTTCGTACTTTCCCTCGCCCACGGGGATCGATGTCTCGAAGCCCAGCGTGAAGGGGCACACATCCGTCATCACTACATCGTCCAACGCCTTGTGCCGCGCGGCGAGGCCGGCCTGCACGGCGGCGCCGAGCGCCACCACATGGTCGGGGTCGATGGAGTGTTCCGGAAACCGTTTGAACAAACGCGTCACCAGTTGGCGCACCGCATGCATCCGCGTTGCGCCGCCCACCGTGATGATCCGGTGCAGGTCATCGGCCCGCAGGCTCGCATCGGAGATCGCCCGCTGGATCGGCAGGCGCAGGCGCTTCAGGATCGGGTCGGTAATCTCGTCGAACTTCTCGCGCGTGATCGACACCGGCTGCGCCTTGCCCTTCAGCGCGAACTCCGCCTTGGCCTCCGGCGCCTCGGTCAGCTGGATCTTCATCCGGTCGGCCAACGCGCGCAAGCGCGCCCCGTCCTCGCGGCTCACATCCTCCGGCTTGATCCCCATCTGCCGGCCGAGTTCCAGCGCCAGCGTATCGGTGAAATCCTCCCCGCCGAGGAAGGCATCGCCCGCCGAAGCGCGCACTTCCATCACGCCGGAGAACATCTCAAGGATCGACACGTCGAACGTGCCCCCGCCAAGGTCCACGACAAGGAAGGTCGATTCGCCTTGCCGGTCCTGCAGGCCGTAAGCCAGGGCCGCAGCGGTCGGCTCGTTGATCAGCCGGTTCACCTTCAGGCCGGCGAACTCGGCTGCCGTGATCGTGGCCCTTCTCTGGATGTCGTTGAAATAGGCCGGCACCGAAATTACCGCCTCGTCCACCGTCTGGCCCAGATAGACCTCCGCATCGGCCCGCAGGGCGCGCAGCACGAAGGACGACAATTCCTCCGCCCGGAACGCCTTCTTGGCCAGCGTCATTTCATGGTTGGTGCCCATATAGCGCTTGAAGCGCGCCGCTGTCTGCGCGGGGTGCGTCAACAGCCTGTCCTTCGCGGCCCGCCCCACCAGCAGCGCACCGTCATCGCCATACCCCACGGCCGAGGGCGTCAGCAGGTCGCCCAGGCTGTTGGGGATCAGTTTCGGCCCTTCATCGGTGAACACGGCAACGAGTGAGTTGGTCGTGCCCAGGTCGATGCCGATCAGGGTCTTGGAGGGCTCTGTCATGGAAGCGGCGGAACTTTCTGCGACGTTGTATGGCGTCCAGCCTTAGCTTCTCTGTGGGAGAGGTCAAACGGCGCAATCCACCAGCTGCCATGCCACTGTTACAAACCCCGCCTACACTGTCACAAAGGCAGGAACCCGGGAGACTTTCAGATGGCCGTCATGGACGATCGCGAGAACACGCCCGTCAATCCGCGGGCCTTGTCCGGCGCGGAAGCCATCGGTGATGTGGTCGCGCGGCGTCTCTCGCGCCGGGGCTTTCTCGGCGGGGTGACCGCCTTGTCGGGCCTTGCGCTCACGGCCTGCGCTGGGCGCCCCGGAACAGGGGCGGCCCAGGCGGGGCCCTCTGCGCCCGGCCAGGCCCCGGCCTTCGATTTTCCGGAACTTGCCCGGGGCATGGACCAGACGCACCATGTCGCCGAAGGCTACCGCGCCGAGGTGCTCCTGCGCTGGGGCGATCCGCTCTTTGCCGACAGCCCGACCTTTGACCCGGCGAACCAGTCCGCCGAGGCCCAAAGCCGCCAGTTCGGTTACAACAATGACTTCATCGGTTTCGTGCCGCTCGAACCCGATGCAACCGGCGCCGAGCGCGGCCTGCTTTGCATCAACCATGAATACACCAACACAACCCTGATGTTCCCGAACGTGGCCGCCGGCTATCCGGCATCGGTCACGCGGGACATCTGCCTCACCGAGATGGCGGCGCATGGCGGCACGATAATCGAGATCCGCAAAGGCGCGGACGGTTGGAGGCCGGTGGCCGGCGCGCCGCTCAATCGGCGGATTACCGCCGACACCCCGATGCAGATCACCGGCCCTGCGTCCGGCCATGATCGTCTCAAGACGCCTGATGATCCCAGCGGCACGCTGGTTCTCGGCACCATGAACAATTGTGCCGGCGGCATCACGCCCTGGGGCACGTACCTGCTGTCGGAAGAGAATATCAACGGCAACTTTCTGGGAGATCTGCCTGCGAATCATCCTGAAGCCGGAAACTACAAGCGCATGGGCATTCCCGGCGAATCCTACCAGTGGGGCCGTCACATCGACCGGTTCAACCTCGCCAGGGCGCCCAACGAACCCAACCGTTTTGGCTGGATCGTCGAGGTCGATCCCCTTGATCCGCTCAGTCTGCCGAAAAAGCGTACCGCGCTCGGCCGCTACAAGCATGAAGGCGCCGAAACCGTGCTCGCCCCGGATGGCCGCGTCGTCATCTATTCCGGCGACGACCAGCGCTTCGATTATGTCTACAAATTCGTCAGCGCCGGACGATACGATCCCGGCAACCGTGCTGCCAATGCCGATCTGCTCGATTCCGGTACGCTTTATGTGGCGCGGTTTGACGCCGATGGAAGCGTCACCTGGATGCCTCTTGTGCAAGGGCAGGGGCCGCTCTCGCCTGCCAACGGATTTCATTCGCAGGCGGACGTTGTCATCGAGGCGCGCCGCGCCGGTGACCTGCTTGGCGCCACGCCGATGGACCGTCCGGAAGACATCGAACCCGATCCGAAAACCGGCCGTGTCTGGGTGATGCTCACCAACAATGACATGCGTCAGTCCGGCCAGGTCGATGCCGCCAACCCGCGCGCTGCAAACCGGTTCGGCCATATCATCGAGATCACCGAGCCGGATGGCGATTTTGCGTCGAAAGCTTCCCGCTGGGACATTCTCGTGCGCTGCGGCGATCCCTCGGTGGCCGAAGTCGGGGCCACATGGAACCCGCTGACCTCCGAAAACGGCTGGCTCGGCAGCCCGGACAATTGCGCATTGGACGCACAGGGCCGCCTCTGGGTTGCCACCGATGGCAACGAGAACACCGGCGCCGCAGATGGCCTCTGGGCCCTGGAAACCGAAGGCGAACGCCGCGGCACGGGCCGGCATTTCTTCAGCTGCCCCACGGGCGCCGAAATGTGCGGACCTCGCTTCACACCGTCCGGCGACGCGTTGTTCCTGGCGGTCCAGCACCCCGGCGATGGCGACGATGCGAACTACGAGGCGCCCGCCACCCGCTGGCCGGATTTCGACGACGCCATGCCCCCACGCCCCAGTGTCATGGTCATTACACGGATCGAAGGTGGCCCGGTCGGCGGCTAGCGCCGCAGCAGCAAGCGCTGGCCGGCCGGGCCGGTCAGTTCGAGGGCGCCGTCGGGTGTGATCGTCCAGGCCATCTCGCCGTTCAGGGCTGCCATGTACCTCTGTTCCTGGTGTGCCATCGCCGGGGCGGTACAGGCGCGCTGCGTCATTGCCAGAGGTGCGAGGGTCAGTGTGGTCTCATCGGCAAGATAGACCCCGCCGAACGTGTTGCAGTTGGTGGAACCGCTGACCCGTCCATCTGCGCCGAAAGTCAGCGTCAGGTGCGAATTGTCGATGATGCCCGTGCGGTTGATGTCCTCGACGGTCCATTCCCCGCCGATCAGGACCTCCGGGTCCGGTGGCACCACTGGCGGCGCCGGGCTGATCGGGGTGCCGGTGAAGCTGACGCCGCTCTCGCTGGTGAGCGTCAGCGCGCCGGACGGGCCTGGACGGATAGTGAGTTCAGTGATGCCGCCGAGGAGGTCCAGGAAGGTCCGTTCCTGCTCCATGATGCCATCGCCGAGGCACATCATCCGGGTCGATCCGAGGCCGGTGACGGTCAGTTTTGAACCGTCCTGCTCATAGCGGCCGAAATAGCTGTTGCAGCCGCCCGAGCCGCCGAGCTGGCCGTCGCTCCGAAACTCCAGAACCGGCTCCCGGCCGGAAATGATTGCCGTGCCGCCCATCTGCGTGATCTGCCACTCGCTACCCGTCAGGTCCGGGAAAGAGGCGGGTTCAGCGACGACCACAACGCCGTCAGCGCCGGTCAGGACGAGGCGCCCTTCGGCGTCAAGCGCGATCGGAACGGTGCTCTTCAGCGCCGCCGCGAGCGCCGCTTCCTGCGCCATCACACCGCCACCGAGGCAGGCCTTTTCGGTCATCTCGAACGGGGCGAAATAGATCGACCGGCGGCTGTGCTTGAAGCTGCCGCGAAACGAATTGCACCCCGATTGACCCTGCAGGATCCCGTCCCGTGTGAACTGGATCGTGGGCACATGTCCGGCGATGACGGGTTGCCCGCCGATCGCGGTGATGATCCATTCGCTGGCCATCAGGGCGGCCTCTTCAACCTCTGCCATCGGCGCGTCTTCTGGTGCAGCGGCAACAGGCGGTGCAGTGGTGGTGCAGGCCGCGAGGACGAGGGCCGCTGCGCCGAGCAGCGCGGCGTGGAATCGGGTCATGGTCATCTCCTCAGGCAGCCTCAGAACACGTCCGTGATCTGTGTGATCTCGGCGAGCGGCGCGCCGCCGCAGCTGATCAGGACGCGGCTGTAGCCGGTCGCAAGTGCGGGGGCTTCATACTTCACCTCCATCGTGGTGATTGCCTGCAGCGCCATGCCATCCGGCGCGAAGGGCACCAGGGTCAGGCGCAGGGCCGGATGGGCCGAGCGGTCGAGCGGGCCTTCCTGCCATTCGAACGTGTAGCCGCCGGTGCGCACATCGACCTGGCCGACCACGTGGATTGTCGGCTGCATGTCGGGGCCCGGCATCTTGTTGACCCAGGCCTGCCAGCCGCGGGATCCGATCACGGCGCAGGCTTCGGATTCGGGCATCGTTGCAGGCTCTCCGGTGCTGACGGTGATGGGTGGCGCGGCTTCGGAGGGGGCTGGATTTTCAACCGTTCCGGCGCCGATCCAGGGCATGTACTGGCAGGCCGTGAGCGTGAGCGCGGCGGCGGTGGCGATGAAGGCGAGGTGCGGTCTGGTCATCGGATTCCCCTGTGCGTTCCTGTCCGGCCAGACACATTTGGGCGCGCCGGCCTGTCAAGTTAAGAGCGGTCCATCCTGTTCGCCCGGAAAGGGGGCACAAGTATGGCCTTGTGCAACGGGCGCGCCCTGCTGTGGCCGCGCTGGGCGCGCCGCCAATCCGGCAGGAAATCGCGCGGGGATTTGATCCGCGTGAAGGAGAAGCCCGACATGGCACCCAATTCCTTCGCCGCAGCCGCCTTCCGGCGCCTGCGCCCGGACAGCGACCGCGCCGTGCGCCTGATGCGGCCGGCCGTGCTGATCGGCTGGAGCGTCGCCGAAATGGCCGCACAGTTCGCCCTGTCGCGCAGCACGATCAAACGCCGCCTCAAACGCCACGGCCTTTGCGCGCCCGAAGCCCCGGAAGAACGCGACCGTCGGATGACGGATGAATTGAACTGCAACCTCGCCGAAGCGCTGCTGCGCGGAGACGACGGCGCGGCCAAGGAGTTTGCCGCGCTGCTGCAGAAGCTGAACCCGGGTAGCCGCCCGAAGGCCGCCCCGGCTGAAACATCAAAGGAAGAAGATAATCCGTACACAAATGAACGACATGATGCATTCATGGAAAAGCTCGAATCCCTGGCTGCACCGGAGTTTGAGCTGGCCGCACGCGATCATGATGGAAACCCGCTGGAAGGGTGGGGAGAACCTGGACGAATGGACAAAAGGCTGGCGCGCCGACATCCGTTCCTGCTGAACGCCCGTCCTATGCAGCGTCCGCCGCCGGGCCTGACGCGGACGTGGTTGCATTCAGGCGGACGTGGCGCCGACAAGACACGGGCGTACGCCGAATGGGTCCGCTGGGCGGTGCTGATGGCGGGTTATGGCCGGGTGGCGCTGGTGGCGCCGACCTTTGCGGATGTGCGCGAAGTGATGATCGAGCGGCCGAGCGGCCTGATCTGGTCGGCGACGCACGAGGACGACCGGCCGGCCTGGCAGCCCTCGCGCCACCGGCTTGAAGGGCAGAATGGCGCGGTTGCCTAAGGCTTCAACGCCGAGGATCCTGACAGCCTGCGCGGCCCGCAATTCGATCTGGCCTGGTGCGACGAGGCGGCCGCCTCGGCGAAGGGGGAGGCCGCGTGGGAAAACCTGCGGCTGGCGCTTCGCCTCGACCCGAAACCGATGGCGATGGTGACGACGCCGCCGCGCCACTGCCTTGATCCGTAGGCTGAAGGCGGATCCAGGCGTCGTGGAGACGCGGATGCGGATGGCGGACAACGCGGCCAACCTGGGGGCCGGCTTTCCGGAAACGATGGCGGCGGCCTATGGCGGCGCGGCGCTGAGGCGGCAGGAACTGGACGGCGAGATGATCGACGATTGTATCGACGCGGTGGACCCGTGCATCTCGACGCGGCCCGGGTCGGACGCGTGCGGCATCGTGCTGGCGGGCGTCAAGAACGGGGTGGCCTATGCGCTGGGCGATTCCTTGGCGCCGGGCCTTACCCTGCTCGTCTGGGCGGAGCGCCCAGTGCAGCTGGCCGAGATGGGCGGCGCGTCGGCGACCCTGGCGGAGGCCAACCCGGGCGGCGACATGGTGCGCGATGTGATCGCCATGCCCGGCACGCGCATGCCGGTGCGCCTTGTCACGGCGCGACTTAGCAAACGGGGCCGGGCCCAGCCGGTCGCGGCGCTCTACGCGCAGGGAAAGGTGCGCCAAATGGGCACCTTCCATACGCCGGAAAACCAGATGTGCCGGTTCGGCACGGCGGAGGAGCCGGGCTCTCCCGGCCGGGAGGACGCGCTGGTCTGGGCCCTTTGGGCGCCGATGGTGGAAGGGCGCGGGCCGCGGGTGCGGGTAGTGGGGTGAGGGGGGAGCGAGGCGGGCAATTGACTTCCGGTGAAAGGCGCGCCAATGGGTGCCATGTCGAAACTCACCACACCTGAGGCTATCGTGGATGCGCTGGAAGCGCTCTACACCGAAGCCGTTTCCGCTCTTACCGAAACCCTGAACCGCTTCCTGCACGATGGCACGCCGCCCGACGGCGAGCTGCGCGCGAACGGGACCTTCTGCTATCCGCAGATCCGCCTCGTCTATAACCCGGACGGCCCGCCGCCGCCTATTTCGCGGGCATTCGGCAAGATGAGCGAAGCGGGCATCTATATCACCACCGTGACGCGCCCCGCCTTCTTCCGGGACTACCTGATCGAGCAGCTGACGCCACTGATGCGGGATTATGCCGTGGATGTGTATGTCGAACGGTCGGCCTCCGAGATCCCGTATGCCTATGTCTGGGACCAGGGGCAGGCGGCCGGGCTGGAGGAGATTTCGCCGGCAGAACTGGTGCGCTGGTTCCCTTCGCCGAAGCTGACGTTGATTGGCGACGAGGTAGCGGATGGCGAGCCATTCGATGCTGGCGACGAGCGCCCGCTGGCGCTGTTTGATGCGCAGCGGGTGGATTTCTCGCTGAAGCGCCTGCAGCACTATACCGGCACGCCGGTGGAGCATTTTCAGCATTATGTTCTGTTCACGAACTATCACCGCTATGTCGATGCCTTCTGTGACTGGGCGCTGACGCAGCTGGGCGGACACACGCGCTATACATCCCTGTCGGTGCCGGGCGGGCTGGAGATTTCGCAGCCCGACGAGGGCAGCCGGGCGGCTATCGAAGCCTCGCCCTGGCGGCGTTACCAGATGCCGGCCTATCACCTGCGCGCGAAGGATGGCGCGGGCATCACGCTGGTGAATATCGGCGTCGGCCCGTCAAACGCGAAGACGATCACGGACCACCTGGCGGTGCTGCGTCCGCAGGTTTGGCTGATGGTCGGCCATTGCGGCGGCCTGCGCCACAGCCAGACCATTGGAGACTATGTGCTGGCGCATGCCTACCTGCGCGAGGATCATGTTCTGGACGCGGTGTTGCCGCCGGAAATTCCGGTTCCTCCGATTGCGGAGGTTCAGGTGGCGCTGGCCGAGGCGGCGGCGAAGATCACTGGCGAGAAGGGCGAAGCGCTTAAGAAGCGCCTGCGCACCGGCACTGTGGTGACCACGGACGATCGCAACTGGGAGCTGCGCTTCACGGCGTCGGCGCGGCGGTTCAACAAGAGCCGGGCCGTGGCGATCGACATGGAGAGCGCCACGATTGCGGCCAACGGGTTCCGCCTGCGGGTGCCGTATGGCACGCTGCTTTGCGTGTCGGACAAGCCGCTGCACGGCGAGATCAAGCTGCCGGGTGCTGCGAACCGGTTCTACGAGCGGGCTATCGGCGAGCACATCCGTATCGGGATCGAAACGTTAGAGCGGCTGTCTATCGATGGCGGCGCGAGCCTGCACAGCCGCAAGCTGCGCGCGTTTGATGAGCCCCCGTTCCGGTGAGCGGGGTGGACTGGCCTGCGCTCAAGGCGGCGGCCCTGGCGGTGCAGGCGCGGGCCTATGTTCCGTATTCGAACTATCAGGTTGGCGCGGCGCTGCTGACGGCGAGCGGCGAGATCGTGGCTGGCTGCAATGTCGAGAACGCAACCTTCGGCGCCACCTGCTGCGCCGAGCGCGCGGCGGTGTTTGCGGCGGTCGCGGCCGGGCACCGGGCGTTCCAGGCGGTTGCCGTGGTGACGAACGGCGCGGCGCCGGGCACCCCTTGCGGCATCTGTCGGCAGGTGCTGGCAGAGTTCGGCAACGACCTTGATGTATTGTGCTTCACGCCGGAAGGCATCGAGCAGCAATACCGGCTGTCCAAACTGCTGCCGCACGCCTTCACGCTGAAATAGGCCGCTTGCCTTGGCCCCGGATTTGGGGTGACCTATTGCGGACGGCAGCAGGAGCCGGCGGTGGGACAAGACGCGGACAAGATTGAGGAAATTCGGGCGCCCGAGGCGGCGGAGGACGCGCGCACGCGCGTATTCCTGAGCTATTCGCGCAAGGATGGCGAAGTCATGGGCCGGATCGCGGAGGGGCTGCAGCGGGCCGGCTTCCTCGCGGATTTCGACAAGGCGAGCCATGATCCGCACAATGTAACAGCTGGGATTTCCGCTGAGGATGAGTGGTGGAAGCGGCTGCAGGAGATGATCGCGGCTGCTGATGTGATGGCGTTCCTCGTGTCGCCGGATTCGGCGACGAGCGCAGTGTGCGACGAGGAGATCGCGTATGCCCGGGCGCTGGGCAAGCGGATCATCGCGGTGCTGGCGCGGCCGGTGGATTTTGCCAAGGCGCCGCCGCGCCTTTCGGCGCTGAACGTGCGGATCGACTTTTCGGAGAGCGGGCCGGGATTTGACGCGGCGCTGGCAGGGCTGGTGACGGCGCTGGAGATGAATGTCGGCTGGCACCGGGAGGGGCGCAAGTATTACGCGCGGGTGCAGGAATGGGACGTGGCCGGACGGCCAAAGAGCCGCCTGTTGCGCGAAGGCGCGGTGGAAGAGGTGCAGCGCTGGGCGCTGGCGCGGCCGCGCAATGAGCCGGAGCCAGGCGAGCTGTTCCTCGCCTGGATCGCCGCGAGCCGTGAGCAGATCAAACGCGACGCGGCGCGCCGGGCATTCTGGCGGCGGGTGACGGGCCTGTTCGTGATGACGACGCTGGCGGCGGTGCTTCTGGGGGCGTGGTTTGTCGTCCGTGGGCAGAGGAACCTCGGCCGCAGCGAGAGCCTGATGCTGGCGCGGACCGCCGACCAGTTCTACAACAACAACGATTACTTGCACGCTCTGCACCTCGCGATTCTCGCTTCGCGCGACAGTTTCCTGTCGCCGGCAACGGCTGAGGCGAAGGCCGCGTTTGCCAAAAGCGCGCAAGCGCTGGAGCTTGTGCGCGAGCTGGACGTGTCGGGCGGCGCAGCGGTCGATATCGTGGCGACGACGGTGGCGGCCAGCGGCAAGAGCCTGCTTGTCGAGTTGACCGACGGCTCGTCGGCGCTGTGGAGCCTGGAGACGGCTGAGCGGCTGGCGGGGCCGTTCACGACCGAGGTAGGCGACAACGGGATGCAAAAGAGCGTTTCGGCGGATGGCAGCCTGATCGTGCTCTATTGGGGCGAGGTGGCCTATGCCCTGCGCGCGGAAGCTGGCGAGGTTCTGGGGCCGTTCAAGTCAGATCCCGATGCCTATCTCTCGTTCGGCATGGGTGTTCCGTTTGCGGATGGATCGAAGTTCCTGCTGCGTGACCAGAAGGACGGTGTCGGCCTTCGCGACGGGACCAGGGGTGAGCGGCTTGCGGTGCTGGGCGCGGATCTGGGCATGATTATCGACGCGCAGGTGTCTGTCGACGGGCAGATCGGACTGATTGCCGGGCAGGAAAGCTATCAGTTGTGGAACCTTGAGACGTTGCAGCCGCTGAGGCCGGCGTCGCCCTATCCGCCATTCACGGTGCAGGCCTTCAAGCTGTCGCCGGACGGCACGCGGCTGCTGGTGCCGGCGGAGGGCGGGATACGGTATCTCGACGTGGCGACAGGCCGCGAGATCGCCCTGGATGGGCCGGCGCCGCCGGACACGGCGGAGGCGGAATTCGTGCCGGAGGCCGGGCGTTTCGTGTTGCTCGACGGAGACCACCACGCTCAGATCCGGGACACGGAGACCGGCGCGCTGGTCGGCGAGCCTGTGACCTTTGAATCGACGGTCGAACCGCTGAAGGCGTCGATCGAGGGCGGCCGGTTGGTCGCGCTGTCATACCTGACCGGTACGCGGGTCTACAGCCTCGCAACCGGGGAGCTGCTCTCCTACCCGGCCGAAGGCGAGACGCCGGCGCAAGCGGCGGTGCTGGTGCCGGGCACCAATGCCTATCTCACCTTCGATGGACGCAGCGTGCAGCTTCGGTTCTCGCAGGACGGCGAGTCGGTGCCTGAAACGCTGATCGAGGAGCATCCGGGTTTCATCGAGGACCTGACGATGTCGCCGGACGGGCGTGCGTTCCTGACATTCACGTCGGACGGCGAAGTGCGCCAGTGGGAAACGGAGTCGGGCCTGCAGATCGGCGGGCCGTGGAAGCATACGAACTATTATTCGCGAAGCGGATATCTCGGGAACGGCGACACGTTCCTGACCGTGACAGGCGCGAAAGCGTCTGTCTGGGCGTCGCGGCCATACACACAGAGGGCGGGCCCCCTGATCGACGGCGCGGAGCCGGCCACCAGTTCGCTGATGTCGCCGGACGGACGGTTCCTGTTTGCCTGGAACCAGGTGGGGCGCGGCGTGATGTGGGACTTGGACGCCGGTGAAGCGATCGGTCCGGGCATCCTGACTGGCGAGGAGGGGTTCTGGGGCTCAGCGTTTGACCCTGCGGGATCACAGCTGGCGCTCTGGTACGAGAACCAGCTGCAGCTGATACCGACCGCGACGGGCGTGGGCGGAGAAGCGCTGGCGGAGCATCAGGACGTAGTGACCGGCGGTGCGTTCACGGAAGATGGCACGCGGCTGGTGACAGTCGACATGAGCGGCATGGTGTATGTCTGGGATACGGCGACACTCGCGGCGGTGGGCGAGCCGCGGACGCACGAGGCGTATGCGCTGCCGCCTGTCGATGGGGTGCACAAGCGGATGCTGCTGTTTGCGGGCGAGGTGGGCTACCTGATCGATCTGACGACCGGAGACGTGATCGGCGCGCCCTTGGCGCATGGCCGGCATGGCGCCGAGGATGAATCGGCCGGGCTGATGAGCGGCGGGGCACTCTCGGGCAATGGCGAGGTGGCGATGACGTTCACCGGCGAAGAGGTGCGGCTGTGGGATGCCGCGACGGGCGCGCAGAAGGGGGAGGCGATCTTCAACGGCGCAGAACCGCGCAACGTGAAACTGTCCGCAGACGGATCGCGGGTGATGGTGCTGTACGAAAAGGCCGTGGAAGTGTTCGACACGGCGACCGGAAACCGGGCCGGCCGGTTTGCCGAAGAACAGCTGGCCGATGACGGCGTGCTGAACAGTGATGGAACGGTTGCCGCAACCTGGAGCGGCGCGGCGAAGGTGCAGATCTGGGATGTCGGGACGGCGCAGGCACGCGGCAATCCCTATGACGTCGGCCTGGCGGAGCAGACCGGGATGTTCACGCCGGACGGAACGCGCATCTTGATGATCGAGCCGAGCGGGACGTTCCGGATTGCCGATGCCGCGACCGGCGACGTGCTGAGCCAGATGGAACTCTATGCCTTCGCCGGCGGCGTCTGGCAGCCGGAGGCCGGGCAGCTGCTGACGCACCGCTATAATGGCGAGACGCAGGTGTGGGACATTTCCGCAGCGCTGCGCAGCGGCGCGACCGAGGCTGACGCGGCCGAGGTGTGCCGGGCGAAGCTGGCGGGGTCGGCCCCGGTGCGCCAGCTGGACGCCTGGGCAATCTTTGCGGCGCCGATCCTGCGGGGGCGGGAGGGTGAGGATGTGTGCGCGCCGCCGCGGGCGCCGTGGTGGGACAGGGCGGCGGGGCTGGCCTTTGGCTGGATGTTCAACTGACGCGGCACGCAGCCTGAAACAAATGGCACGGGGACAGACATGAATGCCTTTCCTGACGGCCATGATTAACCTAACCTTCATGAACAGACCGAAGCCGGAGTGGGACTATGGCCAACGGAAAGCAGGCAGCAGAAGCTGGCAGGGGTGAAGGCGGGGGCGGGTTCGACCTGAAGTCGATGCTCGTTGCGGCGCCGGTGAAGCCCCACATTGTGGCGCTGACCGCTGATCAGGGTTCGCCCGTGATTCCGCAGCAAGTGGATGAGGATTCGGATGTTTATCTCAGCATAGGTGTTCTGTCCTTCTACCATCCCGAAGCGCGCCGGGGCCTGACCAAGCAGGTGCCGCTGATCTTCGCGGATGCGAAATGGCGCCGGCCCACCGATAGTGACCTGCCGCAATTGGCGGTCATGGGGCCCAATCCTGAAGCGCACGAAAACCTGCGGAACAATGGCAGCTATGCCTTTGGCGGGCGCACATTCTTCGGTCCTGAACGCTATGACGGCTCGGTCGATCTCAATATCGGGCTGCATCTGTTCAGGGACAACAAGGCAGCGCGCAAGCTGATCGATTTCGCCAAGATGGGATCGAAGATGATGCCCAAAGGCGGCACGCTGGTGCTGGGCAAGGCGCTCGACGGTCTGATCGATGGCGGGTTATCGACGCTGCAGGCCTTGTTGCCCGATCAGAACACGCCGTGGATTCTGGGCGTCGTGCGCAGCCTGGGAAGCGGCGGTGAGAAGACATTTGAAACCGGAACCTGGGCAGTTATTGCGGGCGGCGGGCCGGAGCCCGGCGCTGTTCGTCTCGATGGTCACACAAACCAGCTGCTGGATGCCAAGGGCAAACCGCTGCAGCGCGCCTATGTCGTCTACTCGGTCGATGCGACCACGACTAATCGGGACAAGCTGCGCATCCCTGCGATCCGGCAGGCCCGCGAACGCCTCCGGCAGGCGCACTTGGCCGGGGAGAGCGTGTCGAGCGAAAAGCTGAGCCGCCTGTTCCAGCATTTCTGTCAGGAAGTGGAGCTGTCCGACGAATTGACGCTGCGCGACCGGGATGAGATCATCGCCGATGCGAAGCTGCGGTTTGACCGGATGATGGCGCAGCGCGCCGCATTCAATTTCACCGACGATCCGACGCTCTATCCGTCCCGCGAGGTTTCGCCCGAGGCGATTTCGCCCAAGGCGCTGTCGGCCTTCGCGGTGCAGGCGACCGGCGCCGATGTGGCGACGCAGGCGGCAGCCGCGATCGACACGTCGCTGGAGGCCCTTGCGGCGCCTGAGGCGGCGGCGAAGGATGAGGGGCTGGAGGAACTGATCCGTGAGCTGAACACAGCGGTTTCGGACTTTGCCGCGCTGGTGCGCAGCAATCCCGAACCTTACCGCGAGCAGGCGCGGCAGGTGGCCAAGAAGTTGCGCGACAAGCGCGAGTTCAAGACACTAGTGGCGTTTGCCGAGTCGGTGCGCGATGGCGGTGTGGAGATCGGTTGGCTGAACTATTTCGCAGCGGCGGCCGACATCGAGATCAACGGTGTGCCGAGCCTGGAAGACCTGGCGCGGGCGGCGAAAGGCGACGTGGCGCCAGCGATGGTGGCGGAGGCCTATTTGGCCAAGGCGATGCAGCTGGCCGGCAAGGATTTCGAGAATGATGCTCGGCTGATGTCGGACTGCCTCGGCCTGCAGGGCCGGATCTGGAAGCAGCGGGCGGTGCGGGCGCGTGAGGTGAACGAGGCGGCGCAGCAGGCGTTCGAGCGGTCCTATTCCTTCTACATGAAGGGTCTAAGTGCGACGATGCTGGCCCCGGCGGCAGATCAGGACCCGCAATTCCACCAGGTGAACCTCTTTGGGCTGATGAATGCCGCCGATCGGCGCGGCATCAAGCTGGGTAAGAAGGCCGACGCGGTGAAATGGGCCCGCGCGATCCTGAAGGATGTGAAGAAGGGCGGCGCGCCGACCGAATGGGCGCTCGCCAATGCCGGCGATGCGGCGCTGTATCTGGGCCGTCAGGACGAGGCGACGGAATACTACAAGGCCTATCTGGACGCGGCGAAGGGAAAGCCGTTCGCGGTGAACGCTACGCGGCGCCAGCTCATCGAGGTGTGGGGCGTTGATCCCAAGGGGAATACTGACCTGTCGGAACTCGTGCGCCTGATGGGCCAGTTGTCGATCCAATCGATGGCGACCGTGTCGCTGACGGTGGAAGAGATCGAGGCGATGGCCGAGGCGACCGATGCGGGCGATGGCAAGCTGGAAGCGCTGCTCGGCGGGCCTCCGGCGATGCCGGCCAAGCAGATCCGCCGTGTACTGCAGCTGGCGCAGAATGTCGGCAAGGTGACGGCGCCGAACGGGCGGCCAATCGGCACCGGATTCCTGCTGCACGGCCGGCATATCCATCAGGTGCTCGCGAACGAATTCGTGTTCCTGACCAACGATCATGTCGTGTGCGACGAGAAGACCTATGGCGGGGCGTGCATCAGCTCGTCGGAGGCGTGCATCATCTTCGAAGATCTGAACCCGGATGAAGTCTACAAGGTGTCAGAAGTGTTCTGGCGCTCGGACAGCCGCATCCATGACTGCGCGATCCTGCGCCTGCAAAAGCAGCCGAGTAGTGTGCAGCATGAGCTGGATGTGCAGGATTCCCTGCCGCTGCGCCACCAGACCGAAACGGGGCAGGCGGACAAGGTGAACCCGGCGAACGCACCGCGCGTGTTCATCATCGGCCATCCGAACGGGCGCGGGCTGGAGATCACGTTCGAGCAGAATTACCTGGTGGACCACGAGCTGCGCAATTCCGCCGCCAAGGCGACGCCGAAGCCGGTCCGCATCCATTACCGTGCGCCGACCGAGCCCGGCAATTCCGGCAGCCCGGTGCTGAGCGCGAACAGCCTGGGGCTGATGGGCATCCACCACAAGACGACCAAGGAACCGCTGGGACGTCCGCTGCGGGCGAACGAGACCTATCAGGCCAATGAAGGCATGTGGATCCAGTCGATCATTGCCGCCGTGATGGCCGAGAAGGGCAATGCGCCTGTATCGGCCGCGCCGTCCGGCGGACAGCCTGCCGAGCCGCCGCCGGCGCCGGTGGCCGCGCCCGCGTTGAAACCGGCCCCGGCAACCGCAAGCGCCGGACTCGAATCCCTGGTGGAAGGCGACGAAGCATTCCTGGAGAACATTGACGGCCGTCTGGATACGGAAGAGTCCGGCTATGAGGGCATGGGCTTCGGCGTATTGGAATCCGGCAAGTCGGCGGTGGCGGCTTTCGGGGCGCTGAACCCCAAGCCGAAAACGAAATGGGCGCCGCTGGCGCATCATCCGGATACGCAGCATCTGGCGCACCACACCATCGATCTCAACAATGGGCTGAGCTTTGCCTTCGGCGGCGCTGTGCTGCGTCAGGCGTTGACCGTGGCGTCGACCCCGGTGGGGGCGAACTGGAGCCGGCGCGTGTTGTTCGGCATCCGGGGCGCCGCGCCGAAAGCGGTGCCGCGCGAAGGGGCGCCGCCCGAATTTGCCGACACGTTGCAGCTGATGGAGACTGAGCCGGATCACCTCGATTACCTGTGCACGATGGGCGTGTGGGACCGCGACACCGACCGGGTGTGGGTGTGTCCGGCGTCAACCGTTCCAGCGATCGGTTATCTCTGGCATGCCACGCATGAGCGCGATGAGAGCCGGATGGGCATGGGCGCCAACATGCTGCCGCCAGGTGTTTACACCCATGTGGTGGGGACACACGCGAATGGTGGTGGCACGCGCCAGCCGGGCGCTTTCCGGCAGGCCTCAAAATATTGCGTGATGCGGCTCGCGAGCCCCGAGATTGCGTTCCGGGCCGGCAATGTGCGCTGGGATACGACTTCGGATGCCAACGGGCCCGCGATCTGGGACAATATCCATGCCGGGCTGGTGGCAGGGCCGAGCTGGCTGGCCAAGCATTATTCGGCCGGGTGCCAGGTGGTGAAGGGCTCGGTATCGACCTCTGCCACGCGCGACACGCCCGTTGGACATTGGGCAAACTTCCGCATCGCGGCGGGCCTGTCGCCCAAGCCGGAGATTTCGGCGGTGGGCGAAAATCCGAAGGTGGTGAAAACCGCCGAGGACGGGGCGACCTTTACCTATGTGCTGCTGACCGCGCGCGAAGTGCGCCTCGCATCCGAGAACATGGGCACGCCGCCGACTGACTTGAAATTCTTCAAGCTGCGCCGGGGCAGCCAGGGCGCTACCGTCCGTGCGCTGCAGACCGCGCTGGGCCTGAAAGCGGACGGCGATTTCGGATACCTGACGCAGCGGGCCCTGATCGAGAAACAGCTGGCGCTGGGCCAGGTGGCCGACGGTGTGGTGACATCGGCCAATGCGGCGGCGCTGGGGATTGCCTGATGCGCCGGACGGGGAGGAGCCACGATGCCATTCATTGATACCGCTGCCGATACATCCGGCCTGGAAAGCGTCACCGAGGAAGGGTTGGAGGCGATCCAGCGCAAGACGCATGTCGGCAAGGGGCAGGCGCGCCGCCGCCTGATCGCTGTTGCGATCCTGGCCGAGATGGAGAAACAGGGCCGCACGCTGGCGGTCGTGACCCGTCCGTATGCGTACATGCACGAGATCTGGGGCCAGGAAGTGGTGGTCAACGTCCCGCAGGGTTTCGTGACCGACTTTGCCTCCATCCCGAAGGCGCTGCAGATGATCATCCCGCCTTTCGGGCGCCATGCGCCGGCGGCCGTGCTGCACGACTATCTCTATGCGCTTGGCCAGAAGAAGGCGCGGCCGCTGGCCGACAAGCTGTTCCTCAATGCGATGCGCGAGGCGGGTGTGCCGGCCTTCAGGCGGTCTCTGATGTACCGGATGGTGCGCTTCTTCGGCGGCGGCGGATACGGCCTGAAGGATGACTGGATGTTCGTGGACACGGAGAATGGCGAGCCTGTGCAGCCGCCATATGGTCATGCCGATATTGCCTGGGCGCCGGAGAAGCCGAAGCGCGGCCGCAAGGCCAAAACCGCTCCGCCAGCGGATGATATCCAGACGGCCTGACGCGCGCCGTCAGGCGAGGGCGTGGGCGAGCGCGTTGATCAGCTTGTCCTTGCGGCGTTCCCAGTCCGGCAACGCGTCATAAGGCACTATCAGCGGATGGGTCTTGGCGGCGGCATCTTTCACCGGCCCTTGCGTCCAGCCATCGCGCTGTTTCTGGGCGAGCCATTGCTCATGCTGGGAGCGACCGTTCGGGGCGGGGTGTTCAAGCGCATGGACCACGCTTTCGCGGGTGGAGGCGTGCATCCAGTCCGGCGCATCGTCCCATTGCGGAATGTCATGCTGGCCATGGGCCGCCGCCCAGCCGCGCAGGGCTTCGTGGACGGTGCGGGCGATGGCGTCGAGGCGGGTGTCGTCGGGCAGAGGCATGGGATGGATTGTGTCGCAGGCTGGAGGGATGGGCAATGTGCGGTGTGCTGTCAGGGCGCGGCCGCCGGCGAGCGGGGCGGGCCGATGCGGAACCGGCGGCTGAGCTGGTCCGGACCATAGAGGCCCTCGACGGCGTGGAAGTGGAACAGGGCCACACCGAGCGCTGCGAGGCCGCGCAGGATCTGGATGCCATCGAGCTTGATCATAGGGCCCCCTTGCCGGACCGCGTTATCGCCTGAGGGCGGCCAAGGCAATCGACCGGGGCCGCGCGGCGGGAATCTGACGCTGCGGAAGGGAAAGGTTCACTGGACGGGGGGGAAATCGCGCGTTAACCCGGCGCCATGACGACGACACACGCACGCCTGCTGGCCTTCGAGACGATCCGCAATTTCCGTGACTTCGGGGGCTATGACAGCCGCCATGGGGGCCGGGTGAAGATGGGGCGGCTCTACCGGTCCGGTCACCATGCGGAGGCGAGCGCGGCGGAGCTTGAGCGGATGCACGCGCTCGGCATCCATGTGCAGGCGGACCTGCGCCGCCCGGATGAGCGCGAGAAGCAGAAGAGCCGGTTCACGGCGCCGGTGACGATCACCCATGATGGCGGCCGCGAGACCGAAGCGCCGCACATGCGGTTCCTGTCGCAGATGAGCGTCGATGCCGAAACGGCCGATCAGTGGATGACGGAATATTACGAGCTGGCGCCGTTCAAGGAACATCACATGTCGATGTTCCGCGACTGGTTCGTGAGGCTGGCCGAGGCGCCGGGCGAGGCGGCGGGGCTGGTGAACTGCGCGGCGGGCAAGGACCGCACGGGCATCCTGTGCGCGCTGACGCATCATGTGCTGGGCGTGTCCGAAGCCGATATTCGCGCGGACTATGACCTGACGAATGAAGCGGTCGGCGTGGACCAGCGCCTCCCGGAGGCGGCGGCCTATTTCAACCAGATGATCGGCAAGCAGTATCCCGATGAGGTGTACCGGCCGTTCATGGGCGTGCACCTGAAATATCTCGACCGGGCCTATGGCGCGATCACCGCCAAGGCGGGATCGGTGGACGCCTACATGACCGATGTGCTGGGCGTGGACGGCGCGCTGCAGGCAGACCTGCGGGCGAAACTGATCGAGGCCTAGCGTCTAGCCTTTCAGCTTGTAGCGCAGGGAAACGGCGCCGGACACGAATTCCTTGCGGCCGACAAGTTCCAGGTTCAGCGGCTTGGAGAGCCCCGCGAACGGCGTGGGGCCGTGGCCGGCGATCACGGGGTGGACGATCATCTCAAATTCGTCAATCAGTCCAAGCTCGGCGAGCGCCTTGGGCAGCGTCACACCGCCGACATAGAGGCTGTTTCCCGGCTGCTGCTTTAGAGCGCGGACCGTCTGCTCTAGATCGGCGCCGCGGATGATCTCGGCATTCCAGTCCACCTCGGTCAATGTGTCTGAAACGACGTACTTTTTTGCCGGATCAATGGCGTCGATGAAGGCATCCATCCAGCTTTCGGTCCAGTCGGGCTTCCTGCCGTTTGGCGAAACACGCCAGGCGGATTCCATCATTCCGTAGGTAATGCGGCCGAGCAGCAGTGCATCGGCGCTGGCTATGATTTCCGCGGCGTGGCGGTGCATCTCGATTTCGGGCGTGACGGCGGTGTGGTCGCAACACCCGTCCAGCGTGACATTTATGGAATAGCGAAGTGGCCTCATGCGTCCGGCGTATCAGTTTGCCGAATGGAGCTCAACAAAGCCCCAAGGGGCACTGCGACTGCAACTGCGTCTGCGTCTCACGGCTTCACACCCCGTTCATCCTCGTTAATGTTTTTCTTCTGCCTTAGCGATCAGAAGGACGCCTGACGCCGTTGCGATTCCTCGTGAGGACCCTCGAATCGGCCCGCGATTTCGGGATCGGCGTGGCGCGGTGGACGACGCGGGTTCCGGCTGTGGTGGTGCGCGGCGGACAGCGCCGGACGCTGGGTGTGTTCCTGCTGCTGATGGCCATCGTGTATTTCGGCGCCTTGCTGTGGTTCGGCTGGCTGAACGGGGCGTTGCTGGTGAACGGCAAGGCGCGTTGGAACGCGTTCCAGTTTGCCGACCTGCGGGCCCGCGCGGTCGCGATGTATGACAGCCAGGGACGGTATTTCGGGATTGTGCATCCGGAGACGGAGAACGATCACCTTGGCGAGTTCGACCGCGGCGATCTGGCGCCTTTCGGGGCTTCGCCGGACCACAAGGCGGTGCCGGTGGCGGATGCGCCGCCCTATTTCTGGCGATGTGTGGTGTACACGGAGGATCGGCACCGGGGCGAATTGCGCAACCGCTACGGCGTGGACGTGCTGCATCTGGCGCGCTTGCCGATCAGCTCTCGCGGCGGCTCGACGCTGGAGATGCAGCTGGCGCGGTCGATGTGGAAGATGCATTCGCGCAATTCGAACCCGATGCTGCGCAAGTTCCATGAGCTGAGCGAAGCGCCGGTGTTGAACCATTACCTGGTCAATGATAGCGACACGGAAGGGCTGGAGCGCTGGTTCTCCCAGCACATTCCGTTGGTGCAGGGCGGCGGCGACGAGCAGGGCAGCATCTATGGCGTCTACGCGGCCGGGCAGTTCCTGTTCGGCAAACGGGCCGAGGAGCTGGACGCGGCGGAGCAGCTGGTGCTGGCGGCGGCGGTGCGCCGGCCGATTGCCTGGCCCGCCGATGAGGAAGCGCGCGCGGGCATCCTGTATGACCTGATCGGCGTGGAGAAACACATGGGCCGCGCGCTGCTGTGCGCGAGCGACAAGGCACGGCTGGCGGACGGCACGCGTGTGATCCCCGATGCGCGCGTGCGCAAGCGGACGCGGGAACGGCTGGCCGAGCTGCGCGTGCCGGCGAATGTGGGGCAGACGAATCCGGACTTCCTGGCGATCCTGCGGGATGAGGGGATCACGGCTGAGGTGCCGCTGGTCGCGCCGATGCGGCTGGGTAAGGAACTGGCGCCCAACGTGCAGCGCGAAGTGGTGGCGGAGCTGACAGACCTGTTTGCGCCGGTGGCGCAGGCCGAGGCGACCAAGGCCGCCGTGCCGGCCAAGCGTGAGCCGACGCGCCTGACGGGGACGCACCCGTGGCGCGGCAAGGTGCGCGAGGTGGATGTGACACTGGACGTTGCGGAGAATTCCCGATTCCGCGCGAAAGCGCGCATGGCCGCGATTGCGCTGGGCGAGACGCTATCAGCGACGGGCAGGTTCCGGACGGGCGCGCTGCCGGTACAGGAATTGTCCGCAGACGGTTCGCTGCGCCTGCACGAGGGCGACATGCCGCTGGTGATTGCGGCGGCGGACGAGACGGGCCGGATCGTGCGCTATTACAATTCCTCCTCGACGACGGCCTATTCCGGGTATGGCGACACGCGCCAGCTGATCCGCGGGTTCGGTCGCGGACCCTATGACCGCACGAACGAGTCGCGGCCTGTCGGCTCGGTGGCGAAGCTGGCGGCGGCGCTGCTGCTGGCGCAGGGCGGCGAGACCAATCCGGACAAGACGGTGAGCAATGCCTGCATGTCGGGCCTGTCGCAACGCTGCGCGGGATCGGCCGTCGGCGCAACGCCCGCGCGGGTGACGCTGCGCCGAGCGTTCGGCTCGTCGCTCAATCCGGCGGTGGTGCGCGCGCTGGGCGAGGGCACGACGATTGAGCAGATCGTGACGTTGATGGACGCGCTGGGCTTTTACGTGCCGGCGCAAAACCGCGGCACGCCGGTGGCGACGAATCTGGCGCTGGGCCGGTTTGCCGGGCGACCGCGCGCGGTGCACTGGCTGGCGGCGGCCGCCCTGTCGGCGGCGCAAGGCCGGACCGATCTGGTGATGCAGCCCTACTTCGTGGAGCGCTACTGGCTGATCGAGCCGACGGCGCAGGGCAATTACACCTTCCGGCAGGAGACGCCTGCGAGGACGTCGCTGGATGTGCATGAGGGCATCAGTGAGGGCGGGGCGAAGTTCCTGCGCGCGGTGCTGAGCCAGCCGATCTGCGACGCCGAACATGGCACGCTGCGGCGGCTGACGGCGTGGTGTGCGGCGGGGCGCAAGGACGTGACCTTGCACATTGCCAAGACAGGTTCGGTTTCGTCTGGCCCGGCCGGGGGCAGCTATGACGAATCCGATCTTTGGATCGCTGGCGGAATCGAGTTTTCCGACGGGCGGTCCTATTCCTACGTGATATCCCTTGGCGCCGGTTCGCCGCGCGCTGCCTTTGCGAAGGATCTGGGCGGCGGCATTCTCTCGCCGCTGGCCGACATCCTGCTGCAAGACCTCCTGGAGGACCAGACTTGAAGTTTCCCTGGCAACGCCGAGACGAGACCTCTGACCCTTCCGTAGGCGGACGGAACATGAATGACGCGTTTGACGCGGCCGCCCGGAACATGGGGCGGATGGCGGCGGCGGCCAAGGCGCTGCCGATCTTTGCGTCGATCCCGATCTTCTGCCTCGCCGTGTTCGTGACGATCTCGTTCATCGGAACATATACCGGCATGCTGCAGGTGTTGCAGTCGGGCGATAACAGCTTCGGCATCTTCGGCACCATTGGTGTGTTCCTGTTCATCTTTGCGACGACCGTGATCATGGCCTATTCGGTGAGCGAGATGTTCCGGTCCGGGCGGGACTTCTGGCCGCGCATGTCGCTGGTGGCGACCTATGTCGTGACGTTGCTGATCTCGGTGAGTTTCGGGTTTGCGTTCTACTGGACGCAGCTTGAGGCGCGCTCGCAGGCGGTGGGCGATGCGGAGCGTTACCTGACGGTGTTCGACCGCGAGATTACGGTGGCTGATACCCAGCTGGGCGGAACGCTGGCGACGCTGAGGACGCTGAACACGAACTTCAACCGGTTGTCGGAAGTCGAGCGCGCGAGCGGCAATCAGTGCGGTGAGGTGTCGGGCGGCGGCGACGGGCCGCGCACGCGCCATCTGGCGGCGCGGGCAGGCGAAGTGAATGCGCTGGTGATGGCGCTGACGCCGCAGATCGAACAGGTGCGCGGCGAGGCCGAGACGGTGCGAGCGTCCATAGAGGAAGTGCGCGGCATCGGTGCGAAGACGGCTGGCGATGTGACGCCCGCGCAGCGCGAGGAAGTGTTCCGCAAGGCGGCCGCCGCGGCGAACAAGGCGGGCGCAACGCTGCAGGCGCTGGCGACGAGCCAGAGCGTGACGAACTATGTCGGGGACCTGAGAACCTGGGCGGCGGAATACGCGAACCCGGCGCTGACGCGCGAGGAAAGCGGCACAGGCCTTCGGTTCAAGTGCTACAACACGACGATTGCGAGCCAGCTCAACGGCGTGGCCGCAGACCTGGCAGCGTTGCCCGTGCTGCCGATCTCGGAGCTCGACAGCTATGCCGGCGCGGCAGCGACGCGCGAGGCGCTCGACCGGTTCTGGTTCACGCTGACGACGCCGGTGCGCGCGGTGATCGACGGGCCGTCGATGCAGACCGAGACCGAACGCGAGGAAGCGGTGCGCCGCGATGCGATCCGAGAGGTGATGGTGCGTCAGGGCGAGGAGGTGACGCAGGACAAGTTGTCGAGCTCGCAGGTGAAGGACCTGGTTGAGTCGCAGCAGGGTCTGCGCCGGAACGATGCGCTGCCGCTGGGACTCGCGATCGTGATCGACTCGCTCCTGTTCCTGTCGGCGCTGTGGAGCCAGCCGAGCCAGAAGTTTGCGGCGTTTGCGCGGATGATTAAGGACCTGCGCGGGGAGCAGGAGCGGCCACTGGCGCTGGTGCAGGGTTCGAAGGATATCCAGACCAATCCGGACTTCGATTTCCTGCGGCCCTATGTGTTCACGCATTTCGATGAAGTATACTTGGCGCTGCCCGTGAGCGGGCCGCTGGCGAAAGAGCCCGAGACGCAGATCCTCAATACACTGCGCATCGCCTGGCAGGCGGGTAAGATCGTCAAGCGGGCGAGTGTGTCGTCGTCGGCGATCCAGCGGCAGCTGAAGGCGGCTGGTAGCCCGCTGCTTGACCGGATGGCCGATCCGGAGGCGGAGGTGGCGGAGCTTGAAGCCGGCGCGTATTCGGAACCGCGCGAGCCGGTCGCGGCATCACCCTTTCCGCTGAAGTTTCCGCCTTCGGATGCGACGTTCGTGGCTTACCGGTTCCTGCCCGGGGCGTTCGAGCAGATGGTGTTGCAGGCGATGGTGCCAAGCATGCCGGGCGAGGAGGACGCGCCGGACGAGGACGACGCGGCGCGCCCCGAAGCGTGAGCTGAGGCAGAAAGGTCGGGCCCGGACTGGTGTATGACGCGTCCGGGGCCGCTGCGTTCATTCGCCTATTGGCAGACCGTGGCGCTGGTGTTGCTGCCGGCCATGATGCAGTGGGCGTAGCGATATTTTTCGCGGGTCTGGGCGGCCGCATCGCCCGCGCCGAAGGTCCGGGATTGCGGCGCGCTGGGGCTGGTGCTGGACGTGTAACGCGGGGCCGAGGAGCCGTAGAGGTCTTTCCAGCGAGCATCAGCCATGCCCGGTTCATTGGTGCCGGTGCCGAAGGTGCCTTCAAGACCTGTTCCGCGTGCGGACATTTCAGAATCGGCGGCAGCGCGGACCGGACCGGACGGGAACCAGAGGGCGAGGGCGTAAAGATCAGCGGTCTCGATCTGAGCCATCGCGCCGGCGGACCTGGCCGAGAGGGCGGCTTTTTCCGCGTATTCCTTCGTGCCGATCTGGTGCAGGGCAGCGGAGACAGCGTCGCCATAGCGGCCGGCGGAGACGAGATCGTTGATGATCTTGTCGCGTGCAGCAATGCGGGCTTCGCGGGCGGCAACTTCTGCGAAGTAGCGTTCCCAGTCGGCGGCGATTTCGCAGGCGTTTTCGTGGCCCATGCCGCAGGCCTTGCGCATATATTCCGCGCCCAGCTTTTCTTCGCCGATGTCGAGATAGACCCCGCCGACATTGCGGCAGCTACCTTCATTGGCTTTTTCGTTGCAGTTGATAAGGGAGTATTTCAGGCCTTTTGCGGCGTCGAAGGCGGCAGACTCGGGGTCAGCATAGGCGCGCTCTGCGATATAGCACCCCATGATATCATTGCGCGCACAATCGCGTTCGGCAAACCAGCCCGCGTCGATCATGTTGATCAGGTCAGGGTATTTGCCCTTACTGCCATCCCAGGACCAGCTGCGGCCCCAGGCGCAGGCCTTTTCAACGCCCGCTTCGCAACCGGCCTTGGCGGTGGCGATGGCTTTCTTGAGATCGTAGGCTTCTGAAGCCGGGCTGATGCGGTTGCCGAGCGCCCATTCGCAGCCATCGACATGGCCCATGGCGCAGGCGCGCTCCTGATAAGCGACACCCCTTATGACGTTCTTCTCGAGGTTGCCTTCGCCCGCGCGGATCAGGACGCCGGAGGTGGAGCAGCCGTCGGGAATGCCGCCGTCGCAGGCCTTCAGGAAGAAAGTGACGGCTTTCTGCTTGTCTTCCGGCGCGCCAATGCCCTGAGCGTATTCGACGCCTGTATAGAAGCAGGCCTCGGCATCGCCGGCCAGGCAGGCCGGTTCTGACTGGGTTTGTGCGCTGGCAAAGGCGGCAACTGAGCCGAAGACAACTGCAGCAAGGGTAAAGGTCGAAAGGCGCATCTTGTTTTCCCTGTGGGCGGTTTCGGATTTGCCGCGAGTTTAGAAAGCATCGGAGAGACTTGATCATCCCCCCGAAGGGGCATCGGCCAGGGCAACTGCAGCTGGACCGTCCCGAGATTGTTAACGCCGCCTTAGCGAAATTTCACCAAGGTCAGGCGTGAACCGCTGGTGGCCGCAGAAGGCGTGGGCTGCCTGGAGACGAGGCAGAGACAATGACCCAGCTTTCGCAGCCAACACTGGCCACCGTGCCGGATGTGATCAACCGGATCGGGCGTGAGGCCGGCAAGGCGGCGCATCCGGATGCCTACAAGGTGCAGCTGATCGCGCGCAGCCCGGACACGAAAGTGGCCCGCGAGATGCTGGCGCGCCTGCCGGAACTCGAAGCGCAAGGCGTTGGGTTTGAAGCGATCTTCACGCGGCTGTCGGGCACGGATGTGCTGGGAGCGGTCGCGGCGGTCTATGGCGAGGATGTGGCCCGCCGCACGGTGCGCGTGGTGAACATTCCCGAACAGGGCGAGATCGTTGAGCAGGTGAATTTCGGCCGGGTCGCGGTGTGGACCGGCAAGCCGTTGAAAGCGTGGGTTTCAACCGCGTTCGAGGATGGCAAGCTGTCGATGAGCGGCGAGGGCAGCGAGCGCGCCCAGCTGGCGAGCCTGGCCTTCCGGGCGCTCTGGAGCGTGGCTGAAACGCCGGCGAACGATGCCGGGCCGCAAGGGTTGCGGATAGCGGGCGCCTAGTCCGTACTTTCGTTATGAATTCCAGGCTTGGCGCTGCTGCCGCAGCGCCTTAGCCCGTGCGGAAGGACTTGCGGCCGAAATAGGGGTTCGGGCTGGCCGGGGGCGAAGGCGGCGTGTCGTCGCCCAAGGGCTCGTTCATCGTTTCGGATTCGGGCGTGCTCGCGGCATCGACTGTTTCTTCCGTGGCCGGATCAGCGCTGCCCCCCGACTGCACGGCGGCCGGCACGGTGAGCAGGGTGCGGATGTGGGCGACCGCGGCGCGGGCTGTGGAGACATCCAGGTCCGGCACGCTTTTGTCGAGACGTTTGGCGAGCAGCTTGGCCTGATGGTGCGACAGCGATTTCAGTTGCGCTTCGAAGATCTCTTCGCCAACCGCTGTGCGCAGCGCCATCAGGCCTTCGGCGGTCTGGCCGGCGGCGTTGAGCAGTTTCTTGACGATAAGGCCGGACGCGGCGGCCCAGTCCTTGTCGGCCACGGCCGGAAGACTGTCGCGCGCAGCGACGAGCGCCTGGATCGCATCAAAGCCGGTGGGGCCGCCGCCGAAGCTCATGCCAGCTTCTCCCGGACTTCGCCAAGCAGCTGCTCGATGATATTGAGAGCGTCGCCCGGCCATTTGGCCTGAAGGGTCGGATCCGGGCCCAGCTCTATCGGGTTCGAAGCGAACCCTGATTTAAGCGGAATGATGGTCTTGAACATCGCGAACTCGGTTTCCTTGGCGTTCGCCGCATCGCGCATGGCGCCGAGCACAACCTGCTGGTGGGGTGTGTTGTCGAAACGGGTGGCCAGCACGACCGGCAGGGTCGCAATATCCCGGTTACGCAAGTTCTTCATGATGTCACCCGTGAAGAGGTCGAGACCCAGGGTGGACATGAAATCCGGAATAGTCGGCACAATGATCAAGTGGCTGGCGGCGAGCACGGTTTCGGTCATCACAGAAATGCCGGGCGGGCAATCGAACAGGATGACGTCATAGTCGGCTTTGAGCAGGTTCAGGTCGTCGCGCAGGCGTTTGCCGACCTGGTTCTGCAGGGCCTCCATCGCATAGCCCTTGGCCGTGAGTTCGAAGATCAGCTCACGCTCGGTCTTGCGCAGACGTGGCGAGGAGGGGATCAGGTCCAGCGGCAGGGGACGGCCCTTGAAAGTGACGTCGCTGGCATCGGTGACGATGAACTCCGACAGGCGGCGCTGTTCGCCGGCGAAAAAGTTTTCCAGCAACCAGTCCGAAATCGTGGCGTAGTCATTGATGGCGGTGAACAGGTGCTCGTCGCCGGCATGACCGAAGATCAGCAGCGACGCGTTGGCCTGCGTATCGAGGTCGATGACCAGGGTGCGCATGCCGGCGGCGGCAAAGGCTTCGGCGAGGCTGACACAGGTGGTGGTCTTGCCGACCCCGCCCTTGGAGTTGGCAATGGAAATCACTCGGGCCGACATGGAGTTTCTCTCTTTCGGTCTTTTCCGTTCTTGCCATCGGGTGATGGCAGATTTGGGTGCACAAGAAAACACTTGTGCCTACATTTTCTGACTCGGGTCGCATAAAAAACTCCTAAGGATTCAAAGACTCGCAAAATTGGTGCTTAAATTCCGGGCTCGCCAATCCGGCAGGACATCCGGCGGGGTTAGCTTCACGGCCGTGAAGACAGCCGGAGCGAGCGGACCCCGACATGAAATGGACCTGGCCTTTTGGGAACACCGCGCGAGGCGAAGGCGGCCTGGCCGCTGGCGATGCTAAGTGAACCGCGCGCCGCGAACTGGGCCGGGCGCGATGCAGGCGCCTTGCTGCGCCAGCCGGCTTTGGAAGTGGGTGCCTGCCGGGTTCCTTGCGGCCGGATTTTTACAGCTGCTGCGAAACGGCTATGCGATTGTCGAGGCTGGCCGAAAAAGGGCTGGATGGCCGCACCGGTCCATGGCTTTCAATCGGACCCGGATCACCTTACCTAAGAGGGGTAATTTGAAACTGAGGCGAGGAGCCCTGTTTTGGCGCTCGATCCATACACAGTCCTGGGCGTGCCCCGCTCGGCCACGGAGGCCGAGATCAAGAAGGCTTACCGTATGAAGGTGAAGGCGCTTCACCCCGACCAACACCCCAACGATGCCCGCAAGGCGGAAGAGTTCAAACGCGTCTCGTCGGCATACGAGATCCTGGGGGATGCCGAGAAGAAGGCGAAGTTCGACCGCGGCGAGATCGACGCCGAAGGCAATCCGCGTGGGTTCGCCGGGGGCGGCTTTCCCGGAGGCGGAGGCGGAGGACGCTGGGACGGCGGCAGCCCGTTCGGCGGTGCCCAGGGTGATCCGTTCGAGGACATTCTGTCCGGTATGTTCGGCGCTGGCGCCCGGCGGCGTAATCCGGGCCCCCAGAAAGGCCGCGACATCCGGTACCGGGTCGAGATCTCGTTCGAAGACGCGGTCACCGGCGCCCGCCGCCGGATGACCATGGCCGATGGCAGCGCGCTGGATGTGAACATCCCGGCGGGTATCACCAGTGGCCAGACCCTCCGCCTGAAGAGCCAGGGCCAGCCTTCGCCGTCCGGCGGCGCGCCGGGCGATGCCCTGCTTGAGGTCGATGTGCTGCCCAGCCAGATCTGGACGCGCGACGGCAAGGACCTGCGCATGCCGTTGAGCGTTGACCTGCGCACAGCGGTTCTGGGCGGCACGGTGGATGTGCGCACGCCGTCCGGACCCGTGGCACTGAAAATTCCGGCGGGCACCAATACCGGCGCGCAGCTTCGCCTGAAGGGCAAGGGCGTTCAGGTCACCCCGCCCGGCGACCTGTATGTCCGCCTTGAGATCGTTCTCAGCGATCCGCGCGACGAAGGCCTGAAGCGTTGGGCTGAAGGCCGTTGAACCTTCGCCTCGGCGGCAGAATTGTGCTATCAATTCACATCGTTGTTTGATGAGCGTCCGGATAACGGACGGCGCAATGGTGGGGAGTTTCGACATGAAGACCAGTCATCTGTTTGTGGCCGTCGGCCTGATTGCCCTTGCGGGTTGCCAGACGTTCCAGCACGGGACGCAACCCGACCCCGGGCAAAGCGTCGCCGAGATTGCGGGCGCTCCGTTGTTCGAGGGCATGGGCAATTTCCACCGGGAGATCACGACGGCGAGCCCGGATGCGCAGAAGTATTTCGATCAGGGCATGGTGCTGGCTTTCGGGTTCAATCATGCCGAGAGCATCCGGTCGTTCCGGGCTGCACAGAAACTCGATCCGGTCTGCGCCATGTGCTTCTGGGGCGAAGCGCTCGCGACCGGGCCCAACATCAATGTGACGAGCAAGGGAAAGGCCGTCATGTCGCCCGCCGACCGGGCTTCGGCCTATCGCGCGATCAAACGTGCGGATGCGCTGAAAGCCGGGGCAACGCCTTCGGAGCAGGCTCTGATCGAGGCATTGCTCACCCGATACAGCGCCGATTTCGATGCTCCGCGCGAACCACAGGACATAGCCTACGCCGAAGCGATGGGCGCCTATGTCGAAGCCCATCCGCTCGATGATGACGCTGCTGCGATGTATGCCGAGGCCTGGATGAATACCATGCCGTGGGATTATTGGTCCGCAGACGGCGAGCCGAAGCCCGAAACCGTCAAGGTGATTTCAGCGCTCGAAACCATTCTTGAGCGCTCGCCGGATCATCCGTTGGCGCTGCACCTCTACCTGCACGCAGTCGAGGCCTCCTCCGATCCGGGCCGCGCGGAAGACGAGGCTGACCGGCTCTACACGCTTGTGCCCGGTTCCGGCCATCTCGTGCACATGCCGGCACATATCTACTGGCGCGTCGGCCGGTATGACGATGCGGCGCTCGCCAACATTCAGGCCGCCAAGGTGGACGAAGACTATATCGCGCAATGCAACGCGCAGGGCTTTTACCCGGCGCTGTACTATCCCCATAACATCCACTTCCTATGGGCGGCGGCCAGCATGTCCGGTCAAAGCGCTCTCGCGCTGGAGACCGCGCAGAAGCTGGCCGACAATGTCCGGATCGAACAGATCAAGGAGTTTCCGACAATCGAGTTCTTCAAGACCGTGCCGCTCCTGGCCCATGTGCAATTTGCCAAGTGGAACGAGATACTGGCCATGGATGCGCCGCCTGCGGATCTCGATTACTCCAACGCGATCTGGCACTACGCGCGCGGCGTCGCGCTGGCACGCACAGGGCTGGCCGAACCGGCCAAGGTCGAACAGGCCGCTCTGGCGAAGGTGAAAGACACCGTCCAGATACAGTTCATGGACACGAACGACTATCCGGCGAGCCTGTTGCTGAACATTGCCGACAAGCTGCTCCTGGGTGAGATCGCGGGCGCCGAAGGCGACGACGCGGCCTCCATCGCGGCCTTCGATGAGGCGGTCGCGCTGCAGGATTCGCTACCCTACACCGAACCGCCCTTCTGGTATTACCCGACGCGGCAATCGCTCGGTGAGGCGCTCGTCAAAGCCGGCCGCTATGCTGAGGCCGAAGCCGTCTACCGCAAGGACCTGTCGGACTATCCGCACAATGGCTGGTCGATGGCCGGGCTTGCGCTGGTGCTGGAGCAGCAGGGAAAGACCGACGAAGCGGAGATGGTGCGCAGCCATTTAGACATGGTCTGGGCGAAAGCCGACGTCACACCGGTCGGATCGCGCCTCTAGCGCAGCGCGGCGCAAGACGGGCATGCGCTGCACGGGGCGCAGGTCGGGCGGTGGATCTTCCGCCCTGAAACCGTTGGTGATTTTACGTCTTTCCGGCGCGCTGGCTTGCGGCTAACAGCGCGCACAGACAGGTTAACCCACGTCAACCGACCCATTCACTTCACGTTCAGAGCTTCAACCGCATATGGGGCCTCATGAAACGCACCCTCGTTCTTTTTGCTGCCATCGGCCTGCTGCTCACCCCCGCCGCGTTTGCCGATGGCAAGGGACAGGGCAAGGACCGTCGCGAGGAACCTGGTATGGACTGGTCTGCTGGTCCTCTGGCGCAGCGTGGCGAACAGGGCTGGGGCGACCAGTTCTCGCCGGGCCAGGCCCGCGACGCGGTCAAGGAAGGCCGCACCGTCCCGCTGAGCCGGATCTTCCAGTCGCTTAAGCGCGAGTATGGCGGCTACCAGCTGGGCGCGGATCTCTACTCGCGCGACGGCGGCGGCGCTGTTTACGAAATCGACTGGCTGACGGATGACGGCCGCAAGGTTCATGTTACGGTCGACGCGCAAACCGGCGCGGTGCTTAACCGCACCGGCGGCTGAACCGCTATCTCGGAATTTCAGGAGACCCGCATATGAGAATTCTGGTGGTCGAAGACGATGCAGACCTGCGCCGGCAACTGGCGGATGCGCTCTCGCAGGCCGGCTACGCAGTCGATCTGGCTGCGGATGGCGAGGATGGTCAATTCCTTGGCGAAACGGAACCCTATGACGCCGTCGTGCTCGATCTGGGCCTGCCCAAGATCGACGGGGTCAGCGTGCTGAAAAGCTGGCGCAAGGAGGGCAAGACTTTCCCGGTGCTGATTCTCACGGCGCGCGACCAGTGGAGCGAGAAAGTGGCGGGCTTCGATGCCGGCGCTGATGACTATCTCACCAAGCCGTTCATCACCGAAGAGCTGCTGGCGCGGCTGCGCGCGTTGCTGCGCCGCGCGGCGGGCCATTCGGCGGCAATGCTGGAATGCGGCAAGCTGATGGTCGATACGCGCGCCGCGCGGGCCACGGTGAACGGCGAGCCGATCAAGCTGACGGCCCACGAATACCGCGTCCTCTCCTATCTGATGCACCATCAGGGCCGGGTCGTACCGCGTACGGAACTGGTCGAGCATATCTACGATCAGGATTTCGACCGCGACTCGAACACGATCGAGGTGTTCATCGGGCGCCTGCGCCGCAAGATCGGCCAGGACCGGATCCAGACCGAGCGCGGTCTGGGCTACCGTCTGATCGTGCCGGAAGACGAGGCGCGCGTTGCGGGCTGACGCGAATAGGGGCTAAACCGCCTCCATGAGCGCGCCCGCAGATGCCCCGCAGAAAAGCCTGTTTGACCGCTGGTCCAGCGTATCGCTGGCGCGCCGCATCACGATTGCAGCTGGCATCTGGGGCATCTTTGTGCTGATCGGCGGCGCGCTGGCGCTGTCGGCAGTCTACCGCGCGCAGACGCTGGTCCTGGTCGAGCAGGACCTTCAGGAAACACTGGTCACCCTCTCGCGCGAGTTGATCCGCGAAGACGCCTTCCTTCCGGACGGACGGCTGACCGATACCGACCGCGAACTGTTCCCCAGCGATGCGCGTTTTCAGACACAGTATTCCGGGCACTATTGGGCCGTTGTCGGGATCAACCCGGACCTCAGCATCGCCGGCGACTTCCGATCCAAAAGCCTCTGGGACGAGGACGTGCCCATCCCGCCGGACCTGATCGCACGCGCGGTTGCGGCGCCCGGCGTCACCCAGTTCGGCGACTATGAAGGCCCGGCGGACCAGCGTTCGCGCGTCGCCATTCAGGCCATCCGCATCGAGAACCGGGCGACTCCGATCATCCTGGTGGCCGCGTCGGACCGTACACCGAACGACCTTGCCGCCACACGGTTCCGCAATCTCCTGTTCGGCACGATGGTGGCATTGTTCGGCGGGGTGTTTGCGGCCATGCTGCTCGGCATCCGCTACTCGCTGAACCCGCTGGCACGGTTGCAGACCGATGTTGCGCGTGTGCGCGAAGGCGAGGCCCAGAAGCTGGAAGGCGACTATCCGTCGGAGGTTCGTCCGCTGACGGAAGAACTCAACATGCTGATCGAGCATAACCGGGAAGTGGTTGAACGCGCCCGCACGCATGTGGGTAATCTCGCGCATGCCCTCAAGACGCCGTTGGCTGTCCTGAAGAATGAAGCGGCCGGTCAGACGCAGCTTGATGATGTCGTGCGCCGTCAGGCGGAAGCGATGCAGACGAATGTCGAGCATTATCTCAAGCGCGCCCGGATGGCTGCGCGTGCTGAAACCATTGGGGCACGGACAGATGTGCGTCCCGTCATAGAAGGGCTGGCGCGCCTTCTGAACCGGCTGTTCGATGCCAAGGGGATCGAGGTCACCGTCGAAGGCAGCACGTCCGCGATCTTCCGGGGCGAGCAGCAGGATTTCGAGGAGATGATCGGCAATCTGATGGAGAATGCCTGCAAATGGGCGTCGACCGAGGTGAAGGTCACGATCACCGACTCCCCGCAGGGCATCACCATCGACGTGGAAGATGACGGTAAGGGCCTGTCGGCCGAGGAACGCGAGGCGGCCATGAAACGCGGCGTGCGGCTGGACGAGACCACCCCCGGCACCGGACTGGGCCTCTCGATTGTCAAGGAGCTGGCCGAGCTGCATAAGGGCCGCTTGGAGCTGGGCGAGGCGGCATTGGGCGGCCTGCGCGCCACGCTCAGGTTCACGCGCCCATGACGAAGCTCACTCTTTCCCGCAGCAACTGGCTGATCCTCGGCGCCTGCCTCGCCGTGTCGGTGGCCGGTTACGTGATGACCGGGCGGCCGGGCCTTAGCGACCAGCCCATGCATCTGCGCCAGGACGCGTTGATGGATAAAATCCGCAACGATCCGCAGTCGCTGACGCTGGACGAAACGCTGTCGCGCCTGGAGCAGGCCACAGTCGACCAGCCGAACGCGCCGGAACCGCACTTCTTCATCGGCGAGATGCTGCGCGCGCAGGGCCGTCCGGATGACGCGCTGCGCGCTTACCAGTCTGCCCTGCGCCGCAACCAGGATTATGTACCCGCGCTTGTGGCTCTGGCGGACGTGATCGTGGAGCTCAGCAATGGCAGCGTCGGCCCCGACGCGACCCGTCTCTATGGGCGTGCTTACGAACTCGATGAAACGCAGGTGCGCGCCGGCATGTGGGCGGCCATGGGCGCAGCGCAGGCCGGCGACCAGGCCAAGGCCGAACAGGCCATGCGCTACATTTACGCACGCCTGCCGGAAGACGATCCGCGCCGCGAGCGCTTCAAGGGCATGATCGAGGCGATCGGGCAGGGCGAAGCCGCCCCGCCAGCGCCCGGAAGCGAGTGATCTGCCGCACTCCCCAAACCCCGCGGGCCGCCCTATAACCTCTTCCATGCGCGCCCGTACGAGACGACTCTACACCTTTGGAATCGCCGCCCTGCTCGTGCTGGCGGCGTCAATCTTGGCTTTCTTCGCGTTGCGCGAGAATGCAAACCTCTTCTACACGCCTGAAATCCTTGCCGAAAAAGGCATGCCGAAGCCGGGCCGTGAAGTGAAGGTCGGCGGCTGGGTGGAGCCCGGAACGCTGAGCTATACCGATGGCGGCGCCACGATGCAGTTCACGGTCATCGACAACAGCCCCAGCACCATCACGGTAAAGTTCACCGGCGTCGCACCCGATCTCTTCCGCGAAGGCCAGGGCGTTGTGGCGACGGGGTCGTTCGGGCCTGACGGTCAGTTCACGGCCCGCCAGTTGCTGGCCAAGCACGACGAAAACTACCAGCCGCGCGAGCTGAAGCCGCTCGAGGCGGGCGGATGATCGAACTCGGCCATTTTGCGGCCTTTCTCGCACTCGGACTTTCGCTGGCGCAGGGCATCATGGGCCTGCGCGGAGAGCGGCGTCTGGTCGGCCTGATTGCGGTTGCGGCCTTTGGCGTGATGTCTCTGGCGTTCCTGTCGATCATCCATGCCTTCGTCACATCGGACTTCTCGGTCGCACTGGTGGCCAATAATTCCCACACGCTGAAACCGATGGTCTACAAGATCGCCGGTGCGTGGGGGAACCATGAAGGCTCGATGGCGCTCTGGTGCATCGTGACAATCGGCTTCGGCGCCGTCGCCGCTGCCTTCATGAAGACGGACCGGCCCCTGTTCGAAGCGCGAGCGCTCGGTATCCAGGGCCTGCTTGCGACGGGCGCTTTGGCTTACCTCCTGTTCGCCTCGTCGCCCTTCCTGCGCATCGACCCCGCACCGTTCCAGGGCGTGGGGCTCAATCCGCTGCTGCAGGATCCCGCGCTCGCGATCCATCCGCCGATGCTCTATCTCGGCTATGTCGGCTACTCCTTCGTGTTCGCGCTGGCCGCGGCCGGCCTGTTGGAGGGCCGGATTGACCGGGTTTGGGCCAGGGAAGCCCGCATCTGGTCCCTGGCAGCCTTCGCACCGCTCACCATTGGCATCGCCCTGGGCTCATATTGGGCCTATTATGAGCTGGGTTGGGGCGGCTGGTGGTTCTGGGACCCTGTGGAAAACGCTTCCCTGATGCCCTGGCTGATCGGGGCGGCGCTGCTGCATTCCATCACCGTCACCGAAAAGCGCGACGGTTTCGCGGCATGGACTGCGCTGCTCGCGGTGCTCTCATTCCTGTTCTCGATTCTCGGCGCCTTCCTCGTGCGTTCTGGTGTCCTGACTTCTGTGCACGCCTTCGCTGTCGATCCGGAGCGCGGCACGTTGCTGCTGATCGGTTTGCTCACTTATGGCGGCTTTGCGCTAGGCCTGTTTGCTTGGCGGGCGCCGAAACTGGAAGGCGGTAGGCCTTGGACATTGATCAGCCGCGAAGGTGCGCTGATGGCCAACAATATCGTACTGATCGTGGCGGCCCTGACAGTGCTGCTCGGCACACTCTTCCCTTTGATCGCCGAGGCGTTCGGGCGGACCATTTCGGTCGGCGAGCCCTATTTCAATCTCACCTTCGTGCCAATCCTGGCGCTGATCCTGATCCTCCTGCCCATCGTGCAGGCCTGGGCGTGGGGCAAGGCGGATGTGAAAGGCTGGCTGCGCTGGGCCGCAGGCGGCGCGGGTCTGGTCGCGCTCTTCGTGCTGCTGGGTGTCGGCCCGATGAACATTCCGGTCGGCGCGGCGTTCGGTCTCGCGCTGGGCCTTTGGCTAGTCTTCGGTTCGCTGTGGGAACTCAAGCGCCGTGCGATCACGCCGGGCCGCGTGTTCAAGCTGCCGCGCCGCGTCTGGTCGATGACGCTGGCCCATGTCGGCATCGGCCTGTTCGTCATCGGCGCGGTGGTCGAAACCACGGGTCGCTATGAATCCACGCTCGCGCTGGCGCAGGGCGATACCGGCACAGTCGCTGGGTGGGAACTGACCCTCGACGAAGTGCGCTCGATCGAAGGTCCGAACTGGTACGCCGACGGGGCGCTGCTGACCGCACGCAAGGGCAGCCAGATGACGACACTCGAGCCGTCCAAACGCTACTATCCCGCTGCCCGGATGCCGACGACCGAAACAGCGATCCATAAGACCGGGACCGGGGACCTCTATGCGGCATTGGGCGAACAGCGAAATGTCGATGGGCAGACACGCTGGGTGTTCCGGGTTTACTTCAATCCGATGATCGACCTGCTCTATGCCGGCGTGGCGCTGATCGGTTTCGCTGCGCTGCTCGGACTCTGGCCCACGTCGCGAAAGGTCAAGCCCGCGGAAGCCTAAGCGTTGCGCGCAGGCCCGGGCGGTCCGGCGGACCGTTGCCATCGGCCAGAACCAGTTCACCGCCGTGCAACTCTGCCACCGACTGGACCAGCGAGAGGCCAAGTCCGGATCCCGGTTGGGTGCGCGCCGAGTCCATCCGATGGAAACGCTCGATCACTTTCGACCGATCGCCCGCCGGAATGCCGGGGCCAGTATCCAACACGGTCAGGTCGATCATCGCATCCGCGCCGCGCGTGACGCTGAGCGAGATCGAGCCGCCCTGGGGCGTGTACTTGATGGCGTTGTCGATGAGGTTGGAGATTGCCTGGCCGATCAGCTCGCGGTCGCCCAGTACCAGCTGGTTGCGGGCGATCTGGCTGCGGAAGGTGAGCCCCGCTTCTTCGCAAGCCGGGTCGAACAATTCGGCGAGCTCTTCGGCAACTTCACTGAGGTCCATCCGGACCCGCAGGCCTTCGGTGCCGGCGTCGAGACGGGCCAGTCGCAGGATGGCGTTGAACGTGTCAAGCACGCGGTCAACTTCCTCGACGGTTTCGCCGAGCGTGTTGCTGGCATCCTGCTCCGTCATCGGCGAAGCGAGCGCGAGTTCAAGCCGATTGCGAAGGCGCGTCAGCGGCGAGCGCAAGTCGTGCGCGATGGCGTTGCCGGTATTCTGCGAGGCTTCGACCAGCTTGCCGATCTGGTCGAGCATGGCGTTGATCCGCTGGGCGAGGCGATCGAATTCATCGCCGGTGCCGCGGACAGGCACGCGCCGGCTGAGCTCGCCGCCGATCACCGCTTCGGCGGTTTTCGCCAGTTCCTCGGCCCGGCGGGCTGCGCCGCGCGTGATCAGCACGCCGCCCAGCAGTGACAGGATCAGCGCGACCGGCGCAGCCACGAGAATGGCGCTCTGGATACGGTCCACGATTACCGTCTGCTGAGCCGTGTCGAAGGCCACCATCAGCGCGCCGCCATTGTCCTTCAGGCGGACGATCCGGCCGGCGGCGGGCCGCAGCACTTTGGTGCCATCGGTCTGGGGCAGCTCGAAATCGAAGTAGACGGTCTTCATGCCCGACTCGGGCGGGTCGTCCGGCAGACGGGGGAAGTGCCCCGCGATCTTCCGGCCGGACGTGTCTTCCAGGTAGTAGTAGAAGGGCGAGCCCGACAGCGTCATCCGCTCGAACACCGACTGGCTGAGGCGCTGCATGCCGCCGGTATAATAGGCGTTGGCGAGCTGCTCGAACTCGACGGTGATCCGCCGCTCGGATTCCACCCGGATGTAATAGACGGTCGAATAGTACAGATAGGCCAGCAGGGCGCCGGAAAACGCGGCAATCATCAAGCTGTAGAGCATCGCCAGCTTGAAGGTGGTCGTCCGCATGAAGACCGGCATGGACTTGCGCACCGGTTCCGGGATGGGCAGCCGGATCTCGTCCGGGAATCGCGGAAGCCGCCCGGCGAGTTTCGCGGGCAGCTTGGCGAGACGCTCAAGGGTGAGCCAGGCCGGCCGGTTTGTGGGCAGCTTCATGGGCGCCTAGGTGCCAGCCCCCATGATCGCCGTCTAGCCCTGCAAACGGTAACCTGCGCCGCGCACGGTCAGCAGGAGCGGTTCGGAAAATTCCTTGTCGATCTTGGACCGTAGCCGCGAGACGTGCACGTCGATGACGTTGGTCTGCGGGTCGAAATTGTAGTCCCAGACTTTTTCCAGCAGCATCGTGCGGGTCACGACTTGGCCGGCATGGCGCATCAGGTATTCCAGCAGGCGGAATTCGCGCGGCTGGAGATCGATCTTCTTGCCGGCCCGCGTCACCTTGCGGGTGAGCAGGTTCATTTCCAGATCGCCGGCCTTGAGGGACGTGACCTGCGGCTCGCTGGTCTGACGCCGGCCGAGGGCTTCCACGCGGGCTGCCAGTTCGGCTGGAACGAAGGGTTTGCCCAGATAGTCCTCCGCGCCGGCTTTCAGGCCCTGCACCTTGTTCTGGACGTCGCCGAGCGCCGAGAGGAAGAGGGCCGGTGTGGTGCCGCCCGCGTCCCGGAATTCCCGGATCAGGGTCAGGCCGTCCTTCTCGGGCAGCATCCGGTCCACCACGAGCGCATCGAAGTCTTCCGCCCGGGCGCGGGCCAGACCGGCCGCCCCGTCGCGGGCGCACTCGACTTCATGTCCGGCATCTTCGAGGACTTTCTCGATGAAGCTGGCCATCTCATTGTCGTCTTCGATGACCAGTACCTTGAGGGCACGATGATGAAGTGTGTCCGCCATTTCAGGCTCCATGAACGCAGGGGTTACTCGGGAATATCGACAGTACGGTAGTTGGTGACCTGGCCGACGCGCAGGGCGAGCAGCACTTTCGAGCGGTTGGCGGCTTTCGCCTCGGCAACCGCTTTCTCGAAGGCCTCGACGGTGGGCACAGCCCGGCCGTTGGCTTCCAGGATCACGATGCCGTTCTCGAAGCCGGCTTTCTCGAACACGCCGTCCTTGACCACTTCCGTGATTGTCAGGCCGGTGTCGCCGGGGCGCAGGCCGAGCGCATCGCGCGTGCCTTCGTCCATCGGCAGGAGGCGCACGCCGAAATCGCTGAGCAGTTTGCCCGGGATCGCGGACGGCGCGCCCGGATCGAGCCGGTTGGTGCCGCCATTGCCCACCTGGCTTGCTGCGGTGAGGTCTGCCGGGCGTTCGCCCACGGTGACGTTGAGGGTCTGCGTCTTGCCGTCGCGTAGGATGTCGAACTTGTTTTGCGTGTTGGCGATTAGCTTGGCGACGAGACGGGTCGTCGACGTGGAGTCTGTGACCTTCTGGCCGTTGACCGACAGAATGATGTCATTGCGCTTGAGACCGCCGCGTTCAGCCGGGCTGCCGGTTGTTACGTCTGCGACGAGCGCGCCCTTGATGTCTTCCAGGCCAAGAGCTTCAGCGAATTCCGGTGTCAGGTCGCCGATCTGAACGCCAAGCCAGCCGCGCGAGACGCGGCCGTTCTTGATAAGGGTGTCCGTGACTTCCTTGGCGAGTTCTGCCGGGATGGCGAAGCCGATGCCGACCGAGCCGCCGGTGGGCGACAGGATCTGCGAGTTCACGCCGATCACGTTGCCTTTGAGATCGAAGGTCGGGCCGCCCGAGTTACCCCGGTTGATGGGCGCGTCGATCTGGAGGAAGTCGGTATAGGGGCTGCCGGAACCGAGTTCGCGGCCATCTGCCGACAGGATGCCGGCGGTGGCGGTGCCGCCCAGGCCGAACGGGTTGCCGAGGGCGACGACCCAGTCACCCTTGCGGATTTCCTTGGACGTGCCGAATTTCACATACGGGTAGGGGCCCGGCTCCTTAACGCGCACGACGGCAAGGTCGGTCAGCGGGTCGGTGCCGACGAGTTCGGCGTCGAGTTCGCGTCCGTCACTCATCACGACCTGGATCTGCGTGGCGTGGTCGATCACGTGGTTGTTGGTGACGACGAGACCGTCCTGCGATATGAAGAAGCCCGAACCGAGCGAGCGCGCTTCACGGGTGCGCGGCGAGTCCTGCTCCTGCTGCTGGCGGCGCTGCTCGAAGAAATCCTCAAGGCCCGGCATGCCACGGAACTGTTCGAAGAACTGGTCCATGTCGCCAAGGCTGCTCAACTCCTGGGTCGAGATCACGTTGACCGAAACCACCGCCGGTTCGACCTTTTCAATCAGGTCCGCAAAGCTCATCGGGGCGCCCGGCGGGGGCTGGATCGCGATCGGCTGGGCACCGGCCTCAGGGACGAGCAGCTTTGGAACGACTACAGCAGACCCCATGATCGCTGCGCCAAAGACGGCCGCCAGCATCGCACGGGCCGAAACTCCAATTTTGCTCATAAACCGCTCCAACGAATTGAATTTGTCGCCGTTTCAGGCGACGAACATGAACATAAACATGCCACAGGCAATGTGGTCATTAAAAGACAGTTAGGTGATCTGACCGGGGCTTGAAGGCGCAGAGGTGATAAAAACCGTCCGTTTTCAGACGTCTTCGGGTTCAATTTCCGGTGACTTGCGGCTCGATTTGCGGGCGAGCAGGAAACCGCCGGCGGTGCCCGCCGCCAGGAGCGCGAAGGGCAAACCCCAGAGTAACCAGCCTGACGGATCGCGAGCTGGCGGTCGGAACAGGACAAAATCGCCATAGCGGCTGACGAACCAGTCGCGCACTTCGGTGTCGGTGGCGCCTTCGCCGACCATTTCCCGGATGCGGATGCGCATGTCTTCGGCGATGGCGGCAGAGGACTGGGAGACCGGCTCGTTCTCGCAAGCCACGCAGCGGATTTCCCGCATCAGGGACTGGGCCCGAGCTTCGGCGTCAGGATCCGCCAGCGGCGTTTCGGCAAGCAGGGCGATGAAGACGGAAGCGAGCAGAAGTTTCATGCCCGACAGATAGCAAATCCGATCAGCACATGAAACGTTCTTATTCGGCGGCGGGCGGCTCCGATTGCAGCGTGGCATCGAGTAGATCGAGCAAGCGGGCCTCTTCTGGCTGGGTCACGCCATCGGCTGAGGCAATGGCACGCAGCGCAGTCTTGAGGTTCTCGATACCGGTCTCGGTGAGCAGCTTGTTTGCGAAAGACGTCATCTTGTCGAGCGAAGGAATCTGCTCCGGCGCGCGGCACCTTTCGCGGAAGGATTCGCGGTCGAAGTTTCCGAACAGCTGAGCGGCCTGGGTTTCGGCGGCGTGGATTTCGCGGTCGTCCACATTGCCATCGATGGTCACCATCAGCGCGAGGAAGTCGATCAGCAGCACAAGGAAGATCTCGTCGATCGAGCGCTCGCCGTCGTCCTCCTTCGGCCAGAGTTCGGCATACAGATGGTATTGCAGCGCGGTCAGGTCTTCTTCGAGGGCGATCATGTTGTCGAGGCCGTCTGTCACCTTCGGCGCGACGAAGAACCGGTGGAGCAACACATCCTCGGAGCAGATCTCGCCAAGGCTGAGGCCAAAGGCTTCGATCCGGTCTTCCGTCGGCGGGTGCGTGTCGACCGGATGGGGGACGCTGTCACCGAGCGCATATTGCAGGAGCGGCGCGATCCGGGCGCGGTCGACATCCAGCCGCACGCTTTCGGAGAAGTTGCGTACCACGTTGCGGGAAAAGCGGCCTTTCAGACCGCGCTCGACGAGGCTCTGCATCTGCTCGTTCCAGATCGATCCGAGTAGGGACGATTTCAGCAGCGAGTAGGCAATGTCCTCCGGCGATGAGACCTTGGCGCCGCTCTGGTCGGCGCGGTGCTCGCGCGCCCGGCCGATCCGGCGTTCGACAACGGAGAATGCATAGATCAGGTCATCGATCAGTAGTTTCGCCGGCATCGACAGGAAGCGGGTGAGCGGTCTGTCCTTGGCGGAGAAGACTTCGCTGGCTTTCGACAGGCCCATATAGACCGGCGCAAAGCGCAGCGAATAATTCGTGTCGCCGCCGGAGAAGTGACCGAGTTCGTGGCCGATGACGGCTTTGAGTTCGCCTTCGGTGAAATGGCACATCAGCGGCAGGGACAAGTGCAGCGTGCGCCCGACCATGGGCGCCTTGCCATAGGGCGTATAGACCGGCGAGGACGTGGCGAAGAAGGTCGGCTGCAGGCCGATCACCACATTGTCCGGCATCTTGGAGTTCAGTTTCTTGGCGATGTCGCGCACGAGCAGACCGAGACGCGGAAACTCGTAGAAGGTCACGGGCCGCGCCGCGATATAGGTTTTCGGCCGTGTGAAGAAGACTGCGAGCCCGCGCAGGATGGCGTAGGCGGCACCGATCAATACGGCGCCGGTGCCGATCAGCAGGAGTTCGCTTTCGACGCCGAACCAGTAGAGCAGGGTCAGGTACGCCGCGCCGCCGAAGACGCAGACGTGCACCAGTGACACGATCCCGACCACGCTGGTGATCGCTACGGCGTAGGGCCAGAAGCCCAGCGACAGGATGCTGCGATGCGTGCCGAGCAGCATCGAGACGAGACGCGTCAGCGGCACGACCCCGAAGGACAGGAGCAACACGCCGGCCGAGGCGATCGCCAGCCAGCCGAACGGCGTGGCCTCGCCGCAAGCCTGGGTATCGGGTGCATTGATGAGGGAGGTGGCACAGGCGGCCAGTTCGCCGCTGGCCGGGCCGAGGCCTGCAAGGTCCACCGGCGCGTCTCCCCAGAACCGGGCCAGGGCCACACCGAGCCCGATGAGTGGAACAGCCGTCAGAACGGCAATCAGCCTGAGTATACGCAGCAAGACCTGACCCCCCTGACTGCCCCCGCACCGGAACTGAACGAAAACGCCGAAATGGGCTTGTGTCAACGCTGCTGCCAAGCGCGCGGGCGAGCGCCTTGACACGCTTGGGATTTGTCCAAGGGCGATGTGTCGGCTAAGCGTCTGGGATGCTGAATATCCGCCCCATCGCCGCCGATCCTTCCACCGCCCTGGAGGCCGCCGAGGCCCATGCGCCCTACCTTCGGCGGCTGCGCGGGCGCGGCGTTGCAACCGACTTTCCGGCGGCGCTGAAGGCAGCGCAGACCCTGTCGCCGGACACGCCGCTGGACGTAGCCATGGCGGCGTTGCGGGCGGAGAAGCTCGCCGTGCACCTGTCGCTGGCGGCCGACGACCTGTCTGGCCGGCGGGAGGTGATGGACGTCACCCGCTGCCTCACCGACTTCGCCAATGCGTCGCTCGAAGCCGCCCTGCGTGCGGCGCTCACCGCACGCGGCCTGAAGGGCGACGGCATCTTTGCCATCGCGCTCGGCAAGATGGGGGCGTTCGAACTCAACTATTCCAGCGACATCGACATCGCCGTGTTCTACGACCGCGACCGGTTCGACGGCGGCGAGCGCGATCCCGGTGATGCGGCGCAGCGCGTCGCGCGCGATCTGGTGCGGATCATGGATGAGACGACGGCGGGCGGTTATGTCTTCCGGACGGATCTGCGCCTACGCCCCGATCCCGGCTCCACCCCGCTGGCCGTCTCGACTGAGATGGCGGAGCTCTACTACGAGAGTGTCGGCCAGAACTGGGAGCGCATGGTCTGGATCAAGGGCCGCCCGGCCGCCGGAGACATGGCGGCGGCGGCGAAGTTCCTTTCACGGATGGAGCCCTATGTCTGGCGCCGGCATCTCGACTACTGGGCCATCGGCGACATTCAGGCGATCAAGCGGATGATCAACACCAAGGTCGGCGCAGACGAGTTCGGGTCGGTTTCGCCGGATGTGAAACTTTCACCCGGCGGAATCCGCGAGATCGAATTCTTCGTGCAGACCCAGCAGCTGATCCTCGGTGGGCGCGATCCGGCCTTGCGCAACAATACAACCCTCGGCGCGCTAGCGGCATTGGTCGATGCGGGTGTCGTGGCGCAAAAGACGTCTCAAACGCTGGAAGCCGCCTACAAGGCGCTGCGCAATGTAGAGCACCGGATCCAGATGCGCCAGGATGAGCAGACCCATACCGTGCCCGCCGACCCTGCCGAGCGCGAAAGCCTCGCCTGCCTCTGCGGTTATGGCGCGCTCGCTGAGTTCGACCGAGATCTTCTGGAAACGCGCCGGCTGGTCCAAGCAGCCTACGATGGCCTATTTGTGCAGGAAAGCCGAGCCTCGGAAGACCATACGCTGGGCAACCTCGTGTTCACCGGTGTCGATGATGATCCTGGTACGGTCAAAACGCTGTCCGGTCTCGGTTTCTCCGATCCGTCTTCCGCGATCGATACGATCCGCCGGTGGCATCGGGGCAATGTGCCGGCTACCCGCACCGCGCGCGGCCGCGAACTGCTAACGTCCATCCTGCCAGTGATGCTGGAAGCCATGGGCGCAACAGGTGAGCCGGACGAGGCTTTCCGCTGGTTCTCGCGCTTCTTCGAGGGCTTGTCATCGGGGGTGCAGACGCTGTCCATGCTGCTTGCCAAGCCGGACCTGCTCTCGGATCTGGTGGCCACGCTGGCGCTGGCACCGCGCCTCGCGCGCATCCTTGCGCGGCGGCCGGATCTTCTGGAATCGCTGGTTTCCAACGCCATTCCGAAGCCGCCCGCTCTTGCATCCACGACATCCTTTGACGCGGCGCTCGATGACTGGCGCCGGTATCACCGGGACCAGAGCTTCCTTACGGGCCACCGTCTGCTGCACGGCCTCATCGCCTCGGCTGAAGCCGCCAGTGTCTGGACGAAGCTCGCCGACGACACGATCACTTTCATGGCCGGGGTCGGCGAACGGGAAACCATCCGGCGCTATGGCGATGTGCCGGGCCAGTGGGCCGTGTTCGGTATGGGAAAACTCGGCGGCGAGGAAATGACGGCCGGATCGGATCTCGATCTGATCGTCATTTACGATGCGGATGCGGATGGCGCGCAGACCTGGTTCACGCGCTTCACCCAGCGTCTCATCACGGGCCTCACGGCGCCGACGGCAGAGGGCGAGCTCTATGAGGTCGACATGCGTCTGCGCCCCTCCGGACGTGCCGGGCCGGTTGCGGTCAGCCTTGAAGCCTTCCGGCACTACCAGAACGAAGAGGCCTGGACCTGGGAGCATATGGCGCTGACCCGGCTGCGCTTCGTGGCGGGCGACGCGGGCCTTGGCGAAACGGTGCACCAGATTGCGGCCGACGCGATCTGCGCCCGCGCGCGCAGCCCCCGCCGGAAGCAGATCCCCGCCGACATTTCCGAGATGCGCCAGACACTCTACCGCGAAAAGCCGGGGGCAGGGCTGTGGGACCTCAAGACCGGTGAGGGCGGGCTGATCGACATCGAGTTCATGGCCCAGCAGGAAATGCTGCTGCGGGCCCGGCCGGACCTTGTGCGCCCGAATACGGGCCGTGCGCTGTCAGGACTGGCGGACGCCGACGAGCCTGAAAGCGAGGATTGGTTCTTCCTGCGCGCCGCGATCAACCTGCTGTCCTCGATGCAGCAATTGCAGCGCCTGGCGCTCGGCAACTTGCCCGGTGACGCGAACATCCCGGAAGGCCTGAAAAACCGGCTCTGCCGGGCGGCTGGCGAGGAAGAGTTCGAAGGGCTGGAAGAGCGTCTGGCCGGAGTGAAAGCCCGCGTCCATGCCCTGGCCTGCGAAAAACTGCACTTGCCGGCGACGGATTAGCCTGAGCCGCCCGTTTCATGGTCGCTGGGATCAAACAACGGAGATCACCCATGAAGAAACTCGTACTTGCAGCCGCTTCGGCGCTGACGATCGCGCTGGCGATCCCAATGGCCGCCCAGGCCCACGGTCATCGGGGCCATGGAGACGGTATGGCGAAAATCGACACCAACGGCGACGGCACCGTGACCCGCGCCGAAGCCGAAGCCGCGGCAACCGCCCGCTTTGCCGAGATGGACCTCGACACCGATGGCTTCCTCACCCAGGACGAGATGCGGGCGTTCAACATGGCCCGGCGCGATGAAATGCGCGAAAAACGTGACGAGATGAATGACGACCGGCCGCGTCGTGAACGCGATCCGGAAAAGATGGCCTCCCGTATGGCTGAAATGCAGGCCAAGGGCGCCGAACGCTTCGCAGCCATCGACACCAATGGCGACGGCCAGCTCAGCCCGGTCGAATTCGCAATGCCCCAGATGGACCGCTTCAGCAAGGCGGACGCCAACGGGGACGGCAGCATTTCGCCGGAAGAGCACGCCGCGGCCCGCGCCAAGATGAAGGAGAGCCACGGCAAATGGCGGGACAAACCGGCCGGCGAGTAAGGACACCTGAACCGGACCGGAGCGATGACGTGGCGATTGTTTCCCCCCTGCGATTGTCTGTCGGGTTTCCGGTCCGGAATCAGCTAGTCTCTACCGGGTGGCCTTCACGTCTGACCTTGACCAGATCACACGCGCCGCAGCGGGAGACCCGGCTGCGGTGCAATCCCTTGTCCATCGCTACAGCCCGGGCGTGCTCGCCCTGGCCACCCGGATGCTCTCGGACCGTTCGGAGGCTGAAGACGTGACGCAGGAAACCTTCCTCCGCGCCTGGAAGGCGCTACCCGGATGGGAGCCGCGCGCCAAATTCTCGACCTGGCTGCACCGGGTCGCGCTGAACCTCTGTTACGACCGGCTTCGCAAGCGCAAGGAGTCGCTGCCGGGCGAACTGCCGGACATGGCAGACATGGCGCTTGCGCCGCATGAGGTGCTCGACCAGTCCGAACGCGTCGGCGCGATCGAGCGCGCCATTGGCGCCTTGCCCGAACGCCAGAGCGCTGCCTTGACGCTGTGCGCCCTTCAGGGACACTCACAGGCGGAAGCCGCTGAAATCCTCGAGGTCAGCGTCGAAGCCCTCGAAAGCCTGCTCGCCCGCGCGCGGCGCACCTTGCGCGCACAATTGCTGGAAGGGAGAACCAGCGCATGACCGAAGACCGTCTGTTTGAACTGATCGAGATCTGGGGAGCTGATCCGGACGCCTATCCGGAATCAGAGCGCGCCGGGGCGAAAGCCTTGCTGGCGGCTTACCCGCAACGTTTCGCTGCCGCCCTCGCGGATGCCCGCGCGCTTGATGCCGCCTTCGCCCAGCTGCCGGACATTCTCCCGTCTGCCGCGCTGACCGAAGCGCTGATTGCGTCGGCGCCGAAACCTGCGTCCGCCGGCGCCGCATGGCGCCTGCCGAAATTTGCGCCCTGGGCGCCGGCCAGCGGCTTTGCCGCGCTCGCGGCCGGCTTGTTCATGGGGCTGATGATCGCGCCGACGGCCAGCGCGGCCAGCGATACGGATGACGTGCAGGCCTTGCTGGAGCAGGCGCTTGGCTATGATCCGGCCGCCCTGACCGAGGAGATTGCGCCATGAGCGAACCGCAAGTGCGCCGTTTTCCCTTCCTTCTGACGCTCTCCGTACTGACCAATCTTGTCCTTCTGGGGCTGATCGCAGGCGTGCTGTACAAGGCGCGCCCTGCGGATCCCCCGGCGCGCGGCGAACGTCCCGGGTTTGAACTCAGCCGGGAAGACCGCGACGCCGTACGCCAATTGATGCGCGCCAGTTTCGAAGCGGGCCGCGAGTCGCTTGAGGCGCGCCACGCTGCCGAGCGCCGCCTCGTCGAAGTGCTCAGCGCCGAAATGTATGATGAAGAGGCGGCCCGTGTGGCGCTGGAAGAGCTGCGCAAGGCCGATGAGGTCTCCCGGGATATTGTTGCCCGGAACATGCTGGATGGCATGGGCGATCTCACCCCCGAGCAGCGCGGCCTCGTCGCCCGTCTCATGGCAGGCAATCTGGAACGGCGCGGCGGCCATCACGAGAGGCTGGAGAAGTTCCGCGAACGCCGCGAAGAGCGCGAACGCGAGACGGAAGACCGCGAGCGCTAGTCCCTGGACTTGTGAGCGAGGCGCCCGGCATTCGCTTCCCAGTTCTGCCCGTCGAACAGCGCGACGCTGACATCAAGGCTCTGCCAGTCATCGAGGCAGCGCCACGTCACGGCAAAGCCGTCCGGGTTCGAGCGCGGAATGTAGAAACTCTTGATGCCGCAGGTCTTGCAGAAAAGGTGGCGCGCCCGGCGTGTATTGAACGTGTATTCGGTCAGATTGTCCGCCCCCTGAAGAATCCGGAAGCGGCTCGACGGCACGATCACGTGGATGTTTCCGCTCATCGCGCAGATCGAGCAGTTGCAGTCTTCCACCTCAAAGGCGTGGGGCAGCTCGGCCTCGAACCGCACGGCGCCGCAATGGCAGCCGCCTGCACACCATCGGCGGGCCGGCTCGCTCATCCCACCCACTCCGGCGGTTTGCGGTGCGCCCAGGGGGCGGCGCGTTCCAGTTGTGCGGCAAGATTCAGCAGCAGGCCCTCCAGGCCATAGCGCGCGCCGAACATCATGCCGATCGGCAGGCCGCCGGGCGCGGTCGCGGTCGGTGCGGTCCAGTGCAGCGGCACAGACATCGCCGGAGCACCCATCTGGTTGAACACGGCGCAATGCGGCGCGAATCCAGCCACCGCCTCGCCCATCTTCTGCGGGTCTGCTGTCAGTGCCATCGTGCCCAGAAGGTCAGGCGCCCGGTGGATCGTCGGCGACAGCGTCATGTCAAATCCGCCCGCATCTAGGAAGTGCTCATAGTGGATCGCGGCGGTAATGAAGGCGTTGTTGGCCTTTGCCAGTTCCGCCATCGGCACCGTGCGGCCAAGGCGCACCATGCCCGCCGTGATCGGCTCGATCTCGTCTTCGCCGACCGGCCGCCCGCGCGCCTCGCCATATTCATCCAGCTGCGCGGCAATGTTGGCTGAGATCGTGAACAGCGCGGATTTGCCGAGCAGCTCGCCGTTCAGCATCGGGCCGGCTTCGACGACAACATGCCCCAGGCTTTCGAGCAGCTTCGCCGTCGCCTCCAGCCCCGCCGTCGCGTCTGCGTCCGGCTTTGTGCCATTCGGCGCCGTGCGCCAAAGCGCGATGCGCAGCCGCTTCGGCTCGCGTTCCAGTTCGGACAGGTAAGGCCGCGCTGGCGGCGTTGCGATATAGCGGCTGCCGGTTTCCGGCCCATGCGTCAGGTCCAGCAGCGCCGCAGAATCGCGCACCGTGCGGCTCACCACATGTACCGTAGACAGACCATTCCAGCCTTCCGTGCGTGACGGCCCCATCGGCGTGCGCCCGCGCGAGGGCTTCAGGCCGAACACGCCGCAGCACGCCGCCGGGATACGGATCGATCCGCCTCCATCGCTGGCATGAGCCACGGGCAAGACGCCCGCTGCAACCGCCGCCGCAGCGCCGCCGGACGAGCCGCCCGCAATGCGGGTGCGGTCCCACGGATTGCGCGTCTGGCCGTAGAGGGTGGATTCAGTCGTCAGGGTCAGGCCGTATTCCGGCGTGGTGGTCGATCCGAAGAACACGAGCCCCGCCGCCCTGAACCGTTTCGTCAGCGTCGCGTCTTCGGTTGCGATGGTCCCCTTGTAGGCGACGCTCCCACCGGTCAGCGGCGCGCCCTTGACGCCTACGGCAAGATCCTTGGTCGCGAATGGGACACCGGCATAGGGGCCATCGAGCGTGCCGGCCGCGATCTGTTCGCGCGCCAGATCCGGAAACAGCGCCGCGAAACAGTTGATCCGCGCCTGCGCCGCTTCGGCCCGGCTCACCGCCGCCTCCAGAAGTTCCGACGCTTTTACCTGGCCGTCTTTCACGAGCCCGGCAAGCGCCAGTCCGTCATGGTCTGCATACTCACCGAACATCCGCGTTCCCCCTGAAACTAGTCTTCTTCTGCTTCGTCCAGCTTCGCATCCATTTCCGCGTCCGACCAGCCGAAATGGTGGCCGAGCTCATGGATGAACACGTGGCGCACCAGTTCCTCGATGCTGACATCGCCGCGTTGGGCCCATTCGAACAGGATCGGTAGGCGGAAGAGGTAGATCAAAGGCCGGTCCAGCGCGGGCTGGGTCACGCTTTCGATGGTCAGCGGCACGCCTGTATACAGCCCAGTCAGCTCAAGCGGGTCGTCGATCTCCAGCGAGTCGAGCAGCTCATCCTCGGCGAATTCCATGACCACGATGCGCACGTCGCCGGCGGCCTGGCGCATGAAGTCCGGCAGTTGGGCGAAGGTCTCGTCCGCGCAGGCGAGCATATCCTCGACGCTGGGGGCGGTCTTTCCGAAAGCGCTCACTCGGCCACGACAGCCGTGCCGGACACGGCCACCATCATCATCGACCCGCTCTGGCCGATCACGCCATAATCGAACTTGATCGCCACCACGGCATTGGCGCCCAGCTTCTGCGCCTCGTCCTTCATCTCAGCGAGCGCATCATCCCGCGTTTCGCGGATCGTGCTTTCATAGGATTCCGACCGGCCGCCCACGAGGTTCGTGAAGCCCGCCAGAATATCCTTGCCGAGATGCGCCCCGATGATGACTTCGCCGCAGACGATGCCCTTGTACGCCGTGATGCGCTTGCCTTCGATGGAGGAGGTGGTCGTGAGGATCATGGGTGGATTTCCTATTCAGCCGCAGTCAGAGCCGGGTCTGTCTTGCCGTCCAGTAGTTCCAGCATGCGGATCGCGCTGTCGGCAATCACCGTGCCCGGAGGGAAGATGGCGGCGGCGCCCGCTGTGCGCAAGGCGTCGAAATCCTGCGGCGGGATCACGCCGCCGACGATGATATGCGCGGTCGCGGCGCCTTCGTTGCCGAGGGCCCGTTTCAATTCCGGCACTAGCGTCAGGTGGCCGGCGGCAAGCGATGAGGCGCCGACAATATCCACGCCGGAATTGCGCGCGTCGGCCGCGGCCTCTTCGGGCGTCTGGAATAGCGGGCCGATCTCGACATCCCAACCGAGATCCATCAGTGCGGAGGCAACAACCTTCTGGCCGCGGTCGTGACCGTCCTGGCCCATCTTGGCGATGTAGATTTTCGGCCGGCGGCCATGCGCCTTCTCAAACTTCGCGGCGAGCGCCTTGGCTTGCTCGGCCTTGTCATTGCCCTTCACGCCGCCGCCATATACGCCCTTGATTGAGCGGATCACCGCGCTGTGGCGGCCCTGGCTTCGCTCCACGGCTTCGGAAATCTCGCCCACGGTCGCCTTCGCGCGCGCCGCATCCACCGCGAGCGCCAGCAGGTTGCCCTTGCCACTCGCGGCCGCGTCCGCAATCGCGTCGAGCTTCGCGTTCACCTCGGCGCCATTGCGCTCCGCTTTCAGACGCGCCAACTTGTCGAGCTGCATGCGGCGGACGGCAGCATTGTCGACCTTCAGCACAGGGACGTCTTCTTCCTCGTCGAGCAGGAACTTGTTGACACCCACCACGGTCTGCGTGCCGCTGTCAATGCGCGCCTGCGTATTCGCGGCGGCTTCCTCGATGCGCAGCTTTGGCAGGCCCTGTTCGATGGCCTTCGCCATGCCGCCCATCGCCTCGACTTCGGCAATGTGCGTCAGCGCCTTTTCGGCAAGGTCATGAGTCAGGCGCTCGACATAATAGCTGCCGCCGAACAGGTCGATCGACTGGCAGGCGCCCGCCTCCTGTTGCAGCAGGATCTGCGTGTTGCGCGCGATGCGGGCCGAGAAGTCCGTCGGCAGGGCGAGGGCTTCGTCAAAGCTGTTCGTGTGCAGCGATTGCGTCTGCCCGCCGGCCGCCGCAATGGCTTCGAAGCATGTGCGGATGACGTTGTTGTAGACGTCCTGCGCCGTGAGGCTCCAGCCAGAGGTCTGCGAATGTGTCCGCAGGCTGAGCGATTTCGAGGATTTCGGCGCGAAGTTCTCCTGCACCAGCTTCGCCCAGATCAGACGAGCGGCGCGCATCTTGGCGACTTCCATAAACGTGTTCATGCCGATCGCCCAGAAGAAGGAGAGGCGCGGCGCAAACGCATCGACATCAAGTCCCGCAGCAACGCCAGCGCGGATGTATTCGATGCCGTCGGCCAACGTGTAAGCCAGCTCCAGGTCCGCCGTCGCGCCGGCTTCCTGCATGTGATAGCCGGAAATCGAGATCGAGTTGAACTTCGGCATCTTCTGCGACGTGTAGGCGAATATGTCCGAAATGATCCGCATGCTGGGTTTCGGAGGATAGATATAGGTGTTGCGCACCATGAACTCTTTCAGAATGTCGTTCTGAATGGTTCCGGCAAGTTTTTCCGGCGGCACGCCCTGTTCCTCGGCCGCGACGATATAGAGCGCGAGGATCGGCAGCACCGCGCCGTTCATCGTCATCGACACGGACATCTGGTCGAGTGGAATGCCGGAAAACAGCGTGCGCATGTCGTAGATGGAATCAATGGCCACGCCCGCCATGCCGACGTCGCCGGAGACGCGCACGTGGTCGGAATCGTAGCCCCGGTGCGTGGCAAGGTCGAACGCGACCGAAAGTCCCTTTTGACCGGCCGCCAGGTTGCGACGGTAGAACGCGTTGGAATCCTCGGCCGTGGAAAAGCCCGCATACTGACGAACCGTCCAGGGCTGGTTCGTGTACATGGTGGGGTAGGGGCCGCGTCCGAAGGGCGCGAGGCCCGGATAGTCATCCACAAAGTCCAGCCCCGCGCGGTCTGCGGCGGTGTAGGCGGTTTTCACCGCGATGCCTTCCGGCGTCTCCCAGGCTTCGCCGAGTATCGGCTTGCCGGCCTTAAAGGCGGGTGCCGACAGATCGAGCTTGGTGAAGTCAGGAAACTTGGTCATTGGGCCACTCCGAGTTCGGCATGGGCAAGTTTGAGCAGGTGCGCCACATCGGCGCCCGCAAAGATGTTCGCGTCAATACCTTCGCCTTCGAACTTGCCGGCGAGCCACACGCGCTGCGCGCCGGCCGCTTTCAATGCGGAGGCCGCAGCCAAGGCTTCGGCCTCGTAGTTCTTGTCTGTGCTGCACAGCACGGCAAGCTTGCCCCCCGACGCCTTGAATGCCGCCGCCAGCTCCGCCGCCGTCTTAGGCGGTACGGGCGGCTCTTTCGAGACGATGCCGCCTGCGGCAAAGAAGTTGCGCGCAAAGTCTGCCCGCGCCGTGAACTCGGCGAGGCTACCCAGCGTCGCGAGGAACACGGCTGGCGGCTTCGCAGCTTTCGCCGCTGCATCGCGTAGCGCTTCGAACGGAGCTGTAATCCGGATCGGTGCCAACGCTTCGGCCACCGCATCGGCGCCCGCGGCCGGCGCGGATTTCACATACTGCTGCAGCGCCTCGTCAGACACCTTGCGCGGTTTGGGCGTGTCCAAATCCGCCACCGGCGCGCCGATCTCGTCGAGCAAAGGATACTCGCTGACGCCCGTCACCGGAATCTTCCGGCGGCTGACATCTCTCGCCCGTGCCTCGCGCACAGCGCTGACGCGCGCCTGGAAGGCGCCGCTCATCAACGAGGCGCCAAATCCGCCTTCGCTCTCGATCTTCTGGAACTCCGCCCAGGCTGCTTTGGCCAGGTCATCTGCCAGCGTTTCCGTGAACCACGCGCCACCGGTCGCATCCGCCACCCGGCCGAGCTGACTCTCTTCCATTGCGATCACCTGCGTGTTGCGGGCAATCCGGCGGCCGAGTTCTTCCGGCAGTCCGAGCGCCTCGTTGAACGCCCGTACGGTCAGGATGTCCGCGCCGCCGACCGCGCCGGCGAACGCTGCGGAAGTGCCGCGCAGCATGTTCGTCCACGGATCATATTTCGTGAGCATCCGCGCCGAGGTGACGCCCTGCAGTTTCATGGGTGCAGGCTTCAGGCCAAGCGCCTCCAGGCAGCGCGCCCAAAGGCGCCGCGCCGCGCGCAGCTTGGCAATGCCCACGCCGTAGTTTGCGTCCAGCGCGATCGCAAAGATCGTCCGGTCCGCCGCCTGCGCCAAATCGACCGTTCCGTTGAGGCGCCGCATCGTGTCGATCGCCGCCGCGATCAGCCCGCCCAGCTCCTGCGCTTCCGAGCCTCCGGCCTCGTGCGTGATCGTACCGTCGATGCGGAAGAGGTTCGCCGCCGGAAACTTCGCCGCGAGCGCCGCCGCCAGCGCGCCGGTCTTGCCGAAGGCCGCATCCAGCCCGCCTTCGATCCTGCCCGTCTTCGCCAGTGCGCCGAGTGGATCGAGATTGAAGTCGAGCTTCAGCTTCGACGTGTCCGCCTGGCCTTCGGCCCATTGGCCCAGCAATGCCGCGGTGCGTGTGCCCATGCCGCTCGCCGAATCGAGGGCCACGGCCGCAATTGACGCGTCCACGCCCTCAAGCGCCGTTCTGAAGTCGGCCAGGGAGCACAGCTGCACGCCGTCCTGTCCCGAGCCGTCGATGCGGATCTCGACCGAAGAAACCCCGCGCTCGAGGTCGCGCAGGATTTCGGCATTTGCCTCGGCCGGGGAAGGATGCGCAACGCGCTGGCGAATGTCCCAGGGCAGCCACTTGTCGGGCGCCGCAGTCTTGCCGCGCAGGAAAGGCGCCTGACCGGGCACGCCGAGCGGATCGGCAGCGGCCGGGAAGTCGCTCTCGCGATATAACGGCTTGATGTCCAGCCCGTCGGCGGTCTTGCGGGTCAGCGTTTCGGCGCTCTTGCCCTTGAGGGCTTTTTCCACCTCGCGCAGCCAATCGGCTTCGGTGGCTTCGGGAAATGCGGAGCTGAAGGGGAGGATGTCGTCTGCCATGAGCATGGGGTTTACGGCATACCGCCGGGACTTGTGAACCATTTCCTTCGGGACACTTCGACACGACTTCTGCGCCATTGACCTAGATCTCCAAAAGTGCGAATGAGAATAATTCGCAAAGCTGGAGACCAAGCCATGCGCCAAGCCCGTAAAGTCGATGCTGACCCCGCCCAGGCCGCCCTGCCAGGGCGCGGCGACGCAGCCCACCTGCCGGCCGATTACAGGTCGTGTCCTTACGCACCCGTCCCGCCCGTGCACGCCGTTTCCTCCCCGGTTACTGCCGCGGCGGGCCCTCTGGGAGACTGGATCGACTCGCAGGCGAGTGTGCTTGGTCTCTGGCTGGACCGGCTGATCGAGCAGGGCGACCCGGCCGACCTGATCTCGATGATGCACCGCCAGCAGCTCTGGCTGGAACTCATGCGCGGCCGGCTGCAGAAGGGGTGAGCCCCGAGCGCCGGCTGTTCTCCGGCTGCGTGAATCGGGTGGTCGGTGCAATTTGATCCATGCTTTACACTTGAGCTTCAGTCTTCTTGGTTAAGATAAGGCACATATGCGCTGTCTGAGGCCGTCTGGCCGGAATGACGCGCCGACCCACAGGTGACCGCTATGTCCGAGTCCGAAAACACGTCCAAACGCGCCCGCTCCGCATCGACCAAAGACCTCGAAGCGAAGCTCGAGGCGCTGCGCGCTGACATGGACGACATCATGAAAGCGCTGGGCCACAAGGCCGAGGAAGAAGTGGCCGAGGCAAAGGGCAAGATCGGCGAAACCGCCGAAGACCTGATGTCGGACCTGCGCGACGCCCTGAAGGAAATCCGCAAACAGGCCGGCACTGCCGAACAGGTCATCGAAACCAACACGCGCGAACATCCGTTCCAGTCGCTGCTGCTGGCCTTCGGTCTCGGATTCGTCATCTCCCTTGTGATGCGGCGCTAGGCGGACCCGGCCTCACGTGTCACCGCTCGTTTCCCTTCTGATGTCCCTGTCGGGCAATGCCGTTGGCGGCGCCGTCTCGCGCGGCACGAAGAGCATTGCTCATATTGTGATCGCCGGCGTGTGGCTGCTGACGGCCTATTTCGTCGGCGTGGCGGCATTCGCGGTCTATCTGGCCGAGCATATGAGCCTCTGGATCGCCCTCGCGGTTCTCGCGGGCAGTCTTGTGGTCGCCGCTGGCGCGGCCTTGCTCATCGGCTCCTGGCGGTCGAAGGCCGAAGAGGCCCGGGCGAAGCAACTCGCCGCCACCGCGCAGGATGCAACGCTGAAAGCGTTGACGGATCTCGGCGCTGATGGCTCGCCCCGCTCATTGCTCGTCGCGGCCGTGGTCGGCCTCGTCGCCGGCAGCCTGCTCGACGCCAAACGCCGCTGACTAGCGCCTGCGAGTCACGATTTCGTCGCAAATCACGTTATAGTCGCCGGACCGGGAGGGACGGCTCATGGCTAGAATAGCGACCATCAAGGGCGTCGGGGATATCGATCTCGACAAGATCGCGCGGCTCCTGCCGGGCCGGAAGGGCTGGGATATCCTCCAGCTCACCACCCAGGGCCGCTACATCAAGGCGATCCTCGATTCCTGGTCGAAGCTCGAAGACTACGAGATCGACACGCCGCTGCGCCTTGGACACTTCTTCGGTCAGGGGCTCGTGGAGACCGGTTGGTTCAAGTACACCGAAGAAGGTTTCAACTATTCGGAAGAGGGTTTGAAGAAAACCTTCCGGATCTATCGGCGTAATCCCGATCTCGCCAAGCAACATGCGCGCAAAAAGGAGCTGATCGCCAACACCGTTTATGGCGGCCGGGCCGATCTCGGCAATACAGAGCCGGGTGACGGGTGGAAATACAGAGGTCGCGGCTTCATTCAGTTGACCGGCCGCGCCAATTACACGCGCTATGCTGAAGTCTCCGGCATCGAGCTCGTCAACGATCCCGACATACTGAAGCGCGATCTCACCAAGTCGGTCGAAGTCGCTGCCGCCTTCTGGAAAGCCAACGGGCTCAACGCCTATGCCGACCAGAACGATGCGGCGAAAGTTTCGCGCGGCGTCAATCGCGGCAATCCGAACGATCCCGTCGCGGCCAATCACGAAGACCTGCGCATCCTCTGGACTGAGACGGCGCTGTCGATCACCCAAGCCCCGCAGAACGTTGCGCCTGATCCCTCCGCGCCCGCGCCTTCGCTGAAACCCCTCTCGGTCGGCAGCCGGGGCGACCGGGTCCGGGCGCTCCAGACGGATCTCAACACGCTTGGCTACAACACCAACGGTGTCGACGGCATCTTCGGCCAGGGCACCAAGCGCGCCGTCATCGCGTTCCAGCATGAGAACGGCCTGCCGGTCACCGGCGTGGCCGACAATGCGACCGAGACCGCCATCGACAACGCTGCGGACGATCCGGCCCGCACGCGCGCCGCCACGCAGGACCGCGCCAGCCCCGCCATCTTTGGGCCGCCGGGAACCTGATCCATCAGGGCTTGCCGCGCCGCGTGCCGCGTCCTTTAGTCTCCGGCGACAAGAAACGCCGGAGGAAACCTCACCATGAGACTGAAAAGCCCGCGCATCGCGCCGCTCGCCGATGCCGACATGAACGCCGATCACCGCGAGGCGCTCGCCGCCCAGTTCGGGCGCGGCAATGTCTACAACATCTTCCGCACGCTCGCCCGCGCGCCGGACGCTTATCGCGCCTTCATGCGCTGGGGCGGTTACATCCTGTCGGACAAGAACAGCCTTGCCCCGCGCGAGCGTGAGATCGTCATCCTGCGCACCGGCTACAACTGGAAGTCCGGTTACGAATGGGCCCAGCACGTGCGCATCGGCAAGCAGTGCGGCCTCACGGATGTCGAGATCCAGGCCATCAAGGAAGGCCCGCTCTCGCCCGACTGGTCGCCCATCGACAGCGCCATGATCCGCGCCACGGATGAACTCACCAGCGACGGCTTCATCACCGACCGCACCTGGGCCGAGCTTGCGCCGCTCACCGAGAAACAGCGGATGGATCTCGTCATGACCGTTGGTCAGTACACGCAGGTCTCGATGATGCTGAACTCCTTCGGCATCCAGCTCGACGACGACCTGACACTCGATCCGGATCTGGCGAAATGAGCACGGCGCCGGTTGCAGGGCGCCTCGCAGACAAGGTCGCCATCGTCAGCGGCGCCGGACAGGCACCAGGTGACACGATCGGGAATGGTAAGGCTATCGCGCTGCTCTTCGCGCGCGCTGGTGCCCGCGTGCTGTGCGTCGACCGCGACGAAGAACGCGGCCAGCTGACGATCGATGCCGTCAACGCCCAGGGCGGGCAGGCGGCATTGTGCGTGGCCGACGTAGCCTCCTCAGGCGGCGCGCCATCCATCGCCGCCGCTTGCGAAGCGGCCTTCGGCCCGCCGGACATCCTCGTCAACAATGTCGGCATCGGTGACGCGGGCGACGGTCCGCCCCATAAGCTCACCGAAGAGGCGTTCGACCGCACGCTGCGCATCAACCTCAAGGGAGCGTGGCTGCTCACCAAGGCGGTGATGCCCGGCATGCTCGCGCGCGGGCACGGCGCCATCGTCAACATCTCCTCGCTCGCCGCCTTCGCGGGCGGGTTCCAGATGGCCTATGAGGTCTCGAAGGCGGGCATGAACCGCATGACGCTCAGCGTGGCCATGTCCGGCGCCTCGCGCGGTGTGCGCTGCAACGCCATCACGCCCGGCCTTATGGACACCCCCATGGCCATCGGCGGCATCGCCCGCAAGCGGGGCATCCCTGAGGATGAGCTGCGCGCCGAACGCGCCGCCCGCGTCCCGATGGGCTTCATGGGGTCCGGCTGGGACACGGCCTATGCCGCGCTCTTCCTCGCCAGCGACGAGGCAAGGTTCGTCACCGGCGCCATCCTGCCTGTGGACGGAGGCGGCAGCGCCCGCATCGGCTGAGCCGCTTCCCCTGCGTTACGACTTGCCCGAGAGGGCTGGGACGCTACATTCCAGCCCGATGTAAACACTGTTCACTTTACCAGAGGTCTGATCATGTCCGTGCCGCCCGTCCTGCAGAACCTGCGCATCCCGGTGATCGCGTCGCCGCTCTTCATCATCTCGGGCCCTGATCTTGTGATCGCCCAGTGCAAGGCCGGCGTGGTCGGCAGCTTCCCGGCCCTGAACGCACGCCCCGGCCCTGTGCTGCATGAATGGCTCGACCGGATCACCAACGAACTCGGCGAATACAACGTGAAGAACCCGAACCGTCCGGCGGCGCCCTTCGCGGTCAACCAGATCGTCCACAAGACCAACAACCGCCTCGATCACGACATGGAAGCCTGCGTCAAATACAAGGTGCCGCTGGTGATCACTTCGCTCGGCGCCCGCACAGACGTGAACGATGCCATCCATTCCTATGGCGGCATCGTCATGCACGATGTCATCGACACATGGTTTGCGAAGAAGGCGCTGGAAAAAGGCGCTGACGGCCTGATCGCCGTGGCGGCCGGTGCCGGCGGCCATGCCGGCACGCTCTCGCCGCTCGCCCTCATCCAGGAAATCCGCGAATTCTTCGACGGCCCGCTGGCACTCTCCGGCTCTATCGCAACGGGCGGCGCCGTCGCCGCTGCCCTCGCGATGGGCGCAGACTTCGGCTATATCGGCTCCGCTTTCATCGCCTGCGACGAAGCCAATGCGATGGAAGGCTACAAGGACGCCATCGTGAAATACGGCGCCGAAGACATCATCTATTCGAACCTCTTCACCGGTGTGCATGGCAACTATCTGAAGCCGTCCGTCATTGCCGCCGGGCTCGACCCCGACAACCTTCCGGAAAGCGATCCGTCGAAAATGAATTTCGGCTCCGGCGGCAATACCGAAGCGAAAGCCTGGAAGGATATCTGGGGCTGCGGGCAGGGCATCGGCGCGGTCAAGTCGCGCGGGCCGGTGAAAGACTATGTCGACCAGCTCGTGCGCGAATTCGACGACGCCCGCGCCGCCCTTGCCAAGGGTCAGGCCTTCGTCCGCAAGCAGACGGTTACGAGCTGATCCGTTCTTTGCGCGTGGCTGAATCTGTCAAACCGGCGAAAGCCGGATCACAGAAGCTGCGAACATGCTGCTCCAAAATCGTTGCACAAGTTCCGCCTTGTGCAACGATAAGGGCGCGCTCCGGCACGCCATCTGAAAAATTCACGGGCCCGGCGCGCCTGAAATAACCCCGCCGATAAAGTGCGCTGCTGCCAGCGCCGCACGCCCGCGCTTCACTTTCGCGCGCCTTCGCAATCCGGCAGGACATCTGGCGGAGGCATACTCACGTCCATGCTGATTGCGTCGTACAGGCATCTTTCGATGGCCGGTTGGGCCTGGCCGAATTTCCGGCCCGTGGAGCTGGCATGCAAATGCCGTTGGCACGGGTGCAGGGGTGAGTACTGGCAAGAACCGGTCTTTCTCGACGCGCTGGAAGCGCTGCGCGAGAAGGTGGGCCGGGCCATCCGGAACAATTCCGGTCATCGCTGCGGTGTGCGCAATGTGCTGGTGGGCGGCGCGGCTAAGTCGCGTCACCGGCGGATCGCGGTCGACATCTCCCTGTCCGGGCACGACCGACACGCTGTCCTTGAGGCGGCCATCGCGTGCGGCTTCACCGGGATTGGTGGAACGCCGGCAGGACAACGCGCAGGAGCGGGCGCGCTGGATGCATCAAGCCGCGGTCCTGGACCTTCAGATGAAAGCGCGGGCATATGAACTCGCGGGGCAGGAACGCCTCGCGCAAAAGTCGGGAGCCTGGCAAGGGCTCTCGGCCTCGATGGCGGCGGAGGCCTCAATCGGCGACAGCTACAAGTGGGTAAATGCGGTGCGGGCGCTGACGCCCCCCCTGCTAACCCTGCTGTTGTGGCTGATGACCCGGCTCGTCTATCTCGGCGCGTCGGCAGACGCGCGGGCGGGCATCGTCGAGACCACCGCCTTCGCAGCCACCGCTGCGACGCTCTGGTGGTTTGGCGACGGGGCAACCGGCGGGAGGTGCGTTGAGCTTTGCCTGAGCCGTGCTAGCCTCCCGTGAAAACGGGAGGACGCCATGGCCAGTCAGGCAAAGCCTTTAACGATCAAAGGTGACACCATAGCGTGCGACGCAAGCGTCGAGCGCGCGCCGGTGCTGGGCCGGATGTTCCTTCATGCCTTGAGAACCGCCCGCTTTGTGGCAGGGGTTCCGGCGCAACTGAAGGGCTGATTCCATGGCGACCAATGCAGACTTCCTCCTTGTCATCGACGAAGGCACCACCTCCACACGCGCCATCGTCTATGACCGGCATTTCGGCGAGGTCGCCCTCGCGCAGGAAGAAGTTGCGCTGCAATACCCCGCCGATGGCTGGGTGGAACAAAATGGCGAGGAGATCTGGTCGCGCACGCTGTCGGTCTGCCGCTCGGTCATCGCCAAGGCGGGCGGCGCTGACAGTATCGCCGCCATCGGCATCACCAACCAGCGCGAGACCACGCTCGTCTGGGACCGCAAGACCGGCAAGACGATTGCGCCCGCCATCATCTGGCAGGACCGGCGCACCGCTTCGGTCTGCGACGTGCTGAAAGGCAAGGGCCTCGAAAGCGAGGTCCAGGCCGAAACGGGCCTTCTGCTCGATCCATATTTTTCGGGCACGAAGATCGGCTGGGTGCTGGACAATGTGCCGGGTGCCCGCGCGCGGGCCGGAGCGGGGGAGCTCGCCTTTGGCACGGTCGACACCTTCCTCCTGTGGCGCCTCACCGGCGGCGCGGTGCATGCCACCGACGTCACCAATGCCTCGCGCACCTTGCTCTACCGGCTCGGCCTCGGCGCTGATGGCGGCTGGAGCGCAAGGATGGGCGAGGTTCTCGGCGTTCCTCCGTCGATGTTGCCGGACGTGAAAGCCAGTGCTGCCGATTTCGGCGCCGCCGATCCGGCGCTGTTCGGCCGCGCCATCCCGATCTGTTCCGTACTCGGAGACCAGCAATCGGCGCTGGTCGGCCAAGGTTGCCTGAAACCTGGCCAGGCCAAGGTCACCTTCGGCACCGGCGCCTTCCTCGTGGCCAATACCGGCGACGTGCGGCCCGCCTCGCAGAACCGCCTGCTCGGCACAATGGGTTATGCGCTTCCGGGCGCCGCCGCAATGGCGCTGGAAGGTTCCATCTTCAATGCCGGCACGGTCATCAAATGGCTGCGCGACGATCTCAAACTCATTCAGAGTGCGGATGAAAGCGCCAAGGCCGCGCAGAGCCTTCACGACAATGGCGGCGTCTACATGGTGCCTGCCTTCACCGGTCTTGGCGCGCCGCACTGGAATGCCGAGGCGCGCGGCCTGATCGCTGGCCTCACCCGCGCCACAACAGCAGCGCACCTTGTGCGCGCCGGCCTTGAATCCGTCGCCTACCAGACGCACGACCTGCTCGCCGCCTTCGCGGGTGACGGCGCCCCGATCGCGGAGCTGCGTGTCGATGGCGGCATGGTTGCCAATGACTGGCTGATGCAATTCCTCGCGGATGTCTGCGCGCTGCCCGTGCTGCGTCCGGATTACCGCGAGATGACCGCGCTCGGTGCGGCCGCGGCGGCGGCCATGCAGGCCGGCTGGCTTGATGCGGCGCAATGGGCGGCCCGAGACGTGCCCGGCAAGCGCTTCGAGCCCCGGATGCCCGCCGCCGCGCGCGCCGCACTGCTCAAAGGCTGGGACACCGCCCTTGGCCGCGCACTTTAGTCCGTACACCACCCATCGCAAGGATACGTCCATGACCCAGACCCTGACCGCCCTCCGGCTCGAGCTATCGGGCGAAGTGTTGCATGTGATCATGAACCGGCCGGCGCAGCTCAACGCGCTGAACACGCAGCTCACCACGGAACTGCGCGAGGTGTTCCACGGGCTGTATTTCGACCGGACAGTCCGGGTGGTGATCCTGCGCGGCGAAGGCCGGGCCTTCTGCGCCGGGCTCGACCTCAAGGAAACCTCCAGCGGCAGATCCAGCATCGAAGCTTCGCTCGACAAGCAGCGCTCGATTGCGGAAATCTATGTTGCGATGCGCCGATGCCCGCAGCCGATCATCAGCTGCGTGCAGGGCGCCGCCAGCGGCGGCGGCTTTGCCTTTGCGCTGGCGTCGGACATCCGGATCCTCTCGGAAGACGCACGCATGAACGCGGCCTTCATCCGGATCGGCCTCAGCGCCTGTGATATGGGTGTGTCCTATTTCCTGCCGCGAATGATTGGCCAGTCGCTGGCCAGCGAATACATGCTGACGGGCCGCTTCATCGATGCAAGACGCGCCTTCGAGATCGGCCTTGCCAACCGGGTCGTGCCGGCCGCCGAGTTGCTGACCGAAGCTGATGCCTTCGCGCAGGACATGTTGCACGCCACGCCGCTCGGCCTCCGGCTGACCAAGGATTGCCTGAACCACTCGATCGATGCCAGCGGCCTCGAAGCCGTGATGGCGATCGAAGACCGCAGCCAGATGCTGACGGCCAACGACCCGAACTTCCGGGAAGGTGTGGCCGCCTTCATGGAGAAGCGGGCGCCGAAATATTCCTGAGATTTTCGGGAGATCCGGTCCCGGCTGGTGCCACCTGAGAGAATTGAACTCTCGACCTCATCATTACCAATGATGCGCTCTACCCCTGAGCTAAGGCGGCATTGCCGGTTCGGTTCGGGGGCTTTAGCCTAAGCCTTCCATTGTGAAAAGACCGTTTTGCCGCTGAATATGAGCCAGAAGCCTCCAACCTCCGAACAAGCCGAGCGTGCAGCCCGCCGGGCCGAGGCGCTGCGGGCCAACCTGAAGCGCCGCAAGGCGGCAGCCCGCAAGGAGCCGGGCAGGGCCAGTCCGCCTGAAAACACGGGCAAATCCTAGGGCGACCAGATGACCGGCGGGCGCTCGCGCGGCTTGCCGGCCGGCATGCCCTGCGGATGGCCGAGGGTGAAGGCGGCAAACGGGGTCAGGCCATCCGGAATGGCCAATTCCGCCCGGGTCTGCGAATCGCAGAGCCAGGGCAGCGCGAGCCTCACCCAGCAGGTGCCGAGTCCCCGCGCCTCGGCCGACAGCATCAGGTTCTGGCCCGCACGGGTACAGTTCTGCAGCGCCTCGCCGGCCGCATCGGCTTCAGCGCAGATGACGATGGCGACCGGCGCATCGAAGAAAACCCGTGTGTCGTCCTCCGGACCGTCCGCCCCGTTTGCCCGGGCAAAGTCCAGCGCCTGCGATCCATAAAGCGCAAGCCGGTCTGCGCCTTCGATCACCACGAAGGTGAACGGCGTGTCCAGACCAACGGGAAGGGTCGGGGCCTGGGCCGCGTCCCACAGGATTTCGCCAATGACCGTCCGGTCGACCGGACGGGCCTGATAGGCCCGGATCGAGCGGCGTGAGTGGATTGCATCTACCGTGTGCATGGGTTCCGCGCCACAAGGTTGTTGCGGACCATAAGCGAAACAGGGCACTCCGTCATCCGGAGCACCCCGGAGGTGGACATGACCTTTCTGAAGCTCTCGGGGCAGGCCTTCCACCGCGCCCCTCATGCCTATCTCGCGGGCGCGCTGGCGGCGGGGTCGGTCGCTGAGACCAATGCCATGATCGTCGGCCGGGTGACGCTGGTGCTCAGCCATGCCGGGATCGCCAGTTTCCTGAAGGATACGGAGCGCTTCGCCGTCGATGCCCGCAATGCCGGTCACAAGTCGGCCTTCGGGATGAGCTTCCTGCCGAAGTCCCTGAAAGTGCTGGCCGAGAACCTGCTGACGCTCGACGAGCCCGACCATACCCGTCTGCGGCGGCTGTCCGATGCCCCCTTCCGGCGGACATCGATCGACGGGCTCAGGCCGGCGATTGCCGCGCAATGTTCCGCGCTGCTGGACACGATGGCGGCGGACGGCAACACGGACCTCGTCACCGGACTTTGCCGGCCCTTGCCGCTGCAGGTGATCTGCGACCTGCTGGGTGTTTCACCGGCGCGGCGGGCCGAGCTGATCCGGGTATTCAACGGTTTCACCTCGGGCAGCGTTCTGGCCGTGTTGCAGGCCCTGATGAAGACCGGATGGATCCAGCGGGAGTTCCGGGCGGAGTTCGAACTGGCCCGCCGGGAGGCCCGGCCGGGGCTGATCTCGGATCTGGTCCATGCCGAGTGCGACGAAGGCCGCCTGAGCGAGGACGAACTGTTGGCCATGGTGTTCGTGCTGTTCGCAGCCGGGCACGAGACGACGACGCACCTCATCTCCTCCGGCGTCTGGACGATGCTGACGACACCGGGCGCGCGCGACCGGATCGCGGCGATGGACGATGACGCCCGGGCGGTTGCGGTGGACGAACTGATGCGTTTCTGCAGCCCGGTGCAGATGACCAAGCCGCGCTATGCGCGCGCCGATACCGACCTGTTGGGCGTGCCGGTCCAGCGGGGCAAGCCGGTCATGGCACTGCTGGCGGCCGGCAACCTGGACCCGGCGGTGTTCGACGATCCGCTGACGCTGGACCTGGCGCGGCGGCCCAATCGCCATCTCGGCTGGGGGTGGGGGCCGCACCTTTGCCTTGGTCTTCACCTCGCCACGGCGGAGGCGGAAATCGCCCTGCAGCAGCTGCTGGCCCGTTGGCCGGGGTTGGCGATCGATGGCGATCCGATGGCGCTGCCCTGGGGCAAACGGTTCGGCACGCGCGGCCTCGCCTGGTTGCCGCTCCAGATGAAAACCTGAACACACGCACATTCCGGCCCTGACAAAGCCGCGAAGCACAGTATATCTCCGCGCCATGGACAGACTTCACATCACGGGCGGCACGCCGCTCCACGGCCACATCTCCGTTTCCGGCGCCAAGAACTCGGCGCTGAAGCTCATGGTTACCTGCCTGCTGACGGATCAGCCGGTGGAGCTGACCAACATGCCGAACCTGGCGGACACGCGCTTCCTCGCGCAGCTGCTGGAATCGCTTGGCGTCGAGGTCTACTGGCCGAAAGGCACCTCGACCTGCCACCTGAACGCGGCAGAGCTGAAATCCACCATCGCGCCCTACGAACAGGTGCGGAAGATGCGGGCGAGCTTCAACGTGCTCGGTCCGCTCGTCGCGCGGTCGGGCCACGCCACTGTGTCGCTGCCCGGCGGCTGCGCTATCGGCGCGCGCCCGGTGGACCTTCACCTGCAGGCGCTGGAAGCGATGGGCGCGGACCTGCGCGTCGAGGGCGGCTATGTGAAAGCCGCGGCCATTCACGGCCTCAAGGGCGCCCACATCAACTTCTCGACCGTCTCGGTCGGCGCGACCGAGCATGCGATGCTCACTGCGACGCTGGCCAAGGGCGAGACCATCCTGGAGAACGCCGCGCGCGAGCCCGAGATCGAGGACCTCGCCAACTGCCTCAACACGATGGGCGCCAACATCACCGGCGCTGGCACGTCGATCATCCGTATCAAGGGCGTCGAAAGCCTCAAGGGCACGACCTATCCCGTGATGCCGGACCGGATCGAGGCGGGCACCTTCGCCATGGCCGCAGCGGCGGCAGGCGGTGATGTGACGCTTGATGGCGCGCCGGTGGCCGATCTCGGCGCGCTGATCGCCAAGCTGCGCGAAGCGGGCGTGACTGTGGACGCCGACGAAGCGGCCTCGACCCTGCGCATCCGGCGCAACGGGTCTCCGCTCAAAGCCGTCAGCCTGTCGACGCAGCCGCATCCAGGCTTCCCGACCGACCTGCAGGCCCAGTTTATGGCCCTGATGTGCACCGCCAAGGGCACGAGCATCATCCGCGAAACCATCTTCGAGAACCGGTTCATGCACGCCCCGGAACTCTCCCGCCTCGGCGCCGACATCACGGTGCGCGGGCAGGAGGCCGTGGTGAAGGGCGTCGATCGCCTGACGGCCGCGCCGGTCATGGCGACGGACCTGCGCGCCTCGGTATCGCTGGTCATCGCGGGCCTCGCGGCGGAAGGTGAGACGGTCGTGAACCGGATATACCACCTCGACCGCGGCTTCGAACGCCTCGAAGCGAAGCTCGGGGCTTGCGGAGCGAAGATCGAACGCCGATCTGGCGAAGACGAGTAATCACGGCAGGGGCTGATGACCGATCCAAAACCGCTGCGCCTCTTCACCGAGGACGCTGAAGACCTGAAGATCATCGCGGCGGCCGTGCAGGACGCGGTCGTGAAGGCAGGCAACCTGAAATACGAGCAGAAGAAGCGCCGCTTCGGCCTCGAACTGAACCGTTATCGCTGGGAAAACGCGCCGAAGCGCAAGGGTGAGCCGGGCGAACGTGTACGCGCGCTGCTGGCCTTTGATGGCGTGCTGGGCGTGAAGACGCGCGGCATCACAAAGGCCGACCCTGAGCTGATCCTGTCCCTGCTGAGCGCCGAGTTCACCCCGGACGCCGAGCCGCCGGGCGGCAAGGTCACGTTGCTCTTTGCGGGCGACGGCGAGATTGTCCTGACCGTCGAAGCGCTCGACGCTTCGCTGATCGACAGCGACTATGTCTGGCCGACACGGCACGTGCCGAGCCATGAGCGGCGCAAACGCTAGGCCAATGTCGTTCAGTCAACCCACCCGAACCGTCCCCTGTACGGGGAAGGCGAGTTGGTGCTCTTGGTCTGCTGACGAAGAATGCTATTCCGGTTTCGAGTGGCAGACGGCCTGGAGCTTGTTGCCGTCGGGGTCGCGGACATAGGCGCCGTAATAGTTCGGATGATAATGCGGGCGCGGACCCGGCAGGCCCTCGTCGGTGCCGCCATGCGACAGGGCGGCGGCGTGGAAGGCGTCCACGGTGGCGCGGTCCTTGGCGAGGAAGGCAATATGGGTGCCGTTGCCGTGGGTGGCGGGCTGGCCGTCGAAGGGCGGGCCGATGAAGATTTTCGGGCCGTTCGGCAGGCCATAGGCGATGCCGCCCGGGTACTGGAACAATACGGGAAGGCCGAGCGCGGCGGCGACGGCATCCCAGAACGGCTGGGCCCGGTCCCAGTCATTCGTGCCGAGCGTGACATGGCTGAACATCGCCGTGGTCCCTCCTGTGCCTGTCCGGGGCCAGACTAGTCCTCCCCGGAGCCCTTTGCCAGACGCCCGCAAATTGCCCCATTCGCCGCCTTGCCAGCGCCGGGGGGACGGTCCATGAAGCGAGGCTTGCTAATCGCCGGAACCCGAAATGGCCCGCCACTTTGACGCCACCAGGCCTCAGTTCGATGAGGTGTTGACGCGCTTCCTTGCGGAAGATCGCGGCGGCGGCGAAGATGTGTTCGGCGTCGTGAAGGCCATCCTCGACGATGTGAAGGCGCGCGGCGGCGCGGCGGTGGCCGACCAGACCGCGAAGTTCGACGGTCTGCAGATCGATCCGTCGACGCTGGAATCCGACAATGTGAACCTGCACGCGCTGGCGGCGCAGTGCCCGGCAGACCTGCGTGCGGCCATCGACTTCGCGCATGACCGGATCGCGGTCTATCACGGCGCGCAGCGCCCGGCCGATCATCGCTTCACGGATGAAGCCGGTGTCGAACTCGGCTGGCGCTGGACGGCGCTGGACTCGGTCGGCGTGTACGTTCCTGGCGGACGGGCGAGCTATCCGTCCTCGGTGCTGATGAACATCGTGCCGGCCCGCATTGCAGGCGTCGAGCGGATCGTGATGGTCGCCCCGGCGCCGAATGGCGAGCTGTCGCCCGCGGTGGCCTATGCCGCGCTGAAGGCCGGCGTCGATGAATTCTACCCGATCGGCGGGGCGCAGGCAGTTGCCGCGCTGGCCTTCGGCGCGGGCGCGCTGGCGCCGGTCGACAAGATTGTCGGCCCCGGCAATGCCTTCGTGGCGGAAGCCAAGCGGCAGGTGTTCGGCCGGGTCGGTATCGACACCATTGCCGGGCCGTCCGAGATCCTGGTGATCGCGGACAGCACGGCCAATCCCGAATGGGTGGCCGCCGACCTGCTGAGCCAGGCGGAGCATGATCCATCGAGCCAATCCATCCTCATTACTGTGGATGAGGCTGTGGGTAAGGCTGTGGATCAGGCTGTGGAAAACCAGTTGAAGACCCTTTCCACCGGCGAGCGCGCACGGGAGTCCTGGGTCAATCACGGCGCCATCATCCATGTACGCGACCGGCTGCAGGCTGCCGAGGTGGCAAACCGGATTGCGGCGGAGCACCTTGAGCTTTGCATCGAGGACCCGGACGGCCTGTTGCCGCTGATCCGGCATGCCGGCGCGGTGTTCCTCGGCCACCACACGCCCGAAGCGCTGGGCGACTATGTGACGGGATCGAACCACGTCCTCCCGACGAGCCGCGCCGCGCGTTTTTCGTCCGGACTCGGACTTTATGATTTCCTGAAACGCATGAGCGTGCAGCGCGCCGGGCCGCACGGGCTCGAGGTGCTTGCGCCGGCGGCCTTGCGGCTCGCTGAGGCCGAACGCCTGCCGGCCCACGCGCGGTCGGTTTCCATCCGCACGAAACGGGGTGGGAGCGATGGGCACTGATCGCCTCATCGCCGTCCATATCGATGACGACACGCTGGGTGCGTCGGGGCCGGATGCGGAGCACGAGCGCCGTGTCGCCATCTTCGACCTGATCGAAGAGAACAGCTTCGAAGTGGTGGGCGAGTCGCGCGGGCCGTATGTCCTGTCGCTGAGCCAGGCGGAGCGGCGCCTGATCCTGGCTGTGCACGACGAGGCGGGCGGTGACGTCCACACCTTCATCCTGTCGCTCGGCCCGTTCCGCGGTGTGATCCGCGACTATTTCATGATCTGCGACAGCTATTACGAAGCCATCCGTACACAGACGCCTCACCAGATCGAGGCGATCGATATGGCCCGGCGCGGCATCCACAATGAGGGCTCGGAACTGCTGAAGGAGCGCCTTGCCGGCAAGATCGAGATTGATCATCCGACGGCGCGGCGGCTGTTCACGCTGATCTGCGCCTTGCATGCCGGGCAAGGCCGCGCACCGGGAACCTGAGGATATGCGCACCATGAAATCGCTGACCGTCCTGTCCGTTCTGAGCCTTGCCGTTCTGGCCGCATGTGGCGGGCGAGATCATACGCCGAGCCTCGAAGCGCCGGCCGATGCCGTGGTGGAAGAGGTGCTGCCCGTGGAGCCCGAGCCGGCCATCGACCCGTCGGTCACGGGGCTCGAGATGTTCGACACGGAGACGGGCTTTTCTCTGGTGGATACTGGCATCCAGGATGAGCTGACGGGGCTGTCGCCGCCGAAATTCGCCATGAATTGCAACACGGTAACCAAGACGCTGGAAGCGGTCGCACCGGCGCGCCAGCTCGGCAACTATGCCGAGGCCGGCCCGGCACAATTCGTGGTGTCCGGCGAAGCCTTTCCGGGCGAGGCCGTGTTGGTGAACGACAACGGCACCGGCGTCAGCATGACCCTGCCGCTGACCCCGGAACTGCTGGCCGCGATCGCCACCACCGTGTCCGCCCGGATCATGATCGGGGACGGGTTTGCCGAGTCGCATGACGACATAAACGGTGCATTTCCGGGCTTTGCCGGCCAGTGCAGCCTGAAGTCCGGTGTGCCGTTCCCGCCACGCTGAGTCCCGGGCGTTTACCCCCGACTCCCTCCGGCGCTTGCTGGAATCTGTGCAAAGCTGTATGGCGCAGCGCAGGTTTACCTATGCGGGGCACCACGCCCGTCAGCTGGAGAGAGCATGTCGAAAGAAGAACTCATCGAATTCGAAGGCACAGTCGTTGAACTGCTGCCGAACGCGACGTTCCGCGTGAAACTTGAGAACAGTCACGAAATCATCGCACATACGGCAGGCAAGATGCGCAAGAACCGCATCCGCGTGCTGACGGGTGACAAGGTCATGATCGAGATGACCCCGTACGACCTGACCAAAGGCCGCATCACCTACCGCTTCAAATAAATCCATCCTGAATGAGTGTTCTAGAACTTCCAGAAGGCTTCGAGCCCCATTTCCGGAAGTCGGGATTCACGGACCCCTGGGAGCCGCTTTATTCGCGCGTGCTGGAAGACCGGGTCCAGATCGGCCTGTTCCTTGGCGAAGCCCATTGCAACTCCCGCGGCTTTGCGCATGGCGGCCTGATCACGACGCTGGCGGATAACGCCATGGGCCTGTCCTGCATCCAGAAAATGCGCAGTGAGGGGCGCGAACCCAAAGGGCTCGTGACCATCAGCTTGTCCACAGACTTCCTGGGCACCGGCCGCATCGGTCAATGGCTTGTCGTCGATACCGACCACGTGAAGAGCGGCCGGAGCGTTGCGTTCGCGCGCGCGATGGTGCGCGCCGACGGCGCCGCAATTGCTCAGGCGAGCGCGACGTTCAAGGTTCCGGAATGAGCCGCCTGATCCTGGCCAGTGCCAGCCCGCGCCGACTCGAACTGCTGGCACAGGTCGGGCTCACCCCGGACGAGATCCGGCCCACGGACATCGACGAAACCCGGCGCAAGGACGAGTCGCCGCGTGCGCTGGCCGAGCGTCTGGCGCGCGAGAAGGCGCTGGCCTGCGACGCGGACGGCTTCGTGCTGGCGGCCGATACGGTGGTCGCGCTGGGCCAGCGCAATCTCGAGAAGGCGGCGGACGGGGCAGAAGCGGCCGCCTTCCTGCGTCTGCTCTCCGGCCGGGCGCATCAATGCATCACGGGTGTAGCGGTGCGCGCACCCGATGGCCGTCTCGGTGTGCGCACGGTGCTGGCGCGCGTGAAGATGAAGCGCCTCACCGAAGACGAGATCGCGGAATACGTCGCGTGCGGGGACTGGAAAGGCAAGGCTGGCGGCTATGGCATCCAGGGCGCGGCGGGCGGTTTTGTGACGGAAATTTCAGGCAGCTATACCGCCATCGTCGGCCTGCCGCTCTATGAGACGCGGATGCTGCTTCAGGGCATGGGCTACCGCAAATAAAAAACCCCGGCCTTGCGGCCAGGGTTTTCAATCGTCCGTAGGCTGCTCGATCAGGCCCGTTCGATGGTCGACACCGCGAAGACGCAGAGAGCGGCGCCGGCCGCGATGGCGAGCCACATCGGGTTGCCGAGGGCAGCAGCGCTGATCTGGCTGACGGCGGCGGCGCCCAGTTCGGTCGGCGCGGTCGTCAGCGCTTCGGTGACCGTCTTGTCGACGCCCACCCAATCGGCGAGGAGCTGGGGCAGCTGAAGGGCCGCGACGCCGGCTCCGGCAAGACCGAGGCCACCGACCACAAAGCGACGCATCATTTTCTGCTGGCGAACCCGGCTCATTACCTGGCGGGTGAACGGCTGCGCCGGCAGCGCATTGTCTTCGACCATGAAGAGGTCGGAGAGGTCTTTGTAGGCATCCTGTTCACGCATGATCATCACTCCATCACGCCACGTTGGCATTTTCAAGGCGGGTCCGTAGCAAGGCAACTCCCCGCAGGACGTGTGACTTTACAGTTCCCAGAGGCCAGCCGGTCACTTCGGCCGCTTCCTGGTGGGTCAGTCCCGTGGCGACACACAGCACGACACATACGCGCTGGGCTTCGCTGAGGGATTCAAGGGCGCGGGTGAGGTCCATCCGCATCTCGTGCTGGTCCGCCGAGCGATCGAACGGAATGATTTCCGCGGTCTCGTCGAACTCGATTTCCATCTTCTGCCGGCGGCGCCATTGAAGGAATTCCCTCCAGCAGATGGTGCAGATCCAGGAGCTGAACGTGCCTCCGGCATAGGTGGCGATCTTCTGCCATGCCGTGAGGAACGTTGCCTGGGCTATGTCGTCGCCCTGGGCTTCCGAGCCGGTGAGGCGCCGCGCCATCCCCCGCACCTTGCCCTGGTGGCGGCGCACGAGCTCGGCAAACGATGCCTCGTTTCCTCGTGCGGCCGCATGGGCCAGATCAGGGTCGCTGCGCATGTCTCGTCCTCCCGACGCGACCAGCCAGAGCTCAGGCCTCTGACTTGCCACGACCGAACGCCCACAGTCCGATATACGCGATACCGAGGAAGATGGGGAAGGTTGCAACACCCAGCATCGGGGTCAGGGCATCGGAGTCTTCCATTCCGATGATGGCGCCGAGGACGGCGAAGGCTGCACCGAAGGCCAGGAAGAGGACACCGCGGCGCAGGTCGGCGCGGACGGGGTCGGTCACCATGGACATGCGGTCCATCAGCTCCGGCGAGAGGGGCTGGCCTTTTTCGATGGCCAGACGGATGGTTTCGTGGACGGTCAGGCGCTTGCGGCCGTTGAAGTAGCTGACAAGCCACACAATGCCGACGACCATGCCGAACATTGTGACTGGGACGATGATTTCCTCACCCATTTGGGTCTCCGTTTCAGGTTCTTCCAGCACAATTGCTGGTGTTCATGCCCGTAAGATGCAGCCAGGGGCGACTATGGATGCAGCGGGGCTGAATTATTTTCCGGGAGGCCGCCGGATAGTCCCGATGCAGGCTTCTGCTTGCCCCGGCGGGCGCTGGCGCTTAGGTGCGGGGGCATGGTAAAGTTGAAGCCCAAAGCCAAACGCAAGGCGCATGTGCCGGCGGACCTGTCGACCCCGGCGGGCCGCGCCCGGGCGCGCCGCGAGCTGGTTTGGGGCGATCACGGCTTCCTGCGGGCCCGGTTCAGCAACCTGCACCGGATCTCGCCGGAGATGTGGCGCTCAAACCAGCCTTCGCCCCGTCAGGTGCTGGCCCATGCCCGGGAGCGGGGCATTCGCACAATCCTGAACCTGAGGGGCGCGACCACCAAGGGCTATTACCTGCTGGAGAAGGAAGCCTGCGACGAGGCGGGAATTGAACTGGTCGATTTCCAGGTGTTTTCGCGCGATCCGCCCACGCGGGAGACGATTTTTGCCGCCCGGGACCTGTTCGAGCGGATCGAATACCCGGCCCTTATGCACTGCAAGTCCGGCGCGGACCGGGCCGGGGTGATGGCTGTCCTGTACAAGCTGCTGCGCGAGCGGGTGCCTTACGAAGAGGCGGTGGAGCAGCTGTCGGGCAAATACCTGCACGTGCGCCAGGGCAAGACCGGGGTGCTGGACGCCTTCATCGAGAGCTATGCCGCCTACAATGCCGGGCGTCCGCGGGGCCAATGGAAGCCGTTCCTGGACTGGGTGGCGGAGGATTATGACCGCATGGCGGTCAAGGAGGCTTTTGCCCGCAAGCTGGGCAGGGGACTGCAACTGGATGCATTGCTCGGCCGCGAATAGCTTTTCAGTCGCCGGAAATCGTGCGAGCACTCGGCTTGCGTGTTGCCCGGAGGGTGTCGAATGCGGGTCTTGATCGTTTCGGCGGCGGCGATGGCTGTCCTGTCCGGATGCGGCGGACTCGGCCGCCCCTCGGACAAACAGGTCCTCATTGCAACCTGTCTTGAACAGGGCGAAGCCGAAGCAACCTGCAATTGTGTCGTCGGGGCGCTCGAGAAGAACCTCGATCCGGCGCGTCTGAAACAGGTCGCCCAGGCCGTCGGACGCGACAAGCAGGATATGCAGGACTACCTGAACTCGCTTCCGGAGGAGGATCTGCTTGCCTTCTCCGCGATTACAAACGACCTTGAGGCCTGCGGCGAAGCTGCACCGAAGGGGGCATAAGGACAGGCCGACCGGGGAATGGGCCCGGAGCCTGAAACATCGAATACGCAGGACGTGCCGCTGACCGGCGCGCGTGCCCGCAACAGGACGGAACCAAGAAGGGGATCCTAATGAAGTTCATTATCATCAACAGTTTCCGGATCATGGTGTATGTGGCCTATATCGCCATCATCGTGGCCGGCATTGCCCTTGGCATTTACCAGAAGGGTGAATTCACCGGCGAACTGATCGGCCTCTCGGGTCCGCTGGCCCAGGTGGCTGACTTTGCCGTGTTCAGCTTCGGCGGATGGGTTGCGGCCAGCATCGTCTGCGGCCTCATCGTCACGCTGATGGACATCCGCGACGACATAAACGACCGCCTGCCGGACGCCCGCCGGGACATGTAATGCCGGCCGCCGGGCACGAGCGATGAAACGATCTGGACCGCCGGTCATGCCGGCGGTCTTTTCATTGGAGGAAACCTGAAGTGACGCCTGTTGAAATCTCGGCGCTCTATATAGCCGCCAATATCCTTCTGCTGTGGTATCTTTCCTTCCGCGTGATCGGTCGCCGGCAAAGCGCCCGGGTCTCGCTGGGCACCGGCGGGGACAACGAACTCGAGATCCGTACCCGCGTGCATGGCAACGCGTCAGAGTACATTCCGGTGACGATGCTGGGCCTGTTCGTGCTGGCCACGCTGGGGGCGCCCGGCTGGGCGATCCATGCGGTCGGCGGCGTCTTCACCGTCGGGCGCCTCGTGCACGCCTTCGGCCTGTCGCGGACGATCCTGCCACTGCGGGCGGGCGGGATGGTGCTGACCTGGCTAGGCATGCTTTCCGCTGCCGGCGGTCTGGTCTGGCTGGCGTTGCATTGAGCCTCTGCGCACCGGCCCTGTTGCGCAGGGCTGCGGCGCGGTCCATCTAGCGCGGATGACTGGATTCACCGTACCTCCGGCCGAGCTTCTGGCCGGTCTGCTCGACAACTGTCTCAAAGCCGGCGCCAGCGCAGCCGATGCCCGGATCGGCGTGGCCGACGGCGTCAGCGTCTCGGTGCGCGATGGCAAGCTGGAAAGCATCGAGCGGGAGGAAAGCGCCAGCGTCGCGCTGCGCTGCTTCTTCGGCAAGCGCCAGGCCCATGTTTCGGGAGCGGACCTGACACCGGACGGGCTGAAAGCTTTATCCGAACGCTGCGTGGCGATGGCGCAGGCCGTGCCGGAAGACAAGTATTGCGGCTTGCCGGAGCCCGGCGCGCTGTCGACGGGCCCGTTCGACATGGACCTGACCGGTGAGCCGGAGATTTCCGCTGAGGTGCTGGAGCGGGAGGCGCTGGCGGCCGAGGCTGCGGCGCTGGCCGTGCCGGGCGTCAAAACGGTGGCCGGGTGCGGCGCTGCCTGGAACCGGTCTGAGCGCTGGGTCGCGGCGACCAACGGCTTCCGGTCCTGGAAGACCGGCACGTCCACCAGTCTGGGCCTTGCAGCCGTAGCGGAGAAGGACGGTCAGATGGAGCGGGACTATGACAGCTGGTCTGTCCGCTTCACCAAGGACCGTCCGGCCGCGGAAGAGATCGGCAAGACGGCCGGCGAGCGCACAATTGCCCGTCTCGGGGCCCGCAAGGTCGACACGCAGAAAGCGGCCGTGATCTTCGACCGGCGCGTTTCGGATAGCCTTATTGGCGCTTTCCTCGGTGCGATTTCCGGCCCGTCGGTGGCGCGCGGCGTGAGCTTCCTGAAGGACCGGATGGGCGAGCAGGTGTTCGCCAAGGGTGTCTACCTGACCGATGATCCTTTGCGCCCGATGGGCATGGGCAGCCGCGTGCATGACGGCGAAGGCCTGCCGGTCGCCGAGGCGCACCTGATCGAGGACGGACGGCTCACGTGCTGGCTGTTGAACACGCCGACCGCCCGCCAGTTGGGCCTTGCGCCGAACGGCTTTGCCGGCCTGGGCTTCGGCGATCCGCCGGGCGTGTCGACGTCGAACGTCTACCTGCGTCCCGGTACGCAGTCGCCCGGCGCGTTGGCCAAGGCTGCCGGCAAGGGCCTTCTGATCACGGACATGTTCGGCCCGTCGATCAACCCGAACACCGGTGACTACTCTGTCGGGGTTGCGGGCTTCTGGTTCGAGGATGGCGAGATTGCCTATCCGGTTTCGGAAGTGACCGTGGCGGGCGACTTGCCGTCGATGTTCGCGCGGCTCGTGCCGGCATCGGACCTCGAGATCCGCTCGACCCGGGATGCGCCGTCGATCCTGATCGAGGACATGAACCTTGCTGGCAGCTGAGCGGACACTCGACGCAGACGTCCGCTTGCTTTGCCAGCTGGCGCAGGAAGCCGGCGACCTCGCGATGTCCTATCTGGGCAATGGCGGGCCGGAATCCTGGAACAAGACGACCGGCGGTCCGGTCACCGAGGCCGACCTCGCCGTGAACCGGCTGTGCGCGCAGACGCTGAAGACGGCCCGCCCGGAATATGGCTGGCTGTCGGAAGAAACGCTGGACGATCCCGGCGCGCGGCAGAAATCGCGCTGCTGGGTGGTGGACCCCATCGACGGCACGCGCGCCTACATGCGCGGCGGGGCGGACTGGTGCGTGGGCCTGGCGATCGTGGAAGAGGGCGAGGCGGTGGCAGGGGTGATCTATGCCCCGGCGCTGGGCCAGTTTTACGAGGCGCGGCGCGGGGCTGGGGCGAGGCGGAACGGCCAGCGCATCCAGGTTTCGCAGCGCCGCGGCGAAGCCGGCACGCGCCTGATCACCAATGAAGGCATGATCGGCCACCCGAGCTGGCGCGAGCCCTGGCCGGAGGTGCAACTTGCCCGGCCCAAGCCGAACGCGACCCTTCTGCGCCTGGCGCTGGTGGCCGCCGGAGACTGGGACGCAGTGATCGTGCTGGCCGAAAAGGCCGACTGGGACCTTGCGGCCGGCGCCGTGCTCGTTTCCGAAGCGGGCGGGCAGGCGACGACCCATGCCGGCGAGCCGCTGGTGTTCAATCAGGCCGTTCCGGCCCAGCGCAGTGTGCTGGCCTCTGGAAACGGGCTTCATCCTTTGTTAGTGCGCCGCACTGGATATGTGCCGCTACCCGACCCGCAAACGCGGGCCGCGTTGAAACCGGCGCCAGAGACGACGGAGCTCCGCAAGATGGCCGACAAGGACAAACACGGTAAACAACTGCTTCACATCGTGTTCGGCGGTGAACTGAAAGACGTGACGGGCGTGGAGTTCGAAGACCTGTCGCAGATCGATTTCGTGGGGGCCTTCCCCAACTACCAGGCGGCCTATGACGCCTGGAAAGCGGCGGCGCAGCGCACCGTGGACCATGCCGAAACGCGCTATTTCATCCTGCATGCGCACCGGCTCCTCGACCCCGCGACGGGAGATACCCATAACATCTGAGCCCGCCCCCGCCGCACCGCAGCGGTCCCTCTGGCGGCTGTTCAAGGTGCATTTCTGGCCGCACCGGGCATGGTTTATCGGCGGCACCGCGCTCGCGTTGCTGACCGCGCTTTGGGGCATCGGCTATGTCGCCGCGCTCGACTATGTCGGCAATTCGCTGCAGGCGCAGATGACCGGCGACGCTGGCGGCGCGCCGACGGGGTGGATCTGGTCCGGCATCGCCGCGATCATCGTGCTGACCGCGGGGCGGTCGCTGTCGATGTATGGCATGACATTGTTGAACAATACCGGCGTGCAACGCGGTCTCGTCAGTGTGCAGACCGTTCAGTATGACGCGCTGATTGACGGTGACTACGCGCGCGTCGCGGCGGATGCCTCGGGCAGCTTCGTTTCCCGCTTCATCAGCGATGTGATCTCGATCCGCGAGGCAGCGCTGCGCTTTGCCAACAATTTCACCAAGAGCCTCGCCACAGTGATCGGTGTACTGATCTGGCTGTTCTGGAAGGACTGGCAGCTCGCGCTGATCATTGCGGTGGTCTACCCACTGGCGCTGGGCCCGGTTGTCTCGCTCGGCAATTCTGTGCGTAAGCGGGCGAAAAGGTCGGCCGAGCAGACGGGCGAAGTCACGTCGCTCCTGTCAGAAGGGTTCCAGTCTGCCCGTGTCGTCAAGGCGTTCGGGCTCGAGCGCTGGCAGAAGGCGCGGGCGGAAAAGGGCTTTGCCGAACGGTCCTCGTTGTTCCTGAAGGTCTTGTCCAAGCGCGCAGGCGTCGATCCGGTGCTGGAAGTGTTTGGCGGGTTTGCGCTGGCGGCGCTGCTAGGCGTCGTCGCCTGGCGGATATCGCAGGGGCAGAACACGCTGGGCGACCTGCTGGGCGTGATCGGTGCAGTGGCCGTCGCGGCGCCGGAAGTGCGCGCGCTCGGCTCCATCAGTGCGGTCGCGCAGGAAGGCGCCGCCGCGGCCGACCGCGTGTTCGAAATCGTCGATGCAAAGCCGAAAGTCGCTGACCGGCCCGGCGCGCTGGGCATCGAAACGGCGCGCGGTGAGATCGAGTTCAGCGATGTGCACTTTGCCTATCCGGACGGCACGCAGGCCCTGAAAGGGCTGTCCTTCACCGCGCGGCCCGGCGAGACGGTCGCGTTCGTCGGCGCGTCCGGCGCGGGTAAGTCGACCGTGTTCAACCTGCTGATGCGTCTCTACGATGCCGATGGCGGCTCGGTCCGTCTCGACGGACTGGACGTGCGCGATGTGACCGGCGCGAGCCTGCGCGGCCAGATGGCGCTGGTGGCGCAGGACGCAGCCCTGTTCGACGATACGATTGCCAACAACATCGCGCTGGGCAAACCGGGCGCAACGCGCGCGGCAGTCGAGAAGGCTGCCATGGCGGCCAACGCGCACGTGTTCATCCAGGCGATGCCAGGCGGCTATGACGCGCCGGCCGGTGAGATGGGCCGCAACCTTTCCGGCGGCCAGCGCCAGCGGGTGGCGCTCGCCCGCGCGATCCTGCGCGGCGCGCCCATCCTGCTGCTGGATGAAGCGACCTCGGCGCTGGACGCCGAAAGCGAAGCCAAGGTGCAGGAGGCATTGTCGCAGTTTGCGCGTGGACGGACGGTATTGATCATCGCCCACCGCCTCTCGACCGTGCGGGCCGCCGACCGCATCATCGTGATGGAGGACGGCCGCGCGGTTGAAGAGGGCACACACGATGCCCTTATGGCCAGGGGCGGCACTTACAACCGGCTGGTCGAGCTGCAGCTGAGCTGAGCGGTTTGCAGGCCTTCGCTATCTGGATTTGGGCTCGATCGGCACCATCACGTGCACCATGGGCGTGTTGTCCCACATGACGTACGGTCCGCCCGCATAGGGATCCCGCGGCAGGCTGGCGATCTCAGCCGTGGTCGGGAAAAGCATCATGATATGCGGGCCATCCTGAACCCACATACCGCTGTCATCGTGCGTCGTCGCGCCCGGGTCCATGTTATGCACCATGGCATCGCCCTGAAGCATGTAGGACACGCCGATAACGTCGGTCGAGAAATTGCTCCCTGTCATCGCCGCCTTCAGCCATGCCGTCCAGGCGGCGTCATTGCACATCGGGTGTTCGTCGCCGGGGATCAGCGGAATGCCGGGGAGGCAAGTCCAGCCATTGCTGCCTTCACGCAGGACTGTTCCGTCTACGTCAACGATGGTCGATTCCGCCGATATGTCGGACGGGGCGGCGAGCATGGCGCGCGCGATCTTCTGGTCAACGACTGACACTTCAGCCGGCTCCGCCGCCGCATAGGTTGCGCAGCCTGCGACGGCGACGGCCAGGGCTGGCGCGGTCAGCAGTTTCAAGGAGTTCCTGGTGTTTGAAAACGTCATATCTCTTGTCCTTTTGGGCTGACCGGGCGCCGTTCGGGCCGGATCAGCATGATGCGCAGTCAAGAAAGGGTTGCTCAAGCGCAATGCCTGAGTGTACGCCGTGCCTGACGCGGTGATCTTTGTACAAATCAACCCGCGCGTATGCGGACTTTCCGTTTGCCCGTCGATGCGCGGGCCTTTCCCCACCTGCGGAAACATGGCGGTCAGCGCCGCATTTCCGAGGATGCGTAACTGTGCGCTTCGAGGACGCGTCCGTCAACCAAAGTTCTGGTCGACACTTTTGCTTGCGGGCAAGGGTTTCCCGTCAGGGGTGCGTTGCGCGTCTAGTCACCTGTGAAATCCGGGTCGCGCTTCTCGAAGAAGGCTTTCACGCCTTCCTTGAAGTCTTCCGTCTGCTGCATCAGGGCGAAGGCTTCGAGGTCCCGGTGCGCCGTGGCTTTGGCCAGCGCGAGTGCGGCGACGTTCACGTCCTGCTTTACCATCTTCAGCGCGGTGGGTGGCAGTTTGGCGGCGGCTTCGGCGACTTCGCGGGCCTTGGCCAGCGCGCTGCCGGGGGCAACGACATGATCAGCAAGGCCCCAGTCCAGCGCCGTCCGTGCACTGATCTTTTCACAGAGCCCGGCGATCCGCTTCGCGCGGGCCGGGCCGACCAGCGCGACGAAACGCGGGATCGATCTCCAACTCATGTTCATGCCGCGCTCAACCTCCGGCACGTAAAGCGTGGAGTTTTCAGAAACGACCCGCAGGTCGCACGAGACGGCGAGCGCCGCGCCGCCGCCGACGCACCAGCCTTCGATGGCGCAGATCGTCAGTGCGTCCACTTGTTCCCAGGCTTCGCACATCGCGGGACCGGTGCGAAGGCCGATGCGGCGTTCGGACAGGCCGAGCCGGCGCACGTCGGCGCCTTCCGGATCGCGCAGGTCTGCGCCCAGCGTGAAATTGTCCGCACGGCCGGTCAGGATGACGGCAGAGATGGCCGGATCGCCTGCGAACAGGCAGGCGGCCGTCGTCAGTTCACGCATCAGTTTCTGGCTGAGTGCGTTAGCCTTGGCGCCGGTGTCGAACGACACGGTGGCGATGCGGCCCTGCGTTTGGATGCGCACGAGGTCCATGGCGGTCAGGCCTGAGGGCCGGCGGGGTGTTCCTCGGTCGGCAGCGTAGCGGCATGGCGGATGAACTTTGCCAGCTTCTCCGCGCTTTCGGCGCCTTGCACGGCGACGCGCCTGTTGGCGATATAAGTCGGCACACCTGAGATACCCATCTGCCGGAAGGTGTCCGCCTCGGCCCGCACGTTCGCTGTGTCCGCGCCATTGGTGAGCAGCTCGGCCACAATGTCCGTATCCAGACCAATCTGTCCGGCGATCTCTGTCAGCACGCCATGGTTGCCGATGTCGCGTGCGTCTTCGAAATAGGCCTGGAAGAGCGCTTCCTTGGCGGCCGCGCCCTTGTTCTGGCCCTGGGCCCAGCGCACGATGCGGTGCGCGTCGAAACTGTTGGGGCGGTGGGAAATCTTGTCGAACCGGTAGGGGATGCCTTCCGTCTCGCCATAGTCGATCAGCGCCTGCCGCATCATCGCCATGCGTTCCTTGCCTTCCGGCGAGGTCACCCGGCTGGACATGTAGGCCTTGTAGTCGACGCCCTCCGGCGGGATCGTCGGATCCAGCTCATACGGACGGAAAACAAGCTGCACATCGACGTCGGGCGCCAGGGCGCGCGCGGCTTCGATGCGGCGAAGACCCAGCCAGCACCAGGGGCAGACGAGATCGGATACCATTTCGAGGAGGACGGTCATGGCAGGACTATAAGCCAGCCGCTGCAGCCCGTCACCTTTGGCGCGAGGTTTCCGTAGCGTCGGGGTCGAGGCCGCGAATTTCCATCGCGCGGCGGATCTCGCGGGCCATCCAGATGTCGGGCTTCGGTTCCGGCTTGCGGCGGATTTCCAGCCCGAAGGGCAGGGTCATGCTTTCGGCCTTCACCGGCGGCACCTGTTCCGGATCGGCGAAGATTGTCTTCGGCGCCGGTTCCGGGATGAGCGCCGCAAGGACAAAGCCGATGGCGACCAGGCCGCCAGCCCAGACATTGGACTTGAACACGCCGAGCGCCGCCGACTCGCCGCGCGTCTTGAGGGTCATCGTCTGCCAGAGGCCATGAACGAGGAAGGCGAGCGCCGCGAGTGCGCCGATGCGTCCGGCATCGTTCAGCGCGGCGGCCAGCGCGATCAGCGCAGCGGCCCCGATATGGAAACCGAACGAGATCAGCACCGCCCGCTTGCCGAACAGCCGCGCCGTGGAGCGCACGCCGATCAGGGCATCGTCCTCGCGGTCTTGCAAGGCGTAGATCGTGTCGTAGGCGATGGTCCAAAGGCCGAGGCCGAAATACAGCACGTAGGCCGGACCGGTGATCAGGCTGGCGGTGGCGGCGCCCACCAGGACGCCCCAGTTGAACGTGAGGCCGAGCCACGCCTGCGGCCACCAGGTGACGCGCTTGGCATAGGGGTAGACCGCGACCAGCGGCAGGGCCAGCAAGGCAGTGATCTTTGCATCGCCGGGCAGCATCAGCCAGACGAGGAACCCGGCGGCCAGCTGGGCCAGCAGGAACATATACGCCTGCTTGACCGTGACCGCGCCAGACGGAATGGGCCGCTGCGCCGTGCGGGCGACTTTGGCGTCGAAGTCGCGGTCGGTGATGTCATTCCAGGTGCAGCCTGCCCCGCGCATCGCGGCGGCGCCGATGAAGAACAAGGCGGCCCAGGCGAGGTCGGCCAGGAACAGGCCGCTCGACAGGCGTTGGAACGCGAGGCCTATCACGCAAGGCAGGTAAAGCAGCCAGATACCGACCGGCCGATCGAGCCGTGCCAGCATCGCATACGGGCGCCATGAAGCCGGCAGGCTCCCCAGCCAGCCGGGGAGGGCCGTGTCAGCCGGAAAGCTGAAACTTCCTGTATCGTCTTGGCGTGGCGGAGCAGTCATCACGAGGGGATATACTTGATTTGCCATGGGCCCGCACCGGTTGTGGTTTCAAAACCACAAAACGTGATGCAAAAACCACACCTGACAGGTGCGCCCGTTCGGGACTATACCGCCCGCTATGCCCACGACGCTCCGACTCTTTGTTTCTGCTGATCTTTCTGCCGGCTCTGTCCTGGTGCTGGACGACGAGCAGTCGAACTACCTGCTGCGCGTGCTGCGGCTCGGGGTGGGCGGTGAGGTCCGGCTGTTCAATGGCCGAGACGGGGAATGGGACACCGCGATCACCTCGGTGACGGGCAAGCGGGCGACCGTGTCGCCGGTTTCGCAGCGGCGCCCGCAACCCGCGCCGACGTCCCCGGCAATGACCCTGCTGTTCGCTCCGGTAAAGAAAGACGAAACCGACCTGATCGTCGAAAAGGCGACCGAGCTTGGTGCAGTTTCGATTTGTCCGGTCCTCACCCAGCGCACGCAGACCCGCACGGTGCGGCTCGACCGGTTCAACAAGATTGCACTCGAGGCCGCGGAGCAGACCGAACGGTTGGACCTGCCCGCGATCACAGACCTGGCCGGACTGGACCAGGCGCTGGACGTGCTGACGCCCGGTACGGCCGTGATCTTCTGCGACGAAGCGGGCGACGAGGCTGGCGCGCCATGGGGCGGCGATACCGGCCGGGCCGGGCCCGCGAGGGCCGTGCTCGAAGGCCTGAGGGGCCGTAATGCTGCCATCCTGATCGGCCCCGAAGGCGGCTTCACGCCGGAGGAACGGGCGTTCCTGCGCGCCCGCCCCGACACCTTTGCGGTCAGCCTCGGGCCCCGCATTCTGCGGGCCGAAACGGCCGCGATTTCGGCTATGACGCTCTGGCAGGCCGTGTGCGGCGACTGGGGCTGAAACCTAATTTCGGTCCCCCCGTTGGCGTTGCCACATTTCGCCCTTATCTGCACGAACAGACAAAACAGAGCCGGGAGGCCCGACGGTGACCACGCCAACCAGCGACATCGATGAGGCCTCGCCCCGGATCGGTGGCAAGACCGAACTGGTCGAGTACCTCGAAGCCGGCTCCAAGCTCCGCACCGACTGGCGCATCGGCACCGAGCACGAGAAATTCGGCTTCCTATGGGACGGGTTCCGGCCCCTGCCATACGAGGGCAAGGCGTCGGTACTCGCGATGCTGGAAGGTCTGCGCGACCGGTTCGGATGGGAACCGATCTCGGAAGGCGGACACCTGATCGGCCTCAAGAAGAACGGCGCCAGCGTGAGCCTCGAGCCCGGCGGCCAGTTCGAATTGTCCGGCGCACCGCTTGAGTCGATCCACGAGACCTGCACCGAAGTCGGCCAGCACCTGTCGGAAGTACGCGAACTGGCTGAGCCGCTCGGCATCGGCTTCCTCGGCCTTGGTGCGAGCCCGATCTGGAGCATGGCGGAAACGCCGGTCATGCCGAAGGGCCGCTACAAGATCATGACCGCCTACATGGACAAGGTCGGACGGCTCGGCCGCCAGATGATGTTCCGTACCTGCACGGTTCAGGCGAACCTCGATTTCGGCTCCGAAGCCGACATGGTGAAGAAGCTGCGCGTGTCGCTCGCGCTGCAGCCGCTCGGCACGGCGCTGTTTGCCAACTCGCCCTTCATCGATGGCCGGCCGAACGGGTTCCTGTCCTACCGGTCACAGATCTGGACCGATACAGATCCCGACCGTTCCGGCATGTTGCCGTTCGCTTTCGAAAGCGGCTTCGGGTTCGAGCAGTATGTCGACTACGCGCTGGATGTGCCGATGTATTTCGTGCGCCGGGGCGGGCAGTACCTTGATGCCAGCGGCCTCAGCTTCCGCGATTTCATGGAGGGCAAGCTGCCGATCCTGCCGGGCGAGCGCCCGGCGATGGACGACTTTGCCGACCACCTGTCGACGATCTTTCCGGAAGTGCGCCTGAAGCGTTTCCTCGAAATGCGCGGCTCGGATGCGGGCCCATGGGACCGGTTGTGCGCCTTCTCGGGATTCTGGACCGGGATCCTGTATTCCCAGTCTGCGCTGGATGCGGCGTGGGACCTGGTGAAGGACTGGACGGCGCCGGAGCGCGAAGCGATGCGCCAGGGTGTGCGCACGCTGGGCCTCAAGACACCGATCCCGGGCGGGCGATCGATGCAGGACCTGGCCAAGCAGGTGCTGGAGATTTCAGGCGCAGGCCTGCGCGACCGCGCCCGGCTCAACGCCGCCGGCGACGACGAGACGGGCTTCCTGTCCGGCCTCCACGAGATCGCCGCATCAGGCCTCACGCCGGCCGAACGCTTGCTGCAGCGCTATTACGGCCCCTGGAACCGAGACCTCACGAAGGTCTTCGCGGAAGAGGCGTATTAGGCCGCAAGATCCGTCCATAAACTGTCCATAAGTGGGCATGTAGAGCGTATGGACTCCTGAAGTTGCGCAAGTTCCGTCCTGCGCAACGGCATTATGGGCCTTGAGCGACCCGGCGGAGCATGGTCAAACCTCAGTCACAGAACGGCTGCCTTTGGGGCATGCCGCTTTTTTATGTGCTGGGGAGCCATACATGCTGGTCATCATTCTGGGCATCATCATCACCTTGGCCACCTGCATACCGGTGTTCACCCAGATGAGGCAGCATCCCAAGGGGCTGCATATCCTGTTCTTCGCCGAGATGTGGGAGCGCTTCTCCTACTACGGCATGCGCGGCCTGCTGATCTTTTACCTGACCCAGCACTTCCTGTTCGACGACCGCACGGCGCAGGGCCAGTACGGCTCCTATACGGCTCTGGTCTACCTGCTGCCGCTCCTCGGCGGCTTCCTCGCGGACAAATACCTCGGCAGCCGCAAGGCCATCGCATTCGGCGCATTGCTGCTGGTCGCGGGCCACCTGACGATGGGCATGCACGGGCCGCAGGCCACCCAGACCATGAAGGTCGATGGCGTCGAGTACAATCTTGCGGTCGAAGGCCGCGGCGGCAATCGTCAGGTGTTCGTCGAGACCGGAACACAGCGCTGCCTGTTCGGCGCGGTGGCGGCCGAAGGCGAATGTTCGGCCAACGTCACGCCGGATGGCGGCATCGCTTTCACCGGCCTTGAGGAAGGCAGCCCGATGCCGGAAGTCGTACCGAACGTCATGGAAACCCTGTCCGAGCCGGCACGGAATCCTCTGTTCACGAACATCCTGTTCCTGGCGCTGGCCCTGATCGTGATGGGCGTCGGCTACCTGAAGGCCAACATTTCCTCGATCGTCGGCCAGCTCTATGAAGAGAACGATCCGCGCCGCGACGGCGGCTTCACACTCTACTATTACGGCATCAACCTCGGCGCTTTCTGGGCGTCGATCCTGTGCGGCTATCTGGGCCAGCAGGTCGGCTGGTGGGCCGGCTTCGGCCTCGCCGCGATCGGCATGGCGTTCGGCTGGCTGGTCTTCACGCGCCGGCGGCTGGCCTTCTGGACCGTGGGCGAGCCCCAACTGCCCGACTCGGTAGGTGCCCCGCCGAATCCGGAGCAGCTTGCCAAAAAAGTGCTGGGGCCAATCAGCCTGGAGAATATGCTCTACCTGCTGGCTATCCCGGGCGTCGCTGTAGTCTGGTACCTGCTGCAGACGCCGCAGTTCACCTTCCTTACACTGATGAGTGGCCTCGTTCTCTTTGGCGGCTACATCATTTTCTACATGATCACCAAATGTACATGGCGGGAGAGCCAGGAGCTCATCCTTGCGCTGTTCCTGATCTTCATGTCGGTTGTGTTCTGGTCGCTGTTCGAGCAGGGCGGCTCCTCGCTGAACCAGTTTGCAGAACGCAACACGCAGCTGCCGAATGACGGCTTCATGACGGTGACGGCCGCGCAGACGCAAAGCTTCAACTCCGGCTTCATCCTCCTGTTCGCGCCGGTCTTTGCCGCGCTCTGGGCTTGGCTGGGCACGCGCAAGCATGATCCCAATACGGCGCTGAAGTTCGGCCTCGCGCTGGTACAGGTTGGTCTCGGTTTCTGGGTGCTCGTCTGGGGCGCGCAGTTCGCGGACGAAAGCTACCGCGTGCCGCTGATGTTCCTGGTGCTTGCCTACCTGCTGCACACAACCGGTGAGCTGTGCCTGTCGCCCGTCGGTCTTTCGATGGTGACCAAACTCTCGCCGGCGGCCGTGGTCAGCTTCATGATGGCGGGCTGGTTCCTGTCATCCGCCTTCGCACAATACGTGGCAGGCATCATCGCGCAGTTCACGGCCAGCGATACGGTGGCTGGCCAGGTGCTTGATCCGGGCAAGGCGCTGGAGACTTATACAGGCGTGTTCTGGAGCCTTGGCGTTGTCGCGATCATCCTTGGCGTGCTGCTCGGCCTCGGCAGCTTCCTGCTGAAGTATCTCGGGCACGGCAAGGCCGGGCGTCTTGCCAGCAAGTCGGCCCTCGAAGCCGAGGCGGCAGCCCAGCAGGCGGGCTGATCTGCCGGTTCAGCGAACGGGATCGACCGGCAGGCCCGCGTCGATCCAGCCGCCGGACATGCTCATGCCGCCTTTGACGTTGTAGACGTTGGTATATCCGGCGGCGCGGGCCTTGTCGGCGGCCTGGCCCGAGCGGTTGCCGGAGCGGCAGATGAAGGCGACGGCCTTGTCCTTGTCGCCGCCGGTGGCGACAGCGAGCTGGTCCAGAAAGTCCGCATCCTGAAGGGTGATGCGAGCGGCGCCCGGGGCAACACCGGTCTGCGCCCATTCCTCGGCGCGGCGTACATCGACGATCAGCACGCCACCGGATTGCGCCTGCGCGTAGGCGGTCTGCACGGACACGTCCTGCGCCGCGGCGTGGCCTGCGCCCCCGAGCGCGAATATCGCGGCGACGATGGATGGGATTTTCATGGGGATCTCCTGAAGTTTAGCCTGCGCCGCCGACAGTGAGGGCGCCGACTTTCAATGTAGGTTGGCCGACGCCGACGGGCACGGATTGGCCGGCCTTGCCGCAAACGCCCACGCCGTCATCCATGGCAAAATCGTTGCCGATCATCGTGACATCTGAAAGCGCTGTGGGCCCGTGTCCGATCAGCGTGGCATTCTTCACCGGCGCGACGACCTTGCCGTTCTCGACCAGGTAGGCCTCGGTGCATTGGAACACGAAATTGCCGGAGGTGATGTCGACCTGTCCGCCGCCGAAATCGACGGCCCACAGGCCGCGCTTGATCGAGGCGACGATTTCCTGCGGATCCCTGTCGCCGCCGAGCATGACCGTGTTGGTCATGCGGGGCAGCGTCTGGGACTCGTAGCTTTCCCGGCGGCCATTGCCGGTCGGCGCCATGCCCATCAGGCGCGCGTTCATCCGGTCCTGCATGTAGCCCTTCAGGATGCCGTCCTCGATCAGAACGGTGCGCTGGGTTGGCGTCCCTTCGTCGTCGAACGAGAGCGAGCCGCGACGGGCCTCGATGGAGCCGTCATCGATAACGGTGACACCCTTGGCGGCCACCTGCTCGCCGATACGGCCCGCATAGACGCTGGTACCCTTGCGGTTGAAGTCGCCTTCGAGGCCGTGTCCGACTGCTTCGTGCAGCAGTACGGCCGGCCAGCCGGGGCCGAGCACGACTTCCATCTCGCCAGCGGGGGCGGGGATGGACTGGAGGTTTACATCCGCTTTCTGGATTGCGCGGCGAACCATCGCCTGCCAGCGCGAGGGTTCGATCCATTCGTCATAGGCGGCGCGCCCACCGGCACCGGCGCCGGCCGACTCGCGTCGGCCATTGGCCTCCAGCGTGACCGACACGTTCAGGCGGACAAGCGGTCGGATGTCGTGGAAATGGGCGCCGTCGGGGCGAAGGATGTCGACTTCCTTGTGGCTGCCCGACAGCGACACAGAGACCTGCACCACGCGGGGATCGAGCGCGCGGGCAAAGGCGTCGATCTCGGCCAGGAGGCTGGTCTTGTCAGTGAAGGCAGGGCTCAGCGTCGGGTCGATGGGCTGGTAGAGGCGACGGTTGGTCGGCTGGGGGCCTGCGGCCAGCTTGCCGGAATGCCCGCGCTTGGCCTGCGCGGCGGTGCCGGCGGCGCGGCGGATGGCGTCGAGGGTCAGTTGCGAGGCATAGCCGGCGCCTTGCGACTCGCCCGCGACCACGCGCAGGCCGAAGCCCTGGTCCGTGTCATAGGCGGCCGATTTGAGCCGGCCGTCATCGAAGACGAAACTCTCGGACCGCGAGCGCTCGATATAGAGGTCAGCATCGTCCGCGCCGCGGGCGGCGTCGGCGAGGATAGGCAGGGCGTCGGAGGCCGCGAAGGGCAGGGGTGTATCAGTCATGCCCCGAAGATGCGGTGGCCCGCGCCCCGGGGCAAGCGCCCCCCTGTCAATTCGTGGTGACCGTGAACCGGGCCAGCTGGCGTTCGGTCTGCGGGAAGTCCGGGTTCAGTTCCCTGGACTTCACGAAGTCATAATAGGCCCCTTCGGTGTCGCCGGTATGTTCCCGGGCAATCGCCCGGTTGTAATAGGCGGCATAAAGGTCCTCGGAATTGAGCTCGATCGCCTTGTCGAGCGAGACCAAGGCCGACTCATAGTCCTTCTTGAAGATGTAGGCGGCGCCCTCGTTCAGCCAGGTGGCGCCCTGGCCCGGCTTCATCCGCTTGGCGATGGCATAGTCCTCCAGGGCCGAATCATACCGGCCCTGACGCATCCGCAGCACGCCGCGATTGGTGTAGGTGGCGGCCTTGTTGGTCAGATTCAGGGCTTCCAGTTCGATGGCGCGGGTGCAGGTTTCTTCCGCATCGGCGGCCCGGCCGAGGCCGAATTTCACAGCTTCGTAGCAGTCCCGGGCGATGCCGCCGCCGATGACCGTGACCTGCGCTTGGGCGAACGGGGCGGCCGCGAGCACGCCGGCAGCGAGAATGAGGGCTCGAAACATGGTCAACTCCCTTTGATTTTGTCCGCCTGATCTATCACGATTTCCCCTCTGCGGCGATGCGCTGCGACAATTTTGAACGCTGAAAAAGCTGGGGTTCGGAACGCGGCTGGTATAGGTACTTCCCGAATCCGAACCGAATTAGAGGTTTTTCATCGTGCGACATCTGCTTGCCGCCCTGTCTGCCATGTTGTTTGCCGCACCAGCACTGGCGGCTCTCCCGGAAGACGGCGCGATCAACTTCCAGCCTGCTGCGACCCGCATTGCGGAACGTGTGCACGAGTTCCACAACGTCCTGCTGTGGATCATCGCCCTGATCACCGTCCTCGTTACCGTGCTGCTGATCTGGGTCATGGTCCGGTACAGCCGGGCCGCCAACAAGACGCCCCGCAAGTTCAGCCACAACACCACGGTGGAAGTGATCTGGACCGTCGTGCCGGCGCTGATCCTGGTTGGTATCGCCAGCCTGTCCTTCCCGAACCTGTTCTACCAGAACGTCACGCCGAACCTCGGCGAGATCGCCGCGACCTCGAAATCGCTTCTGGCCAACGGCAAAACGGCCCAGCATCTGGCCTACACGAAGAACTACTTCCCCGATGCGGCTGAGAAGGGCTTCGTGAACGTCAAGATCCAGGGCAACCAGTGGAACTGGACCTATACCTATCCTGACCTGGTCGATGAAACAGGCGCAGCCGTCGAGTTCGTCTCGAACGGCATCCACAAGGGCCGTCCGACCGACAAGGAAAACTACGAGTCGCTGACGGGCCGGACCGATTTCGACACGCAGCCGACGAACCTCGCCGTCGACTATCCGATGGTCATTCCGGCGGGCCGTTACATCCGTTACTACACTGCCGCTGCTGACGTGATCCACTCGTTCACGATCCCGGCGTTTGCCGTGAAGACGGACGCCGTTCCCGGCCGCCTCAACGAAGGCTGGTTCCTGGTTGAAGAGCCGGGCATCTATTACGGTCAGTGTTCCGAGCTTTGCGGCATCGACCACGCCTACATGCCGATCGAAGTGCGCGTGGTTCCGCAAGCGCAGTATGACCGCTGGGCCGAACTGATGAAGGCCGGCGACTTTGACGGCGCGGCTGCGTCGATCACCACAATCGCCGCGCTCGAGTCCGAGACCCAACTCGCGTCCACCAACTGATTTCAAGAAGAGTACGACCGATGCCCATGGATGAAATCGCCCTCGATCACGGCCACGACGCGCACGATCACAAGCCCGGCTTTGTGACCCGCTGGTTCTTCTCGACCAACCACAAGGACATCGGGACACTCTATCTCGTGTTCGCGCTGATCGCCGGCATTGTCGGCTATTCGCTGTCCGGCCTGATCCGCTGGGAACTGGCCGAGCCGGGCATTGGCCCGATGCTCTGGATCCAGACCAACTTCTTCGGCCTCACCGGCGATGAAGCGATCACCCACGCGAAGCACTTCTACAACGTCGTGATCAGCTATCACGGCCTCATCATGATCTTCTTCATGGTGATGCCGGCGCTGATCGGCGGGTTCGGCAACTGGTTCGTACCGCTGATGATCGGCGCGCCGGACATGGCTTTCCCGCGTATGAACAACATCTCGTTCTGGCTGACGGTCGGTGCGTTCATCCTTGCCAGTATTTCCATGGTCGTTCCGGGTGGTCCGGGCGGCAACGGGTTCGGCGGCGGCTGGACGCTGTATCCGCCGCTGTCGTCGGCGTCCGGTCACCCCGGCCCGGCGATGGACCTGCTGATCCTGTCGCTGCACACGGCCGGTATCGCGTCGATCCTCGGCGCCATCAACTTCATCGTCACCATCCTGAACATGCGCGCGCCTGGAATGACCATGCACAAGATGCCGCTGTTCGCCTGGTCGATCCTGGTCACCGCGGTCCTGCTGCTGCTCGCCCTGCCGGTGCTCGCCGGCGCGCTGACCATGCTGCTGACCGACCGTAACTTCGGCTCGCAGTTCTTCATCGCCAATGGCGGCGGCGACCCGGTCATGTTCCAGCACCTGTTCTGGTTCTTCGGCCACCCCGAAGTGTACATCATGATCCTGCCGGCCTTCGGCATCGTCAGCCATATCGTCTCCACCTTCTCGAAGAAGCCGATCTTCGGCTATCTCGGCATGGCCTATGCCATGGTGTCGATCGGCGTCATCGGCTTTGTCGTGTGGGCGCACCACATGTACACTGTCGGTATGAACGTTGACCTGAAGGCCTACTTCGTGGCGGCCACCATGGTCATCGCGGTGCCGACCGGTATCAAGATCTTCTCCTGGATTGCCACGATGTGGGGCGGCTCGATCGAGTTCAAGGTGCCCATGCTCTGGGCCATCGGCTTCATCTTCCTGTTCACCGTTGGCGGCGTTACCGGCGTCGTGCTGGCCAATGCCGGCATCGACCACTCTCTGCACGACACCTATTACGTCGTGGCGCACTTTCATTACGTGCTGTCGCTGGGCGCCGTGTTCGGCCTCTTCGCGGGCTGGTACTACTGGTTCGAGAAGATGTTTGGCGTGAAGTACAACGGCTTCCTCGCTGGCCTGCACTTCTGGCTGATGTTCGTTGGTTCGAACGTCCTGTTCTTCCCGCAGCACTTCCTCGGCCTGCAGGGCATGCCGCGCCGCTATATCGACTACAACGAAGGCTTCTCGACCTGGCACTATGTCTCGTCGATCGGCTACGCCATCACGCTCGTCGCCACGCTGATCTTCTTCCTGTCGATCATCGAAGCTGCTGTCCGCCGCCGCAAGGCCACCGTGGACGCCCAGGGCCATGGCAATCCGTGGGGCGAAGGTGCCACGACGCTCGAGTGGACGCTGCCCTCGCCGCCGCCGTTCCACCAGTACAACGAGCTGCCGGTGGTCAACACCAAGGGCGGTCACTGATCCCGCCCTCGGCCCGCCGCTCCGGGCCGGTACAGAACTGAACTCCGGGGCGGCCCACACGTGCACAGCGTGCGGGCCGCTTCGTCTAGGAAACACAGGACGACGCCATGACCGAGCTCGCCGCCATACCCCAGAAGCGCTATGCCAGCGCCGCGGACTATCTGAACCTGATGAAGCCCCGCATCATGATGCTGGTGGTGTTCACAGGTCTTGCCGGACTGATCGCAGCGTCCGGCATGACCGGCGTCCACATGCACCCCGTGATGGCCGCCATTGCCACGTTGGCTGTTGCGCTCGGCTCCGGCGCGGCCGGCGCGATCAACATGTGGTACGATTCCGATATCGACGCGATCATGACCCGCACTTCGACGCGCCCGATCCCGTCCGGCGCGGTGCCGCGCGATGAAGCGCTCGCCCTCGGCCTGATCATGTCCGGCGTGTCGGTGATGCTGATGTGGCTCGCCTCGAACTGGCTCGCGGCCGGCCTGCTGGCTTTCTCGATCTTCTATTATGGCGTGATCTACACGATGTGGCTGAAGCGGGCGACGCCGCAGAATATCGTGATCGGCGGCGGAGCGGGGGCGTTTCCGCCGGTGATTGGCTGGGCTGCCGTGACCGGAAACATGCCGGTGGATGCCTGGATCCTGTTCGCCATCATCTTCTTCTGGACACCGCCGCACTTCTGGGCGCTGTCGCTGCTGGCCCACAAGGAATACGCAAAGGTGTCCGTGCCGATGCTGCCGGTGACCCATGGCGCCAAGGCCACCCGCACGCAGATCCTGCTCTACACGCTGCTGCTTGTGCCGGTTTCGCTGCTGCCGGTTGCGACCGGCCTGGGCGGTTGGATCTATGGCGCGGTGGCCCTCGGCCTCGGCGCGGCTTTCCTCGCCTATGCGGTGCGCCTCGTACGGTCGACTGCCGGCGATGCCGAAGCGCAGGGCGCCGACATGAAACTCGCCAAGACGACGTTCGTGTTCTCGATCTTCTACCTGTTCGCGCTGTTCGCGGCGGTGATGGTCGAGCACGGCGCCGGCCTGCACTTTCCGCTGATGGGGGGCTGAGATGGCCGACGCGCCGACCCCTGACCCCGTTCCCCAGCCGGACGCTGAGGCCCTGAAGGCCCGTAAGCGGCGCAATCTCTGGCTTGGCCTGGCGCTCGGCGCCTTTGTTGTGCTGGTGATGGTGGTCACAGTGATCCGCCTCACCACCGGCACCGGTATTGCGGGGCGCATGTGATGGCCCTGTCGAACCGTACCATTGCCACGATCGCGACCGCCGGTGTGCTGGGCATGCTCGGCCTCGCCTTCGCGTCGGAGCCGCTCTACAAGACCTTCTGCCAGGTCACCGGTTTCGGCGGCACCACACGCATCGCCACCAAAGGCCCGGCCACGATCCTCGACCGGACCATCGAGGTCCGTTTCGACGCCAATGTGGCCGACGCGCCGCTCATCTTCCGGCCGCTGCAGACCACCGAAACGGTCAAAATCGGCCAGCACGGGCTCGCCTTCTTCGAGGTCAGCAACCCGACCCAGGCAGAAGTGCGCGTCATCGCGGCCTATAACGTGACGCCCCACTATGCGGGTCCGTACTTCAACAAGCTGGAGTGTTTCTGCTTTTCCGAGCGGGTGATTGCCCCCGGCGAAACGCGGAAACTGCCGGTGGTGTACTTCATCTCACCGGACGTGATCGAGGACCGGGTGGCGAACAAACTCGAGACGATCACACTCAGTTATACATTCTACAATAGTGCGAAATACGCAGGTCCGCGCAATCAGGCGGACAGCGAGGGTGCGGCGAATTCGGCAGCACCCGGCTGAATCGGTTGCAACGTGGCCGGGGCGCACGTTAAACAGCCCCAAAGTTCAGGGATTCCATAGGGGATTTGACACTCATGTCCGGCGGCGAAGTCAAACACGATTACCACCTTGTAAACCCGTCGCCATGGCCGCTGATCGGCTCCTTGGCGGTTGTAACTCTGGCGATTGGCGCTGTGACCTTCATGAAGGGTCTCTTCGGCATGCCCAAAGGCAGCTGGGAGATCATGGCCCTCGGCTTCGCGATGGTCATTTGGGTCATGTTCGGCTGGTGGGCCCAGGTGGTCAAGGAAGGCCGCACGGGCGATCATACCCCGGTGGTCCAGATCGGCCTTCGCTATGGCATGATCCTGTTCATCGCTTCGGAAGTCATGTTCTTCGTGGCCTGGTTCTGGGGCTTCTTCGAATTCTCGATCTTCTGGGATGCCCGCACCGGCCACACCTGGGATTCGCTGAACCCGCTGTTCCAGGAAGGCCTGGACCGCTTCAAGCAGTTCCCGCCCGCCGGCGTCACGACGTTCGACCCCTTCCACCTGCCGCTGATGAACACGCTCGTCCTGCTGCTGTCGGGCACGACCGTGACCTGGTCGCACCACGCGCTGCAGCACGGTGACATGAAAGGCGCGAAACTCGGCCTGATCGTTACCATCGTGCTCGGTCTCTGTTTCACCGCGCTGCAGGTCCTGGAATACAGCCATGCCGGCTTCTCGTACGACGGCACGCTGTATGGCTCGGCCTTCTTCATGGCCACCGGCTTCCACGGCGCCCACGTGATCATCGGCACGATCTTCCTGGCCGTCTGCCTGATCCGCATGTACGCTGGCAACCTGACCCCGCAGAAGCACCTCGGCTTCGAATTTGCTGCCTGGTACTGGCACTTCGTCGATGTGGTGTGGCTGTTCCTCTTCGCGTTCGTCTACGTGACCCCGTACCTCGCCTTCGAGGCGGGCAAGTAAGGCTGCAGCGCCAAGCACCATTGAAAGCCCGCCGGTGCGAACAGCTTCCGGCGGGCTTTTTTCTTCACGCCAAGGACCTGACGCATGACCTTCAAGCCCTATCCGGTGCTGACCCTGTTCACCGCTGTCTCGTTCGTCATCCTCATCATGTTCGGCAACTGGCAATGGGGCCGGTTCGGCGAGAAGAAAGCGATGCTCGCGGCTGAGCCGGAATGGGCCACCGTCTCCGGCGCGCTGATGCCTGGCACCGTGCGCCAGATCTACTCGCTCACGGATGGCAGCGCTGCCTGGCGCGATGTTGTGCTGGTCGACATGGGCGATACCGCCGCCTTCGTCGCGCAGACGATCCATTACGGCATGGAGCCGCCCGCACCATCCGTGATCAGCCAGCCGCAATTCTTCTCCGCGCGGGGCATCTGGCACGAAGGCAAGCATCGCAACACCTTCTCCTCGCCGGATGAACCGGAAAAGGGGCTGTTCCAGGCCTTCGATCCGGCGGCCCTGTCAGCCACGCTCGATCCGGAACTCGCCGCCCACGTCGACCCACGCATCTTCGAGCCCGAGACGATCCTGCGCACGGACGGCGCCTTGCCGGAGCCTGTGGAAAACCCCTTCATGCGTCCGGAACTGGACGATCCGCTGCCGCCAGAGCGCCATTTTGGCTACGCCTTGACCTGGTGGGGCCTCGCCATCGGCCTGATCGGTGTGTATCTCGCCCTGCATCATCAGCGCGGACGCCTCCGCTTCAGGGGAAATGGGAACCCGTGAAATACATCTCCACACGCGGCGAAGCGCCGGAAACCGGATTCGCGGAAGCCTGTCTCGCGGGCCTCGCCCCGGATGGCGGGCTCTATGTGCCGAAGGAATGGCCGCAGATCGCACCCGCTCAGCCCGGCGAGTCCTATTCCGCCGTCGCAGCGCGGATCCTCTCGGCCTTTGCGGGTGATGCGATCCCGGCGGCTGACGTCCGCACAATCTGCGATGAGGCTTATGCCGGCTTCGCGCACCAGTCGGTCGCGCCGCTGACGCAGTGGGGCCCGGACAGCTGGTTGATGGAACTCCATCACGGCCCGACGCTGGCCTTCAAGGACATTGCGATGCAGCTCATCGCGAAGCTGTATGACTACCTGCTGGCGAAGACCGGCGCGAAGCTGACCATCGTTTGTGCCACCTCCGGCGATACCGGCGGCGCGGCGGCGGCGGCCTTTGCCGGGGCCAAACAGGCCCGCCTGGTGATCCTGCATCCCGAGGGCCGTGTTTCGCCGGTGCAGCGCCTTTTCATGACCACGACGGGCGCCGATAACATCCTTAACATCGCCACCGACCGCGACTTCGACGACGCGCAGGCGATCGTGAAGCAGATGTTTGCAGACAAGGACTTCGCCCGCACCGTCAGCTTGTCCGGCGTGAACTCGATCAACTGGGCGCGGGTTGCGGCCCAGTCGGTCTATTATGCGACCAGCCAGGCGCAGCTGCGCGGTGCGCCGATCCGCTATGTCGTGCCCAGCGGCAACATGGGCGACGCGCTGGCCGGCTATGTCGCCGCGCGCTGCGGTCTGCTGACTGGCGGCTTCGAGGCTGTCTGCGCCGTCAACGAGAACGACGCGTTGGCCCGTCTGTTCAATACAGGCCGGATGACCCGCCAGGCGGCCGTGGCCACGCCGAGCCCGGCGATGGACATCTCGGTGCCGTCAAACTTCGAGCGGATCCTCTACGAAGTGACCGGTCGCGACGCGGACGCGGTGCGCCGGACCTATGCAGCCTATGCCCAATCGGGTGATACGCCCTTGCCGGATGGCGCGGCCTCAAAACTCGGCTGCTCTGGCCTGTCGGCGGCGACGATCAACAATGCCGACACACTGGCCGAGATGGAGCGCTTCCGCGGTGAGACGGGCTGGCTGATCTGTCCGCATACGGCGGTGGGCACGGCGCTGGCGCGGCGGCTGCCGAAGAAGGATGCCGTCACCGTGGTTCTGGCGACGGCGTCGGCTGCGAAATTCCCCGAAACCGTGCTGGAGGCGACCGGCCAGGACGCGCCGCTGCCCACGCGCAGTGCGGCGTTGCGGGCCCGCGGGGAAGTGTTCGAGCGCATCCCGTCAGACTTTGCAGCCGTGCGCGCCCGCGTGCTCGACTTTGCGCGCTGATCTGCCATGGGTAGCGTTCCGTCGGAAACGCTGATCGTCTCGTCCCGGCTGGTTCTCGCGCCGGCCCGCCGGTCTGACTATGAGGACTGGGCGAAACTGCGCGCCGCCAGCCGCGCCTATATCGAGCCATGGGAGCCGCTCTGGCCGAGCGATGCGCTGTCCCGGCGCGACTGGAACCGCCGGCTGAAGGCCTGGAATGAGGCCTGGCGCGCTGGTACCGCGTTCGTGTTCTTCATCCGGCGGATATCCGACAATGCGCTCGTGGGCGGCCTGTCCTTCACACAGGTGAAGCCCTGGCCGGCCGACAGCGCCAGTCTTGGTTACTGGCAGGGCGAGGACTTCGAAGGGCAAGGCTACATGCGTGAGGCCGTCAGCGCCGCCTGCAACTGGGCCTTCACCGATCTGGGCCTCTGGCGTATCGAAGCGGGAATCGTGCCCGAAAATGCGCGTTCCCGCCGGGTTCTGGAAGGCACGGGATTTGCTGAAGAAGGGTTGGCCGCCGCGTATCTGGAAATTGCCGGGGCGCGCCGTGATCATGTTCTTTTCGGTCTCGTCAGGCCGCGCCCGGACCGCTAGGACTCCTAACCATGGCTCTCATGAAACCCGCACAGGCCCAGGGCAGCTGGTATTGGCGCGCCGAAGCGGGGCGTCTTGAGATCGAGGCTCCCAGCGGCACCAGCCTGTCCGAACTGGGTGGTGTCTGGTCCATCGAAGCACTGGAAAAGATGTTGGAAGGCCTCAGCCGCGGCCGCCTGAAGCGCGTGTTTGCGCCCGGCGACGGCCCTGTACGCTGCCCGCTGCGCCTCTCCAACGGGCACGATATCCACCTCGTCGGCGCTTTCATCAGCGAAACCGAAGCGCGCGGTATGTTGCTGACCGGAGAGGATTTTCCCGAATTCGACCCCGTCGACCTGCAGCCGGGACCGGATCTTGTGCCGGTTTACCAACCCATCATCTCGCTGCGCGATGGCCGTGTGGTCGGCTTCGAGGCGCTCGCCCGATGGAACGGGCCGGGCCTGACCGCGCCGCCCAGCCGCTGGGAAGACCAGGCGCTCGCTTCCAACATGCTGATCCGCGCGGCGGAAACGCTGGCGGACCTGCGCCGAGAAGCCAAGCGCGACGACCTGTTCATGCACGTGAACCTCACCGCGCGCGAGCTGACCAAGAGCACCATCCCCGCGCTGATCGACGCCCTGTCGACCAGCTACCATTTGCCGGAGCGCGCGATCCGCATCGAGCTGACCGAACAGGCAGCCCTGCGCGACGAGGCCAAGACGCTGGCTTCGGCCATGGCGCTGAAGGCGGTCGGGGCCGGGCTCGTGCTTGACGATTTCGGCACGGGGCATTCCTCCTTCGCCTGGCTCGCAGACCTTCCGTTCGACAGCCTGAAGATCGACCATGACCTCACCGCGCGCCTCGGTCAGGCGCGTACCGACACGATCCTGTCGACGATCACGCTGCTCGCCCAGCGCCTTGGCATGTCGACCACGGCCGAGGGCGTGGAACGACGCGAAGATGCCGGGCGTCTGCGTGCCCTCGGGTTCGACAATGCTCAAGGCTTTGCCTTCTCCAAAGGCATTGATGCGAAATCCGCGCTGAAATTCCTCAAAGGCTGAAACAGGGCCGGCGGGTTGCGCCGCCTTCAGCCGATGTCGCTGAGTGAGCGTTCCATGAAAATCATCATCGGCCGCATCCGCTCGGGATACTCGATGAAGGGCGCGACCTCCTTGAACCCGAACGACTTGTAGAGGCCGATCGCCTCGACCATCTCCCGCGACGTATCGAGCCGCATCACGTCGAAGCCATCCTTCGCGGCAGCCTGCATGATGGCCTTGCACAGCATCCGCCCAAGGCCGCGGCCATTCGCTGTGGTGCGTACGAACATCCGTTTCATTTCGCAGGTGCGCGCGTCGACACGCTTGTAGGCAACGCCGCCAAGGACTTCGTAGGCGTCCTCGGCGATCAGCATGCGGCCGTTCGGCGGGCCGTAAAGCTCGGTCAGCTTCAGCAATTCCTCGTCCAGTCCCTGATAGCTGAACGCCATCTCGATCAGCCACGGATCGTTCTTGTAGCGCTCGCGGCACCAGGCCACGTACTCGGAGATCAATCCTCCGAACGCGTTGACCTCAAGCGGTGAAACCGCATCATGGATGGTCACGGCAGACGTTGGTCTCATGCGTTGCCCGCACCGGCTTGCAGCCGGGACAGGTCAACTCCCAGCCGCGTCATGGCATGACGCCATTTGTGATCGAAGGCATCGCCGAACACGAGATCGGAATCCGGCTCGCACACGAGCCAGGCATTCTCGGCGAGTTCGGCTTCCAGCTGTCCGGCGCCCCATCCGGCATAGCCGAGCGCGAACACCGATTGGCGTGGCGGAACGACCGATGCGATGATGCCGAGGATGTCGCGTGTGGCGGTCATGCAGATATCGCCGTCGACTTCCATTGTCGTGCCATCGCAGATGACATCGTCCGTGTGCAGCACAAAACCGCGATCCGTCGCGACGGGGCCGCCTTCCAGAACCGGGACGCCGCGCATCGAGGTTTCCATCTCCACACCCAGCTGGTCGAGCATGTCGTGCAGGTCGATACCGTCCATCGGCTTGTTCAGGACGATGCCCATCGCGAACTCCGGCGTATGGGCGCACAGAAGGATCACGGAGCGTTCGAACCGTTTGTCGCCGATCCCGGGAAGGGCGATCAGAAGCTTGCCGGTAAGGTCAGTTTCAGCGTGCATCCCTGCCTCCGGCCCCAAGGCTGGGCCAGCCGGGCAGCGATTGCAAGTGAAAACCGGGCGAGCTTAGGCGGGCGGGACCGCCTTGCGGCGGCGTGGTGGGCGTTTCAGGAAGGTCCAGGTGCCGACGAGGCCGAGGAGGGTCAGGGCCAGCCCTGTGAGCGCGGTAAACACATCATAAAGCCGCCCGCCGAGGCCTGCGGAATGGAGCGGGTAAAAGCTGTTATAGAGGCGGTCGGCGCGGTTCATGGCGCGGCCGTCACGCGTGGCCAGGGGCAGGCTGGTGGCCGGATCCAGCAGCACATACGTCCGCCCGTTCGGGTGCCACTCTTCCGGATTTCGCAGGCGCAGCGACGCAGGCGCGCCCGGCTTTGCCGGCAGGCTGACGAGCCGTGGGGCGGCCTCTGGAAAGGCGGTTTCGGCGGCTTTGAGCGCGGTGGTCCAGTCTGCCGGGCCGGCGCCGGCCTCGAGCCGTTCGGGTGCGGGGGCGGGCCGGGAGGCCGTGAGCGTGTGCAGGGTTGCACGCACAGGTTCAGAAAAGACCATGGCAAAGCCCGTGAAGGCGATGAGCAGAATCGGCACGGCAAAGATCACGCCGAGGTCGCGGTGCTGGGCCAGCAGGTCGCGCCGGGCGCCCGTCCGGGGCCAGACACGCCACCGGAACATGCGCAGGCTGGGCCAGACGATGATCAGGCCGGTGATCGACATCAGCACCGCCGCGCCGCCCGCCACGCCGCCGACGACCTCGCCGACCTCGCCCGCGAGCAGATGGTGATGCAGGTCGAACAGCCAGTCTTCGACTCGTCCATTGCGGGCCCAGCGCGCGACCGTGTTGCCGTCGCCGTCAATGTAGGCGGCGCTGTCGTCCTGCATCACGGCCTTGTGCAGACCGAACTGCGTATCGCCGAGCGCGACGTAGCGCAGGCCGTCCCCGCCATACGCCGCCTCGATGCGGTTCAGCACCGGGCCAAGATCTTCGGCCGCAAGGGACACGGCCTGGCGGGATTCAGGGAAGACCAGCCTGAGGTAGTCTTCCTTGAATACCAGCAGCGTTCCCGAAACGCCCAGAATGGCGATCAGGAGCGACAGGACGGCGCCCGACCAGGCGTGCGCCGTCCGCAAGGCAAGCATCGGCCTCAAAAGGCTTTCTCGAAGGCCAGCGAGATCACCCGGCCGCGCCCGGCGAAGAAGCGGTCATTGCTCGTGGTGCGCACGGTCTGGCTGTCATAGGTCACGTACTGTTCGTCGAACAGGTTGGCGGCCGACAGCGTGATGTTCCCGAACGGCGCCGAATAGCGCAGGAACGCGTCGGCCAGCGTGTAACCGTCGAAGTCGCTCGATGCCGGCAGGCCGTCGAAGGTCCGGTCGAGATAGCTGCGGCTCTGCAGGCGCAGGGCAAAGGGGCCACGCTCGAAATCGGCGGCCAGGTTCACGCGGTCCGGGCTGATATTGGCGCCGTCGAGGTCCTGGTCGACGCGGCCGTCGCCGTTGCTGTCCGATTGGCCTTCGAGCGCGGCATAGCCGGCGGAGAGCTTGAGGCCGTCGACCGGCGTTTCCCACGCGGCGTTCAGCTCAAGGCCTTCGATCTCGGTACGTTGGCGCTCGACTTCGAAGATGTCGTTGCGCAGGATGAGCAGCGAGCCGAGTTCGGCCGTGCTCCAGAAATAGGCCGCCGAAGCCGACAGCGGCCCGCGGCGCCATTCGAGGCCGATTTCGGTATTGTCCGTGACCACCGGTTCGACGTTGAGGAAGGTGTCGACGTCCTCTCCCGGCGTGGAGATGGCGCGCAGGATGCGGCCGACATCGGCCATGGTGAAACCTTCCGCATACGATGTATACGCGGTCAGGCCGGGCACGACTTCAGCCGTGACGCCGGCATTGACCAGGGTCTTCTGGAAATCGGGCTCGCCGCCACCGACTTGTTGCGGGCCATAGCTGTAGAGCGTCTCGTAGTCGGCCACTTTCAGCTGGGCCATCTCGTGACGCAGGCCGCCCGACACGTGCACGCGCTTGCCGAACAACGCCTGGTTCAGCTGAACGAACGGCGCATAGGACGTGAACTCGGTTTCCGGAACCCAGTTGCGGCCGGTCTTGATCAGTTCCTGGTAGGTCTTGTCATTGAGCACATCGAGACCTCCCGTCACATTGAGGCCGGGCACGGCGTCGAGCGCCCGCTCATAAGAGAGCCGCAGGCCCATCTTCTCGGAATTGTTCGCGGACTGATCGAACAGTGTGCCGGTCGGGTCGATGGCCGGGTCCTGAAAGGTGTCGAAGACGCCGCCGCCATAAACGGCCTCGAAGTCCTGGAAGAACAGCTGGCCGGTCAGCAGGCCGCCGGCGAGGTCCTTGTCGGAATAGGTCAGCGACGTGGTCAGCACCTTGTTGTTCGGGATCTCGCCTTCCTGGCTGCCGCGCACCGTGGTGGTCGGCGTGTTGGTGGCGCGCGAGCCGCTCACGAGAACATAGTTGCCATCGCCTTCCAGTTTGAAATGCTGCGCCATCAGCTCAAGACGGCGCGCGTCGCCGAGGTCGTAGCCGGCCTTGGCGAAGAAGGAGAGGCTGGTCGAGTTCTGCACCTCGCCCTGCGTTCCGTCGATGCCGACGCGGCGGCCGTCGCCGCTGTAATAGGCGCCGCGCGTTTGCGCGGAGACGCCAAGCGTCAGGTCGAGCAGGCCGAAATCCCGCCCGGCCACTGCGCCGGTGCGGGATTCATAGCCGTCACCCTGGAATTCGTTTGCCGCAGAGAACTGCGCCAGCAGCTTGCCGGTCCAAACGTCTTCCTCGGTCGGCGCGGCCACCGTGACGTAGTTCACCACGCCGCCGGTCGCGCCGATGCCCTGGATAGCGTTGGAGCCGAAGATGACCTCCACGCGGTCGATGAAGAACGGATCGATCGTGTAGCCGGCCCGGCTGCCGTCCCGCAGGGGATTGGACTGCGGCACGCCGTCGATCAGGTAGAGGGGTTTGCGTCCGCGCAGGGATTCGCCCGCGCCGCTCATTTTTTCCCGCGTCGGCGAGAAGGATGGCACCAGCGTCGACACCACGTCCACGGCAGATCCGGTCAGCTTGGCCTGCAGGGCGAGATCCTCGTTGCTGATCAGCTGGATCGTCGTCGGCAAGGCGGACGGCGGCAGGATGGTGCGTGCTGCAGTGACGACCACGGTTTCCTCAACACGCGTCTCCTCGGTATCTGCCGGGTCGGCACCGGATTGGGCCTGTGCGGTAGCGGAAAGGGCGAGCAGCGCGGCGCTGCTGACACTGATGAGACGTTTCATGGTGGGCTCCGGGAGGAAAGCTGGAAGATGAGGAGCGCAACATTATTGAGAGTGATTATCAATTGCAACTGGGTCAGGGTGTGCATTCCGCCGCAGGCGGGCTTCGGTTGGCAATGCGCGTATTGACCTGATCGCCGGGGCAGCCATTGCGGCCGGGCCCCGCGCGGCCTATCTCGGGCAGGCAACAATGGAGAATGCCTCATGACCATCAAAGTCGGCGACAAGCTGCCCGAAGCCACCTTCATGGAAATGACGGCGGATGGCCCCAAGCCCGTCACCACGGCGCAAGTGTTCGGCGGCAAGACCGTCGCCCTGTTCGCCGTGCCGGGCGCCTACACGCCCACCTGCTCGGCCCGCCACTTGCCGGGCTTTGTGGACAAGGCTGCGGATTTTAAAGCCAAGGGCGTCGATGAGATCGTCTGCACCTCGGTCAACGACGTGTTCGTCATGGGCGCCTGGGGCAAGTCCTCGCATGCCGACGAGGCCGTCCGCATGCTGGCTGACGGCAACGGCGCCTTCGCGTCGGCGCTCGGTCTGGAGCTGGATGCGACCGGCTTCGGCATGGGCAAGCGCTCGCAGCGCTATTCGATGCTGGTGAAAGACGGTGTCGTGGCTGAACTCAACGTAGAGCAGGGCGGCGAGTTCAAGGTGTCGGCCGCCGACTACCTGCTCGGCCAGCTTTAAGTCCGGCTGTTAACGAACCTTAACCGAATACCGCGATGATCGGCCTGCTCGGGGAACGGGCAGGCCGTTTTCGCGTCGATTTTTATTGAATAACGGCAAATCCCTCCCCATTTCAGACCTAGTACCCACTGTGGAGAGGGACACCATGGACATCATCGTTTCGGCCTTCCTGCTGATCTTCGTCGTCGTTGTCGTCGGCCTGTTCAGCGCCCTGAAATTCGTGCCGCAAGGCTATAACTGGACGGTCGAACGCTTCGGCCGGTACACCAAGACGCTGTCACCCGGACCGCACGTCGTGAACCCGATCTTCGACCGCATCGGCCGCAAGATGAACATGATGGAAACCGTGCTTGAAGTGCCCCAGCAGGAAGTCATCACCAAGGACAACGCGATGGTGTCGTGTGATGCCATCGTCTTCATCCAGGTCATCGACGCCGTGCAGGCCGCCTATGAGGTCAACAACCTCGTCAGCGCCATCACCAACCTTTCGATGACCAACATCCGTACCGTGGTCGGCTCGATGGACCTCGACCAGGTGCTCTCGAACCGCGACGAGATCAACGCGCGCTTGCTTGGCACGATCGACGCGGCCACGCTCCCCTGGGGCGTGAAGGTCACCCGTATCGAGATCAAAGACCTGACGCCGCCAGCCGACATCACCGAAGCCATGGCGCGCCAGATGAAGGCCGAGCGCCTGAAGCGCGCTGAGATCCTGACGGCCGAAGGCGAGAAGCAGTCGGCCATTCTGAAGGCCGAGGGCCAGAAGCAGTCGCAGATCCTGCAGGCCGAAGGCCGCCGGGAAGCCGCCTTCCGCGATGCTGAAGCGCGCGAACGCGAAGCAGAAGCTGAAGCGAAGGCCACTGCAATGGTCTCCGAAGCGATTGCGCGCGGTGACGTCAACGCCATCAACTACTTCCTTGGCCAGGCCTATGTGGCCGCCTTCGAGAAGCTGGCGACCTCGCCTCAGCAACGAACGGTGATCATCCCCGCCGAGTTCTCGTCGATCCTCGGCACCATCGAAGGCATCCGCGGCCTGACGGACGCGGCCCAGGCCGGTAACGCGGCACGCGCCGCGGGTGCGGTTCCGCCGACGCGTACCTGATCCATCCATCGGCCCACAGAAGGAGGACCCTATGGAACAACTGCTTTCCCAGATCACCTGGTGGCACTGGCTGGTGCTTGCCCTGATCCTGTTCGGCGTCGAAATGGTGACCGGTACGTTCGACCTGTTGATGGCGTCCATCGCCGCTGCAGCGACCGCCGCCTTCGCGGCCTTCGCCCCGGAATCGGCAACCGCCTGGCAAGTCCAGTGTCTCGTGTTCGCGGTGGCCAGCGTCGCGTTGATCGTGATCAGCCGCTTCGTGTTCCCCAACATGCGCCGCGCTGAGCCCGAGCACCCGACGCTGAACAAGCGCATGGTGCAACTGGTCGGGCAGCAGGGTGAGGTCACGCGCGACCTCTCCAGCGGTCACGGCCAGGTGAAGATCGGCGATACGGTCTGGGGCGCAGAAGCGGCCGAAGGCCAGGCGCCACTGGTGGTGGGCGACAGGATTGTCGTGGAAGCCACACGGTCGAACATGGCGATCGTCCGCAAGGCGTAAGCTGCGCCTTATTCCGTCCCCGGACGGCCCAACTGTTTCGGGTCGTGCTTGGGGGCGGGGGCGAGGCGCATCACTTCGGTCTGGAAGCGTTCGTCATCCCCCGCGATCAGGTAAGGCAGCGCCTTGCAGATCGCATCGCCCAGCGGCTCGAACCAGGCGAGATCCGCTTTCGAGAAGTCTGACAGCACATAGGGCATCACCAGCGTCTTGTCGCCGGGATGGCCGACACCGACACGGACGCGCCGGATGTCCGGCCCGATATGCGCAATGGCGGAGCGGATGCCGTTGTTGCCGGAATGCCCGCCGCCGCGCTTCACCCGCACGCGGCCGGGCGCAAGGTCGATCTCGTCATGCAGCACGGTCACCGCTTCGGCGCCGACCTTGTAGAAGGCGCAGGCCTTGGACATCGCGCGCCCGGACTCGTTGTAGAAGGTCTGCGGCTTCATCAGCAGCACCTTCTGCCGTCCGGAAGGCGTGTCGACCGAGCCTTCGGAAACCTCGGACTCAAACTTTGCGCGCCACGGGCCGAAACCTTGCGCGGCATGGATGCGGTCCAGCAGCAGGAAGCCGGCATTGTGCCTGTTCCTGGCATACTTGGCGCCCGGGTTTCCCTGTCCGGCAAGGATCAACATGGGTTGCGCATCTTTCCTGGTTCAGCCCCGGAATCGAAGAGGCCGCCAGCTTGTGACTGGCGGCCTCCTGATTGTCCAGAACGGATCACTTCTTGGCAGGAGCCTTCGCCGGTGCGGCGGCTGCAGCAGCGGCCGGGGCTTTCGCCTTGGCAGCCGGAACCGCGTCAGCAGCGGCTGGTGCGGCGGGCTCTTCTTCGGCCTTGCCACCGCGGCCTGCGATCGTGGCGATCGTGAAGTCGCGGTCCATGATGACCGGCGAAGCATCCTTCGGAAGCGGGATGTTCGAGATCTTCACGTTGTCGCCGACTTCGAGCGCCGAGATGTCGGCTTCGAGGTGTTCCGGGATATGGCCGGCCGGCACGTTGATCTCGACGGTGTGGCGCACGACGTTAAGCGTGCCGCCCTTCTTGATGCCCGGGCAGACTTCGACGCCTTTGAAGTGGACCGGAACCTCAACCTTGATGATCTGGTCTTTCTCGACGCGGCGCAGATCGACGTGCATCGGCTGGTCGGTGACCGGGTGCATCTGGATGCCCTGCGGGATGACCAGTTGCTTTTCGCCTTTGTGGATCAGCGTCGCGGTGGTGTTCAGGAACTGGCCGGTTTCGATGGCCTTCATGACTTCCGGCTTGCGCAGGTTGATGGCCACGGGAGCGAGTTCGCCGCCGTACAGCACGCCGGGCACAAAGCCCTGTCTGCGGGCTTCGCGCGCGCCGCCGGTGCCGGTGCGCGGGCGCACATCGACGTTGAATACAATATTATGCTTGGACATGTGTTTTCCTTTCGCCCTGGACCGTGCCCTCCCCAAGGGAAGGTCGGAACCTGACAGGCACGGCCTGGCGCCGCCCTTTCTGAACGGCGGCGTATAGGGGAAGGCGGGTCTGAAGGCAAGCGGGGGCTGAAGCCGAAACTTTGTGGGTATGATAGGGTGAAGCCGAACAGCCGGATTCGTCGGTTATGCCTGTCACACCGCGCATTATGGGAGGGTTTTTCCTGCTCGCGACCAGTATTTGCGCCGTCTCCGCATTGACCTTCCTCCACCCAGGCACGCTGCTCGACCGGATCTGGTCATTCAAGCGTGCCGAATATGCCAGCATGATGACCCATGCTGTTTGGGGCGGAGCCGGCTTCGCTTTACTGGCGCTAGTGTTTGCTGCGACCGCTTGGGGCGCGTTTCATCGCCGGCGATGGGGCCACGAGCTCGCCGTCGGCGTATTCCTCGTAAACGCCCTCGCAGACGCCGGCCGCATGATCTCCGGAAGTTTCGCGGAAGGTGCGTTGGGCGTGGTAATTTCCGGCGCGGTAGTCGTCTGGCTCACGCGGCCGGGCGTCAGGGCGTTGTTCTCGAACTGAGCGCAAGCGCGACCGTCAGACCCGGAACGCGTCCGCTGCCTGGCGCATCCAGCGGATCACCTCTTCTTTCTGCTCCAGAGGCGATTTGCCATTACGCACAAGGATCAGGTCCAGGTCCGGCACGATCAGCGTATACTGGCCTTCATAGCCATTGGCGGAGAAGCTTCCGGGCCCTGCCATCCCGAGCCACCAATGGGCGCCGTAGCCGAGCTCTTCGGTGGGCGGAACGGGCGTCGGCGTGCGGGCATAATCCACCCAGCCCTCCGGCAGGATACGCCGCCCGTCCCAAACGCCGCCGCGCAGGTAGAGCAGGCCGAACCGCGCAAAGTCGCGCACCGTGCAGTAGCAGAAGGACGAGCCGATGAACGTGCCTGCCGCGTCGAATTTCGGCGTGGCCGACGCTATTCCTATGGCATCGAACAATTCGCGCAGCATGAAGTCCCGGAACGCCGGCCCCGATGCGCCCAGCGCGCGGGCGGCGCAGCGCGCGACGATATTGGTGCTGCCGCTGGAGTAGCTCCACACCGTGCCGGGCGGGTGCACGAGCGGCGACTTCGCTGCATAGGCGGCCACGTCATCCTTGCCGGAGCCGAACAGCATCTCGATCACATCCGACACGCCGGCATCGACATAATCTTCCGCGAATTTCAGTCCGCTGGACATGCGCAGCAACTGGTCCAGCGTGATGGAGCGGCGCGGATCGTCCGTGCTCTGCCATTCCGGTACATCGGCGGGCGCGTGGATGTCGATCTTGCCTTCGCGCACAAGAATGCCGATCAGCGCCTGTGTCATGCTCTTCGCCTGCGACCAGGAATGATGCGTCGTGTCCTGGTCGTGATCGCGCCAGTAGCGTTCGGCTACAACGCGCCCAGCCTGCACCGCCAGGAAGCCGTGCGTTTCACCCATCTGGTCCGGCGCCGGATCGCTGAAAGCGAATTCGAGAAGCGGGTTCAGCCGCGCGGCAACCGGGGCTGGCAGTTCACTTGCGGGCCACTCCGCCGTGGGCCAGGGTACGTCCTCGGGTTGGGCGGGCATGGGCTTGAGATCACTCACAGTTTGTACACCTTTCGCGCTGTGCCGCTGAGCAGCGCGGCTTTGGCCGGTTCGGGATAGTCTGCTGCGATCTTCTTGAGGCCGTTCCAGAGCGTGCGGTAGCTGAGCGACAGGCGGTCGACCGGGAAGTTGCTTTCAAACATGCAGCGCTCCGGTCCGAACACCTTGATGGCATGATGATACCAGGGCGCCTGCGCCTCAACGAATTCGTCCGAGGTCGGAGGTTTGTCGCGCCCGTTCCAGCCAAAACCGTTGTCCGGCATCGCAAGCCCGCCGAGTTTGGCGTGGACGTTCTGGTTCTCCGCCACGGCGGCGATATCGTCTTTCCATTTCTCGAAGATGTCCGCGCGTTTGCCGGCATATTTGCCGACGCCGAGCGGCGTGCCGAAATGATCGAGGATCATCACCGTGCCGGGCACGGCCCGGGCCAGGGCGGCATATTCCGGCAGCTGGTGGTGGTAGAGCCAGGTGTCGAAGGTCAGTCCTTTCTCACCAAGGCGCGCCACGCCGCGCCGGAAATCCCGATCGGCAAACAGGCCGGCGGGCCCGCGTCCGGGGATCGACAGGGGCACGCTCTTGTCAGGCTCGAAGGAGCCGGCATGCCGGATGCCGCGGAACAAGCCGTTCGCGGCCGCCGCGTGTGCCTCAAGCACCTCGTCGAGGTTCGCCAACCGCAAGTCTGCGTGGGCCACCAACGCGGCGATCTGCGCCTTCGATTTGTCCTTCGCGGCCCGCGCCGAGGCAGCGGCAATGAACTCTGTCTCGCCAACCGGTTTCAGGTGGTCCGGGCCATCCTTGCGATAGGAGGCGCCGCATTCCATGAACACGGTCTGCACCACATTGTGCCCATCCTGCGTATCCGACCACAACTCCTCCAGATCGTAGGAGAGGTGCGGCTTCGGCCAGAGATGATGGTGCGGGTCCACGATCTCGCGGGCGGGATCGATCACGTCCTCGCGAACCTGGCTCAGCCATTCCGTATTGTTGAACATTTGTTTTCCTCCAGGCGCCTTTGTCGGGTGTTCCAGCCTGTCAGGCAAGAACGTCCGAGTCATTTGGCAGGATTGTCACCTTGTCTTCCCTTCGCCCTTGAAGCCGGTAAGGTGGGTCATCGCCGCGTCAGACGGCGTCTGCACAGGGGAGGGCGCGATGGCCGCTAATGACGAGACGCCCGACCGCCGGGCCTATTGGCCGGAAGTCATCCGGCTCACGCTGACGCTGCTGGCGATCTGGTTCGCCGTGTCTTTCGGTGCGGGCATCTTGCTGCGCGGCTTCCTCGACCAGTTCCACATCGGCGGCGCGCCGCTCGGTTTCTGGTTCGCGCAGAACGGCTCGATCTACGTCTTCGTGATCCTGATCTTCTATTACTGCGCCGCCATGAACCGCCTCGAGAAGAAATACCGGATCGAGGGCTGAGGCATGGACTGGACCATCTTCTGGGTCGCCGCGACCTTCGCCACCTATTTCGGCATCGCCATCTGGGCCCGCGCGGGTTCGACCAATGATTTCTACGTCGCGGGCCACGGAGTGCACCCGGTCGTCAACGGCATGGCGACGGCCGCCGACTGGATGAGTGCCGCCTCCTTCCTGTCGATGGCCGGCCTGATTGCCGGCATGGGATATGGCGGCTCGGTCTACCTGATGGGCTGGACGGGCGGTTATGTTCTGCTCGCGCTGCTGCTGGCGCCATTCCTGCGCGAGTTCGGCAAGTTCACGGTGCCAGACTTTGTCGGCGACCGGTACTATTCCGACACCGCCCGGATCGTCGCCGTGATCTGCGCCCTCTTCGTGTCGTTCACCTATATCGCGGGCCAGATGTCCGGCGTCGGCATCGCCTTCTCGCGCTTCCTGGGTGTGGACTTCAACACCGGCATCTTTGCCGGCATGGGCATCGTGTTCGTGTACGCCGTGCTCGGCGGCATGAAGGGCGTCACCTACACCCAGGTCGCACAATACGTGGTGCTGATCTTCGCCTACACGGTGCCGGCCATCTTCATTTCGCTGATGCTCACGGGGAACCCGGTGCCGCAACTGGGCTTCCTGTCGAACCTCAAGGGCGAAGAGATCTCGATGCTGCACAAGCTCGACCTGACGGTGCAGGATCTCGGCTTCACCAGTTATCTTTCGTCTACCAAATCGAACCTCGACATTTTCTGCATCACCGCTGCGCTGATGTTCGGCACGGCCGGCCTGCCGCACGTGATCATCCGCTTCTTCACCGTGCCGCGCGCCGCCGATGCGCGCCTGTCGGCCGGTTGGGCGCTGGTCTTCATTGCGCTGCTCTACACCGTGGCGCCTGCCGTCGGTGCATTCTCGCGCCTCAACGTCATCAGCACCGTCAACGAAACAACCTATGTGACGCCCGGCGAGGACTATGCCGCCAAGGCTGCGGCGCTTGAAGCAGCCGGCGAACGCGCTTCGCCCGCCTGGTTCGAGAACTGGGAGATCACGACCCTCGTCGCCTTCGACGACAAGAACGGCGACGGCAAGATGCAGATCCGGGGCCCGGCCGCCCCGGACGGGCTGGAGAACGAAGTCACGATCAACAATGACATTGCCGTGCTGGCAAATCCCGAGATCGCGAAGCTGCCGGACTGGGTGATCGGCCTCGTCGTCGCCGGCGGACTTGCGGCGGCCCTCTCGACGGCCGCCGGCCTGCTGATGGTCATCGCCTCCGCGATCAGCCACGACCTGTGCCGGCGCACCTTCTTCCGCAGTATGAGCGACAAGGCCGAACTGCGCGTCGCGCGGCTCGCGGCGGCCGGCGCAGTCGTGGCGGCCGGTTTCATGGGCATCTACTCGGCCCAGCTCGCCTTCGTGGCCCAGGTCGTCGCGTTCGCGTTCGGGCTGGCGGCAGCGTCGCTGTTCCCGGTCATCCTGCTCGGCATCTTCTGGAAACGGATGAACCGCGAAGGCGCCATCGCCGCGATGCTGGCCGGCCTCATCCCCACCTTCGCCTATATCTGGCACTTCAAGATCGGCGCCGGAAAGGCCGCCGGTCCGGACCAGTGGCTGTTTGGTGTGTCGCCGGAAGGGATCGGCTTCGTGTTCATGATCAGCTCGATCCTGATCGGTGTGGCCGTCTCGCTGCTCACCCAGCCACCGCCACAGGATATCCAGGACCTGGTGGAAGACCTCCGCGTCCCGGGGACCCGGCGTCCGCACGGGCCGGGCGACGCGGCGATGCCGCCGGCTGAATAGGGTATCCGGCGCCGAATTTGGGTCTGAAGTGCTTCACTTCTGAGACACTTTGTCAGGCGAAAGGCTTCACTTGGCGCGGCGTGCGCCATTGCCCCGGGCGGATGCGCCCCGTTAAACTTTATGCCACAACAAAATACCCCCAGGGCGGAACAACCAAGGCGACCTTCCATGAGCGACACATCGAAAACCTATCCCGTTCCCGAAGCCTTTGCGGCGAAAGCCAATCTGACGCCGGAGAAATACAAGGAAATGTACGCCGCCTCGATCGCGGATCCGGAAGCCTTCTGGGGCGAGCAGGGCAAGCGGCTCGACTGGTTCAAGCCTTATACCCAGGTGAAGGACGTCTCCTGGGAGACCGGCGACCTGCATGTGCGCTGGTATCACGACGGCGTGCTGAACGTTTCCGCCAACTGCCTCGACCGTCACCTGGACAAACGCGGTGACAAGCCCGCCATGATCTGGGAAGGCGACGCGCCCGGCGAGTCCCACACCCTGACCTATCGCCAGATGCACAGCGCCGTCTGCAAGTTCGCCAACGTGCTGAAGCAACTCGGCGTCAAGAAGGGCGACCGGGTCACCATCTACATGCCGATGATCGTCGAGGCGGCCTACGCCATGCTGGCCTGCGCGCGCATCGGCGCGGTCCACTCGGTCGTGTTCGGCGGTTTTTCGCCGGATGCCCTGGCAGGCCGGATCACAGATTGCGGATCGGAAGTCCTGATCACAGCCGATGAAGGCCTGCGCGGCGGCAAGACCGTCCCGCTGAAGGCCAATGCCGACCGGGCCGCCGAGATCGCCGGCGGCATGGTCAGGAAGATGCTCGTCGTGCAGCGCACCGGCGCCGATGTGCCGATGGTGGAGGGGCGCGATCATTGGCTGCACGAGATCGGCGCAGACGTTTCCGCCGATTGCCCGCCTGAGCCGATGAATGCCGAAGATCCGCTCTTCATCCTGTATACGTCCGGCTCCACCGGCAAACCCAAGGGCGTGCTGCACACGACCGGCGGCTATCTCGTCTGGGCCTCGATGACCCATGAATATGTCTTCGACCTGAAGGACGATGACATCTTCTGGTGTTCGGCCGATGTCGGCTGGGTCACCGGCCACACCTATATCGTGTACGGACCGTTGGCGAACGGCGCGACTACGCTGATGTTCGAAGGCGTCCCGACCTACCCGGATGCCAGCCGCTTCTGGAAGGTCTGCGACCATCACAAGGTCACGATCTTCTACACCGCACCCACCGCCATCCGCGCCCTGATGCGCGAAGGCGAAGGCCCGGTGAAGAAGACCTCGCGCAAATCCATCCGCCTGCTAGGCACGGTGGGCGAACCGATAAACCCCGAGGCTTGGGAATGGTATTTCCACGTCGTAGGAGAAGCGCGGTGCCCCATCGTCGATACCTGGTGGCAGACGGAAACCGGCGGCACGCTGATCGTGCCTTTGCCCAACACAACGGTCATGAAGCCGGGCGCCGGCTCGCATCCTTTCTTCGGCGTCAAGCCCATGCTCGTCGATGCCGAAGGCAAAGAGCTGCACGGCGCCGCCGATGGAAACCTTCTGATCACGGACAGCTGGCCAGGCCAGATGCGCACCGTGTACGGAGATCACCAGCGCTTCGTCGAAACCTATTTCACGGCTTATCCCGGATACTACTTCACCGGCGACGGTTGCCGCCGCGATGAAGACGGCTTCTACTGGATCACCGGACGCGTCGATGACGTGATCAACGTCTCCGGCCACCGCATGGGCACGGCCGAAGTCGAAAGCGCACTCGTCAGCCATGATGCTGTCGCCGAAGCTGCCGTCGTCGGATATCCGCACGACATCAAGGGTCAGGGTATCTATGCGTACGTCACGCTTGTTGCTGGTTGTGAGGCCGACGACGCGCTGCGCAAGAACCTCGTCCAGCATGTCCGCAGCGAGATCGGACCCATCGCGTCACCGGACCTGATCCAGTTCGCGCCCGGCCTGCCGAAAACGCGCTCGGGCAAGATCATGCGCCGCATCTTGCGCAAGATCGCCGAAAACGAGTTCTCGAACCTGGGCGACACCTCCACATTGGCCGAACCCGAAGTCGTCAAGGACCTGATCGAAAACCGCCAGAACCGCTAGTTCTAGATGTGGTCGAGACGCGGATTTGGACAGGCGGCGCTTAAACCGCCGGCAGGTCGACCGTAAATCTGGCGCCGCCTTCGGTGCGGTTTTCGGCCCAGACCTTGCCGTGGTGGGTGGCGATGATCTGTTTGACGATGGACAGGCCGAGGCCGGAATTGTTGCCGAAGGCGGTGCCTTTCGGACGGTCCGTATAGAAACGGTTGAAGATCGTTTCCAACTTGTCGGGCGGAACGCCGGGGCCTGAGTCCTCCACGGTCACCCGTGCCACGGTACGCGGTCCGTCATTCGTCTGGTCGAGCCGGACCTCAACCGTGCTGCCGCCCGGCGAGAAGGACCTTGCATTGTCGATCAGGTTACGCAGTACTTGGCCCAGCGGGCCTTCGCGGCCGCGCACGATAAGACGCGCGCCCATCGTCGCGTCGGTGAACGACACATGCACAGCCATCTCGCCGTCGCCTATACCTTCATAGGTTCGCACGATGTCGCGCACGAAGCGGGCGATGTCGATCTGCTCGCTGGGCAGGCGGGTCATCTCGGCTTCGAGGCGGGAGGCGTTCGAAATGTCCGTGATTAGACGGTCGAGACGTTTAACATCTGAAGCAATCACCTGGCGCAGGCGCGTGGCCGCGTCCGGATCTTTCACCCGTTCCAGCGTCTCCACCGCCGAGCGGATGGAGGTCAGCGGGTTCTTGAGCTCGTGCGCGACATCGGCCGCAAACTGTTCGTTCGCTTCGATCCGCTCCAGCAGCGCTTCAGTCATGCTCTGGATCGAGGTGGCGAGGTCGCCGATCTCGTCGGTGCGTTGGGTCAGCAGGGGCACGTCAATCTTGTCCGAGGCGCCCGACCGGATACGGTCGGCGGCCAGCGACAGGCGCCGCAGGGGCCGTGCGATGCCGAGGGTCAGCATGACCGACGTGATGAATGCCATCAGCACTGCAACGCCGATGAAGGGCACCAGCGCGACCCGCTCCGCCCGGATGATCTCGTCGATGTCGCTCGCTTCCAGAACCAGCACGCCCACCACGGCCGAAACGCGCTGTACCGGCATCGATACCGAAATCACGCGGCTGCCCCGGTCCGAAAAGCGTTGGCTGGCCGCTTGTCCGCCCAGCGCGGCGACCTTGAATTCTTCCTCGAAGCTCTGCGTGCGCAGCGCTTCGGAAGAGCGCCGTGGCGAGAAGAAGTTGAAGAATTCGCTGGCCCATTCGGACAGGTCGCGCCCCGTTCGAGCCAGAAATCCGGGATCGCTCAGCGGAGGCAGGGCCGAGACGTCCACGCGTTCGGACAGGTAATAGCTGTCGCCGATCAGTTCGCCATCCGGCGTGAAGATGCGCGCGCGCACCCGCTCTGGCAGGTTCAGACGCTGCAGCGTCTGGCGCGCAGCGTCGGGATTGAGCCCGGGCTCAGGCGTGGTCGCATCATCCGACAGGAGGCTCGAAAAGATCTGCGCCTGCGCTTCAAGGTCCTGCTTCTTGGACGCGACGAAGCCCGCGCGCATCTCGTTGAGCACCATTGCGCCGATGATGAGGATGGCGAGGCCGGCCATGTTGGAGGCAAAGATGAGCCGGGCGATCCGCGATCCGAGGATCGTGGTCGTCCGGCGCACGCGGGTCCGGCGAGACGTTTGCTTTTCGGCCATGGCCTGTCGTCCCCCTCGCTTTGCCCCCCGGCGCCGGGTTAGGCGTCCGCAGCGACGCGCATCGAGATGATGCGGTCCGGATTACGCGGCGGCTCGCCTTTGGCCAGCTGGTCAATGGCGTCCATGCCGTCCGTCACCTGACCCCAGACCGTGTATTGGCGGTTCAGGAACGAGGCGTCGTCAAAGCAGATGAAGAACTGGCTGTTGGCCGAATGGGGCGCCGACGTGCGCGCCATCGAACAGGTGCCGCGCACGTGGGGCTCCGCGTTGAATTCGGCTTTCAGGTCCGGCTTCTTCGAATTGCCGGTGCCGGTGCCCTTGGGGCAGCCCGTCTGCGCCATGAAGCCAGCGATCACGCGGTGGAAGATGATTCCGTCGTAAAACCCCTCCCGCGCGAGTTCCTTGATGCGGGCCACGTGGCCGGGCGCCAGGTCCGGGCGGAGCTTGATGGTGACGAGGCCTTTCGAGGTCTCCAGCAGCAGCGTGTTCTCGGGATCGGACATCGGGCACTCCTTGTTCTCTGTCTTTGATGTAAGGATCGGTGTTCTGGCTATTCAATAGCGGCTCTGGCGGCAAGCACAGCCTGCATGTAGGATCAGAAAGGGTGAATGGTGGGAGTGAGATGGATTGGCGGAGATTGTAGGCAATGGTCTGGCGCTGGCGCTCTGCGCGGGGGCCGCGCTGTATCTGCTCTGGGCGGCGGGGCTGACCTTTCCTTTCGCCAATGAACAGGCGCTTGCCCGCTCGATCATCGGCCGCCGCGGCATTACCCGCGTGCCCTCCCGGTTGTCTTTCCTCTACATCTGCGTCCTGTTGCTGTTTGCGGCCCTGGCGGCCTTCCTGATGGGCGGGTTCAGCGAGCAGGTGCCGCGCGCCAAACCCTATCTGGTCCCGGTTGGCCTGCTGCTGACCTTCGTATTCCTGGGCCGTGGCATTGTCGGCGTCCTGCCGGCGTTTGAACGCGCTGCGCCGGAACAGCCCTACCTCTCGCTGAACCGGCGCATCTACTCGCCGCTCTGCGCCCTCGTCGGCATCGGCTTCCTGTTCCTCACCCTGGCCCTGCCGAACTGGAGCTGGCGCCTCAGCCAGCTGTTTGGCTGAGCCGCTCGGGAAACACGGCCAGCCAGTCCTCCGCCGTCAGGCCATCCGGCCCGCGCGCTCTCATCATGCCGGTGAAGTTCCAGTGATTGAGCGCGGTGTCGATCCGCGTGTCCGCAAGCCGGAAGGCGCGGGGCGTTCCTCCGCCAGCAATGAAGCCGGCCGCCTTTACCAGATCCGAGCGGTCATAGGCGCCGGGCACGGCATCGACGTGCATCACCAGTGCGGCGGCGGCCGGGCGTCCGTCGCGGGCAGTCAGCCGTGACACCGGTTTGGCCACGGGATCAACCCCCAGAATGAAAGCGGGCGCGGTGAGTGAATGTGCTGCACGCAGCACCGTGTCCCCGCCCCAGCTGTGCCCGATCAGCGCAAGCGGATGACCGGCTGCAACGAAGTCAGCGGCGAGGTTCTTTGCCGCCGTGATCTTCCAATGCGGCAGGTATTCGACGCGCCGGTGGGCACCCATCTTGTCCCGGCGCCAATCCGCATATGAAAAGACGAGGCGGGAACTCTCGTCTCCCGCCCCGCCAATGTAGATCTCCGCTGGCGGCTTATTCCGTGTAGCGATAGCCGACGCCGTAGAGGGTTTCGATGGCATCAAACTCATCCGTCACTTCGCGGAACTTCTTGCGCAGCCGCTTAATGTGGCTGTCGATGGTGCGATCGTCCACATAGATCTGGTCGTCATAGGCCGCGTCCATCAGCTGGTCGCGGCTTTTAACATAGCCGGGCCGCGTCGCGAGGGCCTGCAGGATCAGGAACTCGGTCACCGTCAGGCGCACCTGCTTGCCGTCCCAGGTGCAGGCATGCCGGTTCGGGTCAAGCACCAGCTTGCCGCGCACGATCGGTTTGGAGTCGCCTTCCTCGGGTCCGGCCGCGCCGCCACGGGCCCGGCGCAGCACGGCTTTCACACGCTCTGCCAGCAGGCGGTTGGAGCAGGGTTTGCGCACGAAATCGTCTGCGCCGATGTTGAAGCCGATCACTTCGTCGATCTCTTCATCCTTCGAGGTAAGGAAGATTACCGGCAGTTCGGATGTCTGGCGCAGGCGGCGCAGCAGCTCCATGCCGTCCATCTTCGGCATCTTCACATCGAGGATGGCGATGTCCGGCGGGGATTCGGTCAGTCCGGGCAGGGCGGCCTCGCCGTCATGGTAGGTGCGCACCTGATAGCCTTCGGCTTCGAAAAACAGCTTCAGCGAAGCCACAATGTTTTCGTCGTCGTCCACCAGTGCCAGAGTCGTCATCGCCTTGTCCTTTTCCGCCAGCCGGAAGCTTGCATGCGCTTCGGTCTGCTTGGCAGTAGGTTCAATCACAGCTCGGTTCATTTCAAAAGCCCTCCGGTGGTGGAGCCTCAACAAAATCAACGGAGTGCGGCGCGCATTTGCGCGGAATGGGGCAGTCTCGCGATTCATTGCGGCGGAAAGCGCCCCAAGTGTGAAGGGCGAGGCATTCGGGCCGCCCGTTTGTTGCGTAAGTCCGGCCTTGCGCAACGAAGTCCGCACGCTTTTTTGCCTGTCTCGAAACCGGTGCGCATTTCTTTGCGCGGCACTTGAGCTGATGCCCGGCGGACTGATCCTGTCGCAGGCGCAGGCGCAGGCGCAGGCGCAGGCGCAGGCGCAGGGGAACTGACGGAATGACGTGGCGGCTTCGCCTGCTCCAGGACGAGTCCGTCCGGAAACTCCTGCGCAAATCGAATCCGGCGGGGTTAGTCTCCTGTTTCAGCTTGGGGCAGGGCCTTGACGGGCCAGGCCGCTTTCGGGTCCGGTGTTGGCAATTGGCGTTGCCTGCACCGGAGGCGGATGGATTTCGTGCTCCGCGGCCACGGGGACATTGAACAACCCTACCTCATCGCGCCATCGTCCTCGCAACCATGGCCGCTGCCCATCCGCTGGACCCGCATGACACGCAAAACCGGAAGGAGAGGTTCCTGTCCGGCATATTGTGCAGCGCGTGATGGTCAGGCAGGCGGCGGCGGATCATCCGGCGGCGGCGCAGGCGTTTCCTTCGCGGCGCTTGCAAATTCGTTGATCGCCTTGCGGAAGGGCCGCAGCGCGCCCGGCCGGTATTTCAGTTCACGTCTCGTCGCGCGGATCAGCACCGCCTCGTCGAACAAGACTTCGAGGTCGCTCACGCTCGGGCGTTGTTTCTGCTTGCTGCGGGTCTTCGGCCAGACTTGCCGGGGGCGGATAGGCCAGTTGATCAGACTGAACGAGCGCGCAAACGAGGGCCGGTCAGGCCGCGCGTCGTAGGTCGCTTTCGCGATGGCATCGGCGAGGGGCGATGTGTCGTCGCCGACCGTTTCATAGAACCGCAGGCCCTCGGCGGCCGCGCCTTCGGCGATCCATTTCAGCGACCAGGCTGAAAGCTCCTCGCGCCCGCCGCCACCCACATCGCCGTGGAAGCCGACGAACCAGCGCTGCATGTAGGCCACGCGTCCGGCGCGGTCATTGTGTTCGTCGAGGGCCTCCCATTCCGTCACCGGAAACCCTGCGCGGCATTCGTCGATTGCAAGCGCATGACGCGCCGCGCACACATTTGACGCAAGGCGGCGGTTCTTGAGGCGGAAACGGTCCTTGTCCTTCGAGGTCAGGTAAGAGCGGACAACTTCGCTGGCGCCGCGCTGGGCCACCGTATCGAACACGCCGACATAGGTGATCGGCGGCGGCGCATCGAGTGCCATCCGCGCACCGGTTTCTGTTCGGGTTCCCTTGCCATACTTGACACGAAACGCGCGGGCCTGTTCGGCATGGGCGAGTTTGTCCGCCTCCGGCGCATCGTCGCGCGGCGCCCGGTAATAGAGGCGGAAACCTTCGCGCGCCTTTTCGGCATGGCGCCGGCTGACAATGCCCGCCGTGTTGATGAAGCCCGCCAGGCGGCGGGCCGCGAAGGCGCCCCGGCTGAACCCGAAGATGTAGATCTCGTCGCCCTCTTCATAGGCGAAGGCGAGGCGCAGGTAGGTCTCGACGATGATGTCTTCGAGCCCTTCGCCGAAGGCGCCGCCGAACAGCCGCGTCGTGCGATAGATCAGGCCGCCGAAGAAACCGGACTTCTCTAGCGCGCCGACCGTTGAGCCGACGCCTTCGCTGTAGATGACCTGCTGGTGGATGCGCGTGCCGTCGGGACGGATGTCCTGATGCGCGACGGACCGGGCAATGATGGCGATGTTGGTCAGCTTGGCCTGGTTCAACGTTTGCCAGGTCCCGTCCATGCAGATGATGATGCGCTTCATGCGCCAAGCCCCACCTTTGCGCTCCCCCGAGCCAGAATTCACGATAGATTACAAACGCGACAGGCGGAAGATGCTCTTGTGCCTATGGGTACTAGTGCGCGGCGGCCCAGTTTTTCGCGGCTTTGGCTTCAACGACGAGCGGAACCGATAGCTTGAGCGAGGGGCCATCGGCGCCCGACATCGTGTCCTGCGCCACCTTGATCAGCTGGTCCGCCTCCTTCTCCGGGCACTCAAACACCAGTTCATCGTGCACCTGCAGCAGCATTCGAGCCTTCAAGCCCGCAGCCGCCAGCGCCTCCGGCATACGGATCATGGCACGCTTGATGATGTCGGCGGCCGTGCCCTGCAACGGAGCGTTGATCGCCTGGCGCTCGGCAAAGGCCCGGGCCGGGCCCTTGGCCTTCATGTCGGGCAGGTTGATTTTGCGGCCGAACGCCGTGCGCACGAAACCGGCCTCACGGGCGAACTCCTTGGTTTCGTCCATGTACTGACGAATGCCGGGGAACCGCTTGAAGTATTGCTTGATATACTCCGCCGCCTCGCTTTGCGGGATGCCCAGCTGGCGGGCAAGACCAAACCCGGAGATGCCGTAGATGATGCCGAAATTGATGGCCTTGGCTTGACGCCGCACCATCGGGTCCATGCCTTCGATGGGGGTGTTGAACATCTCACTGGCCGTCATCGCGTGGATGTCGAGCCCGTCCTTGAACGCCTGTTTCAGCGCCGGAATATCCGCCATGTGCGCGAGGATGCGCAGCTCGATCTGCGAATAGTCCGCAGAGACGAGCACATTACCGTCTTCTGCGATGAAGGCTTCGCGGATCTTGCGGCCTTCTTCCGTCCGTACAGGGATGTTCTGCAGGTTCGGGTCAGTTGAGGAAAGTCGCCCGGTCTGCGCGCCGGCCATCATGTAGCTGGTATGCACACGGCCGGTCTCTGGCTTGATCGCAGCCTGCAGCGCCTCGGTATAAGTCGAGCGCAGCTTCGATAGCGTGCGCCAGTCCACGATGGTGCGCGGCAGGGGATGGCCTTCTTCCGCGAGGCCTTCCAGAACGTCCGCATCGGTTACCCAGGCGCCGGTCTTGGTTTTCTTCCCGCCGGGAATGTTCATCTCGTCGAACAGGATTTCGCCCAGTTGTTTAGGCGAGCCGATATTGAACTCGCGTCCGGCCTGCTCATAGGCTTGGGCTTCCAGCGCCGCCATGCGCTGCGAAAAGTCGGCCGACAGGCGCGACAGCATCTGGCGGTCCACCTTGATGCCGGCCTGTTCCATCGCGGCCAGCACTGGCACCAGCGGCCGTTCCAGCGTTTCGTAAACGGTGGTGACCTGTTCGGTGCGCAGGCGCGGCTTCAGCACCTGCCAAAGGCGCAGTGTCACGTCGGCGTCTTCAGCCGCATATTCGGTCGCCTTGTCCAGCGCGACCTGAGCAAAGCTTTTCTGCGCTTTGCCTGTGCCGGCGACTTCCTTGAATGAAATCGGCTTGTGGCCGAGATAACGCTCGGAAAGTTCGTCCATGCCGTGGCCGTGCATGCCGGCATTCAAGGCGAACGAGATCAGCATCGTGTCGTCGACCGGCGCGACCTTGATACCGTGGCGGGCGAAGACGCTGAGATCATACTTGATGTTCTGGCCGATCTTCAGCGTCGCCGCGTCCTCAAGCATCGGCTTGAGAGCCTTGATCGCTTCGGCCATCCGGATCTGGCGCGGCGGATCGGCGCCGAACATGTCGCCATCGCCTTTCGAGTCCGGATCAACATGCGCGAGCGGAATATAACAGGCTTCACCCGGCGCCAGCGCCATCGACACGCCCACCAATCCTCCGCCTACGGAATCGAGCGCGTCAGTTTCAGTATCGACGGCCACCCATCCTTGCGCAGTGGCGCGGGTCACCCAGTCTTCCAGTGTCTTCAGATCGCGGATGCAGACATAGGCGGTCCGGTCGATCGTCGCCGCTTCCGGCCCGTCCGCCACGAGGACGCCTTCTTTCTCCATCTGCTCGCGCACGCGGCGGGTGATGGTGCGGAATTCCATTTCTTCCAGGAAAGGCAGCAGCACTTTCGGATCCGGATCCTGCACGGCGAGGTCTTCGAGTTTCACCTCGAGCGGCACGTCATCCTTCAAGGTGACGAGCTGTTTCGAGACGCGCACCTGGTCGGCAAAGTTCAGCAGCGTTTCGCGGCGCTTGGGCTGCTTGATCTCCTCAGCGCGCTCCAGCAGCGCTTCGACGCTTCCATATTCGGTGATCAGCTGCGCGGCGGTCTTCACGCCAATGCCGGGCGCGCCGGGCACGTTGTCGACGCTGTCGCCGGCCAGCGACTGCACATCGACTACATGCTCAGGCCCGACGCCGAATTTCTCGATCACCTCGTCGCGGCCCATCAGCTTGTTCTTCATCGTGTCGAGCATCAGCACCTTGTCGGAGACAAGCTGCATCAGGTCCTTATCGGACGAGACGATGGTGACGCGCGCGCCTCTAGCTTCCGCCTGGCGGGCATAGGTGGCGATCAGGTCATCGGCCTCGAAGCCCATCATCTCGATCGCATGCGCGGCGAACGCTTCGGCGGCGCGGCGCACGAGGGGGAATTGCGGGCGCAGTTCTTCCGGCGGTTCCGGACGCTGCGCCTTGTAGGCGGGAAAGAGTTCATTGCGGAAGGTCTTGGACGACGCATCGAAGATGCACGCGAAGTGCGTCGGCCGCTCCGGGCCTTTGAGGTCTTCCAGCAGCTTGAACAGCATATTGCAGAAGCCCGAGACCGCGCCGATCGGAAGTCCGTCGGATTGGCGCGTCAGCGGCGGCAACGCGTGGAACGCGCGGAAAATGTAGGCGCTCGCATCGATCAGATAGAGGTGGCTTTTCTCGGTGACGGGGGCCGTGGCCATGGGCGATTCCTCTTCTTTCCAACGGTCTAGCGGCTGGAAGCGGAGCCGTCACCCGCCAGCGCGGGGCGCGGTGTCAATTACAGTGTGTAAAGGTGAGTCGGATTCCGCTTTGCCCCCCTCGAATGTGTGCTAAAAATACATCATGCAAAGAGACCTCGCCTTCGAAGAAGCCGTGGCCCTCGCTCCGCCGGTGCAGAAGCCCGCGCCCAAGGCGCCATGGCATCTCTACCTGATCGGCACAGCTGCTGTGCTGTGGAGCCTTCTCAATGTATTCGATTTTCTGGCCACGGCGACCCAGTTCGGACCCTACATGGACCGTTTCCCGGACGGCGCACGCCAGTATTGGGAAACCCAGCCGGCCGGCGTGTTTGTCGTCTGGGCGCTGGCGGTCTTCTCGTCCCTTATCGGATCGGTGTTGCTGATCCGCCGGCACGCGCTCGCGGTGCGGGTCCTCGGCGTGTCGACCATTTCGACCATCGCCGCGATGGCGCTCAGCTATTCGCGCCCGGCCGCCGACTATGATGCCACACGCGTCTTTGCGGTGTGCATCATCGTCGTGTCTTTGCTGATCCTCAACTACGCCTGGCACCAGGCCAAACGCGGTATCCTGCGCTGAACACCGCCCGGCATTCGCCGCGGCGCGTTGGTGATTTCCCGAAAGCGGCTTATGCTGGCGCCCTCTTGGGAGGGAGAACCACATGACAGAACAATCTGCGCCGGACGGCGTAAACGCGGGCTGGCATCTCTGGCTCGTCGGCGGGCTCGGCATCTTGTGGAACGGGTTCGGTTGTTTCGACTACATCATGACCGTCACGCGCAACGCCGCCTATCTTGAGCCCTATCCAAAAGAAATGCTGGACTACTGGTTCGCCATGCCGTGGTGGATGTTCGGGCTTTGGGCCGTCGGTGTGTTCGGCGCCTTCCTGGGAAGCGTGGCCTTGCTGATGAAGCGCGAAGCTGCGGTCACGCTTTTTGCGGCCGCGTTCATTGCGTCGATCATCAGTTTCGTCACGGGCGCGATGGACCAGAACGCGCCCAAGATGGAAGGACAGGAGTTCTTCCCCTTGCTGATCATCGGGCTTGGCTTCGTTTTCCTCGCCTATTCCTACTGGCAGATGAAGCGCGGCGCCTTGCGCTGAAACGGATTCGCTCTAGCGTTCCTTCCAACGAAACAGGGAGGTCGCGATGACGAACGAGATGAACAAGACCTGGGTGCTGCGCAAGCGCCCCGTGGGTGACCTGCAGGAGGGCGATCTTGAGCTGGTCGAGAGCCCGCTTGCGCCGCTCGCGGACGGCGAAGTGCGTGCCAAGACGATCTATCTCTCGCTCGACCCGACGAACCGGATCTGGATGAGCGACATCGATGCCTACCTGCCACCCGTGCAGATCGGCGACCCGATGCGCGGCGGCGGGCTCAGCATCATCACCGAAAGCCGGTTTGACGGCCTCTCGCCCGGCGATATCGTCAATACCGGCCTTTCGGGTTGGGCGATCTACAATACGCTGCCCGGCGCCTCACTGGCCAAGTTACCGAAGCTGCCCGGTGTTCCGCTCACGGCCTACATGGGTCCGCTCGGTGCCACCGGCATGACCGCCTATTTCGGCCTGATGGACATCGCCAAACCGAAGGCGGGCGAAACGGTGGTCGTCTCGGCCGCCGCCGGCGCCGTCGGCTCGATGGTGGGGCAGATCGCGAAGATACAAGGCTGCCGTGTGGTCGGCATCGCGGGCGGCGCGGACAAGTGCCGCTGGCTCACCGAAGTCGCGGGCTTCGATGCGGCGATCGACTACAAGAATGAGGATGTCGGCAAGGCGCTCGACAAGCATTGTCCGAACGGCATCGACATCAACTTCGAAAACGTCGGCGGCAAGATCATGGACACAGTGATCGCACGCCTCAACGATTTCTCGCGCATGCCGCTGTGCGGTCTGATCTCGACCTATAATGCGACCGCACCGGTGCCGGGGCCGTACAATTTTTCGAACCTGCTTATGCGCCGGACGCTCGTGAAGGGCTTCATCGTGATCGATTACTTCCCGCGCTTCCCGGAAGGCATCCAGCAGATGGCGATGTGGCTGATGGAAGGGAAGATCAAGTTCGAGACCGACATCGTCGACGGCTTCGAAAGAGCGCCGGCCAGCCTCTCACGCCTCTTCGAAGGCAAGAATCTGGGCAAACTGGTCGTGAAAGTCAGCGACGAGCCGGCGTGACACCGGTTCAGGTTGCATTCATCCGGGCTCGCCGCAAAATAACCTGAACGGAATCGGGGCTTTGAGGGGTGCGGACATGATGAAACTTGCGGGCGTGAAACTGCGCCTTTGGCTTGCCGGCGCGGGCGCACTGTCACTCGCAGGCTGCACGACGGCGGATTTGGAAGCCTTCGCGGCCGGGCTCGACATGGCGGCTGAGGAGATGTCGGTGACCATGACGATGGTTCCGGCCTTTGGCTGCGACTTCAATGTAAACGGCTATCTCGTCTGCGATGATAGCGGCGATGGCTATGCGGACCGTTACGGCGACCCGACGCTCGACTATGTGCCGGGCTACTATTCCGGCCCAGCCACACGCATCAGCGATTATGGCGAGGCCTTTCAGTATGATGCGGGCTGCGATTGCTGGCTGCGGGAGCCATCGCTTGACACCTACCCGAAATAGGCCCGCCCGGGCTGTTCAGCCGCGCGTCTTGCAAGCGCGGGCCGGACTTGGTCATATACTGACAGGCGTACGGACCTCAGGAGTGCGGGATGCGGTGGCAGCCTCTGTTCGGAATGGTGTTTCTGCTGGCCGCCCTGTGCGTCGGGCCGGGCCGGGCCCAGACGCCGGACGTGATCGAGTCGGGCGGCTACGACGACTGGGCCGTCGGCATCCTGGCGGCGGACTGGCGCGACGGCAGCGGCGCGCCTATCGATGCGTTCGACAACGCTGCCCGTGCCCTCGCCAAGGGATTTGAAGCGGTCGGCTTCAAATCCGAAAATATCTCCAACCTGTCGCTTCGCCCGAACCCGCAGAATGGCCGGGCGCTGGCCTCCGACATTGCCTTTGCAGCTTTCGGTTCCAAGGCGGCCGCGGCCAAAGCGGGCTGCCTGTTCTACTTCACCTCGCACGGATCGCCGGACGGGATGGTGCTGGGCCGGGAAGGGTTGCTGACGCCGTCGCGGCTGGCCAGTCTGGTCGATGGCTGGTGCGGGACGCGGCCGACGGTTGTGGTCGTCTCGGCCTGCTATTCGGGCGGCTTCATGCCCGCTCTATCGGCACCCAACCGCATGGTGATCACTGCGGCGCGGCCGGACCGGTCCTCGTTCGGATGCGCGGCGGGCGTGGAGTATCCTTATTTCGATGGCTGCGTGCTGGAAGCCCTGCCGAGCGCCGATGATTTCGTCGACCTCGCAAGCCGGGCGCGGCGATGCGTGGCGCAGCGGGAGTATGATGAACAGCTTTGGCCGCCGTCGGAGCCGCTGACCGACGTCGGCGCCGATGTCGAGACGCTGTTCATTCTCAAGAACTTCGAGCACGCCCCGCCACCCTGAAGCGGCCGGTCGGTCAGCTTGCAGACAATGCCGTGAAGGCGGCGCTGAGGTCGGCTTTCAGGTCTGCGGTCGCTTCCAGCCCGATGTGCAGGCGCAGAAGTGGGCCGGCGCGGCCTTCGGTCCAGCTGCCCTTGGTGCGCGTCAGTTGCTGGTCGCAGGGGATGATCAGGCTCTCGAACCCGCCCCAGGAGAAGCCGAGTCCGAACAGCGACAGCGTCTCGAAGAAGCGCTCCATTCCGCCTTCAGGAACCGGGTTCAGGATAATCCCGAACAGGCCGTTCGAGCCTGTGAAGTCACGCTTCCAGAGCGCATGATCGGGATGGTCCGGCAGGGCCGGATGCAGGACATCCGCCACTTCGGATCGCGCCGCCAGCCAATGCGCCATCTCGAGGCCGGCCGCCTCGTGCGCCCGCAGGCGGGTGGCCAGCGTGCGCAGGCCGCGCACCGCGAGATAGGCATCATCCGGCGCAAGACCGATGCCCCACTCTTCGGACGTTGCAGCAATCCGGCCCGCGAGACCTGCATCGCGCGTCATCACTGCGCCGCCGAAGGCGTCTGCGTGGCCCACCACGTATTTGGTGAGCGCCTGAACCGATATATCTGCGCCCAGCGCCAGCGGCTGGTGCAGCAGGCCTGCGCCCCAGGTATTGTCGCAGATCGTCCGTATGCCCCGAGCCTTGGCAGCGGCGATCATTGCCGGCGCATCACCGACTTCGAAGGTTAGTGAACCGGGGGACTCGATGAACACCGCTTTCGTGTTCGATTTGAACAAGGCTTCGATACCCGCGCCGATGCGGGGATCGTACCGCTCCGCCTCGACACCTGTCTCGCGCAGCCGTTTTTCACAGAAGCGCGCGGTTGGGCCATAGGAGCAATCCGGATACAGCAAATGGTCGCCTGCGGAGACGCAGGTGGTGATGGCCAGCGCGCAGGCTTGCAAGCCGTTGGACGCGAGGCGCGCATGCCTGGCGCCCTCCAGCTCGCACATGCCGGATTCCAGCTCGCGGTGAACCGTCAATCCCATCCGGCCATAGGTCGGCTTGGCGCCATAGAGGCCGGCCTCGTCGCGGAACAGCACGGTCGAGGCCCGCTCGACCGGCGGGTTTACGGTGACACGGCCAAGCCGTGCGGCGCGCGTGTGGATCAGGCGCGTCTCCGGGGCGGCTTCGTCCTTGTTCATGGGCCTGTCGCGATCGGGCGGGCAGGGTCGGAGGCCCATTCCGTCCACGAACCATCATAGACCGCAACATCGAAATTGCCGAGCCGGGCAAGGGCCAGCGCGGTGATGGCGGCCGTCACGCCGGATCCGCAAGTGGTGACCGTGGGCGCGTGCGGGTCCCTGAACAGTTTCTTCAGTTCGGCGGCCGGTTTCATCCGGCCGTCGCTGGTCAGCAGTTGGCTGCCGGGCAGGTTTACGCTGCCGGGGATATGGCCCGAGGGCAGGCCGGCGCGCGGCTCGGGCTCGCGGCCGAAGAAGCGGCCGTCCGGGCGGGCATCGATGATGGTGGTCCGTGCGGTGCCGACAAGGGCTTCAAGCGCCTTGGCGTCCATCACGAGATCGGTGCGCACGCGCGGGGTGAAGTGGCGCTCGCTGGCAATCGGCGGCATGTCGTCAATCTCGCCGCCGGCCTCGACCCAGGCATTCAAGCCGCCGTCCAGAACCAGCACTTCTTTATGTCCCATCACGCGGAACATCCACCAGGCGCGGGCGCCAGCGAAGAAGTTGTTCTGGTCGTAGATGACGATCCGATTCCCGTCGCCTAGCCCCAGCCGGCGCACGCGCGAGGAGAATTTCACCGCATCCGGCAACATGTGCGGAAGATGCGAGGAGGTGTCCGAAATATCGTCGATGTCGAAATGCACCGCTTTCGGGATATGCCCGCGCATCCAGGCTTGGCGACCGGTTTCCGGCGGATTGGTGAACGGCGCAAACCAGGTGGCGTCCACCACGCGCAGGTCGGGCGCTTCGATATTGGCGAGCAGCCATTCGGCACTGACGAGGGGATCACCATTTTCCATAAGTCTATTTCTCCATCCAGGCTGGAACGGGCAATCCCTTTCCGCGCAGGAATTCCGGGTTGTACAGTTTCGTCTGATAGCGGTTGCCGTAGTCGCAGAGGATCGTCACGATCGTGTGGCCCGGGCCGAGATCCTTCGCGAGCCGCATCGCGCCGGCGACGTTGACGCCGGCCGAGCCGCCGAGGCAAAGGCCTTCATGCTCGACCAGGTCGAACAGGATCTTGAGCGCCTCGTCATCGCTGATGCGGTAGGCCTTGTCGACTTCGATTCCTTCGAGGTTCGCCGTGATGCGGCCCTGGCCGATGCCTTCGGTGATCGAGGTGCCCTCGGCCTTCAGCTCGCCATTCTTGTAATACTCGTAGAGCGCGGCGCCGCCGGGATCGGCGATGCCGATCTGGATCTTCTTGTTCTTATCCTTGAGCGCGAGGGAGACGCCGCCCAGTGTGCCGCCCGAGCCGACCGCGCAGATGAAGCCGTCGAGCTTGCCGCCGGTCTGCTGCCAGATTTCCTGGCCGGTCGTGGCATAGTGGGCCCGGCGGTTGGCCTGGTTGTCGAACTGGTTCGCCCAGATCGCGCCGTTCGGTTCGCTCGCCGCAAGTTCCTCGGCGAGCCGGCCGGAATAGCGTACGTAATTGTTAGGGTTGGCATAGGGCACCGCATCGACCTCGATCAGTTCGGCGCCGAGCAGGCGGATCGCGTCTTTCTTCTCCTGGCTCTGGGTGCGCGGCATGACGATGACGACCCGGTACCCGAGGGCCTTGCCGACCAGGGCGAGGCCGATGCCGGTATTGCCGGCCGTGCCTTCGACGATGGTGCCGCCCGGCTTGAGCAGGCCCGCCACTTCGGCCTCGCGCACGATGCCGAGGGCAGGGCGGTCTTTCACGGACTGGCCGGGGTTCAGGAACTCGCACTTTCCGAGAATCTCGCATCCCGTGGCTTCCGACGCCCCCTTGAGGCGAAGGAGCGGCGTATTGCCGATCAGGTCGATGATCGAGCTGTGGACGGTCATTCGGGGGCGTTTCCTGTGTCGATTCCGAGGCTGGTCCAGACTTAGGGGGCGAACGCGCCTGCGGCAATCGCATGGCGGCGATTTGATCCAACTGGTGGTGTGAGACGTATTGAACTTACCCAACAAAACCAGACCCCCAGCTTACCGGAGGATGAAGTCATGCTCTTGCGCGCCCTGCTGTCACTGACCTGTCTGGCCGCCGTCTACATCGGCGGTGCTGCGGCCGATACAGGCGACCGGTGGCAACCCAAAGCCGGTGATGTGATCCGGTTCGATGTGTTGCGGGAAGGCAAGCCCTTCGGCAGCCACTCGGTGGCGTTCGAGACGGCCCCGGATGGCACCCTGACGGCGCGGACCCGTGTCGCGCTGAAGGCCGGACTGGGGCCGATCACGCTGTTCCGGTACAATCTGGACGCGACTGAAACCTGGCTGGGTGACAGACTGCTGGGCGTAAGCGGCGCGGTTGTTCAGGATGGCGACAAGCGTGCCGTGTCAGCCCGGCGCGACGGCGACGTGCTGCGGGTCGATGGCAGTGACTTCAAGGGCCTGGCCCCCGCAGATGTCATCCCCGCCAGCCATTGGAATTTCGCTCAGACCCGGGCCGACAAGCTGCTCTCGACCGAAGACGGCGAGATCTTGAATGTGGATGTCTCGCGCAAGGGGCGCGAGCGGATCGAAGTGGCCGGCCGGGTGATCGAGGCGACGCATTATCGGCTCGATTCCGCCATCGACGTGGACCTCTGGTACGACGATAGCGGGCGCTGGGTGAAGCTCGCCTTCGAGGCGCGTGGCCAGAATATCGAGTATGTATTGGCCGAAACCTACTGAAAAACCGGCCCTTGGCCGACTTTTCCTGAATCAGTCGTAAACGCGAGGTCGACAAGTTCCGACCGGCGTAAAGCGTCAAATTCACTCTGGACTGGTACTCACGATCTCCAACAAGGCCCGACGAACAGGGCCGGAGATCGTTTTCAGATGCTGCAGAAATCCGTGACCGAGCCGCAACGCGCAAAGGACTCCTTGTCCAAGGCTGCTGTCATTCCGGACAAGCATCTGACCAGCCTGCAGACCAAGCAGCTCGAATCCTTCCGCAGCATCGTGATGGTCATCATGTTGGCCAACCTGCTGAATGCGGCGGTTATCCTGCTGACCTTTCGTGAATCGATGATGGGCAACCTGCTGTGGCTCTGGGGTGGCTGCGTGGCGGCGTTTTCATTCTATGCGCTGGCCCAGAATGCGATCCAGTCCCGGCTACGCCGCCACGTGCCGCGCGATTCCGAAAAGGAGCTCCAATCCCTCGCGCGCGGCGCGACGCTGAACGGATTCCTGTGGGCGGTTGCGCCGCTCGTGGTGATGAGCGCTGCCGATACCCAGGGCCAGATGGTGATGGGGATCGTGATGGCGGGCATGATGTTCGCCGGCGCGTTCCTCCTGTCGCACATCCCGGACGCGGCGCTGTCCTTCACGATTCCGGTCGGCGTCGGGCTGATCCTGTCGATGCAGTTCCAACAGGACGCGGCATACCAGTTCATTTCGGTTCTTCTGATCGTCTACATGGCGATCCTCGTGTTCGCGGTGCGCTGGTCTTACCGCCAGTTCGTCGACCAGCACCTCGGTGAAGCGGCCGTGAACGAACAGTCCGAACTGATCGGCCTTCTGCTGCGTGACTTCGAGGAAAGCACGTCCGACTGGCTGTGGCAGACCAATAGCGACGGTATGCTGGAAGACATTCCGCTGGTAATCGACGCCAGCTCCGACAGCGCGGGATTCATGAAGAAAGGCGCGTCGCTCCAGAGCCTGTTCGTGGCAGACGAGTCGCGCAAGGTTCTCGAAACAGCGATGAAGCGTGAGCATGGCTTCCGCGACATCGTGCTGGAAGTGCGCAGCGCGGACAGCGAACAAAGCTGGGTGTCGCTGACCGGCAAGCCGATCTTTGAAGGCAACCAGTTCCGCGGCTTCCGCGGTGTGGCTGCCGACATCACCCAGTCGAAGCAGATCGAAGACCGCATGGCGCACATGGCGCACTATGACGGGCTGACGGGTCTGCCGAACCGCATCACGATGCAGGAACACCTCGAGAAGATCGTCCGCAAGCCGCCGGCGCCGCATACGGTTCGCGCGCTGCTGTGGATGGACCTCGACAACTTCAAATGGGTCAACGACACGCTGGGCCATCCGGTCGGCGACGAGCTGCTGCGCCAGGTGGCTGGCCGCATCAACGAGATGGTCGAGAAAACCGATATGGTGGCCCGCCTCGGCGGCGACGAGTTCGCGCTGATCGTGGAACGCCCGGCCGGCGGCGCCATGGAAGACTTCTTCCACCGCCTCACCGAACACATGCGCACGCCCTACAACATCTGGGGCTCGACCGCGCATTGCTCCGCTTCGTTCGGTGTGCGCATGTTTGATGCGTACACGACCGATACTCGCCAGATCCTGAAGCATGCTGACCTTGCGCTCTATGATGCCAAGCGCACAGGCAAGGCCCAATGGTGCCTGTTCACCTCGCAGCTCGAAGCGACCGCCCAGCAGCGGATGCAGACGGAGAACGAGCTTGAGCGCGCCATCGACCAGGACGAGCTGCGCGTGTACTTCCAGCCGCTGGTCGATGCCCGCACGCACAAGATGATCGGTGCCGAAACGCTTTTGCGCTGGCAGCACCCGACGCGCGGCCTGGTTTTTCCCGACGAGTTCATCAACCTCGCCGAAGACAACGGCCTGATCACGCGGATGGGCGAATGGGTGATCCGCGCCGCGTTGGCCGAAGCGACCCGTCTGCCGGAACACGTGAAGGTGGCTGTGAACCTGTCCCCGTTGCAGATCCACTCGGCAACGCTGATCTCGACCATCGTCAACGCGCTGGCGACCAACAACATCGCGCCGAACCGGTTCGAGCTGGAAATCACCGAATCCGTGCTGATGACCGACACCGAATTCACGCTGAAGCGCCTGCACCAGATCCGCGATCTCGGCGTGCGCATCGCACTCGACGATTTCGGAACCGGCTATTCGTCGCTGAGCTACCTGCGCTCGTTCCCGTTCGACAAGATCAAGATCGACAAGAGTTTCGTGAAGGACATCGAGTCCCGCCAGGACAGCCGGGCCATCACCGAAGCCACGCTCAACCTCGCCAAGTCACTCGGCATGCGCTGCACGGCGGAAGGCGTCGAGACGCTCTACCAGGCAGACTTCCTGCGCGACCATGGCTGCGACGAGCTTCAGGGCTTCTTTGTCAGCCGCGCCCAGCCGCTGGATAACCTGGCGCATATCATCGACGTGCGCCCGCGCGACGAGCGGCCGGTGCCGCAACTCGGACACCTCACGCACGAGACGCAAGACGCCGGCGACAAGGTCCTGTCTTTTTCCGACCGGAAAAGCGGAACGGCCGGCTAAGGCGTCTCGTCCGGGGCCGGGTCTTCCGGTTCGGGATCGGGCGTCGGCGCAGGCTTCGGCTTGCGTCCGAACAGGCCGCCGAGGGCATCGATAGCAGCCTTCTCGGCCGCATCTTCGAGCGTCTCTTCAGTCGTCTTGGACGGTGTCGTCTCAGTTGGTGTTGTGGTCGCGCCGTCGCCTGCGGCAGGCTCCGTTGTCGTGCCTGTGCCGGTCGTCGTCTTCGGCGGAACGCCGAGCACCGTACCCAGAACACCTGCAGCGCCGTCGCCAGCGCGGCCGGTGACCTGATCGACCAGCCGGCCTTTCAGTTCAGCCTCCAGCGCGGCTTGAACGCCTGAGAAATCCGGCGTCACCTTCAGCTGGTTCCAGCTTCCTGACAGGCGGACCGGAACCGGAATGCCGTTCAGCTGCACCACGGCGCCCTGGCCCTGGCCTGTCTTGTCAATGGCGGTGGCGAGGCGAAGATCGAGCTTCTGTCCGCCGATATCGATGCTGCCGGTGCCATCAATGCCGAGGGCCGGGCTGATCAGCTTCATGAGGTCGACATTGGCGACGCCATTCTCGATCTTCAGTATGCTGTCGAACTTGGTGAAGTCCGTCTCGGCCGTCGGCGAGAGGACGCCGCGGAAGTCGATTGTGTTCAGCTTGCCCGTCGCAAATGCCTGCTGAAGCGTCTGGGCGCTACGTACCATCTGCGTGACGTTGAGGCCCTTCAGGGCGCCCTCGCTGAGATTGGTGGAGACTTCGCCGGTGAGGCCGCGCATCAGCGCGTCGAGCGAGTCGCCGCGCGTCGTGGCGTCCACCTTGAAGGCGCCGGTGCCGGCGAGCTTGTCGAACCCGGCCAGCGTGCCAAGCAGGTTCGACATCGCCACGCTGTCGCCTTTCATCGCAAACGTGATCGCCGGCACGGACGACGCGGCATCGACCGTCATCCGGCCCTCCCAGTTGCCGCCGAACGCTTTGAACTTCGACAGGTCGGCTGCAAGCTTGCCGTCCGTCAGCTTGGCGGTCAGCGCCGCGTCCGTCAGCTTGACGCTGCCGAGCGTGATCTGGGTGGTGGTAATCTGCAGGTCGGCGTCCGCAGCGAAGAGGCCGGCAAGGTCCAGCTTGTCCTTGCTCCAGGCCTGCAGCGGCTGCGCCGGCTTCGCCTTCTGATCCGACGAGGCGAGGAAGGGCGAGAGATCCAGCGAGCCCATGTTGAGCTTGCCGGTCAGGCGCGGCTTCGGCCCTGAGAGATCGATCCCGGCATTTCCTTTGGCGGTGATGTTGTCGAGCTTCAGGTCGAGCGCGCCGAGCGCAATGTTCGTGAACGTACCACTTACGTCGCTGGTCGCTGAGAAGGTCTGCAGTGTGCTGCCGGGCTCCATTTCGATGTCGGCTGCCGCGAGCAGGGCGCGAAGTTTGTCGCTGGAAGCTGTCAGCTTGCCTTTCAGGGCGCCGGGGTTTGCAAGGGCGACTTCGCCGGAATAGTTGGCCTTCAGCAGGTCGCCGTCATGCTTGAAGTCGATGCCGGTGAGCTTCAGCGTATCGGTAGGGCCCGAGAGATTGCCGCTGAAGTTGACCTTCTCCAGCGCTGCAGCTGCGGGCACATCCACATTCAGCTGCTTGGCCAGCTCGCCCGCTTTCGGTGTATCGAAGCTGAGCTTGCCGTCGAGAGCCGGCACGGCGCCGAGCGTGACGCCGCCGATATAGTTGGCATTGATCAGGGCGCCTTTGACGCGCAGCTTCTCGAAGGCGAGGGCAGGCTCGGTGAGCACGCCTTTTACGGTGCCTTCGACATCCAGCGCGCCGAGCGGCGCCACGTTCACCGGCAATTCCAGCGCGGCGAACTTTGTCAGCGCGTCGATCTTCGGCGCGTCGAACGAGAATTTGCCATTGATAGTCGGCGCCGGGCCGAGATTGATCTTGCCGGTGAAGCTGGTCTTTGCGAGGTCCGAGGACTGGGTGAATTTCTTGACGTTGATCGCCAGCGTTTCGAAGGCGCCCGCAACGTCGCCTTCCGCATTGATCTTGCCGAGCTTGGAAATGTCGTAAGGCACTTCGATGTCGGCATAGTCGAGCAGCGAACTGACGGCCTCCGAACTGACATCGAATGTGCCATCCAGCGTGGGCACCTCGCCCAGCGTGATGGCGCCGTCATAGCGCGCCTTCACGAAGGCGGTGCCGATCGTCGCGACCAGCTGCGCCGGCTTGCCGCTGGTGGCGGCTTCGAGCGAGTCGAGATTGGCCGCGATGTCGAACCGTTGGCCCTGGAACAGGCCCTCGGCGTCGAGCTTGAACGGCTCGGAAAGTGCCGTCATGGCCGCAGTCAGGTCGAGTTCGCGCAGCTCGTATCGGGTACCGGCCTCGTCATCCTGATAGGTCAGGCTGGCATTTTCGAGGCGCAGGTGTTCGACCGCGCCGTTGAATCCGCCGCCTTTGGCTGTGCCGGGTTGTGCGGGCTCGGCTTCCTCGAGCACCCAGTTGGTGGTGCCGTCGGCCTTCTTCTCCAGCGAGACAGAGGCATCGATGAAGGCGAGCTCGTGGACCTCGACGCGCTGGCCGAACAGCAGCGGCGCCCATTTCACGGCGCCGCGCAATTCGCCGGCTTCGATCATGTAAGGGCCGGTAAAACCTTCAGGGTTCGCCACCTTCATGCCGCCGACACTGGCCGCAATGCGGGGGAACAGGGACAGGCGCACGTCGCCGTCCAGCGTGACCTTGCGCTGGAGCGCCTCGCCGGCGGCGCGCTCGATCTGGGCCCGGTACACGGATTTTGGAATCAGGAAGGGCACGGTCAGCGCAACGCCGACCAGCAATACAAAAATTCCGCCTGCAATCAGGGCGATACGCTTCATGATCCGAATCCCTCTCTGGGTCTCGCTAGCACATGGTTAAATACTATGTCGGTTGAATGGCAGCTGAAGGACAAAAGGCAGGATTCTGTCGGTTCCGGGGCACTGCAAGGCACGCAACAGGACCGCTTGACCCGGCCCAGCGACGCGATTAGAGAGGCGCTTCGCCCGAAGGGGCGGTCAGAAATGCGCGGGTGTAGCTCAGTCGGTTAGAGTGCCGGCCTGTCACGCCGGAGGTCGCGGGTTCGAGCCCCGTCACTCGCGCCATTCCTTGCGGAATGAAAATCTCCCAAGTCCTTGAAAATGAAGAACTTTAGGCGCTCTCAAGGAGCGCTTTCGGGTTCGACGCCGCTTGTTGCACTACAGTTTGCACTACGGATTGCATACTTTTTGCACTACAACTCGCGATGAAACAGAATGGTCTTGGATTAAGATATCTAAAGTCCCGCGGTGGCTGGTGGCATTACCAGAGACGCGTGCCGAGCCGCTTCGAAAGCGTTGACAATAGGGGCCTGATTCAGGTCGCCCTGCGGACCCAGTCTCTCGAGATTGCGATGATGCGGCGGGACGCGCTTGCAGAGGCCGATGGCGCCTTGTGGAACGCACGCAGTCTTGAACTGACAGGGGGTGACCGGCAGCAACCGGGCTGGCGCGCGGCAGACAATCGTTACCGCAGCGCTGTTGCCCGGGCCTTGGCTCAGGGCTTCGTTTACAGACCAGTAGAGGAGATTGCGGCGCTCCCGGATGTCGAAGAGATCATTGCGCGCCTGAAGGCTGCCGATTTCGGCAAGGCATCGACCGCGGCCAAGGCAGAAGCCTTGCTCGGGGGCGTGCCGGCGCCGGTCGACAAGACCACGGTTTCGGAAGCCTTCGAACTCTATGTTTCAAAGATCGCTTTTGACGATCAGTACAACAAGTCACAGGCGCAGCGCGAAGCCTGGGAGAAGACAAAGCGAACCTCCATTGTCAATCGGCGCGCAAAATTGACCCCCTATCGGCGTGCAAAATTGACCCCACCTGCGCGGTGGTAGCTGGCCCAGGCCGGTGCAACTTTTCAAACGAGTGGAACCGGCCTGGGCCAGCGGGCGGCAAGGCGCTCAGGCG
>NZ_WGLO01000005.1 GCF_016125515.1 Hyphomonas sp.
ACCGCCGGATAACGCTCAATAATGCCATGTCCAACACTCCATGGTCCCCCGCTCGCCAAAGCCCGGGACCGGTTCAAACATGGGTCAGTTCTCAGTGGAAATTTCTGCCCTCCCAGGGTCAATTCTCAACGGCAATCAACATGCATGATGCTCACGGAAGGCTGGTATGCCCGCACGCTCTGCCACGAGATGGCGCATGCGAACGGCTGGGCCATGGATCATCCAGGCGGCAGCTTCACGTCCGACAAGATGGCCGGCATCAATCCTCAGGATGTTCCGCCGCCGCGCGAAGTCCTCAAAGCGCTGGTATCCTCGGAAGTTTTCCGCCCCGCGAGCGAGTCGCCTGCCTATCTGGCATGGGCGGCCGCCAGGGCGCCGCAAGCATCGGCCCCGGCCGTTCTGCTTGCCGAAGCGGCGCCTGCGCCGAAAGTCACGCTGCTGACATCGTCTGCGCCGGATCTCTGGCTGGGGCTCGCGGGTGTGCCTGCCAAACCGCGCCGGCACCTCGCCCTGCGCCGCGATCTTCAATTTGCATCAGCGTCCGTCAATACGGCTGAGACCCGCCTGGTCACCGCAGCTGTCCAGCTGCACGCGGCTCAGGCAGTCCGGGTTCCCGCGCCGGCCGCGCCGAAGCTGCCGAAGCCGCCAAACGTCTGGTTTGCGGCTGTCCGCTCTGGCCGCGACGCTTACGTTTCTGTGCGCGACATGGTCGAGGCCGCCTGGCTTTCGAAGTCCGCCGCGGCAGACGAAGTGGCTCTGGTTGAAGTCGAAGCTGCCGGAGTGCAGGAGGCGGTTGAACCTGAAGCCGTGTCCGGGCCGGAGCAGGCTCCCGGGCCGGAATCCCCGCGCGCACCCAAACTGAAACCGGCGCTCGATCGTCCGCGCAATGATGAGGCCGCGGCCGGCGTCTGACCGGCTGCACGCAGCGCCTCAGCCAGGCAGCAGGGACGGATCGAGGCAGCACCGCCGGAAGGCCGCCCCGAAATCGGTCAGCGCCAGCACGCGGCGCTCGACCTCTGCTTTCAGGTGCTTCGGCATCCGTTCGGCGACCTCCGACACGAACGGCTGATTGAGCAGGTCGCGGTAGTGGCGTTCGTCCTGGATGGAGAGGTTGGCCGGCGTCGCGACGAGGTTCTGTCTGAGCAGGTTTCCGACATACGTGGGAATGGCGCGGCGAACGCTGCAGGTTTTCGCGATACGTTCCGGGATCACGTGCCGGATCGACGCGAACACCCGGTCAGTGCGGTCAATGTAGGTGACGCTGGCCATGGGCAGCACCTGGTCTTCATTGGGGAGGGCCGCGAGGATACGGACTTCGTCCGCAGTCAATTGCTTGATGACTTCGATGAAAGCCGGATGCGCTTCATGGGCGAGGCGTGCGTCCATGGTTGAGGCGATCAGCACGGCCATTTCGTCCTTCAGCGGCGAATACCGCATCGCCTCGATCGCCGGAATTGCAATGTCGAGGCGCGGCGCAACCAGACTTTCCGGCGGCACGCTGCGCGACGCGATCACGTCATTGATCCGCTCCAGGGTGAAGGCCTGGATCTTCGCCCAGTCCCAGTTGATCTCGCCGAATCCGCTGAATTTCTGGGCAACCAGCGCCTCGGTCACGGCAGGAACGCGGAGGGTCTTTGCCTTGTCTGTCAAAACGGCGGGGGGCTGAGCCGCCGGCCGGGGCGGCGATTTGGGCGGGATCGGGCGCACGGTGCCGCCGGCAGGCCGCGTTCGCGAAGGGCGCTTGGTATGGTCTCGCATCGTGGCGACCGGCTCCGGAGTGTGAGCGTCACTTTGACCAAGTCCGTGCCGCTCGTAAAGATAGCAGGGATTTGCGCAAGGGCCCGCGACCCTATACGGGGAACTAGGCAGGTTGCGCGTTAGGGGGACGACCGGATCGATGCGTTGCTCGAAATGCCTCTCGCAAATGACCGCGCGCGAGGGCGGGTATGTTTGTCCCGCCTGCGGAGAGCGGGCCGAGTTCCTGAACGAGGACGGGTCGAAAGCGACATTCATGCGCCCGCGGCCATCGCGCGGCTTCGGGTGGGGCTCTGTATTGCTGGCGGTGCTGGCGATCGCAGGTCTCGGCGGCGCAGGCTATGCCGCCGTCCGGTTTGATGTCCTTGGCAGGCTGAGCCCAGCGTCTGGCCCGCAGGCGGTGCTGCCGGCCACGCCGGAGATCCGCACCGGGGTGACCACCAGGTTCGCCGCGCCGCTTCGGGAAAACCTGATCGCGAGTTTCGGAACACCGGGCGACGACGAGGCGCTCGGACTCGCCCTGTTTGCCGATGCAAGGCTCGGCGTGCTGGTCCTCACGAAGGAGGGCGATCCGGCGCTTTGGTTCGTCAGCGTCGATGGCACAGACCAGCTGAAGACGCGCCGGCTGGAGGTCTCCGGCAAGCTGCGGTCCGCTGCATTGATCGCGGGGCCTGATGATCTGGCCGCTGCAATGATCGCGGGTGACAGCGGCCTGCAGGTGCTGGGGCTCGGCGCGGGCGGAGAGCGCCTCTGGGGAAGGTCCTGGCAGGGGCTGGACCTTGCCGAGGGGGACGCCGTGATAGCGTCGGACACGCAGTCGGTGTTGGTCCTCGCTAAAGGGAGTGCGCCCGGCACACGGGTCGCGGCGATGCTTGATGGCAATGGCGGGCTCGTCTGGCAACGGACATTCCCATCCGGCGAGGCGGCCGGTGCTTGGGCTGCCGTCGACGGCGAGGCGGTTTGGCTGGCCTGGCCCGCGCCGTCTGGCTCGGGGACCACACTGGCGAGGTTAAGCCGGGCGGGGGACACGGAACTTGAAATCGGACTCGGCGCTGCGCCGCAGCACATGGCGGGCCTCGTGGCGGCATCCGATGGGTCGGTGCGCGTTCTGGTCAGCAACGCTGTTCCGGAAGTGGCAGCCTATGCGTCGTCGGGTGAGCAGCTCTGGCGCGCGGAAGTCCGCAGCGCATTGCTGAACGACCGGATGTCGCTTGTGCGCGGCGACGGCGATGAGGCGCGGGTTGTCTCATCCTATCGCCTGTCAGATGTGCAGACCGATCTTGCCGTGACCAGTCTTTCGGCAGCGGGAGAAGTCAAGCCTTTGGCGGTGGCGCGTCTTCCCGCCGGGACCGCACTCGGCGGCGTGGCGTCTTTCGGCGAAGGGCGGATGTTGGCTGCTGTCACACTGCCGGAAGAAGCGGGTGGCCGTGCGGATGCGGTCTTGCTGGCAGTCGATGCTGCGCCCGCGGCGAGCCAGCCGGCACCCGTGCAAAGCGATAAATCGCCCGCCCCGGTCGCGCCTGAGAGCCAGTCTGTTGAGCCTGCGGCGAGCAGTGACGCGCCCGCTAGTGTGGACTGCGAGTTTGTATGTCGTTCCGCGGAAGGGTTGGCGACGATTTCTCAAGAGGTCTTCGAAGCGGATACAGGCGCGGAGACGGATCTTCGGGCCATTCAGGCGGTGATTTGCCAGGCTTCAGGTGGGGTTGCAGAGCTTGGGAGTGCGCCGACCTGCGCGCCGGCTCCCTGAGGAGCGAAGAGCGGCGCTGCGCCTGAAAACACGACAGAATTTTGAAGAAGCCAGGCGGCTCTCAAAGATGGCTTGACGCCGCAAGATTGTCCTCCCTAGGTAGCAAGGTGGGAACTTCGGTGAGGGTAGCGACAGGACTTGTTGGCCGCGCACCTTTGTGTGCAATTCCTGAAACTTCTGTGGAGGATCGCGAAAGCGCGATTCACCCGGGAGTGCGGTAGCCGTTGAAGCTCCTGAACATGCGCGCTGAAGAGTGCCGACCTGAAGTTGATCGAGTTGCGCACCGAATGATGCACTTGCCTTGGAAAACAAGACATTCGACGTTTTCGGGCGAAGCACTCTGAGCATCGTTCTACTATTGAGACGAGCTTTGCACTTAGGGGCATCGTCCGGCGGCGAGTGCGTGCGGATGCGATTGGTGGGCGTTGGAGTCGATGCGCTGAAGGGATTCTTCAGTATACGAATGAGAAGTCGGGCGGCAACAGAAGGGCGGCAATCAAATTGAACCAGCGGATCAAAAAAATGGGGAAACGACGACTATGACGGTCGAATTGTATATGCAGCGCCCGACGATTTTGGACCTTGATGCATCGACGCCTTTGATCGAGTTACCTTCTCAGCAATTGAATTGGCGGTTTGCCCTTTCTAAAGGGGGCTGCAGTTGATCCGGACGATTTCCTTCATCACGTCCCACCCGCTCACGCGTGACCGGCCTCTCGCCGCGATTGCGCGGTTTGTTCGTTGGCAGATCGAGAGTCGCTTCAAGCGTGACGTGATATTCGATTGGGTTGAAGGTGCGAAGCTCGTTGTCCGGAACGGCATGACAGGCGCAACGGGAAACATTTATTGTGGCCTGCACGAGTTCGCCGACATGGGGTTCCTGTTGCACTTCCTTCGACCGGGTGATCTCTTCGTGGATGTTGGGGCCAATATTGGGAGCTACACGATCTTGGCCTCCGCCGTTTGTGGAGCGGGATCTATCGCGATCGAGCCAGACCCCAACACTATGAAAGCTCTGAAAGAAAACATTGCCATCAATGATCTTGGACCAAAGGTTGTCCCAATCGAAGCTGCGATGGGCAGGAAAGCAGGGCATGTTCGCTTTACCGTCGGGCGAGACACGGTGAACCGTGTGGCGAATGACTCGGATCTAAATGTTCAAGTTGTGAAAGTCGAATGTCTAGACGATCTGTTGCAAGATCGGGCGCCAGCATTCATCAAGCTCGATGTCGAGGGATTCGAAGCGGATGTCATTGCAGGGGCAAGCCGAACACTTATGGCGCCGTCTTTGCTCGCGATTGAAACCGAAGGGCGTCAGACAGAAGTTGTTGAAAGTTTGAAACGTGCTGGATTCGAGGAGTATTCGTACGAGCCATGGTCTCGCACGCTCTCGCGATCTGAGGGGCAGTCGAGCAACGCTTTGTTCTTACGAAATAGAGATCAAGTGTCCCAACGCCTCTTGTCTGCGCAGAAGCGAATTATCCTGGGCCATTTGATTTAGAAACAGAGCCGCATTTTTCTGATCCTTGAGGCGGCCGATCGTTTGCCGAATCGAAGGTGGGCCCTGAGCTTGTCGCGATGAATGTCTCAATAGCAAAATTCGCCAGAGTATCTGATGCGTCGCCCTTTGGGTCGGTGTTGAGATTGAATGAGGGCGTCGAAAAGATATGAAGGCGCGAAGATCGCCACAACTGATCCTTCAAGAGCAACTCTCGGCATTGAGGAGTTCGGCACTCACCAGGCGGTTCTTGAAGCTATTGGGGTGGTCGACCGTTGCTACTTTTGTGGATCGCGCAGCGGTGCTCGGTTCAATCTTTATTTGTGCTCGTCTGGTCGATGGAGAAGAATTTGGACGATGGGGTGTGGCCCAAAGCGCTGTTACAGCTATGCAGGTGTTCATTGTATTGGGCGGTGCGGTTCTCGTTTATCGGTTTATTCCGGAGTTTATAGGCAAAGCACCATACATCGCCGTATCTGTGCTCCGGCTAAACCTACTTCTATTGACCGTCGGTTGGATTTCTATCGTTGCCCTCCTTTTTGTTTGGGCGACGCCGGTAGCTGATGGATTGTTTCACGAAGCATCTTCCGGCCTCCTGATTTTACTTCTCTCAGGCTGGTTGGGTGCCTCCGGCTTGTCGACATTATTTCAAGCAACTCTTTTTGCGCTTGAGGATGGAAGGTCCCTAGCTGTCACTGGATTGGTTGCCGGGTTGCTCTCAATGATTTTGATTCCAGTCGGTGCGATTTATTTCGGATATCTCGGTATGATGGGCGGCGTGCTTGCCACCGAGAGTGTGCGTTCCGTACTATACTTGAAGCGGATTGACTCGCGATTTGCCGAACTGGGACAAAAACTCATCGGCTCCATAACGCGTGATGCTTGGCGACGATTTTTCCGGTTCGGATTGCCGGTATTTTTGCAAAGCTTATTGTACGCACCAGTTCTGGCGCTAGCCCAGTTTATCGTGCTTCGACGGCACCCCAACAGCTTGGAAGAAATAGGTGCTTTCAACTACTCTATGATCTTTTTTTCCGCCGCTTTGTTGGTCGCCGGCAAGATGAACCAGGCCGCAATGCCAATAATGTCCAGCCTCGCAGCAGAAAGCACAACGGATCGACTGACCGGCGTGGTGCAGAAGGTCGCAACAATTCAAGTGTTGGCTGCGGTTGTCATGGCTCTCCCGATAGCACTTCTGGCACCGATCGTTATGCCGCCTTCATACGCTGAGCAATGGCCCGTCTTAGTGGTATTGATGGCCACCGCAATAGTAGTTTCTGCACAGACGGTATTCAGTAACGGCTTGCTCGTAATCAATAGACAGGTGGTAGTCGCAACATCCGTCGTCCCGTGGGCGATTTTGCTGCTTCTTACCGTGTCGATGTTTGAATTTGGTGCGCTGTCGATTGCTTGCGGATTGTTGATTGGCGGTTTGGCACGAACGGCAATGCTTTGGTTTGCATTGCGAAGATGGATGATGCGTTAGCGATACGAACCAACAGTGGTGAGCGCGGTGAGCCCACTATTGAGCTTCGTCCACTTTTGGAGACGGCTCCTACCATTGAAACCTCAACAGCCGCGCCCAATAGGAATGCTCCTGCAGATTTTGGAGGTTTATTTTGGCCACTTTTGGCCGGCTCTTCGAAACGGACGTGGCGCTCTTTGTTTCTGCTATTCAAGATCTCATCGCGGGGCTGGAGTGTTGAGATAGTGAACTGCGTTAAGCGACATTATGAATCGGGATATTCGATTTTGATATTGGAAAAGTTGGGCTTGCAATCGAACCAGTCAGTTTACTCTCAGCCACACAACGGAAGAAGTTTCTGAACATGGCCACCAAGTCAGATTTGCGTCGATCGTCGTCTGGGCATTCCGCTTTTCTCTTTGAACTACCAATTGGGTTGGCTTGCGTGCTATTCTACAGCCACCTAGCGTTCGCGATTTCCGGCAGAGCGGGACTTGGCAGCGAGTTTGCTGTTCCAAACATTCTCGTTGCAGGTTTGAGCTTATTCGGATTGCTTATTGGAGCCAGAGCTCCTTTTGGTTTGCGGCATGTATTCTGCCTCTTCACGCTGATATTGATAGCAATTGTTCCTCTAATTGAGGTCCAAAAGAATACGCTCTACCATGCTAGATATCTCGATTTCGCCGCTTATTACCCTGCCGCGACTTGGTTGAGCCTTTCTGGGATGGTGGCCTTCGCTTTGGCATATAGCTTTGTTGTAAGCCGTAAGCGCGTCCTGAGAGTTTCTAAGGAAAGGCATCAGAGCTCCGGCAGCAAACTCGTATTGCTCATTTTAAGTTCCACTGCCGCCGTTGCGATTTTGGCATACAACAATTTCAACTATATGAGCGTCTTGTTCCGAGGCGGTGAACTCACAACGCGGCAGGAACTTAGTGGACCCGGGTGGCTAATTTTCCAGTATTTTGTCTACCCGACACCTGCAATTTGTGCAGTTATCCATTTCCTATCGCGATCGCGTAAGTCGTTCGTCACGCTAATTTTAGTGTTGAATGTGCTCCTGTTTAACCCACCCACGGGAATGGCGAGGTTTCAAGCCGCTGCACTTTATATTGCACTCTTTGCCGCCGCGTTTCCGTTAATCCGTACACAACGACACGTGTTGTCCGGCACAATTACGTTCGGGTTGCTGTTCGTTTTCCCGCTACTCGATCGATTTCGGCGATACTCCGGGGGGGCAATGGATGCGGGCTGGAACTCAGATTTTTTGACGCAAGGTCATTTTGACGGCTTTCAAAATTTTGCCACCGTCTTAGCTTATCAGATGCAATCTGGCGGAAGACAGTTACTTGGCGCCTTGTTATTTTTTGTGCCGCGAGAGATTTGGGAGGATAAGCCCGTAGGAAGCGGAGCGATGCTCGCAACTGAACTGGGTTTTCCCAATTCCAACATTGCAATGAATCTATTTGCTGAAGGATATTTGAATTTTGGAATCGGGGGGGTGATTGGCTTTTTAGCAATACTTGGCCTGGTTTGCGCCTATCTCGATCGCGAATTTCGTGTCGTTGAACAACGGGCAAGAGGCGCAATGTCGTGCTTTTATTTGTTTTCGTTCGGCCTTGTCTTCTTTGTGCTGCGCGGTGATTTGCTAAACGGCTTGGCATTCTGCTTCGGAACACTCTCCGCGACATTTCTTGTATTCTATTCATGTCGTCTAGTTGCCAATGCACGCCCTAGGCGAGCGTCTATTGGCCGCTAGAAGTGGCCTTCTGATGAGGTGGGCGATTTGTCTGTTTGGAGCAGACGGGCGTGTCGAATTTGGTTTCCTGCCGGTGTTCTATTCTCTCCACAATGACTTTGCTTGCAGCAACCGACGTAGCGAGCATTGAAGCGGCAATTCGCAGAAAGATATGACCATCAGAATAGTTCAGCCGGCGCTGCCGGCCTACCGGGTAGGGTTGTTTAAACGACTCGCAGATCGGTTCGCTCAAGATTTGGTAGTCTATGCCTCTCGATCTGAAGATCTTGGCGAGCTCGATAGTACAGGCGCCTCCTATTCGTGGAGCAGTGAGCTCGGCCCAATTAAGCAGATTGTGCTGGGTCTGGAGTGGCAAGAAGGCGCCGCAAGTATTCCAATTTCCAAGCATGATGTTCTAGTAGTTTGTGGAGCGCCGCGTACGCTATCCACACTGTTGCTCATGGTGAAAGCGCGGTTGAGGGGAACCAGGACGATTTGGTGGGGACATTACTGGTCGGCCTCTAGCAAGCCTTGGAGAGCGTATTTGCGCCTCGCTCTTATGCAGGCAGCCGATGCGGTCGTCTTTTACACCGACCAGGAAGTCGCAGAGTACAAAAAGTCCGCATTGAAGAAACCTGTGCGTCGGGTAGCGGGCCTCAACAATGGCATCGAAACCAATGAAATTCAGAAGATGCGGGAATCCTTCGTTGCGCGGCTTAGGCCCCGAGATTTTCTGTTTCTGGGCCGACTGACTGAAAAGGCACAGCTGCCGCTACTCCTGCGCGCGATGGCGTCTCCAGAATGTAGAAATCTGACGTTGGATGTGATCGGCGATGGCCCGGAAAGGCGCGCGCTTGTTGCATTGGCGGAAGAGCTCAGAATATCTGATCGCGTGGTTTGGCACGGTGCAACGACTGACGAATCGAAGATTTCCGGGGTCGCAAATTGCTGCAAGGCTTTTGTGTACCCAGGCAGCGTAGGGTTGTCGCTGATCCACGCTATGGCATATGGACTTCCCGCAATCGTCCATGACGACAGGTGGACGCATATGCCCGAAATCGCCGCGCATAGCGAAGGTTATACCGGCGTCTCTTACTCCAAGAATAGTCTGAACTCTTTGGCCGCCACAATGAGTGGATTGATCGCGAACCATGCGCGGCTCGAAGGAATGTCGAATGCCTGCGTTTCGTTGATCGATTCTACCTTCAATCTTGACGATATGGCCCAGCGGTTTGTTCGCGCAATTGAAGAAATTGAAGTGCCTTAATGAAAGGACGTTCGATCTGCAATGCTCAAAAGCTAGCTGGAACAGGAGTGGCAGCTGAGAGATTTGAGCAGATTACGCAATGCAACCGCAAACTAACGAACCGAATAGATTATCGTTTGGAGCGGCCCAGTGGAAATTTTTTGGCAAAGGTTCGTTCGCATGAGCAAAAAGAAGGTTCGCTTTATTGCTCCGCCGTCTGACAAACAAATCGGTGGAATTGCAGCAGCTCTCGTTGGCTTGGAGCAGATGCTTGTTTCGGCCGGCTTTAGTGTTGCCCGCGGCGCAGATATTGAAGACTCGAGTTGTATCCATCACGTGCACGGCCTTTGGAACTTGTCCAATAGCTTGACCTGCTTGCAGCTTCAAAAAAGAGGATTGCCATATATTGTGTCACCGCACGGCATGTTGGAACCTTGGGCGCTCGCAAACAAAGGTGTAAAAAAGCGCATCTATCTTTCACTCCTCGAAAGGCGCGTTCTTGAGGGAGCTAGAAAAGTCTTCGTCACGAGTGACATGGAACGGAAACATGCGGGGTCACTTTTGAACGGCGTAGAAATAGAGGTTCATCCATTAGGTAGTGACTACACAGGCGGCGTTGACTACCTGAAAGCACGACAAAGACTCGGCTGGCAATCCCACGAACAAGTCATACTTTTTCTGTCGCGTGTCGATCCGAAGAAAGGACTCGATCTACTGATAGACGCGCTGAACGTTGATGGCGCTCGTTATGAAGATGTTTCGCTTGTCGTGGTCGGGGGAGGTGAACCTAACTATATGGCTCAACTGGAGCGGCAATCTCAGGTTCTCCGCGATCGACTTCGACGCGTTTCGTGGGTGGGGCCGGTCTGGGGGGAAGACCGTTGGTCCTATTTGCAGGGGGCGGATCTATTTTGTTTGCCCACACATTCGGAGAATTTCGGTATAGTAGTTTTGGAAGCTTTGCTCGCGGGTACGCCGGTGCTGACGACAGATAAAACTCCTTGGAAAGATTGTATCCGCCACGGCTTGGAAATTACGTCTCCCAATCTTGAAACTTTGAAATCGGATCTGAGCCGAATGATCGGTACAACGAGTCGAGATTGGACTCACCAAGAGCGCCAGGAGCTTTCCAGTTGGGCTCGTGACCAATTTTCATGGGAAAAATTGGCGCAGTCTTATGCCGACAGCTACCAACAGATTTTCACCGAACTGTGAAGTCGTGCCGTGTGTCTAAGGGATTTCCAACCCAGTAGGATTCTTTTCGTGGCATTCTTCTCTAATCGATGGTGAGTTGTGCCCAATAGCGCATGATCTCCTAGTTTAAACATTGTCGCTATCGAACGATTCTTGCTCTTTTAATCGCGTGGACTGAACAGGAGGCGATTGGCGAGTCTTCGGCAAAATGCGACAGCTTGGTGTTTGATTCATTCGGGCAAATTCTAGAAGTGACAACGAAACATGCAGTTGGGACAACGTGAACGGCATTCGTCTAGACCGTTTTGAAAACGGGCATTGGACGCGTGGGCGTCCAATCGCAGTTGAACTCCTTTGGATCCTAACTTCATCGTTGCTCGTGCGAAGCTGGCTCCCGGGTCTTCTCCATCGACGATTTCTCTTGCGCCTTTTCGGCGCGTCCATCGGTCGTGGTGTGGTGATTAAGCCGGGAGTGAGGGTAAAGTTTCCTTGGCGGCTCAGCGTCGGTGACAACAGCTGGATCGGAGAAGACGCTTGGATCGACAATCTCGCGCCGGTCAAAATTGGATCGAATGCGTGCGTGTCTCAGGGCGCTTATATATGCACCGGTAGCCATGACTGGAGTTCTGAAACTTTCGACCTGATCACCAAGCCGATCACAATAGCTGACGGTGCTTGGGTAGCTGCCAAATCGACTGTTGGACCAGGTGTCACGGTCGGGGAGGGAGCAGTTCTCGGTCTCGGAAGCACAGCGAGTAAAAACTTGGATCCTTGGTGCATTTACTCCGGCTCGCCGGCTAAATTTGTAAAGAGGAGGACGCTCAGGCCATCTGTAGGGGATTAGATTTTGGACGATTCAGCGTCGCCTCTGCAACATGACACGCAACGACTTCGACATTCTTCCAGCGACCAGGCTTCACAATCGCGCGGTAACGCCATCCCCCGGTCATCGGGTCTCGCGCCGGTCGTCGTGTAGGTCGGGAGCCTGGCTCCCGATGCGTTCGCCACACCTCAAACCATGCACCATGAAAGGGGGCGTCCTCTCGAAATGAAAGCCGGACCCGAAGGGCCCGGTTCACCAGTAGCTCCCGCTTGCCTGACCGGCAGGGGCGCCGCATCAAGCATGAATGTATTTGTTGGGGTCAAATGCCCAAGCATCGGGCAATACTGATGCATTTCCGGTCTGCGATCGGTAATCGCTCTTCGCGGAGCGGTCACCTGTGTCAGCGCACGCGCACCCGCAAGAAGGCAAACGCTGTCTACGGGCCCGCCCTGATGTCGTATGCACGCCTGCAGATTCGAGATTAAAACTCCGGATCCTGCGGGTGCGGCGCACATTCTGCCTTCGCCGAGACAACCCGGCACGCAATTTGCTGACAAGACCCCGAAATTTCCGCTCCTAAATCCTGCCTACGCAGGGTTGAGGGGGGGGCTGAAATAGTGGATGGTCGGTCACAAATTCCGCCCAGTCGGGAGAAGGCAAGGCCAGATGCGCGTCAATTTTGTTGCCTTCCTGGCAGGGCTTCTCCTGCTCGCGGCCTGCAGTTCGGGGCCGAGCAGCGACGTTCCTCAGAACGTCAGCCTCGCTGTGCCGGACACAACCTCCTTGGTCCAGAGCGGCGACCTCCGGATCGGCCCGATGGACCTGCTCGAAATATCCGTATTTGGCGCGCCCGATCTGGACAATTCCTATCAGGTCGATTTCGAGGGCAATCTGAAAATGCCGCTGATCGGCAGCTTCCGCGCCACCGGCTACACGGCCTCGGAACTCGCCTTGTATCTTGAAGGCCGGCTTGCTGAGCGCTTTTTGCAGGACCCCGACGTGACGGTCCGGATATCGGAATCTCAGGACCGGGTGGTTACAGTCGACGGATCGGTATCCAAGCCCGGGGTCTACCCGATTAGCGGCCAGATGACTCTTCTACAGGCGATCGCGCTTTCCGGTGGCCCGACCGAAAGCGCTAATCCGCGCCGGGTCGTTGTGTTCCGTCAAATCGAGGGCAAGCGCAACGCTGCCGGGTTTGATTTGAAAGCGATACGAGCAGGGAAGGCGGACGACCCTCTCATTTACGGCAATGATATAATCGTCGTTGACGGGTCAGAAGCGCGCCGCACTTATGGAGATTTCCTGAGGTCGGTGCCGCTTCTTGCTCTGTTCTTTATCTACTGATGTGGATCTGCACTACGTCCCTTGTGGAGGCATTCGATGCCGGATGATCGGAACGCCCCGCTGAGCGTTCGCCCGTCCCTGCGGGGGCGCGAACTTGCCGAACGTCGGGAAGGCGGCATCACGCCCATCCAGATGGCGGATCCGCGCTACACGAAAGATCCCTACGAGGAAGAAGGCGGCGGATTCGACTTCTGGGGCGCCGTGCGCACCGTCATGCGCCGGAAGTTCATGATCTTCGCGATCTTGGTGCTGGGTCTTTCCGTTGCCATGTTGCTCGCATTGCGCGTGACGCCGCTCTATCAGGCGACGGCGACAATCGAGATACAACGCGAAGAGACGCGCATCATCGAAACCGGCTCGGTAGAGCCGACCATGGTGGCCGACTCCGAATACATGGCGACCCAGTACGCGCTCCTGAAAAGTCGCGCGTTGGCGGAGCGGGTCGTCGAAACGCTCGATCTGGCGGCTGACGAAAACTATGCGGACCAGGACCTCGGCCGCGAGCTGCGCGTGCGCGAAGCGGCGGATACGATAGCCGAAAATCTGAAGGTATCTCCGGAAGGACGCAGCCGCGTCATCAAGGTGTCTTTGGTCAGCTCGGATCCGGCTGACGCCGCCCGCGTGGCGAACACTTTGGTCGACAGCTTCATTGAAGGCAGTCTGGAGCGGAAATTCAACACCACTGCCTATGCCCGCAAGTTTCTGGAAGAGCGGCTTGCGACGGCCAAATCAGCGCTTGAAGAAGCTGAGCGAAAATTGGTCGACTATGCGCAGCAGCAGGACATTCTCGAAGTCAGCACAAACGCTGGCAATACGTCGCTCAGCGTCGACGCGCTCGTGGCGCTGAACCAGGAACTGGCGAAGGCACAGAGCGAGCGGATAAGCGCCGAGCAGCGTTTCCGCGAAAATCTTTCTAACACCACGACCCGCGAAGTTCTTGAAAGTGATGACCTGAAGCGGCTTCGGGCCGCGCGATCACTGCTCGCGGCGGAGTACCAGGAAAAGCTCGGCACCTTCAAGCCGGACTACCCGGACATGCTGAAACTTCAGGCCCGGATCGACGCAATCGACGATGAAATCGAAGCGGAGCGCGGCGCGATTCTCGTGTCGGCGGAGGCGGCTTTCAAGGCGGCAGTGGCGCGTGAGGAATCGTTATCCCAGCGGATCGACGAGCTGAAGACGGACGTCCAGGATCAACGCGGACGAAAGATCGATTACACCATCCTGCAGCGCGAGGTGGATACCGCGCGCACGCAATATGAAGCGCTGCTCCAGCGATTGAAGGAAGTCAGCATCGCGGGCGGCGTCGGCTCCAGCCAGGCGTCTGTCGTTGACCGCGCAGTTGCGCCGCTTCTGCCTTTCGAGCCCAACATTCCGCGCACGCTCGTGCAGGCCTTCATTTTGAGCCTGTTCCTCGGCATTGGACTCGCCTTCGCGCTCAACTATGTCGACGACACCATCAAGACGCCCGAAGACGTGAAGCAGAAGCTTGGTCTGCCGGCGCTGGGAGTCATCCCGAAGGTGCGCGGTCGGGCGGCCAATATCACGGAAGCCCTCAAGGATCCGCGCTCACCGATTACGGAAGCTTTTTTCTCGGCACGAACGGCGCTGGAGTTCACGACCGGAGATGGGCCACCCAAGAGCCTGGTCGTCACAAGTTCGCGTCCGAGCGAGGGCAAGACCAGCACGACGATCTCGCTTGGAATGTCCTTCGCAAAGACCGGCCGCAAGGTGCTGATCATCGACGCCGACATGCGCAAGCCGTCCTTTGTGGCCAACGCGAAGGACTCGATCGGCCTGTCCGGACTGTTGACGCAGGACGTCGCCTTGACCGATCAGGTCGTTAATTCGTCCACTGAGGGTCTGTACCTGATTCCCAGCGGCGTCATTCCGCCAAACCCCGCTCAGCTGCTTTCTACACCTCGTCTGGCTGATCTGATCGCGGAAGCGGGAGAATATTTCGATATTGTGATAGTCGATTCGCCGCCCCTTCTGGGTTTTGCGGATGCGCCAATTCTGGGTTCGGTATGTGACGCAACGGTGATTGTCGTTGAATCCGGCACAATCCGCCGGCCCGCCGCGTTGCGAACAATCGAGCGTCTTTTCGACAGCAATTCAAACGTCGTCGGTGTGATGCTGATGAAGTTCGATGCTAAGAAGGCCGGTTACGAGAGTGGAGATTACTACTACTCGTATGGCAAAGGATCGTACTCGTACGGCGCCAAGCAGGTTTCCAGCGCAGCGCGCAATCGGCGCAAGATCCGCCTTTTCGCAGAACCTGGCCCGCATCAGGATCCGCCCGGTCCGATGTGAGCGTGCTCGCGCGGTCTGTCCTGGCGTTGGTGTTCGTCGCGCTCGCGGGCGTCGCGGGTGTCTACGCAGCCGCAACCGCCTCGAAGGATATGCCCGGCAAGCTCCTGTTCCCGTGGACATACGCGGAGGCAGGATGCCTCGCCGCTGACGGGGATTGCTCATCAACAGAACTCATCGCGAACGCCGCATCGGCGCCCCTGTCCTTCCGCCCCTTCGCAGTGCGCCTCGCAGACGCCTTGGAAAGCTCGGCCTCCGCGGAAAAGCAGGCGCTGGCGGCGAATGTTCTGAAGCGAAACGCGCGCTCCGTGACGGCGCGCTTGGTTCTCGGCGAGGCGGCGTTGGCCGCGGGTGACCACGACCGCTTTCTGTCAGTCTTTTTGCCTGTGTTCGATCTCGATCGTGCCCAGGCGGCGGCCTATGCCGACGTGCTCGCAACACTGTCGGCTGATCCGGAAATCCGCAGCGGCATCGCCGCTCGCCTGGAGGCCTCGCCGTCCTGGAGCCAGGCCTACCTGAGCGCGCTCACGCGCCGCGGCGGCATGCCGGCCGGCGAGCTGATTCCGCTCCTGCGCCACGTTCCGGCCGCGCAAGGGCAATTCCTCGCGCGCCTTACCCGGCAGGGCAGCTGGGACGTTGCCTATGCAGCGTTTGCCGAATTTGTGACAGCCACGGCAGGCGCCGAACCAATAGTCCTGACAACGCCGTTCAATCCCGGCCTGCGTGAGCAGGCTGCGCCCGCGCCGTTCAACTGGCAACTCGGCTCGCGCAGCGCCCAGTTTGTGCCTGAGGGCGGTGTTTATGTCTTCTATGAAGGCCGCAAGCCAGAAGCCTTGCTATCCCAGACGTTTCCGCTCGGGCCTGGCCGCTACGAGCTGATTGCTGAGCAGAGCGGCGAAGCAGGTGAGACGGGTGGGTATTTTCGCTGGCAGGCGGCGTGCGCGGCGGGCGGCGCACCGTTTGCCGCGTTCGACGTAAAGTCATTGAAAGCGGCGCGGGATCGCGCGTCGTTTTCATTTGAAATTCCGCAAGGTGCCTGCGATTTCGTCACGCTTTCGCTGCGCGGCGTCCCCGGCGCGTTTCCGCGCCCGGCACGCATCGAGATCTCGTCGGTCAGGATTTCTTCGGCGCCTCAAGAGGAGAACGCGCCATGAGCGGGGTTTCCCGGGCGCGCCGGTTTGCCGTTCGAAGCCTCGCGCCTGTATTCCTGGCCGGGGCAGTGTTGATTGGCGGCGCAAGTCTGGAAGGCGAACAGGTTCAGGCGATTGGATTTGCGGTTTCCGCATTTCTGTTGGCGGGTTTGTTCCTCTTCAGTGGTGCCGCGCCTCGCAGCTTGAGCAATTGGGCGGTGCTGGCTTTTTGCGCCGCGCTCGCCGCGCTCTGCGCGGCGCAGATCGCGCGTCTTCCGGTCGGTATCGTTCAGGCATGGCCAGACCGGGACGTGGCGCTGGCAGGCCTCGCCGTGCTCGGCCGGCCGGCGCCGGCCGCATTGGCGCTAAGCTTTGCGCCGGAGGCGACGGTTGGCGCGTTCCTTGCCTTCCTTATGCCTGTGGCGGGCTTCTTCCTCATTGCACTGATTAAATGGTCGCGCGGGGCAGCGCTCCTTGGCTGGGCCATCCCGCTGATTGGAGCTGCCAGCGCCTTGCTCGGGCTCGCCCAGGTGTTCCTCGGAAACGAGCCCCGCTTGTATCTGTACAAGTTCACCAGTGAAGGCCTGCCGGCCGGCTTTTTCTCCAACGTCAATCATCAGGCGAGTTTTCTTTTGATGTGCCTGCCTTTCGTCGCGGCGCAGGCGGGAGACCTGCGACGGAGCTGGGAAGGCGGAGACAATCAGGTCGCGCTCGCCATTGTATGGCTCGCCTGCTTTCTCTTGCTCGTCACTGGCATACTTGGGGCAGGGTCAGTGGCCGGATATATCCTTCTGGCGCCGGTGAGCGTCCTTTCTGCTTTTCTATTGGGCAGCGGACGGCGCGGCGCTGGCAGCCGGTGGATGGGCGCCGGCCTTGCCGCCGCGATTATTGTCTTTGCGGGCGCGTTTGTTTTTTCAAGTCCTGTCCTGGAGGGCCTCGGCGTCACCTCGCTGGAAGAAAGCGAGCTGTCACGCGTTGGCATCGCGCGGACATCGGCGGAGATCCTCAGGAACCATTGGAAATTCGGGACCGGCCTTGGAACATTCGAGCAGGTCTATCATCTCTACGAAAACCCCAAGACTGTGACCTCGACCTATGTGGCGCATGCCCACAATGACTATCTCGAATGGCTGATCGAGACGGGCATCGCCGGGACGATCCTGCTCGCCGTGTTTATTGTGTGGTGGCTCGTCCAGTTCGTCCGGGTCTGGATAAATAACAAGAGAGGAGGGGCGGGCCTTCGCCGCGCGGCCAGCATCGCATGCCTTGTGATCGTCCTGCATAGCTTTGTCGACTACCCGTTGCGCACGCCGGCAATCGCGACGCTGGGGGCGATGTGCCTCGCGTTGATGGTGGTGGCGCGCGAGCGGAAGGATGGCCCGGCCGGGACCACGCCGGCCGCGGCAGCAGCGCCCCTCAAGACGGTCACACTCTAAGCCGGAAAATCCGGCTATTCGTCCAGAACCTCGTCCAGCAAGGCAGACCATTGCGCGATGACGCGGTCGCGCGACGCGTGAGTCTCAATATATGCGCGGGCATTGCGGCCCATCTGGAGCAAGAGGTCCGGTGAGGCATGCCAGGAGCGGATTCGCCCGCTGAGCGTTTCAATTGCGCCGACGGGAACCACCGAGCCGAAGCGGTGTTCACGGACGATCCGCCCAATGTCGCCGTCCGGGTCGCCGACCATCAACAGCGGCCTGCCGGCCGCAGCGATGCCGTAGAGCTTGCTCGGCAGGATCAGTCCCTCCAGCGCCGGCAGCAGGGAAACCCAGTGCACGTCAGGGATGCAGAGCGACAGACCGAGCTGGTCCCGTGGCTGGTAGGGCCTCGTGACAATGTTCGAAAGGCTGCGCTTCTCGGCTTCCTCCTTGAGCTGCGCACGAAGGTGTCCGCCGCCGATAAACAGGAACTTTACTTGGTCGAGGTCACGCAGCGCTTCGGCGGCGCCGAGGATTGTATTGAGGTCATGCGCGCGGCCAAGGTTGCCGGAATACCCGATCACGAAGTCGGATGGACTGAAGCCCCAGGAAGCTCTGAGGACATTGTCTGCCGCGGGGGCTGGCTGGATCGCCGTGTCATCGCAGAAGTTCGGAACAAGACGGATAGAGCTTTGAGGGGCGCCAAACAGGCGCACCTTTTGCGCCATGCACTCGCCAATCACGACGTTGCGACTGGCGCGCCGCAGCGACCGGTTGCGTGCCTGTCTGGCGATCCATCCAATTGGGCCACTCGCGAGACCGACGCCCAGCGCCTGGGCGGTCTCGGGAAACACATCCTGCAGCCAGTTCACGGTCTTGGCGCCGCGGACCCGCGCAGCGAGGCCGAGGGGAACAGACAAGAGGGGCGGGTCCGTCTTGATGACAATGACATCGCCCTTTTGCGCATCCTGTAGCACGCGCATGAAGCTTGAAAGATAAAACGACAAATAATCCAGCGACCGGCCGATCAGGCCAGCCCGCCCGAACCGCGTGGTGGGCACACGCCGGACGCTGACACCCTCAACGAGCTCGCGGGCAGGCAGCCGAATGGAGGCATCATCATACATCATGGCAGAGGTCAGTACACGGACGGGTCGTCCCAATGCCGCCAGACCGATCGCGACATCCGTCAGCATCTGGGAGGTCGCGCTGATATCCGGATGGAAATACCGGTTCACAAAGATGATCCGCGGTGCGGTGTCGTCGGGGCCGGTCATGTCACGACGTCTTGTAGCGCTTGGAGCGGCGGCGTTCCGGCCTGAGCAGGCGAAGCGGCACCGCGCCGGCGAGAATGCCGAGCAGGTTCGCGCCGGCGTCGACCAGGGAAGCGGTCCGGCCGCTTCCTGTCTGCAGGTATTCAAGGGCGAGGCCGTAGACGGCGAGCGCCAGGCAGACACGGTAGAGCCAGTTGCGGGGCGCTGTCAGGCCGATCACCACCGCCAGGCACAGGAAAGCCAGGAAATGGCTGAGCTTGTCCCAGGGGGTGAGGGCGAATCTTCCGAACATCGTGTCTGGCGGCGCGAGCGCCGCCGCCGTGAATCCGGCGACAAGAAATCCGGCAAAAAGCAAGGCCAACGCCTGAAAGATGAACTTCAAAGCAGGCCCCGGTTCGCATTGATTTTCGGTTGCATTGCCTTCTATCCGCGATAACCGGATAGGTCTCAAGAGCGGGCAATCCGAACGGGGATAATTTGGTTGCTTGTGGTTGCGTTTTTGGCACTAGTGCAACCGTGCCAGCGGCGACCGTGCAGACAAAAGGACGTGCAATGAGCGGACAGAAGACGGCCCTGATCACGGGCGCCACAGGGCAGGACGGCGCTTACCTTGCGGAGTTCCTACTTTCGAAGGGCTACATCGTGCACGGCGTGAAGCGTCGGTCCTCCTCTTTCAACACGGGACGGATCGAGCACCTCTATCAGGACCCGCATGTCGATAACCGGCGGTTTGTGCTGCATTACGGGGATCTGACGGATTCGACCAACCTGATCCGTCTGGTTCAGGAAACCCAGCCCGACGAACTCTATAACCTGGCCGCCCAAAGCCATGTGCAGGTGAGTTTCGACAGCCCGGAGTACACGGCGAACGCCGACGCTGTAGGCACGCTGCGCCTGCTCGAAGCCATCCGTATCCTGAAGCTGGAAAGCAGGACGCGGTTCTACCAGGCCTCCACTTCCGAAATGTACGGGCTCGTGCAGGAGGTGCCGCAAAGCGAGAAGACGCCGTTCTATCCGCGCTCGCCGTACGGCGTGGCGAAGCTCTACGCCTACTGGATTGTGGTGAACTACCGCGAAGCCTACGGCATGCATGCCTCGAACGGCATCCTGTTCAACCATGAAAGCCCGCTGCGCGGCGAAACCTTCGTTACGCGCAAGATCACCAGGGCCGCCGCGGCGATCAGCCAGGGCCTGCAGGAACGCCTCTATCTCGGAAACCTCGACGCCAAGCGCGACTGGGGGCACGCAAAGGAATACGTCCGCGGCATGTGGATGATGTTGCAGCAGGAAAAGCCGGACGACTATGTGCTGGCGACGGGTGAGACCACGACAGTCCGCCAGTTCGTGGAATGGGCGTTTGAAGACGTGGGCATCGAGATCGGGTGGACGGGCAAAGGCATCCAGGAAAAAGGGCATGACCGTGCGACGGGCCGTTGTCTTGTCGAGATTGATCCACGCTATTTTCGGCCGACGGAAGTGGATCTCCTGCTCGGTGATCCGCGCAAGGCCCACGATGCGCTCGGCTGGAAGCACGAAACCAGCGTGCGCGAACTTGCGCGCGAAATGGTCGAGGCAGACCTCCGTTCCCTGATGACCCCCGAACTGCAGCTTGCGAAGGAAGTCTGAAATGGCTTCGGCGCCGATATTTGATCTGAGAGGCAAACGCATCCTGGTGACCGGTCACCGCGGCATGGTGGGCTCTGCCATTGTCCGGCGCCTTGAGCGCGAGCCCTGCGAAGTTCTGGTCGCAGGCCGCCAGGAGGCGGACCTTCGGCGCCAGGCCGAAGTCGAGCGCTTGGTCGACAACCTGCGTCCGGACGCGATCATCATCGCGGCGGCCAAGGTCGGCGGCATTCTCGCAAACGACACCTATCCGGCCGATTTTCTCTACGACAACCTGATGATCGCGGCGAATCTGATCGAAGCAGCGCACGGGCAGGATGTAGGCCGTCTGGTCTTCCTGGGGTCGAGCTGTATCTATCCGAAGTTTGCTCAGCAGCCGATCGAGGAAGATTCACTCCTGACCGGAACGCTGGAGCCGACGAACGAAGCCTACGCAATTGCCAAGATCGCGGGCATCAAGCTCGCCGAAGCCTATCGTCGCCAGCATGGGCGCGACTACATTTCTGCGATGCCCACGAATCTCTACGGCCCGGGTGACAATTTCGACCTTGCCTCCAGCCATGTCCTGCCGGCCTTGATCCGGAAGGCGCACGAGGCAAAGCAGTCAGGCGCCAAGGACATCGTCATCTGGGGCACGGGGACGCCGCTGCGCGAGTTTCTTCATGCGGATGATTGCGCGGACGCGGTCGTGTTCCTGCTTCAGAATTATTCTGAACGGCAGCACATCAATGTCGGTTCCGGAACTGACCTTTCGATCCGTAGTCTGACAGAGCTCGTCTGCAAGGTGGTGGGGTTCGAAGGCAGCATTATAACGAGCCCCGACAAGCCCGACGGAACACCCCGGAAGCTGATGTCAGCCGACAAGCTGCGTGCACTGGGCTGGGCCCCGTCGATCGGCTTGGAACAGGGTATTCGCGAAACCTATGACTGGTTCCTGAAGCACGTTGCCGCGCCGGTCTGATCGCCCTTACTTCGCGCCGTGTCCGGTGATCATCACACGGATCGTCTGCATGACGATCAGCACGTCGAGCCAGACCGAGAAGTTGCGCACGTAGTAGAAGTCATATTCCAGCTTCTCGCGGACATCGTCGACACTCGTGACGTGACCTTGCTTGATCTGGGCCCAGCCGGTGATGCCTGGCCGCACGATGTGCCGGTAGCGGTAAAACGGCAGCTGGCGTTCGTACCAGGACGACAGCGCAATTGTTTCCGGGCGGGGGCCGATCCAGCTCATTTCGCCGCGCAGGATGTTGAAGATCTGAGGCAGTTCGTCGATCCGCGTCTTGCGGATGATCTTGCCGATCCGCGTGATGCGCGCGTCATCAGACTGCGTCATGTCCTGTGTCACATCGCGCTCGGCTTCGGCCTGCACCCGCATCGACCGGAACTTGTAGACCGTGAACGGCTTGCCGCGATGTCCCATCCGGGGTTGGCGGAACAGCGCGGGTCCGCGAGACTCGATGCGGATCAGCAGAGCGACCAGCAGCAGGAGCGGTGACAGCAAGACTGCTGCAACGAACGCGAGCGCAAAGTCCACATAGAACTTGGCCGGCGCGTAGATGCTGTCCGGCGCAAGGTGGCCGAACGAGTTTTCGGAGAGGTGGTCGATGGCGACCTGGCCTTCGATCGACTCTTTCAGTTGCTTGGCGTTGAACACGCGCCGGCCGCTGATGGCGGCTTCGGCGAGATAGCGTTCCCATTCGGCGGTCAGCCCCGCGTAATGGAAATCGGCCACAAGCGGGATGTGCGGTGCGCGCTCGGCTTCCGCCGGCGTTGAAAAACGGACCCAGTCCACGTATCCAATCCGGGTCAACACCGACGTGCGGCCGCCGGAGACGAGCCCGTAGACGGGGCGGCGCACCCGCGAGAGGACGTAGGTCAACACGAAGAAGAACGCGGTCACCAGAAGGAAGCTGAGGACGAGTTGCTTGCGGCTGAAGTCAAGCCGCAGCGCCACGAACAGCGACAGGACTGCGAGATAGGAGACCACGAAGCCGGGAAGCTGGTTCAGGAGCGCGCTCGTGCCTGGCAGGCTCGTGACTTTGCGGTAGATCAGATAGCCGAACAGGACGGCAACGGCGCAACCGATCAGCGTCGTCTCGTAACTGAAATTGTCGTCGGACACGTACTCGAATTGCTGCCGGATCCAGAGCGGTGTGCCGATGCCGATGATCAGGGCTGCGAGCAACTGGAAGCGCACGCTGCCGAGGATCGCAGCCAGCCGGTGGCGCCAGGACGACGTAACGTGCTGGGCGACGTCGAAATCAACGACATTGACGGGGGCGTTCATGCGGCAGTCTCCGTGCGGGACGCTGGGACAGTGCGACCACTGGGAAGGGTCAGTCTCGTTGCGCGTTCTGCGACAGAAATCAGGAGGGTGATGCGCTCGGCATCGGGGAGGGCGACGACCTTGCCGATCCAGTCGTCAAATATACCGCCGACAACCCGCACCTCGTCGCCGAGGGCGGGGGCGGGCCAGTGCGGCTGGATATCGCCGTCCGGCGACACGCTGGCGATCAGGGCTTCAACCAGCCCCTCTGGCAGCGGTGCCGGACGTCCCCCAAACTTCACGAGCGAGGAAATCCCCGGCGTCGAATCTACCGGCTTCCAGCGCACGGTCGTCACATCGATGTTGATGAAGAGGTAGCCGGGAAAGAGGGGCACCTGCTTGCGAAGCGTCCGGCGGGCATGCGTCACGTGTTTGGTGATACGCGGACAGAAGGTCTGGTAGCCTTGGCGCTCAAGGTTCCTGAGCGCGAGCGCTTCGCCATTGGCGTGAATTTTCGCGGCGAACCACTTCTCGAACCCACCCATCTCACGCCCCGGCACATTCTACTTTTCGTATTGAAGGTAATGAACGGGAGGATTGAAACCGAATCAAGTGTGGCAATTAAAAATTTTCCATGACTCTCCTTTTGGGTGCAGAAATGCCACACAAACAACCAGCGGCGCCAAATTGCTGGACAGATGAATTTTTGAATCGGAAGTAGAACGCCTGATGTTCGGTAAGCGCTTGAACTCGCAGGGATCTGCCGGGCCGCAAGGGACCCCGGGGCGCCGGCTTTACGCCATCGGCGACGTCCACGGCTGCTATGCCGAAATGTGCGCCCTAATGGTGCGGATAGAGCAGGATCACCGCGCCCGACCGGACGCGGAATGCTTTGTTGTCTTCCTTGGCGATCTCATCGACCGGGGACCGCACAGCCGCGACGTGATCCGTCACTTGATCGACCGTCCGCCTGCCTTCGCAAAGATGCTTGTCCTCAAGGGCAACCATGAAGAAATGATGTTGCGGTCACTACGCGGCGAGCCCGAACTGATCAAGGACTGGCTAAAGCATGGAGGCGACACATGTGCCCGTAGTTACGGGCTCGATCCGGCGCGCTTGCTGACCGAAAACGTGGACACGCTCGAACACCTGCTCACCCGGTTCATTCCGGAAGAGCATCTCGATTTCCTCGATGGCTGCGTCGATCAAGTGCGGTTCGGTGACTACCTTCTTGTGCATGCGGGCGTCCGGCCGGGCGTTGCTCTGGAGGCTCAGTCTGGCCACGACCTGCGCTGGATCCGGGGCGAGTTCCTGGAAACCGATCGATCCTTCGGTGCGGTCGTCGTTCATGGACACACCGTCACCGACCAGGTGGTGCAGAAGCCAAACCGGATCGGGGTCGATACCGGCGTTTACAAGACGGGCGTCTTGAGCGCGGTGCGCCTTGAAGGCGCCGACCGCAGCATCTTGAGTGCCGGAACTCCAAAGTTGCAGGCCTGAGCCCGTTACAAATGTGCAGGTTAGGCGACGAACCCGGGACGGGCGCGTTGAAAATGCGGTTTGAGCTGAACAATCTTCAGGCGACGTGCACAATTCAAAGGCAAATGGGAAACCGCTCAACTTTGCGCCTCTACGGCGAAAATTATGGGTCGACGCGATAGGCTCAATGGGTTAATGAACTTGCCAAGGTAAATGAGGGGTTTTCCATGATCAGGCTGTTCACTGCGGGCGTTGCAACGTTCGCCCTTTCCGGAATGATGATTGCGGCTGCCGAGACCAGTGTCGCGTCGACGACGGGTGAAGCCGGCGGTGTGGTTGTGGCGCGCGGCGGTGAGACCTTCTCGCTGCAGGCAGGTGACCCGCTTTTTGATGGCGACCGGATCGTGACCCGCAGCGGGGCATCCGCCGAGATCTCCGGTGAAGCCTGTACCCGCACGATCCCGGAACTCTCCTCGCTGGTTATCGCGGACGATTTCTGCACGGCCGTGATCGCATCGGCCGATACGACCATTCTGGCTGATGCCGGCGCGATCAGCGAAGGCACTGGCACAGGTGCTCTGCTTCCGCTCCTGGGAGTCGCGGGCGCCGGCGGCGCAGCAGCGGCGGCGGGTGGCGGCGGCGGCGATAGCGGTGGCAGCGCCACCAGCCCCTGATCCTTACGACTTTACACCCTGCTCCTTGGCCCGCCGGTAAAACGGCGGGCTTTGTTTTTGTGGGATGGCTTCGCAGCGCCCCATGGTCGGCCTTGAAAATCATTTCGCTGGCGAGCTTACTTCCGAAGCAAAGCCGACCTGCATACCGGAAGGGCGCGCCACTCGTGAGAAGCTGAAAGAGCGCTGCAGAAGGCTCAGGTTGCCGGCGTCCGCCAATCAACTCAAGCGTCGACCTCACCAGCGTTCAGCCTACGCTTTGCGATTTGCATTCGAACGCACAGCTGCGCGCGACTTTCTCAAGGCTGAACGGCAGACACGGTTAACGGATCGGCTTCTGGCACCAGGGTGCCAAAGACCAATACCGGCTTGGCGTCGGCGGTCTCGCACTGCCCGGCGCTGGCCCAGCGCGCGCCAATGAGCGCCGTTGCCGGGTTGCGCTGCGCTTCGTCCAGCGCAGTGATCTTGGACACGCGTACGCCGCTTCCCGGCAACCGGCTGGCAAAACTGGCGGCGACAGGCACTTCGGTGCCGGCAGGCGTCAGTCCAACTGCGAGCGCGGTGATCCCTCCAAAATCGGCATCGTCGACTACGGTCAGACATTGTATCTTGACCGGGCGGGCGGGGAAATAAGCCTCCCAGCTTTCCGCCGAGGGCACGCGCCGGGTGCCTGCCAGAAAAAGCGATCCGTCGGCGTCTTCTGTAATCGGCGACGCGGCGTCGAACGCGAACAGGCGTTCGCCAAGCACCTGGAGTTCGATGCTGGACGTAGCCGCGAAGAATTTGCGAAACAATCCGCCATCGGATTTCAATGCGGATTCCGCTTGCGCTGGCGTAGGCTGCTCGGGCGCGGGAAGGTTGATCCCAAATCGTTCCAGTTCTTCCTTTTGACCCGGCCCGGTCAGGCACGCGGGACGCCGCATCGCTTCTACTGCCGTGGCTTCTTTGTGCGTCGCGATCATGAGCCAGGAAAGGGCCGAAGCGTCCGCACTGGAAAAGCCGTTGTCTTCCAGGCGGCTTTGTACGTCGAGGCAAATTGCATTCAAGCTGACGGGATCGGTCGTGGCCTGATACTTCGTCCATCCATTTTCCGTAGCTTTGTCCACGGCTTTGGGGAGCGGAAGGCTACCGATTTTCCACTGCAACGGCGTGTACGGATTGATCGCGCCGAGAGCGGGGACCAAGTCGACCATCGGTTTGATGGCGCTTCCAATGAACTGGAATTTTGCAACGGCGCCGGCCGTCAGTTTGCCCGACCGTGTGTCGACCTCGACTAGCCGAAGGGCTTTCTCGCGTGCCTGTCCAGGAGCGAGGCCCACAGCGACCGTTTCTTCTGCCGTCATGGTCCTGCTGGTAAAATTGCCCAACTGCTCTCGCGAAACTTCCCCCAGTGCACTTGCGATCGGATCCGGCGCTCCAGCATACCTGACGAGTTCGCCGATAGCGTCCTTCGCGCCCTTCAACAAACTGTCGTCCAGTGTGGTTCGATCTTCGAGCTGGGCGGTGATGCGGAAGATGAGATTGTCATCTGATGCCGTCTTCAAGAGCGGGGACAGGTAACTGATATCATTCGTACCCGGAGAGCATTTTTTCCCGCGGTTGCGCGATTTTAGAGTAAGGACCGGAAATGTATCAGAGATTGCGCGGTCGGTACTGTATTCGACGCTGATCGCCGTCAGAATATCGCGGTTCGGCGTGTTGTTCCAGAAATTCTGGAGCGCGCCCTGCACGCCCGTCGCCGACGCGTTGTTGGGGCGCCTGCAGTCGAACTGGGATCCGCCCGGCTTTACAACTTCCGGATCGACGACCAATTGGTAGTAGTCGTTCGACGCGATCGGCAACATCGGCACCCCGGTACCGGGCTGGATCACAGCTTGCGTCGCGCAGCCAGCCAACAAGAAAGCTGCGAAGCATACAGTTAGTGCGGTGGATCGGCTCATTTGAAATTCCTTCATGAAATTTTTTTGCGAAGCTTTCGATGCTTTGAAGTCCGGTGTTCCAGAACGAGATGATCAATCTGCAAGCTGCGCAATGTCAGCCAGCGACGATCACGTGCAGACTGACGCCTCGCCCTGAAGAAGATTTGGTTCAAAGTCCCAAACACTTTCAGTTCTGAGTCGGCGCCGGTGGACGACCCCGCCGCCGCTTCCGTTCTTGATCCCGAAGAGCGGACCGCTCACGTAAGGCAGGGATAAGCCTGCTATTTCAAACCCCAGTAGTTCGAGCGCAGCAGCACGCGAAGTGCGCGCAAATGTCTCGACGATGATGTTGGCGCATTGCATCTTTCCAGCGGCTTCGATCCGGGCTTCATCAAGCGCCCGGCTGAGGCCCCGTCCGGCAAAGGCCGGATCAACGACCAGTCGGTTGAGAGAGGCTATTGGGCCGGGCAGGCCATTCGGGAACACGCTGGCGAAAATCTCGGCGTTCGGTACGGAAGACAGCTCAGCATGAACCGTCATGCGCGCGGCCGCGACAAGTATGCCGTTGTCGGAAAGGGTCCAATGCCGTGCAAACAGATCAAAGTCGTCCAGCCATTCCCTCATGTCCGGGAATGCCGGTTGACGCGCTCTCCAGGCCCGCACCCTCAGTTGGCCGATAGCGGAAAGCAGGCGTTCGTCATCAGGTGAAATTTCGACGGGGCCAGCCAACATCAGGCGCCTCCCATGCGAGGCAGATGGAACGGAGGCCGATCTTGCATCAAGAGCCATTCGATATCCTCCCACGGGCCGCCGTCGATGCCTTCCCGCTGCGCCATCGAACAGGATCCGCTCCGCTGCGGATGATCTGCGCGACCGCGCTGTCCGGTTGTCCCGAAACCACCCTGCGTCACCAAAAGTATCAATCGCCGATTGCGTTTCCCATCCCCATTTGTAGGGTGTTGCCAACTATAATCCGCACGCTGAATGCGGTCGGGCCCGGTCTTGAGGGAGGCTTCGTTTGCCGGACGAGTTTCAGGAAGGCTCCACCGCAGAGGCCGCGATTCTTGCACCAGTTCTGGAAAGCGGGGTTGTCGACACGCGCAACGAGTTGGGTCAGAGGCTCTTTGTTCCTCAGATCAATTGGTCATGTCTCTCTGTTGCCGCATTTGCTTCGTCAGGATCGCTGTTGGCGGCAAGCCGGGATTTTCCGGCGACCGACGCTGGAGAGGTGGAAGCGGCCTGGAGACACAGGACACAAGAGGTTGCGCCGATGCCGGCGCGCCTCGACGACGGCGCTCCGTCAATCGTTGCACTTGTCAGTCCGGAAGTCGCGCGCCGTTGGGGTTTGGATCCGGGGGCTCAAGCGATCGTGCGCCTCCCCGATGCATACATCGTCGGCGTCTGGATGGCTGCGAGTAGGACTCCGTCCGGGTTGTCCTGGGCCTGCGAGCGGCTGGGGCTTACCTCGCTTCAGGCCAAGGTGGTTACAGCGTTGGCATGTCATGGAAATCTGCGCGCGGCGGCCGCAAGGGCAGGGGTTACGTACGCAACGGCGAGAGAGGCGCTTGGGGGCGCAATGGCGCGGACCGATACCCGCAAGCGTTCCGTACTCATTGATCGTGTGTCCTGTCTCGCATTCGGTGTGCTTCCTGAAGGCGGCACCGGCGCGAACTTGCTGGAAGACATTTGGGGCCTCACACCCCGGCAGGCCCGATTGTCGATGGCGTTGGCCCAGGGCGCATCGAGAGACGCCGCCGCCCGTGGCGCCGGCGTATCCGAAGCAGTTGCCAAAAAAGAGCTCACTTTTGTATTTGAGACGTTGGGCGTGACGAGCGGAGCCGGCCTGACCGCCTATCTTTCGGAAGCAACGTCGATCGCCGCATTGTCGCGTCTCGTAGCAGATGACATTCACTTTGCGTTTGATCGATCAGAGCCGCTGCGACTCGTTCCAGCAAGGCAGGATGGCCGCATGATCGCAGTAAGCGACTATGGTCCGCGCTCCGGACGCCCGGTCCTGGTACTTCACAGCAGCAGCGCTTCGCGGCCTGTGCCGTCTGTTCTGCTAAGTGCGCTTCATGCGCGCGGCTTTCGTCCGATTTCGATTGATCGCCCAGGTTTCGGCTTGACCGATCCGATGCCGCTGGAGGGCGATCCGTTCGCGTTGGCCGGTGACGACATCCGAACTGTTTGTGATGCGCTCGGATTTGATAAAATCGACGTGGTCGCTCGCGGCGGGGCTCAGGTTGCAGTTCATTTTGCGGTGCAGTCTCCGGAACGGGTGGCGCGTGTGGTTCTGGTCGCGCCAGACCCGCCTACGCGTATCAGCAGGCCGACGAGCGGTGTGCTGGGCGCCATAAAGCGCGCCCTGCAGACAAACCCCCACGTGATGGAGGTGCTCTCGCTTGTGCTGGTCAGCAGCCTGCGGCGGATCGATGCAAAAGAGTTGATGCGCAAGGCGGTCGCCACAAGCGTACCTGACCTGCAAACAATGGAAGACGCCAGAAACTTCGCAGATTACCGGCGCGGATTCCAGATGTTCCTGTCTGGACGTCTCAAGGGATATGTCCGGGAACAGGCAGCGCTGGTGACCGAACCAGACCCAGCGATTCCGGCGAATACAATTGACTGGCATGTGTTGATTGGATTGCACGATCCGCTCCACGAACCCGCCGAGATGGAATCCTATTGGCGAATATTGCTGCCAGATGCCCGGTTCACTGTATTGCCGGATGCTGGCAGGTTCATCGTAATGAGCCATCCAGAACTCGTCGTTGCCGCGCTTCAGGGACGGGCAGGTTGATTGGCAAGGGCGCTGGATCAACCCAGGCGTCCACGTGGGGCAGCCGGGGCGTCCTCTTCGAAGGTCAGGTCAACTTGAAACCAGCGCGTTTAGTTCTGCAGCGATCGCCGTGACGACCTGGCGCTTTTCCGCATCAAACGTGTGCCGGGCATAGACGCCGATGATTCCGGGAATCTTATGCTGCGTCAGGGCACGGATTTCGTCGATGCCGCTGCCTCCGCGCTGGGCGAGCGTAACCGCTGTTCGGCGAAGATCGTGCAGTCGCCAATCCGCCGTTCCGGTTGCACGCCGGAGGGATTCGATTCCGTTGGATGCTCCATTGAACGGCAGGGTTCCGCGGCTCCCGATGCCAAATACGTAAGGTCCGCCGAAACGTGGCCACGTGTCCAGTACGTGCAGCGCCAGTGGTGACAGAGGCACGGAATGTCCGCGGCCGGACTTCATGTTTTCGGCCGGAATCGTCCAGATGGCCTCGCCGAGGTCGAGATCGCTCCAACGCATCCGCTCGATCGATCCTTTGCGCTGGGCCGTGAGTAGCGCCATCTTGGCAATCGTTGCCATCGAACCATCGAGCAACCAGACCGCCCGGATCTCGTCATCTGACAAGACCCGCTCGCGCGCAGTGACCGGGCGGGGAGCTCTCAGCAAGAGTAGAGGATGGTCGGCGACCAGGTCACGCTCGGCGCACCAGCTGAAGAAGTGGCGCAGATAGGCATGCAGGTTCCGGCGCAGGGCAGGCCGGTCTGCAAGAGTGTCGAGAAGGCGCGCAATGTCGCCCTTTGAAACCTGGGCGACCAGGCGGCGACCATGAGCGGGCAGGAGGTTGCCGCGCAGCGCGCTCGCCTTGGCGTCGACCGTCCGCGGCGCATTCTCCGCGGTGCACGCAGCGAGATAGGCCTCAACCGCTTCCCGCAAGGTCAGGCTCGTACGCGCGGCCTCGGCGTTGCGCGCGGCCTTCGGGTCGGCCCCTTGCGACGCCGCGCTGAGATGCTGCCCGGCGCGCTGGCGTGCGTCCGACAGGGACACAGCTGGGAACCGGCCGAGACTCATGGCCCGCCGCCGCGAGTCTCCCGGTAACCGGTAATACAGCCGCCAAGTCCGTGTTCCCTGCGGCGAGATGGAAAGCTGCAAACCGGGCGCTCCGCCAACGAAGGCGGAGGCCGAAAGGCGAGACACGGCGAGAGCGGACATCGGGCGTAGCCGGCCTGTCATTCAAAGCTCCGATCACGGATCAAAAAAAGTGTGCCAAAAGTGTGCCAAAACGTGCCGATTGAGGCGATTTCCAGCGTATGATAGCGGATGCGGGTGAACATATAAAGATATAAAAAACAACAGTTTATCGGATGTCAGCGAACTTCTGAGAACAAGGGTGAACAACAAAAAAACTGACTTTTAATCAGTAGGTCACAGGTTCGAACCCTGTTGGGCACACCATTTTCCCTAAAGTATTCCGGCTTGAATTCCGCGGTGCTGGGCCCTGTCGCCCGATCGCCGAGGCGCGTCAGCGCTGAGCCAGCGTGCCGGTTCGCTGGTTCTTGTTGGACAGCGCCTGTCACATTGCACCGATAGCCGGGACGGGCCCAGCGCCCGCCTGGGCACCCGCCGGATCTCAGGCTGGATTGGCGAGCTTTCGGCTTGTCAGAATCTCAGAACGCCGGACGCGCCGACATAATGGCTCGTGCCAGCTTCAGACATTTCGATGTCGTAGGACAACCGCGCCGTGAAGATGCTGGAGCTGCTGTTGAAGGAAAAGCCGGCCAGAACGCTGTCGCCAAATTCCTCTTGCGACGCGATTTCGAAGGTTTGATCGCTGTCGATGAAGCTGGCTGTCGTCTTGTACGCTTTTCCCAAAAGCTCATGGCGAAACCCGACCCGCGCCTCCGGAAAAATCCGGTACATGCCGTTCTGGATGTTCCAATCCCGTCCCATCGCCAACATGGCCGTGGCAGAGGCGCGCTCTGTTTCGGCCTCGCCGATCTTGAGGGCCAGGCCCGTATTGCGAAGCGCCTTCTCGCTGTAGGCGTCCTGGTTCAGGTGGAAGAAGTCGGCCGAAAGTTCGGGGCGGGCGAAGAAGCTGCCGGCCTTGAAGGTCGTGCCCACCGCAGCGGTAGCGGAAAAGCTGGTTCCGCCCCAATAGGCGGTGACCTGGTCGTTGATGTCCTGGGTATCCAGCACATCGGCATCCGCACGGCTGCTGTCGCGTTCGCCGGAGATGATGTCGAGTTCGCGAAGGCTGTTGAAGTTGACTTTCGAAACCTGGCCCGCGCCGCTCAGATAGAGATCGTTCCAGCGCTTGAGCGCGTAGAGCCCGATTCCCGTTGAATCGGTGGAAACCGGCTTGTTGCCGCCCGTCTTCTCTTCGTAGGACCCTGACGCGAAGTTCAACATCACGCCGAACGCATCAAGCGATGCAACGGGGAAGTCGAGACCGCCGGCGAACGAGACGCCGCTGCCGTTGTATCCGGGAACGCCTTCGCCGGCGTCAATGTCCGTGAACGTATGGGTTTCCTGCAACCACGCTTTGGTGCCTTCGCCGGGCGACTCTGCCAGCAGCCGCATCTGGTCGGAGAGTGCACCATACGTCGCTGTGGATTGTGCGCGCAGAAATCGCGTGGATGAGTCGGTGCGTTGGGGCAGCAGCTGGTTGTAGGCCTGGAAGAATGCGGACTCGTCCGCAATGCCGGCGAACGCCGCATTGAGCGTGTCGGAGCGCTCGAAGAGATCGAGAACGGAGCCAAACGCAGCGGCCTGGTTTGTGTCCATTCCCATCTCGTCGGACGATTTCAGCCGGTAGACGATGTCCAGGCTATCCGTGACGTCGTCAGTGAGGACCAGATCTGTCTGGTAGATATAGGGAAGGTCGCCGCTCAACGATACGTCGCCGGATTCCAGATCGGCCAGGATATCTGACGCCCGGATCACCGTGTAGGCCCCGGAGGTATTCAGGACGCGCGTGAATTCGGGTGTGATATCGACCCCGTTCGATAGTGTGGCGGTGCCGGCGACATCAAATACTGTGTCAGAGAATGAGGCACCCGGATCGATCTCGATGATGAGATTCGATCCATTTCCAATCGACAAGCTATCGACCGCCACCGATGTTCCGCTCGATATGCGTGCGCGAGAATCGTCGATTGAAATATCGAGTGCGCTTCCCGCGTTCGAAAGGGCGCCGGCAAATGTCGAGCCGCCCGAAATTTCGAACAGGGAAGACGAGCTGGAGCTGCCGAAGTCGATGTCGCCCGTCAATGACGAGCCATTCAGCAGGCGGATGATGCTCGACGTGCCCGCGAACGAGACATCGCCCTCGATATCGGTGTCGCTGGCGTAAAGCTGGTTTGCGCCGCCGCCAAACGTCACGTTGCCGTCCAGCGTCCCGCCGTCCAGCTGCAGGAGGTCGTCGCCGGAGCCGAAGATGATCAGTCCCGTTATGCTTGGATCAAGCGTATCAAGTGAGTCGATTTCATCGTCTCCGTTGGCGTCGTATGTCGCTTCGCGTTCATACTGGTGCAGGGTGACGCCGCTTGTGTTGGCAGAAAGATCGAATGCCACGGCATCTTCGCGAAGCGTGAGTTCCAATCCGTCGCTGATATAGCTCGCAGAAATCGTGCCGGTGTTGACAATCGACGACAACGAGCCGGATTGATCGAGCACGGCGACGACTTCGCCGGCATTTCCGGTTGAGCGGGCCTGTATGGTGCCAGAGTTTTCGATTGAGGAAAGTGTCGCGCCCTCGTCGATAAGGATCGCCTTGGCGACGGTCGATACCTCGGTCGCAATCGTGGACTGGATGGATCCGGTGTTGACCAGCGCAGGAATGGAGCTGTTCGTGCCCAGATGCAGCGCCGTTGCATTCGCTTCGTATGCTGAAGAGTAAATTGTGCCGCTATTGTAAAAACCGCCTTCGACAATCACCGAGTTTCCGGACGATGCGGACCCTTCAATCAGGATTGCCGTTCCGTCAAATCCGACGTTCGTTCCAACACCCGAAATGGTTCCTCGGTTCATCAATCCATATTCGTAGGTGAATTGCGCCAACACTTCGTCAGTGTCATCGTCGTCGTCATCGTCCAACGTGTCGCGGACGGTTTCCACCACGCCGCCCAGCACGAGATCGCCATTCGCAGAACCGTTCCAGTCTGAACTGATCAGGAGTGCGGGTGCTGAACCATAGCTTGTGATCCGACCGGACGATCGATTCTCGTTGAAGTCTTCAATAGTGTCCTTGGTTTCGTCCTCGGATTCGTCGTCGCTTGGGTCTGGATCAGCTGCGGCTCCATTGACAAGCAATCCCTGACCAAGGCTGCCGCCGATGATTACGGCGGATCCGCCGACCAGCAGCTCGTCTGAATCAAAGCGCTCTTCGAGCGGTTCGGTGCTGCTGGTCACAGATGCGGGCGCAACATAGTTTGTTGAGGCTGTGTATGCAAAGCCGGTCGATGTAACGGAGCCGCCGATCGAAACGGCACCTGTCGCTCCAGAATCCAGGCGCAATCCGGTTGCGTTTTCGCCCTGCACAGAGACGGCGCCCCTGATGGCGATCGATCCATCGACTTTGCCGGTCGCGGTAATGCCCTGCGCATTGTCGCCGACGACCGAGATTGTTCCGTTGACCACCAGATCTCCGAGAAGATCGTCAAGCAGCAGCATGCCGGCCGAGTCGTTTCCCGCAACGCGAAGGCTGGAACCCGTTTCCAACCGGATGGATCCGGTAAGTGGGCCACCACTGTTCAGCTTTATTGCGGTCCGGCCTGTACCGATCGCGAGAGGCCCGTCGTCATCGTCATCGTCGTCGCTGTCTTCCCGGCTATAGTCCTCGGTAAGCGACACAGATCCGCTGATCGTCAGATTGCTGGCCAGGCCGGGTTCGATCAGCACACCGATGGTGTCGTCAGAATCCTCGATCTCGACCGATCCATCAATGGTGACATCGTTTGAGCTGTCGATGGTTATGGCCGTGAATCCGGACGTGTCGGACACTTCAATGGATCCATCATCGGTGATTTCGATATCACCGGGTTGGCCGTCGTCCGCGGTCGATGTGCGGACGCTCGTCGACGTCGTCGTGCTGATTTCGGCAGCGCGCGCGTGCTGGATCAGAGCCAGGGAAGAGACGCTCAGTATCAGGAAATTTCGGAAGAGGCTGGTCATGGTCCATTTCAATGTTGGGTGCCCCCTCGGAGCGTGGCGGAACGTGGACACCACCTGAGGGCGGATGTCGGGGACTCCGAGGGGGATCTCCGCCGCGTTAGGGGGAGCGACGTCGACAGGACGTGCTTACAGAGCAGTTCCGTGAAAAAGTGTGCCGTGACAGGCGTATCGTTCAGTCGAATTGTGGCGCCGCGACACAATTTGACGTTCGCCCGGAAGTTCCCGGCCAGACCTCGGACATTCTGGACGATTTTTAATTCAGAAAAGCACTCGCAGCCGGTTGCGGGCGTTGCCGTGTGACACGAAGCAGGCTGGTTGCGGCAAAGTTTGGACATCTCTTGGTGGGAGGACGGCCTCAAATACAGAGGCTTCTTCCTTGTCCAAGCGTCCTTCCGGTACCATTGCGATCTGCTCGCAGCACATCATGTCGCCTGAGTGTTTCGGGCCGGCTCCATTGAATCTGATGGTGAGGTGCGCCGAAAGGAGCGGCTATATGGGACCGGTCACGGTGATGATCTGGGACGACGAGGACGGCTTTCCATGGAGTAGCCGGCGTGCACGCAGAACGGCATACATCGACCCCGATGAAGGCCAGAAGTCAGTCGTCTTCATGGGACTTCGGCCGGGTCGCTACGCCGTGACAGCGTTTGCAGATCAGGCCGGGTCCGGCAGGCTGAAGCGCAATTTGCTCGGCCGGCCGAAGCAGCCCGTATTTTTTGTGAATTCGGTACCGAGCGGCCCGAAACCAGTCTTCCGTGATCATGTTTTCGTTCTCAGACAGAGCACGATCGTCGATCTGAAGATGTTTGGTGCAGAACCGGGTGCCCACCGCTATAGGAGAAAAAATCGCCATGAATTCGGATACGCTGAGTCCCGAAAAGATGTCCCAGACGCCCCAAGACCCGTCCGACCGGCCCAAACTGCTCGTGGTGGATGACGACTGGAACATCCGCGACAGTCTCAAGCGGTTTCTCGCGTCTCAGGAATTCGAAGTCGATGTCGCGGAGAACGCTGCGGTTGCCCGGCGCAAATTACATGAGTGCGCACCCGACCTGGTGATCCTCGACGTCATGATGCCGGGCGAGGACGGATTGAGTCTTTGCCGCAGCATTGCCGAACTGAAGACCATTCCGCTGATTCTGGTCAGTGCACGGTCTGACGATATAGACCGGATCATCGGGCTGGAGATCGGCGCTGATGACTATCTGGCCAAGCCGTTCCATCCGCGGGAGCTGCTTGCGCGCATCCGGGCCATCCTGAGACGCTTGGGCCATAGCTCGACCGTTTCGGCCGGCGATGAAGTGCAGCAATTCTTCGAGTTCGACCGGTGGGTGCTCGAGGTGCCGAAGCGGCGTTTGCGCCGCGACGATGGTGTGGTTGTCCAGCTCAGCGCATCAGAGTTCTCCTTGCTCATGGTGTTCATGAAGAATCCCCGGATCGTCCTGTCGCGGGAGCGGATACTGGATCTTTCGCGCGCGACTGATTCCGAAGTCTTCGACCGCAGTGTCGACAGCCAGATCAGCCGGTTTCGCAGGAAGCTCGAGCGCGATCCTCGGGAACCTGAGATCATCAAGACGGTCTGGGGCGGCGGTTACATGTTCGACACGAGCGTCCGCCGGATATGAAGCGCTTCTTTCCGGACACGCTTCTGACGCGGTCAATCCTGTTGTTGGTTACTGCGCTGATCCTTGCGCACGTCCTGGCCATTATCAGCTTCAAGCTCATCGCCGAAAACATGTTTGCCGCGATGCAGCGCTCGGCGCAGGTCGATGTCGCGATGCGCGTTCTGACGCTTGCCGGAAAGTCGGAGAGCCTGGAGCAGTTTTCAGACGCTGTGGTCGATATGGACGGCGTAATGTTCGTGCGGTTGGCGAAGATCTCGGACGTCACTGCTGACAATGAACTGGGCGCCGTCGTTCGTCACCGGTGGGAAGCGAGCGGCCGTCCTGATGGTGGATTTTCGGATTTCCGTCTCGGGGCGCCGGAATTCATCGAACGCCGCGAAAGACCGGACATGGAAGGATTCGGCGGCAGACCGCCTGGAGAGTTTCCGGATGTCGAACCGAGGCGAGCGCGCCCGATGCCGCCAGCGGCCGGCGCTGAAAGACCCGGACCGCGCCGGCTTCCGATGGAAATGAATGGCGACCGGCGAAACGGGCCCTTCTCGCAGAGCAGCGCCATTCTCGCGATCCAGTTCGGCGATGCCCAGTGGGCGAACGTGTTGTTTTCCGGCGACGTGGGACGAGGTCCGCCCATTCAACCGTTCATTCTCATTCTGTCGCTTTCCCTGTTTGCCGTGGCGATCGCGGCGGCTTTCGCAGCGCGCTGGATCTACAAGCCTTTGAACAAGCTGGCATCTGCCGCATCCGCACTGGGGCGGGGTGAACGCCATATGCCGTTGCCGGAGTCCGGCCCGCGGGATATCCGCCACGTCATGGAGGCGTTCAACAGCATGGCCACCCGGCTGGAGGCAGTCTTCCAGTCCCAAAAGGATGTGCTCGTCGCGATCGGCCATGACCTGCGCACGCCGATCACGGCGTTGCGCATCCGGACAGCGATGATCACTGACGAATCCGAGCGCGAAAAGATGGACCGCGCCCTCGACCAGCTGGAAAGTCTGACCTCTGCCGCCTTAATGGCAGGAACGCTGGGCGTTCGCGCTGAGGCCCGGGAGGTGATTGAACTGGGCGCGCTGATCGAAAGTCTGTGTGATGACCTGACGGATGTCAGCCTGCCTGTGGTCTGTGAGGAGTTCAGCGGCCAATGGCTCGTACAGGGCGCGCCGGACGACCTCATGCGGGCACTGCGCAATATCATCGAGAACGCGGTCCGCTACGGCGCGCGCGCACGGATCGGGATCGTTCCGGGTGAGGCCGTATGCCAGATCGTGATTGATGATGATGGGCCGGGGATCCCGGACGAACAGCTTATGCGCGTGTTCGATCCGCTTGTGCGGCTTGAATCCTCCCGTAGCAATGAAACGGGCGGCAACGGTCTCGGTCTGCACATAGCCCGCAGTATCATCGTGGCTCACGGCGGCAACATCGTGCTGGAAAACCGTGAAGGCGGCGGCCTTCGTGCGACCGTCACGCTACCGCGATTCAGCTCCGAAAACGGGCGCTGAATCAAATTGTGGCGCGGCGACACAGGCCAGCGCAGCTGCGGCAAACATCGGCCAAATCCGGCGCGTTAGTCAGGGGTACCAATAACCCTCAGGTGTCGCTGGATCGGCTTCGCCTGCGATGATCCGGAACAGGTGCCCGTGAAACCTCATTTTTCCGCGTTCTCGGCCTATGGCCGGTTTCGCTTCTGGCTTTCCATTGTCCTGGGAGGCTGTGCGACGATGGCGCCGGCGGCAGCTTTCGCCCAAACCGCCGAACAGGCCGGCGCGATCCGTTCCATTCTGGTGGAAGGAAACCAGAGGATCGAAGCGCGCACGATCCAGTCCTATTTGCTGTTCAGCCCGGGCGATCCGTTTGACTCGGGCAAGATCGACCTTTCGCTGAAAACCCTGTTTGCGACCGGGCTCTTCTCGGACATTGCCATCGACCGCAGCGGCGACGATGTCGTGGTCCGCGTGGTCGAGAACCCCATGGTCAACCGGGTGATCTTCGAAGGCAACAAGGCGCTCAAGGAGGACAAGCTCAAGGAAGAAATCCAGCTCGCGCCGCGCAGTTCGCTCACGTCCGCCCGCGTGATGCAGGACGTGAACCGGATGATGGAAATGTACCGGCGAGCGGGGCGCTTCTCCGCCAAGATCACGCCTCAGTACAAGCCTCTGCCGCAAAACCGCGTGGACGTGATTTTCGTGATCGAGGAGGGCCCCACGACCGGCGTGCGTTCGGTCTCCTTTCTTGGAAACAATGTCTTCTCGGACGCCCGCCTTCGCAGCGAGATCGTCACCAAGCAGTCGCGGCTGTGGAACTTTTTCAGCTCAAATGACAATTACGATTCTTCACGCCTTGAATATGATCGCGAAGTCCTGCGCAAACTGTACCAGGACAACGGCTATTATGATTTCCGGGTCATCTCGGCGGTTGCGGAAATGACGCCCGACGAGAAGGACTTCTTCATCACCTTTTCGATCGAGGAGGGGGAACAGTACTCGTTCGGCGACATCAAGGTCGAAACGTCGCTTTCTAAGCTCGATGCCGGGATGCTGACCAACCTGACCCCCGTCCATTCCGGACAGCTCTACCGAGGGCAGGCCATTGAGCAGACAATCGACGCGTTGACTTACGCAGCAGGCGTTGCCGGATATGCCTTTGTCGACATTCGTCCGATTGTTGTTGCGGATCCCGAGACACGCAAGATCGACATCACGTTCGTCGTCGACGAAGGGCCGCGCGTTTATATCAACCGGATCAACATCATCGGAAACACCGCGACGCTAGACCGTGTCATCCGCCGCGAGATGCGGGTTTCGGAAGGCAACGCCTTCAACCGCGTGCTGATCGACCGGTCACGCAACCGGATCAGGGCGCTCGGCTTCTTCAAGGACGTCACGATCGAGGAAACACCGACAGCGGACGGCGAGCGGACCGACATCAATGTCAAGGTCGAGGAACAATCAACCGGCGAACTGGCCTTTTCGGCTGGATACTCGTCGTCCGAGAACCTTCAGTTCGATGTGTCGATGACACAAGCCAATCTGCTGGGCACCGGGCGATCCGCGTCCTTGAGGCTTGCGACCAGCTCACTGCAGCAAACCGCGACCCTGAACTTCACCGAGCCACGATTCCTCGACCGGTCCCTGTCGGCCGGCATCCAGTCCTGGCTTACCCGTTCTGACTATACGGACTATTCCAGCTATGAAGCGGTTTCGTACGGCATAGGCGCGAGCATGGGGTTTCCGCTTACCGACCGCACACAACTGGGCCTTCGTTACCGGCTGCAATACGACAATGTGGACTACGCCGACCGCAACATAATCATCGATCGCGACGGTAACCTTGTCGCATCGAGTGTACGCGACGCTGACGGCGTTGCCCGCGCGCCGCAGGCCTCCGACATCACCAGCAACGACCAGCTGCTCGTGGACGTTTGCGATGTGCGCTACCTGTTCCGCGATTCCACCTGTAGCAGCGAAGCCGACGCGCTCTCCTCCGTTGTTGGATATTACTTGAATTGGGACGGACGCAATGATCCGATCGAGCCGACGCGCGGCATGGAATTCCAGTTCTCCCAGGAAGTGGCGGGACTGGGCGGCGATGTCCAGACGTTCAAGTCCGAAGCCAGCGCCGCGACCTATTACGGGCTGACCAAATCCTTACGCGCGTCGCTGCGTCTTTCGGCAGGCTTCATCGAACCGTGGGGCGATGACAACACCGTGCGGATCAACAACCGGTTCTTCCGAGGCGGTTCCAGCTTCCGCGGTTTCGATGTGGCCGGTCTTGGCCCCCGTCAGGTCGTCCGGATGTACGACCCGGACACGGGCGAAGAGGTCTCTCTAACGCGCGGGAGCGCGCTGGGCGGCAACGCGTATTACCAAGCCACCGCAGAACTGACGGTCCCGAATTTCCTGCCCGAGGAATATGGGATCAAAAGTGCGCTGTTCATCGACGCGGGCGGTCTTGGCAGCCTGTACGATCAGGATGTGACGGATCCGGTCGAGTACACGGACTCGTCGACGGGATATGACGCCATTCAATACACGGAGACGGATCCTTCACTGCGTGCGTCCGCCGGTATCAGCTTCATGTGGGATTCGCCATTCGGCCCATTGCGGTTCGACTTTGCCCACATCCTGAAAAGCGAAGATTACGACCGCACGCAATCCTTCCGGTTCTCGACTTCGACGAGGTTCTGATTCCTCCCCGCTTGGGCGGCCTCGGGCGCGCGACTGGAAGCAGGCCTGCCGGCTAGATTATCCAGGCTGCATGGCGCGCTGTGTACGTCCGTACGCTGCTGATGTTTCAGGTTCGACGGGTTGTGAAGATGAAAGGGAGGGCGTGAGACCGGTCGAAGGCAGGCATCAAGGTTCGCCGTACTTTGTCACCACGTTGACCCCCATGGTCCTCAACAGTTCCGAAGGCAGGACCCCACCGGCGCAGATGATCACGGCATCGTTCAGGATGTCGATCTGACCGCTTGTAGTCTTGAGCTTGGCCCGATCGGGCAGGATCGCCGTAATCTCGGAACCCAGATGCGTCGATAGCCGCCCACTGGCCGCGAGCGTTGCCACGCGATCACGGTTTTTTCGCCTCGCGCGTTGGAAAGCCTCGCCGCGATAGGACAGATGAATAAGCGCCGAAGTTTCTTCGGCGATGGTTGCAGCAGCTTCGAGCGCGCTGTCGCCGCCGCCAACGACAAGCACCCGTTTGCCGTCGAACTGTGCGGGGTCATCCAGGCGGTAGACGACTTTCGGCATGTCTTCGCCGGGAATGTCCAGCTTGCGGGGCGTTCCGCGCCGTCCGATGGCAAGAAGCACCGAGCGTGCCTTGCGCCGGCCGGCCGTCGTGATGACTTCCAGACCGCCGTCGAACGGTATGACACCTTCAAGCCGAACGCCGTTTTCGATGTTCAAGCCAGTCTGCTGGATGGCGCCCTGCCAGAACTCCAGAAGTCTCTCTTTCGAGATCTCGGTGAATTTCATCGGTCCGATGAGGGGCAGCACGGCTGGCTTGGTCATCACAACCTTGCCGCGTGGAAAGTGGGCGATCATGCCGCCGGTGCTTTCCTGTTCGATCGTTTCGAATCTGAGGCCGAGAGACTTTGCAGCAAGGCTTGCTGCAAGTCCGGCGGGGCCGGCACCGACGATAATGAGATCCAGCAGGTCTCCCTGTGCCTTGCCGCGCAATTTGTGAATAGAGTCTACAGCCTGTTGGCCCTGCGATATCGCGTTGCGGATGAGGCCCATGCCGCCAAGTTCACCTGCAATGAACAAGCCTGGCACGCTCGTCTGGAAATCCGGCGATACGACGGGCAGCTCGATGCCGCGCGTCCGGGTTCCGAACACGAGCGTGATGGCGTTGGTCGGGCATGCCGCCGCGCATGCGCCGTGGCCGATACAGGCGGATGGGTCGATGAGCTGCGCCTTGCCATTTATCACGCCGATCACATCGCCTTCGGGGCAGGCTGCAACGCAGGCCGCTGAACCGCAACACAGGGCAAGTTCGATGTGCGGATGCAAGGAAGGCGGTTCGATCAATCCGGCCTCCTTGGCTTCAGCGAAGACTGCCGCCGCGCGCCGCGAAGCCTTTGTGCGAAAATAAGCATACAGACCGGCGCCGACAGCGAACGGCGCCAGGTACACCAGAAGCATCAAGTAGAGGTCCATCCGGCTAGCTTTCCATGCCGCACCGTTTCAGTTGGCGGTGTTGTCCAGAGGGGAATTTGCTGCCTCGTCCAGGATCGACATGGCGACACTATCATTCGAAAAGAACGCCTTGGCGCGCGCCAGCGCATCTTTCGCCTCGGCCTCCTGACCGAGCACCCGCCGTGCACGGATCAGGCGCACCCAGCCGTCACGATCCGAGGGGGCCTCTCGAAGTCTTTGGTCAAGGCGCGAGACCATGGCCTCGATCATCGCCTCGCGTTCTTCCGGCGACATCTGGCTGGCGGCCGACACGTCTTGGGGTGTTGGCCCGGCAGTGGAGGCCGTAGAGATTTCAGGCAGCCGGCCCGCTACGTCAATTCCGGAATCTGCGGATAGTTCCAGAATCCGGGTGCGGACGTCATTCTGCCAGTCCGCGCCGTCTTCCGCACTGTTCACAAGGGCAATCCAGTCGTCCAGCGCGCCTTTCGCATCGCCATCCTGCTCCTTGCGCAGCCCGAGAAGGAAGCGTGCGCGCGGATCATTCGGGTCCAGCTCCACCGCCCGCTTCAGGTTGGCGAGGGCGGTGTCATTTACGAATCCACCTGCAACACGAATCTGTGCCTCGCCAAGTGCCGATAACGTTTGCGCATCGTCGGGCGCAAGATCGATTGCTTTCTGGTAGGCCTGCCGCGCGCCTTCCACATCACCGGTTCTGAACCGCGACCAACCGAGCATGCGCCAGCCTTCAACATCGTCGGGTGATGTTTCGAGGCGCGCCTCGAGCCGCAAGATCATTTCATCGACCGATCCAACTCCGTTCTGCGTGCCGCCCGGTCCTGAACCGCCTTCTGGTGGAATCTCTGCCGAGATGATCGTGCGACGCGTGGCTGAAGGAATGCCAGGGTCGCCAACGATTGAATAGATGAGCGCTGATCCGATGGCGATGGACGCGGCAAACGCGACAAGTGTGATCTGATCTGAACGGCGCAAAGTGCTTGTTTCCTTGATGTCTTGAACTTGTTCGGTTGCCGCAAGCCGCCGCTTGATTTCCAACCGCGCCAGCTTGGCATCGTCCGGTGGCAACAGGCCCAGAGACTCTTCCCGGTCGATCTCTTTCAGTTGAGCGAGGTACACGGTTGATTCCGAACCGGACCGGCGCCGCGGCGGCATCACGAATGGCCACGCGGCGGCGCCTGCCGTGACCAGAATGAGTAAAGTCAGGATGATCCAGAGCGGGTTCACGATCCGGCCTCATCTGGGAGGTGGCGGCTTAGACGAAGCCTTTCGTCAGCGGTCAGATCTTCGGGAAGGCCCGGCGTCTGGGCGCGTGGTCTGAGATAGACGAACCAGCCCGCGCCTGCCAAAAGCAGAAACAAGCCGGGGCCGAGCCAGAGCAGCAGTGTATCGAGCTGAAATGGCGGCTTCATCAGCACGAAGTTGCCGTAACGCGTTGTCATGAACGCACGAACCTGCTCGGGCGTGTCGCCGGCAGCGAGGCGCTCGCGAACAAGCTGTCGCATGTCGGCGGCGAGCGGCGCGGCCGAGTCTTCGATGGATTGGTTCTGGCAAACCACACAGCGAAGCGACTTTCCAACTTCGCGCGCTTCCGCTTCAAGTTCCGCGCTGTACTCTGGCACAGCGCGCTCCTGAGCAGATGCCGTCAAGGTTTGAGCAGCCAACAGGAGCGCGAACAGCATGAAGACGGGCCTCATTGCGGTTCCTCCTCGAGCGACCGGGCCAGCGGTGCGAGCGTTTCCTCCCAGATTTCCTCGGTGATCGGACCAATCTGCTTGTAGCGAACCCGTCCCGCCTTATCGACGAGAAAGGTCTCCGGTGCGCCCGTCACGCCCAGATCGATTGCAAGACGGCTATCGGCGTCGAGTCCAACGCTGGCGTAGGGGTTCCCGTAACGGTTAAGCCAGGCTGCGCCTTCGCGCGGCGTGTCGCGCCAGTCAACGCCGTGAATAGTCACCAGGTTCTGGCGACTGAGTTCCATCAGCATCGGGTGCTCAGCCACGCAGCTGACACACCAGGAACCGAACACGTTCACCAGCGTGACATGACCTCTCAACTGGTCCGATGTAAGATTCGGGATATCGTCCGTAAGCTGCTGGAGTTGGAATTCCGGCATGGGCCGGTCGACCATCATTGTAGGAAGCGTATGAGGGTCGCGGGTCAGGCCGACAGCAAAAAAGCCTATAATGACGGCGAGCGCGCCGACGGGGATCAACGCAAACCAGCGCGGCAACTGTCTTTGCGTGGAGATTGGGGCATCACTCATGCGGCTGCGGTGCCTCCAGGAATGGCCGGCGCAGCCTTTGATGGCTTGTGCAAGCCGGCAACGCGGAAGCGCCGGTCTGTCAGGGAAATCATGCCGCCGCCGGCGATCGTAAAGCCGCCGATCCAGATCCACATGGCGAAGGGATGCCGGTTGACGCGCACGGTGTAACCGCCGGCTGGCCCGGCGTCACTGTAGACAACATACAGGTTCGCCAGAACGCCGGGACGGATGCCCGCTTCCGTCGTGAAGCTCTGACGCTCGGGATAGAAACGTCGCTCGGATTCGATCTGGCCCTCGGCCTTGCCGGATTCGAATACATCGAAAGTCAGACGCTCCGCCTCATAGTTGGCGCCACGGGTGATGTCCGTTGAAGCAAGTCTGAATTCGTAGCGGCCGAGGGTTGTGCTTTCGCCGACCCGCAGGACAGCGACGTTCTCGGTCTCCCAGGCCGACATGGCGGTGATGCCGACCATCGCAATTGCAAAACCCAGATGAGCGCCGAGGAATCCCCAGGTTGCGCGCGGAAAAGCCCTCGCCATTGTCGCCGATTGCTTGAATGGAACCTTGCCCAGCCGCGTGCGCTTCACGAACCAGACGACGAGCCCGATGGCGATCAGAGCCGCGAAGCCGAAGCCCAAACCGGCAGGAACGCTCTTGCCAACAATCGTTACCAGCAACCCGAAGGCGGCGGCGGTGATGGCTGGCATCTGCAGAGGCTTTGCGGCGACCTTCGCAACATCGGAGCGCCATCGCAGGAACGGTCCAAGCGCCATCAGTCCTCCGACGCACAGCATGATAGGTCCAAACGCCATGTTGAAATACGGCGGACCGACTGAAATCTTGTCATGCGTCAATGCATCGATGAGCAGCGGATAGAACGTGCCCAGAAAGACAATTGCGGTTGCACACAGGAGCAAGAGATTGTTGGCGAGAATGCCGCCTTCACGGCTGACGCCGGCAAACGGTGGGCCGTTCTGGACCGTTCGTGCCCGGATGGCATAGAGTGCCAATGCGCCGCCTGATGCGCCGAGAATCATGAACAGGATGAAAACGCCGCGCGAAGGGTCGACCGCAAATGCGTGCACGCTCGTCAGGACACCCGAGCGGACCAGGAAAGTTCCGATGAGGCTCAGCGTGAATGTGAGAATGGACAGCAGAAGTGTCCAGTTCACCAGCGCATGCCGCCGCTCGACAACCAGCGCCGAGTGCAGCAAGGCTGTGCCGATCAGCCAGGGCATGAAGGACGCATTTTCGACCGGGTCCCAGAACCACCAGCCGCCCCAGCCGAGTTCGTAATAGGCCCACAGGCTGCCGGCGGTAATGCCGATGGTAAGAAAACACCAGGACGCCAGAACCCAAGGCCGGACCCATCGCGCCCACGCCGCGTCAACACGGCCTTCGATGAGCGCTGCGACCGAGAACGAGTACGCGATCGAGAAGCCGACATAACCGAGATACAGCATCGGCGGGTGGAAGGCGAGACCGGGGTCTTGTAGTAAGGGGTTGAATCCGTTGCCTTCTTCGGGCGCAAAGGGAAGTCGCGCAAACGGGTTCGACGTGAAGATGATGAAGGCCAGAAACGCCACACCGATCATTCCCTGGACCGCCAATGTCCGCGCTTTGAATGTATCCGGAAGGTTGTTGCCAAAGGCAGCGACGGCCGCGCCGAACAACGCGAGAACGAGAACCCACAGCAGCATCGATCCCTCGTGTTGTCCCCATGCGGACGAAATTTTGTAGAACAGGGGTTGAAGGGTGTAGGAGTTGGCGGCGACGACTTCGACAGAGAAATCAGACCGCACGAAAGCAAGGATCAGACAGCCGAAGGAAATCAGAAGCAGTGCGAGTTGGGTAATGGCGGCGCTGCTTGCGACCGACATCAGTCGCGCGTTTCTGACATACGCGCCCCACATGGGGAGAACGGATTGAGCGACCGATGTAATCAGCGCGAGTATCAGGCAGTACAGTCCGATTTCAGCAATCATGCTGCCGCTCCAGTTTCAGTCATTGTGTGTCGACTGATACCGATAGGGGCTCGTTCGGAGTTCGCCATAGTGAAATAAGCTTCATTAAGCACAGGGTAATTGCGGTGCATTCAAGTGCTTGCCAAGACAGATTCTGGAGTCGCAATAGCGCAGTCGTTTGCGCAACAACAGCTAGCCTGAAAGAGAATTCAGCTTCGATGGTTACTCGCGAATTTTCCATGGATGAAAGCGCGCGCCGTTCGGCGATGCAAATGCTTCGCAAGCGCAAGGTCGAGTGGGTTTCGCTTGCCATTGGAGTGATGATAACGGCTGCTTTGCTGGTTGGCTGGAAGCTTCGTGACGTGCTTCCGTACACGGCAGAGAGAGGCACCGGATATTGGCTCGGCATCGCAGGGCTATCCTGCGTTGGCGTTTTGCTCCTGTATCCATTGAGGAAACGGATCGGCATTCTTCGTGTGTTCGGATCAGTTCCGGCCTGGTTCCGGCTGCATATGGTGATGGGCGCCATCGCGCCCGTGCTCATCCTGTATCACTCGAGATTCGAGGTCGGGTCGATCAATGCGATGGTTGCGCTGGTGTGTATGCTGATCGTGGCGGCCAGCGGTGTCATCGGTCGGTTTCTCTATATCCGCATCTATCGGGGGGTTGCAGGAAAGAAAGAGGAGGCGCGCCGCCTGCTTTCCGAGGCATCTTCGTTTCGCGAAATGCTTGATGCGAATTTCACCGATGCTGCGGAAATCGCAGAAGATCTTGAGGCGTCCCTGAAACATAAGCGTAGTGGGCTATTTGTAGCGATCTGGCTTGCTGTTCGTGATTCCGGACGGGTGGCAAAAGCGCAAAATCAAATGATTTCCGGCGTCAAGAAGGGCTCGCGCCGTGTCGCGTCCAATGGCGCCGAAAAGCGGCGGGTGCGCAAACGTTCGATCCAACTCGTTCGGCAGTATTGCGAATCCTTGCGTTCGGCGGCGCAGCTGGAAGTTTTCGAGCGACTGTTTTCGTTGTGGCATGTGGTGCACCTGCCGCTGTTTTATCTGATGCTGTTCGCGGCCGCGGTTCATGTTCTCGCCGTTCATCTATATTAAACGGCGTTCAGCTTTCTGGGCGCTGGCTGTTGTGTTTGCGTTGTTTGGACTTCAGTCCGCGACGTCACAATCCGCGATCGAACGACTGGTGTCCCCGGGCAAGCTGTCCACGGCTCACCTTGAGCAGGAGAAGGAATGCTCGCTGTGTCACGAGTCGTTCAACAAGAAGGCCCAGTCCAACCTTTGCATGGATTGCCACACCGAGATCGGTGCCGACATCAAGACAAGCGCGGGGTTTCATGGAAAATGGCCGGAGGTGAAAGGCGCTGAATGCAAGTCCTGCCACACCGAGCATATCGGGCGCGGCGCCGACATCATGGGGCTGCAGGCCGCCACGTTCGATCACAATTTTACGGACTATCCGCTGGTCGGCGGACACAAGAAGGCGGACTGTACAGGTTGCCACAAGACGGGCGTGGCCTTTGCGAAGGCTCCGACAACCTGCGCTTCCTGCCACAAGAAAGACGAACCGCATCTGGGACGGCTGGGCACGGCATGCGCCGACTGCCACGCCGTCTCGGACTGGAAATCGATCCGGTTTGATCACGAAACAACCGATTTTGCGCTGCTCGGAAAGCATAAGACCGCGACCTGCACGGCCTGCCACAAGAACGAGGTTTGGGCGGGGTTGAAGACGGAATGCATCGATTGCCACAAGTCCGATGATGTCCACAAAGGCGCGTTCGGTGCGGACTGCGCGTCTTGCCACGACGCGTTCAGCTGGACCCAGACCCGGTTCAATCACGACACGACCGGGTTCAGGCTCGTCGGCAAACATGCAAGCGCCGAATGTGCAGCATGCCACGGTGCGGGAAAGCCGGATCCGGCCCCGAAGGATTGTATTTCCTGTCACCGGATTGACGATGTGCACAAGGGCAAGAATGGCGCAGCCTGTGCGGACTGTCACACACCCAAGAGCTGGAAGGCCGTGACGTTTGACCATGCGCGGACCGGGTTCGCCTTGGCCGGCGCCCACAAGACGACCGCCTGTTCCAGCTGCCATCTCAAGCCGGCCGCTGAATGGAAGCCGCCGCGTGCCTGTATCGGTTGCCACAAGTCTGACGACACCCACAAAGGTCTGCTGGGTCCGCAATGCGAAACATGTCACCTGGAGACGTCCTGGACGCGTGTCACGTTCGATCACGACATGGATGCGGGATTCGCCTTGAGCGGGGCGCACTCGGCCACCCAATGCGCGGCCTGCCACAAGAAGCCGACAGCTGAAGCGTCTCCACCCGTATCCTGTGCGGGCTGTCATCGTGAGGAAGATCCGCACAAAGGCCAGCTCGGGGACGGCTGCGGCCAGTGCCACAATGACCAAAGCTGGGCCAAAGGCGTTCGGTTCAATCACGAATTCACGGCGTTTCCTCTGCTGGGCGCGCATGCGGGCGCCGAGTGTGCGGATTGCCACAAGACCAAGGCTTATCTGGACGCATCGACCGCTTGCGTTAGCTGTCATGAGGACAAGGATGTCCACAAGGGCCGGCTCGGCGCCGACTGTGCGCAATGTCACAATCCGTCCGATTGGAAGCGCTGGTCGTTCGACCACGGACGGCAAACGTCGTTCGCTCTGACCGGCAAGCATACCGATCTCGCCTGCGCGGCGTGTCACACCTCACAGAATGCCAAAAGCCTCAAGATTTCCGACCGTTGTGTCAGCTGCCATGCTTCGGACGACAAGCACCGGGGCGCGTTCGGAACAAGTTGTGAGCGCTGCCACAATACGGAAGCGTTCTGGGCGGTCGACATAGGCCGGTAAATTCCGCGGCAACCATTCCAATCTGAAAGACTGCCCGCAATGGCGCCAACGCCTTGCTTGAAATTCATTAGTTTTTTGAGAGGTGATGAAGTCGGTCTGACGCCAATGTGAAAAATTGTTCAGCACAAGGAATTGTTATTGGCTTCGCTGCGAATTGACGCAAACGTGATCTGACAAGGGTGCTGGAAAGATTCCGATTTATACATCGCTGGGAGGCGGTGGTCCGATGATCGACAGCTTCCGGCTTCAGGCTTTGCGGAAACCCGCAGCATGACAAGGGTCGTTTCCGCATTCCGATCAGCTTGTTTGGCGATCTTGACGTTTCTGTTTGTGGTCGCGCCCATCGCTGCGGCTGCCCCTGCCGATCCGGCGCCCACATTTGATCACTTGTCGACCGGCTTTGCGTTGGAAGGGCGCCACCGCACCCTCACGTGCGAATCCTGTCACACACGCGGTGAGTTCGCGTCGCTGCCGAACCAGTGCGCGGCCTGTCACGATGGCGTGCGCGCACCCGGAAAGTCGATGACGCACGTCCAGACGTCTGGCGAATGCGAGCAGTGCCACAACACGGCTTCCTGGACGAATGTCCGGTTTGACCACTCGGTTGTCAGCGGCACGTGCGCCTCATGCCACAATGGAACATCAGCGACCGGGAAGCCGGCCGGTCACATTCTAACGCAGGCAGCTTGCGAAGATTGCCATGTCACTTCGACATGGTCGTCTGCCCGGTTTGACCACTCCACCGTGACTGGAAGCTGCGCGTCTTGCCACAATGGATCCACGGCGACGGGCAAGCCGGCGACGCATATCGCGACGTCGGCTGCGTGCGACAGCTGCCATGTCACCACATCCTGGACCAGTGTCCGTTTCGATCATGCCAGCGTGTCAGGCTCTTGCGCATCTTGCCACAACGGAACAGCAGCGACCGGCAAACCTGCGACTCACATTCCGAGTGCCTCGACCTGCGAGGACTGCCACACCACGACAAGCTGGGCGAACGCGCGCTTCGACCACGGGTCCGTCACGGGTTCGTGCGCCTCGTGTCACAACGGGTCGTCGGCGACAGGCAAGCCTGCCAGTCACATCGCGACCACGGCGGGTTGCGATAGCTGCCACGTTACGACGTCCTGGACGAACGTTCGGTTTGACCATGCGGCCGTCACCGGTTCGTGTGCGACGTGCCACAACGGAACCAAAGCCACCGGCAAGCCGCCCGGCCACATTACCACCTCAGCGGGTTGCGACAGCTGCCACGTCACGACGTCCTGGACGAATGTGCGGTTCGATCATGCTGCGGTCACTGGTTCGTGCGCATCATGCCACAACGGAACGGCCGCGACGGGCAAGCCCGCGGGTCACATTGCAACATCGTCCGGCTGCGACAGCTGCCACGTTACGACCTCCTGGACGAATGTCAGGTTCGATCACTCGGCCGTAACCGGTTCTTGCGCCTCCTGCCACAATGGCACCACCGCGACGGGTAAACCGCCCACCCATATCCCGTCGACGACAACCTGCGATGACTGCCACCTGATCACCTCCTGGACCAATGTGCGGGTGGATCACAATGCGGTCACAGGCACCTGCAGCTCCTGCCACAACGGGAGCCTCGCCGCTGGCAAACCGGCATTCCACATCACGACAAGTTCTCAGTGCAGCGATTGCCACTCCACGCTCGCCTGGATACCGGCAACCTTCGACCATCAGAGCGTTACCGGCTCCTGTTCGACCTGCCACAACGGTACACAGGCGACCGGGAAGCCCGCCGCACACTTCCAGACGACGGTCCAGTGTGACGAGTGCCACAATACGACCAACTGGACGACGATCCGGTTCGTACACAACAGTGCGGGGTATCCGGGGGATCACCGCGCGAAACTGGATTGCGCCGCTTGCCACAAGACAAATGCGCAGCAGGTGCCGTGGCCAAGTCCCGCCTACGCGCCCGATTGTGCGGCTTGCCACGCAAACGACTTCCGTCCGAACAAACACGAAAAGGCTGGGGGGGGCTTCTACACCGTGTCCGAACTGCGGGACTGCTCAGGTGCCTGCCACAAGTCGTCCGAGCACCGCGTGAACAGCAGTAGCTGGGATTGAGCCTACCGACCCCGAGGGAAACATTCATGTCTGAATCGAAATCACGCGTGTTGGCGAGCCGGCTGGCGGTTGCGTCTACATTGGCGCTTGGAAGCGCTGGAATTCTCCAGACCGCAGACGCGCAGATCGTGCAGGATCGATTTCTGTCGCGGGTTCAGGCCAGCGATCAGGGAAGTTGTTCGGTTGTCACGGTCGAGTTCAACGTTCCGGTTCAGTACCAGTCGCATTTCCCGGAGACCGGCGGCCGCGATCTGCGCATTGCGGTGCAACCTTTGAACTACCTTCGACTGCGCGGCAGCCGGGAGACGGCCTCTGAAAGTGTGCGTCCTCCGGGCAGCAAGATCGCCGGAATCCAGCAGGTTACGTACGATGTCGGCGACACAGCGGGTCCGACCCTGACGTTGCAGTTCGACCACGACGTCAACTGGACCGTCGAGGCAGACAACGACGTTTCCAGGATCATCATCCACGTGGCCAATGCTGGTTCGGCGGGCTGCCTTGAGGATGGCAGCGCCGCGACGGGCACGGGCTCGGCGGCGCTTGCTGATGCGGTCTTGTCTGTCACCCAGACCTTGCCTGATGCCGTTGATCCGAATGGCAACTATTCCATCAACCTGGCCTCGACGCGCGGCGACAAACTTGACCCGTCCGCCGTCAAGCCTGTCGATGACTTCAGGAACCATGTGGGATACGCCTATGTGGCCGAGGAGAACGGCGCGACCTGGTCGAGGCTGAGGCTGGGCACTTTCGCAACGCGTACCGATGCGGAAGCCGTACTGGCTCAAGTTCTGCCTTCTTACCCGGACGCCTGGATTGTCCGCATAGACCGCAAGGAGCGCGACTTCGTCTATCGCGCATGGGCGGCCGCAAAAGGTATTTCCGTAGACGGAGGAGCGGGTGCCGTGCCGACCGCCCCCATAGATCCTGTTGCGGAGACGGCGCTTGAGGAAGCCCGAGCGAAATTTGCGGCGGGGGATTTTCCTGAAACGGTCAGGCTGGCAGGTATCGTTCTCGGCATGCCCGAGAGCGCCGCATCGCCAGCTGCTCAGGAATTGCTGGGACTTGCCCGCGAAAAGGCTGGCCAGCTTGCCCACGCAAAGGCCGAGTATGAAACTTTCCTGCAGCGCTATCCCAACGACCCAGCCGCCGAGCGCGTGCGGCAGAGATTGTCAGTACTTGTGACGGGAGAAGAGGCGCCATCGGGTTTTGCGGACACGGGCGAAGACGGCGAAGGCCGCAAGTCCAACATTCGAGCCGGTGCCACGGGCAGCCTCTCGGTGCTCTATCAGCGCGACGAGTCGGGCTATCGCTATCAGGATACGCCCACGGTTGGGGGCTCGGAGGTCAACCCGGATCCGGTTGAAACGAACCAGGTCAACCTCAACGAAATGCTCTACGGCGTGGACCTGAACCTTTCTCTGGGGACGGACCGAAACGAGGCGCTCTTCCGCTTTTCGGGCCTATACCGCGACGACTTGAATACCGTCGATCCGCGTGACGAAACCTCGATCAGTTCGCTGTATCTGGATATTTCAGACCGGCAATGGAACTCGTCGCTTCGCCTCGGCCGGCAGACCCGGAACACGGGCGGCGTGTTCGGTCGATTTGATGGTGCCTATGCCGGCGCGCAGGTGACCGACCGCTTGAAGATCAACGGTGTTGCGGGCTTTCCGGTTCAGTCCTCGCGTGACATCAAGGTCAATTCCGACCGGGTTTTTGCCGGCGCGAGCATCGACTATGCCGTTGTACCGGATGCCCTCGACGCCACCGCCTACTACCTGAACCAGACCTATGGCGATTTGCAGGACCGCGAGGCGGCGGGCCTTGAGTTCCGCTACTTCAAGGGCGACCGCACCGCGTATGGTATCGTCGATTACGACGTCAGCTATGCCCAGATGAATCTTGTCCTTCTAAACGCGACTCAGAAGTTCAAGGATGAATCCAGCGTAACGGTCGCGCTCGACTATCGGCGCTCACCATTCCTGACGACCCAGAACGCCATCTTTGGCCAGCTTGTCAGCGATCCAAACGATCTGCTTGGAACTTACACCGAAGATGAAATCTATCAGTTGGCAGAAGATCGCACCGCCTATTCACGATCTGCCTTTGTGAGCTACGCGCGGCCGCTGTCCAAGCATGTGCAGCTGAACCTTGACGTTGTTGCATCCAATGTCTCCGGAACCAAGGCCTCCGGCGGCGTGGAGGCCCAACAGGCGACCGGCACCGAAGTCTATTACTCGGCCCAACTCGTCGGTTCGGATCTTTTCAAGCCGGGCGCGATTGCCATCTTCGGACTTCGCTACGCGGAGCTCGATACAGCGACGCAGATGTCCTACCAGTTCAATGGCCGGTATCCTTTGACCAAAAACTTACGTCTCAGCCCGCGTCTTCGAATCGACGACCGCCAGTCGGCCGACGGAACGTCGTCCAGAACGTCCGGGCGCGGGTCATTGGCTGCGACCTGGACGCCCATCCGGATGCTGCAATTCGAAGCGGAGTTGGGCGGCGTTTTCTCGGATGGTCAGAATACATTCGGAACCAATCAGGAGCGTGGATATTTCCTGTCATTGGGCATTCGGAAGGACTTTTGATCTCTTGTTTAAAATATTTCGCATATCCAGAGGTGTCTGAGTTCCAGATTTTATTCAGTCAGATTTCAGATTGGTTTCAGGTTCGTATTTCAACTTGCCCCAAGCAGGCGTCGTCCTGCCACAACAGAGAATGAGGCGGGTGGGTTCCCCCCACCTAGTGCGTCTCACCCGCTTCATTCGCAATTGCCAATCAATCTCATCGCAGATTCCCAGCTTCGGAAGTGCGGAGCCTCTTGTCTGGCAGCATGGGTGCGCCCGCGCCGCGCGTCCGAGGATGATCCGGTTTGAGGTGCCGGAGCATATAAGCTTTGTCTTTGTTCAATTTGCATCGAATACGGACAATACAGATTGCGGGTAGAATTGTGGCTGACAAACGGTTCAGGTTGTTGCACGAAAAATCCCGGAGAACCGCTGAAGCCGGCAAGAACCAGGGAGGGATGATCCATTAGTGTCCTGATCGTTGAAGATGATGTCGAGCTGACGCGCCGGCTCTCGCGCAGCCTGATGCAGGCCGGCTTTGCCACGGAGACGGCTCAGACCGGCACCGACGCGCTCGCGATTGCGAGCAGCTCCAATTTTGAAGCCATTGTGCTCGATCTCGGGCTGCCGGGTTTGTCCGGCGTCGAGGTTTTGAAACAGCTTCGCAGTCGCAATATTGTGACGCCGATTATCATTCTCACCGCGCGCAGCACATGGACGGAAAAGGTGGAGGGCCTGCGACTGGGTGCAGACGACTATCTTTCGAAGCCCTTTCACACCCCGGAACTGGTCGCGCGTGTTGAAGCGCTCGTCCGCCGCTCAACGAGACACGCCGCGCCGGTCCTTGTGCATGGCAACCTGGAACTCGATGTCGTCAACTCCGAGCTGCGGCTCAACGGCGTGGCAATTGAGGCCACCTCGCTTGAATACAGGTTGCTTCGCTATCTCATGCAGCGGGCTGGCCGAATTGTTTCCCAAACGGAACTGGTCGAAGCCTTGTACGCAACATCGGCCATGCGCGAGTCGAATACCGTCGAAGTTTATATCAGCAGATTGAGACGCAAGATCGGAAAGGACCGTATAAAGACCATCCGCGGTCTGGGATACAGGTTTGGATGATCGAATGAGAAAGGCCTATTCGCTTCGGACCCGGCTGATAGTAGCGGCCGCAATCTGGGTGACGCTCGGCTGTATCACGTCTTTTCTGGTGATGTCTCTGATCTTTCGTCAGCAGACCAGGCTTGAGTACAAGGACGAGGTTCTCGTTCATGTGGAAGAGTTGTTTCGCCTGACGCAGATCAGTGAGACGGGCGAATTGTCGCTGGCGAGCCGCTTCAGCGATCCAAGGTACGATCAGCCAAAATCCGGATTCTACTGGCAGGCCACGGTCGGGCAGAATAAACCGTTGCGCAGCGCGTCCCTGGGGGACAAGCAGATTGATTGGCCGGTTCACCCGCATCCGCCGGAACAGCCGGTCGAGCTTCATGTCGCGATGGGCCCGACAGGGCCGATCATGTTTGCGGAGAAAGCGATTGGCACGGGCACGCCGGACGATCCGGTGGTGCAGTTTCTGGTCGCCACCGATATGCGCCACATCGATGCGGCCGTTGCAGGCTTCGACCGGCGGGCCGCGGGCGCTCTCGCCCTGTTTGCGGTCAGCCTGATCGTGTCGGCTGCCATTCTGGTCTGGTACGCTTTGTCGCCGCTCAAGCGGCTTCGAACGTCACTGAGCGACGTCAAGACGGGCAACAAGCCGTTTCTCGAGGATAGGTTTCCGTCCGAGGTTCAGCCAGTTGTCACCGAGCTCAACGATTTGATCGATTCGATGGCCAATCTTCTGTTGCGGGCGAGGACGCAGGCCGGAAACCTGGCGCACGGTCTGAAAGGACCGCTGACAATCATCGCTGACGAAGCCCATGAACTGACTGAGGGGCGGCTGTCGGCGGAGTCCAGTTCTGCCATCCTAGAACAAACCCGGTTGATGCAGCGCCACATCGACCATCACGTCGCGCGTGCTCGCGCCGTTGCGGGCGTGAAGAAGCCGGGGTTGAAATCCAGCGTGCCGATCATCGTGGACGAGATCGCCGACGCGGTTTCGCGGCTGTACCCTGAGGCTTTGATCGACACTTCGGAAGCAAGCAATGTCGATCTGACGGTCGCGGCTGATCGGATGGATATGTACGAGATCATCGGAAACGTCATGGAGAATGCCTGCAAGTTCGGTGGTGGGCGCGTGACCGTTACCGCGCGCGAGGTTAACGACGCATATATTGAGATCGCGATCGACGATGACGGACCCGGCTTGCCCGCCGAAGCGTGGACGGAAGTATTGGCGATCGGGGTCCGATGGGACGAGCGAACGCCGGGAAGTGGACTCGGGCTCGCGATCGTCGATGAACTGGCCGTGCTTTATGGGGGCACGGTCACGCTCGGCCGGTCGAGCCTGGGCGGATTGCGGGTCGCTGTGAAACTTCCAAAGGGGCATTAGCCTCGTCCTGACCTCGCCGCACGCGACCTGCGCCAGTAGGGCTCGCCTCTTGATACGGACGGCGATCCGGCCCATTCGATATGAAACGAAGCTGAATTGCGGAACTTGACCCATGGTCAGGAAAAGACGCAGCGGCAGGCTTGTCGGGGAGGGCGCCATGGTTCGGTTTGCAGCAACGCTGCTGTGTGGGTTTGCTCTGTTGGGTGCACCGGCGGTGGCGCAAGGCGATCCTGTCGCGCCGCGTCCGAACTTCGTCGTCCTGCTCATCGACGATGCGGCGTTCATGGATCTCGGTGTCTATGGCGGCGAGGCGCGCACGCCGAACATCGACGCGCTCGCTGCCGGTGGCGCGCTGTTCACGCACTACTACACCTCGCCGCTCTGCTCGCCCTCGCGCGCGATGCTGCTCACCGGCATGGACAATCATCTCACCGGCGTTGCGACCATTCCGGAAGTCCTTCCGAAGGAACATGAGGGCAAACCCGGCTACACGATGCGGCTGGAACCCGGTGTCGCAACGCTTGCCGAACGCCTGAAGCCGCTGGGCTACGCCACCCTCATGTCCGGCAAATGGCACCTCGGCAGCGGCCACGGCGATTTGCCCAACACCCATGGCTTCGACCGGTCCTTCGCGCTCGACGCGTCCGGCGCAGACAACTGGGAAGACAAATCCTACATGCCCTACTACGCCAACGCGCCGTGGTATGAGGATGGCAAACCGGCCAGCTTGCCGGACGAATTCTACTCGTCAAAATTCATCATCGACCAGATGATGACCTATCTCGACGACGCGCCCGCCGATGCGCCTTTCTTCGCCTATGTCGCCTTCCAAGCCGTCCACATTCCGGTTCAGGCACCGGCCGAATTCACCGCGCACTATGACGGCATCTACGATGCCGGCTGGGACGAGGTGCGCCGCGCGCGCTGGGAGCGCGCCAAAGCGCGCGGCTTCATTCCGCAGGATGCCGCGCTGGCGCCCATCGCCCCGCCACTGCGCCCCTGGACCTCGTTGAGCCAGGAAGAGCAGGATCTCTACGCCGCCCGGATGGAAGTCTATTCCGGCATGATCGAAGCGATGGATTTCCACATTGGCCGTCTGGTCGAACACCTGAAATCCACCGGACAGTTCGACAACACGGTCTTCGTCATAACGTCCGACAACGGCCCGGAGCCGTCGCGCGGTGACAATGATCCGCGGCTCAAATTCTGGATGGACATGAACGGCTACCATCTCGGCCCCGAAGGGATCGGCGAGAAGGGCAGCTGGGGCTTCATCGGCCCGGAATGGGCGATGGCCGCCGCGTCACCGCATGACAAGTTCAAATTCCTCGGATCCGAGGGCGGCATCCGCGTGCCTTTCATCATGTCAGGCGCCATCGTTGCGCCAGGCGCCCGGATCGAAGGCCGCGCCCATGTGGCCGACATTGCGCCGACGCTCCTGGCACTTGCCGGCGCTGGCACGGATCTCGACGGGGCCAAGCCGATGACCGGTCGCAGCCTCGTGCCACTCCTCAGTGGACACGCCGAGGCGGTGTATGCGCCGAGCGATGCCATCGTTATCGAGGTGTCCGGCAATGCCGCCGTCGTCAAAGGCGACTACAAGCTGACGCGAAACCAGAAGCCGCACGGCGATGGCGTCTGGCGCCTTTACGATCTCAGCAGGGATCCCGGAGAAACGGCAGACCTCAGCGCCGCCCTTCCGGACAAGCGCGCCGAGCTGCTGGAAGAATATGCCGCCTACAGCCAGCGTGTCGGCGTGCTCGAAGTGCCCGAAGGCTATGATTCCATTGCCGAAGTCACCCGCCATTCGCTCGAGCGCCAGCGTCGTCAGTATGGTCCATTCCTCGTCGGCGGCCTGGTTGTTCTCGTCGCGCTCCTGGGCGGCGGCATCTGGTTTTGGCGCCGGAGACGGGCCCGCCGCGGCTGATTGAAATGTGGACTTGAGCCGGATCGATTATTATGACACTAATAGTGCCATTATAAGCTTCGATCGAGAAAGGCGTGAACCGCCCGAATGGCCAGTCCGGTTTTGTTGCCCGCCCGCAAGGGTTCTCAACCCGGAAAGGGGCGCGTTTTGTCATGTCCTTGAAGACCTTTCTCGTCTCGCGGGTCGCGGCGAGCATCACCAGTGAAAAGCGATTGAAGCGGAACCGGACCATGCAGGAAACCAAGCGCCAGGCGGCCAATGCCCCTCATGTGGTGGACTATTTCCACGACGTGACAGACCCATACTCACACCTCTGCCTGCAGGTTCTGCCCGCCTTCGTATCGCGCTACGACGTCGCGTTGTCAGTGCACCTGGTCAACCCCGCGCCCGATTGGGCAGCGCCTGAGCGGGCCCAGTTGGAAGCCTATGCGCGCGAGGACGCGCAGCGGCTGGCGGTCAAGGCCGGTCTCAGCTTCACTGATCCCGGCCACCAGCCCGCGCCTGACCAGCTGCTGCGCGCCGGCCTGCAGCTCGCCGCTGCCATTGATACTGGGCGCTTCGTTCAGGATGCTGCCGCGATCAGCGCCGCGGCCTGGCGCGGAGAGCTTGCTGGCCCATCTGGCGATGCGGCCGAACTCGGTGCCCGCCTTGCCGAAGGCAGTGCGCGGCGTGAGGCGCTCGGCCACTATCTCGGTGGCACCTTCCATTATGGTGGCGAATGGTATTGGGGTGTGGACCGGCTCCACTATCTCGAAACACGACTGATGGAGCTCGGCGCGCGCAAGCCTAACACAGGCGACAGCGTGATCTTCCCGCCGCCGGTCTCACCGTCCGGCAAGGCAGCGGGTCCGGCACCTGTGGTCAAGCCAGAATTGCACTACTATCTCTCGTTCAGAAGTCCGTACACGTATATCGTCGCGCAACGGGCCAAGGCACTCGCCGATGCCTACGGGGCAGAGTTGAAGCTTCGTTATGTGCTGCCCATGGTCATGCGCGGCTTGCCGGTGCCCCGGATGAAGGGCCGCTACATCACGCTGGACACAGCCCGCGAGGCGCGCCGCCTTGGCGTACCGTTCGGCAAGATCGCAGATCCGGTCGGCAAACCCGTCGAGCGCGGCTATTCGCTGCTGCCCTGGGCGCGCGAGCAGGGGCGGGGCTTCGAATATTGCCACGCGTTCCTTGCAGGCGTGTGGTCGCAGGGCGTTGACGCCGGCAGCGACGCTGGCATGCGCCAGATCGTCGAAGCGGCCGGGCTCGATTGGGCCGACGCGCGCCCGCATCTGGAGACCGACGCCTGGCGCGCCGAAGCAGAGGCCAACCGGGCGGAAATGGTGTCTCTCGGCGTCTGGGGCGTTCCCAGCTTCCGGGTCGGCAATGTCATCACATGGGGTCAGGACCGGCTGTGGCTGGTCGAGGACGAATTGAGAAAGCAGACCGGGTAGTCCGGACAAGGAGGAATGAAGAATGGAAGTCGTCAACGAGGTGTTCCCCACCGATCCGGCGCGCCTGCAGGCGATGATCGAGAAAGGTCCTGACGGTCCGATCTTCATGGTCAACCTCCTGAAGTTCAAGGACAAGGCGGAATATGAAGATGGCCGCGATGCCGACATGTCGGGCCGCGATGCCTACATGATCTACGGACGCGCGGTCTCGGCGCTGTTGCCGAAATTCGGCGGCCGCGGAATCTTTGCGGCAGACGTTACCTTCCTCGCGCTCGGTCAGGTTGAGGAGCTCTGGGATGAAGTCGCGATTGCCATGTACCCCGACCGCGGTTCCATGGTGCGTATGTCGCTCTCTGAAGAATGGCGCGAAATTTCCGTTCACCGGGCGGCCGGTCTCAAAGGCCAGCTGAACATCGAAACGGTCTTGCCAAAGACCGAAACGCCATCGCCCTTCCTTGAAATGATCCTGAAGTCGGAAGGGGGTGGCCAATGAGCCTCACGCGTCGTCTACTGATCTGTGTACTGATTCTTGCTATCGCGGCCTTCGTCGGCAGCTTCCTGTTCCGCATCCAGATCGCCGGGTTCATTTTTGACCGGGCCGTCAAACAGAACTTCAGTGTCGACCGCGAAGCCGCGCTAGGCGACGGACTGCACGTGTTCGTCTGCGGCGCCGGCACGCCCCTGCCGGATCCGAAGCGTAACGGTCCCTGTATGGCGGTGATCGCAGGCCAGCATCATTTCGTTATTGATGCCGGCTCGGGCGGTGCGCGCACGATGATCCGCATGGGATATCCCATCGGAAAGATTGACGCGATCCTGCTTACTCATCTGCACTCGGATCATATGGACGGACTTGGCGAACAGCTCATGCAGGCCTGGGTGAATGGCGGGCGCGATGTGCCGCTGCCGGTCTATGGTCCGCCCGGCGTTGACGAACTGGTCAATGGGTTCAACGCGGCTTACCGCATCGATGGCACCTACCGGACCGCGCATCACGGTGTCGATATCGCCAATCCCGAAGGCCGGGGCGGTGCGCCCATGCCGGTGGTCATTCCCAAGGGGCCTGGCGGGCAGGTGGTCATCTTCGAACAGGACGGCGTCACGGTGACTGCGTTTCGCGTCAATCACCAGCCGGTCGAGGAGGCTTTTGGTTACCGCATCGATTACAACGGCCGCGCAGTGTCCTTCAGCGGCGACACGATCTACGACGCCAATCTCGTGGCGGCGTCTGAGGGTGTCGATATCCTGTTCCACGAGGCGCTCAACCGCGAAATGGTGGCGAAGATGCACGATGCCGCCGCCGCGGCAGGTCGGGCCGATCTTGCGCATATCCTGAACGACATCCTGACCTATCATGCCACGCCAGACGACGCCGCGCGGTCGGCGACCGAGGCCGGTGTGCGTCAGCTCGTCTTTTACCATACCATTCCGCCGCTGCCCTCGCGTGCACTCAACGCCTTGTTCATGAAAGATGCGAAAGGTAAGTTCGCCGGCCCGATGCAGGTCGCCGAAGATGGCCTCATCTATTCACTGCCGGCGGGCAGCAGTGAGTTAAAAAGAACAAGGGCCTTCTGAATGACCCAGAACAAGATCGTGCGGCTGGAGACGGCCAGCAGCAAAACTGAAGCACCTGACGGCCGGCGCCAACGCAGCGAGCGCAGCCGCGCGCAGATCATCGAAGCGATGTTCGAGCTGATCCGTGAGGGCGACATGAGCCCCAGCGCGGCCAAGGTGGCAGAGCGCGCGGAGGTCGGCCTGCGCACGGTGTTCCGCCATTTCGAGGACATGGACAGCCTCTACATCGAGATGGCCGAGCGGATCACCGCGGAGATCATGCCGAAAGTTTTCGCGCCCTTCGAAGCGCGCGAATGGCGCGAGCGGCTCATTGAGCATCTTCGCCGGCGTTTCGACATCTACGAGCATGTGCTGCCCGTGCGTGTCTCGGCGAATATCCGCCGCTTCCAGTCGCGCTTCCTGATGGAGGAATACCGGCGCAACCTCGTGATGGAACGCGCAGCCCTGAAGGCGCAGCTGCCGGAGGCGGTACAAAACGATCCGGTCCTGTTTGCCGCTATCGAAACCGCGGTCAGCTTCCAGTCCTGGCGCCGCCTGCGTCAGGACAGCGAACTGTCAGCGGCCGAAGCCGCCAAAGTGGTCTGCCTCACCGTGGAGCGCCTGGTCGCGCCATGAGGGCTTGGGTGTCCGCGTCGGCGGTGCTCGCTCTCGCGGCATGCGGCGCGCCTGCGCCGGATCACGCGGCAGCGTCCGAGGCCACCGCCGTCTCGCCCGCATGCGGCCTTGGCGCCGAAGCCATCGGCACATTCGTCTCGCTGCCATCGGGCCGCTACACCAAGGGCGCGTTCGCGATCTATCCTGAAGAATCGCCCGAAATCGTCCTCCATGTCGATGGGTTCGCAATCCAGGCGCATGAAGTCACGAATGCCCAGTTCGCGCGCTTCGTTGAAGAAACCGGATACGTCTCCGAGGCCGAACGCGGCGTGGCCGAGGGCCGGCCGGGCGCGGGCTCAGCGGTGTTCCGCATGCCCACCGGCGTCGCCGGTGATCTGGACCGCTGGGTGCTCGTGCCGGGTGCCAGCTGGCACACGCCTGAAGGTCCGGGGTCGGACATCGAGGGCAGGGACAATTACCCTGTGGTGCATGTCACGCTCGCCGACGCGCGTGCCTACGCCGCCTGGGCCGGCGGGCGTCTGCCATCGGAGGAAGAGTGGGAATATGCCGCGACGCTCGGTCTGCGAAATCCGGCAAAGCCTGCATCCGGTGCCTACACGGAGGCCGGCGCGCCGGTCGCAAATACCTGGCAAGGATTCTTTCCGTTCACGAACGAAGCCACGGACGGCTTTGCCGGAGTTGCACCGGTCGGTTGTTTCCCGCCGAGCGAAGCCGGGCTCTATGATATGATCGGCAATGTCTGGGAATGGACGGACACGCCCTTCGGCGAGGGAAACCAGACCCTCAAGGGAGGCTCATACCTCTGCGCCGACAATTACTGCCGCCGCTACCGCCCGGCGGCGCGCCATCCGCAGGAAAGCGATTTCTCGGCCAGCCATATCGGCTTCCGCATCGTCCGCGGCCCATCGGCCGCGGACTAACCCCTGCCTGCCTTCAGTTCGGCCACCAGATATATTCGTCACCGGGCTCGGCCATCTCGGCGCCGGTCTTGTCGATCGCAACGGGAATGTCCGTGGTCGATGCATAGAGAGGCTTGCGCGCCCCTTCGAGGTGACGGTCGAGCAGCGCCTGCAACTCCGCCACCTTGTCCGGCCGCGCGTCGGCGAGGTTGTTCGCCTCGGTCGGATCGGTGTTGAGATCGAACAGCCATGTCTTCTTCTGCTTGCCGTCCACCTGCAGCTTCCAGCCGCCCGCCCGCACGACATGGTAATAGCCGCTCTGCCAGAAGATCGCATCGTCCGGCCGCTCCAGTCCGCCCGTGCCTTCCGCCAGCGGCAGCAGGTTGCGCCCGTCGATCTCCACGTCCGCCGGCAAGTCAGCCCCGGCTGCCGCCGCAAGCGTCGGCATCAGGTCGATATGCGCCACCGGCGTGTCGATCGTCGTGCCCGCCGGGATGTGCCCGGGCCAGCTGACAAACATCGGTACACGGATCCCGCCCTCGAACAGCGTGATCTTCCACCCGCGATAAGGATCGTTGATGCCCGGCAGGCCAATATAGCCCGCGCCGCCATTGTCGCTGGAGAACACGATCAGCGTATTGTCCGCGAGACCCTCTTCCTCCAGCTTTTCGACGATCCGGCCGACGCTGCGGTCCAGCGCATGCAACATGGCGGCATACACCCGCAGGTGATGCGGCTCGATATCACCCACCGCCTCATAGTCTTCCTTTGTCGCCTGCAGCGGCGTGTGCACACCCCAATGCGCCAGATACAAGAAGAAGGGCTGGTTCTTGTTCGCCTCGATCACCTTCAGCGACTCGTCGGTCCAGTAGTCGGCGAGGTATCCGCCCGGCCGGAACGGTTTGCTGCCATTGTAGGTCGTCTGGAAATCGCCGCGCGCCCAAAGGAACTTGTCGATTGGGTCGAAATCAAGCTTGGCGTTCACGACATCCGGATCATCCGACGGCAGATGAAGTAGTCCGGTCATTAGCAGGCTTTCGTCAAAGCCTTGCGCATTGGGTGTGAACTCGCCCGCACTGCCGAGATGCCACTTGCCGATATGCACCGTGTGATATCCGGCTGTCTTCAACACTTCTGCGACGGTCACTTCCTCGCCGGGCAAGCCCTGGTTCTCGAAGTCGGGCGCTGCGTCCGCTGCTTTCTTGTCGAACACAACCTTCGGCAAGCCGGTGTCAGCTTCATTGGAGATCATCGACACGATCCGGCCCATGCCATTCGGCGTTGGCGTGAATTCGAAACCCGTCCGCGTGGGATAGCGCCCGGTCATCAGCATCGCCCGCGAGGGCGCGCAGGTGCCTGTGCCTGAATAGGCGGTCGAGAAGATGGCGCCCCGCGCCGCCAGCGCATCGATGTTCGGCGTCGGCACGCGGCCACCCGCCACACCGCCGCCGAACGTCGAGAGGTCATTGATGCCGAGATCATCGACGAGGATGAAAATGATGTTCGGCGGCCGCTCGCCGGCTGGGAGCGCCGCTTCCGCGGGTCCCTGCTGCCAGGCGATCGGATGGTTCGGTTCGACTTCCGGCCGCTCCGCGCGGCTCGCCAGAAACAGGATGATCGATGTTCTCTTGACGTAGGCGAGGGCCCCCAGACCGAGAATGACCGCAAGGCCAATCAGCAGGATCCGTTTCATATGCGCTTCCCCTTGGGTGTCAGTCTTTTTTCATGAAGTCGATGATCGCGTTCGAAAAGGCTTCCGGCGCATCTTCCTGCAGGAAGTGACCGGCATCCTTGATCATAACAGATTCTGCGCCCGGTATGCGGGCCTTGAAAATCGCGTCGCCGCCCTTGGTCACAGGGTCGCCGTCGCTGAACGCAATCAACGTCCGGCCCTTGAACGCTTCGAGAACGGCCCAGGCCCGGTCATTCGCCAGCCGCTCGTCCTTGTGCTTGGGCAGCAGAGGCACCAGCGCGGGGAATTTCCGCGCGCCTGCTATATAGCGGTCGTCCGGGAACGGAGCGACATATCCGTCCAGAATGCGGTCGTCCTGAATGCCTGAGAGCAGTTTGAATACATCGCGCACGGAGAAGTCCGGCGACTCGCTCGCATACTTCACCCAGTAGAGGAACGCGCCGGGCCCTCCGGACTGGAAGGCCTCGCGCACCATGTCCGTGTTCGGCATCGGAACGGAAGCATACATCTGCTCCATGAAAGCCGACATCTCGTCGGTCAGCATCGCCGTGCCGGGCAGGCCGGTATTGCCCACGACGATCCGCTTGAACCGGTCAATCTGGTCCGTTGCCACGCGCAGGCCGATAAGCCCGCCCCAGTCCTGGCACACCAGCGTCAGGCCGGTCAGGTCCATTTTCGTCAGCCAGTCATTCAGCCACGCGACGTGCCCGGAATAGGAATAGTCGTCCATCTCTGTCGGCTTGTCTGACTTTCCGAAACCGATCAGGTCCGGCGCCAGCACGCGGTAGCCCGCTGCGGTCAGCAACGGGATCATCTTGCGATAGAGATAGCTCCACGAAGGCTGCCCGTGCAGGCAGAGAACCGGTTCGCCGTCGCGCGGCCCTTCATCCAGGTAATGCATGCGCAGCGGCGTGCCGTCCGCGCCGGACACGGTGAGATAGTTGGGGAGGAAATCGTACTGGTAGAGGTTTTCGAATTGCGCGTCGGGCGTTCTGAGACTCTTCAAGCGGGCTGGCTCCTCGGCAACGTGTCCATGATATGACACTGATAGTGCCAATAACTTCCGCCGTCAATCTGGCCCGGCGCGAATGTGGGGGTCACGTCACTTTCGCGCGCGCATGGAATTGCGGCTGATCCCAGCTCTTGCTGGCCAAGATGTCCGCCAGCGCATCCAGCGCGTCCCAGACCGCCGCATATCGCAGGAACAGCGGCGAGAAGCCGAACCGCACCGTATCCGGCGCGCGGAAATCCGCCATCACGCCCCGCGCCGCCAGCGCCTGTACCACGGGATACCCCTCCGCCATCCGCACGCTCACATGCCCGCCGCGTTTCGCGTCCTCGACCGGCGACAGGACCTCAAGCCCCATCGCCTGCACGCGGGCAATCGCCATGGCGCTCAGCGCGCGGGCCTTCGCCTGCAAGGCGCTCAGCGGCGCGCCGTCCATCGCCTCCAGGGCGCCGCTCAGCGCCGCCAGCGAAAGGATCGGCGGCGTGCCACTGGCAAAGCGCGCCGCGCCCTCACGCGGTGTGTAGCCGCCGTCGAAGGCAAACGGGGCTGCATGGCCCATCCAGCCCGGCAAAGGCGTACGTAGCAGTCCGGCGATGTCGTGCGCCGCATAAACGAAGGCCGGCGCGCCGGGGCCGCCGTTCAGGTATTTATAAGTGCAGCCTGCAGCCAGCCGCGCGCCATCAGCCTTCAGCGCCAGATCCAACACGCCGGTCGCATGGCTCAGATCCCACAGGATCAGCGCGCCATGCGCAGCCGCTTCGCGTTCATGCGCGGCGATGTCGGCCACTTCGGCGGACCGGTAATTGACCGCGCTCTTGAGATAAACGCCGCCCGCATTGAGCGCGTCGAACGTGCCGCCGGAAGGCAGGCGGCGCACTTCGGCGCCCGATACGCCCGCGAGTCCCGCCGCGATGTATTGGTCGGTCGGAAACTCGTCCTCCTCCACGAACAGCACGTATCTGCGCGCCAACGGCAGCGCCGCTGCCGCCAGCTTGAACAGGTTCACTGATACGCTGTCAGCCACGATCACTTCGCCCGGCTCGGCGCCGATCAGCGCCGCGATCTGGCCGCCGGTGCGTTCCGAAAGGTCGATCCAGCCAGCGCTGTTCCAGCTCCGCACCAGATCGCTCTGCCAATCTTGCATCGCGGCGTTCAGGCGGGCGCCGGCCGTCGCAGGCGGCGGACCCAGCGAATGGCCCACCAGATAGGCGATCCCGTCCGGCAGGTTGAACAGGCCGTGCCGGGCGGCCAGTGGATCGGCACGGTCGCACTCGACCGCGTCAGCGCGTGAGGTCGGGATCTGGCGCATACGGGCGGTTGCCTCTTCAGGTGAAGGTGCGACAGTAGCCCTCAAGGTCGTTGCGGCAAGGGAGAGTGGTGTGTGGAAGTTTCAGGTTGCGGCGGTTTCGCTCTTTGCGCTGGCGGCTTGTGCGCCGTCTACCGAGATGCCGCCTTCGGTCCTGCCGGCCAGAGAGGCGACTGAAGTGCCCGCTGCGCCCGCCAAGCTGATGACATGGGACCACCTTACAAGCCGTCCGCCGGTGACGGCCACGCAGCAAATCCGCTGGGGCGAGGGGTCCACCGATATTGTCGATCTCTGGCTGCCCGAGGGGGCCGGTCCGTTTCCGGTCGTCGTCGTGGTGCATGGTGGCTGCTGGCAGAAATCGATTGCCGACATGACGCTGATGAACTGGATGGCGGATGGCCTTCGCAACAAGGGCTGGGCGGTCTGGAACATCGAGTACCGGGGCGTCGATGAAGCCGGCGGCGGCTATCCCGGAACCTTCCTGGATGTCGGCGCGGCCGTCGATGTGCTGGCGCAGCGCGCCGGTGAGTACAATCTGGACCTGTCCCGCGTCACCGGCCTCGGCCATTCGGCCGGTGGACACCTGATCCTCTGGGCTGCCGCCCGCAGCCGCCTGCCGGATAACAGCCCGCTCCGCGTCACTGATCCGCTGGAGTTCCAGGGCGTCGTTGTGTCCGGCGGCCTTGCCGACCTTGAAGCCTCGCGGCCCGTCACCCAGCCGGGCTGTCTCGATGCTGTCTATGACGCGCTTGTGGGCCAGCCGAGCTCGGAACGCCCCGATCCGCTTGAGGATACGTCACCCGCGCGCCTGTTCCCGCTCGGCTTTCCGTTTGTCAGCGTGAACGGCGCAGAGGACCGCATCGCGCCGCCCATGCTGGGGGAGGCCCTGACGGTCCGTGCGGAAGCGGAGGGCGACCAGACGGCGCTGATCGTGGTGCCCGATACGGGTCATGTCGAACTCGTCACCCCGGGTACCAAGGCCTTTGAGGTCCAGGCCGAAGCGCTCGCGAGTTTTGTATCCGGCATGAACGACTGAATCCGGTTCCGAACTGAGACCTTGCCTCTGCGTCTGGCGCTGCTAAGGGAGCAAAACCCAAAGCGGGGGAAGGCGATATGAACAAGGCTGCACGCAGCAAAATTCGCGACGCGCTCCTTCACGAACTGGCCGGGCGGCGCATTCTGGTCATGGGCATTCTCAACGTCACCCCTGACAGCTTCTCGGACGGTGGCAAGTTCGACCGGCTCGAGCCCGCACTCGCGCACGCCGCCAGCATGCGTGAGGCTGGTGCCGACATCCTCGACATCGGCGGGGAATCGACGCGCCCCGACGCCATCGAAGTCGATGCCCGCGAAGAATGGCAACGCGTCGAGCCGGTGCTGGCTGCGCTCGGCCAGGAAGACGGCCTGCCGCTCTCGATCGACACCTACAAGGCGCGTGTCGCCCACAACGCGGCAGAGCTCGGCGCTGTGGTGATCAATGACGTCTGGGGGATGACCCGCGATCCCGACATGCCCAAAACCGTTGCCGAAACCGGCTCGCTCGTCGTCGCCACCTACAACCGCGGCGCCGCCAACCCCTCGTTGGACCTGCGCGCCGACATGGCTGCCTTCGTGTCCGAAACCTATGCGCGCGCCACACAATACGGAATCCCGCAAGAACACCTGATTTTCGACCCCGGCGTCGGCTTCTCGAAAACCTACGAACAGAACCTTCAAGCCCTCGCCAACCTCGACGTCCTCGTCGACTCCGGCCGCCCCGTTCTCGTCGGTGTTTCGCGCAAATCGTTCATTGGGCGGATGACCGGGCGGCCGGTGGAGGAGCGGTTGTCGGGGACGTTGGCGGTGGGATTGAAGGTGGTGCAGATGGGGGCCAAGGTGTTGCGGGTGCATGATGTTGCGCATCATCGCGATGCGTTGGACATGTACAGCGAGATGACCAATTACCGATGAGCGACCGCGTTTTCGTTTCGAACCTCTGCCTTCACGGCTTCCACGGCGTTCACAATGCCGAGAAGAATCTCGGGCAGAAATTCTACCTCGACATGGATTGCGAACTGGCGGGCCCGGCGACAACGACGGACCTGATGCGCGATACGGTCGATTACGGCGCGCTGTGCGACCTCGCCGCCAAGCTGTCGGAAGAGACCGTGTTCAACCTGATCGAAACCTTTGCTGAACGCATCGCGCAGGCGGTGCTCGACACTCAGCCGCTGGTGAAGCGCGTGACGGTCACCGTGCGCAAGCCTTCCGCGCCGATCCGGCATTTCGTCGATCATGTCGGCGTGGCTGTCACTCGGAGCCGGAATGCCTGAAGCCTGCCTCGGCCTCGGCGCCAATCTGGGCGACCGGGAGGCGAGCCTGTGCAACGCCCTTGCGGCGCTGAACGCAACACCCGGCATCCGTATCCTCGCGGTTTCCCGCGTGTTTCGCACCGCGCCCTGGGGCGGCGTTACGCAACCTGATTTCCTCAACCTCTGTGTGCGGATCGAGACACCGCTTGCGCCGCTGGACCTGCTGGCCGCCTGCAAGGCGGTCGAGCAACAAATCGGCCGGCAGCCGCGCGAGCGCTGGGGACCACGGGAGATGGATGTCGACATCCTGATGATGCAAGGCGCCGAGATGACGACGCCAGAGCTGATCTTGCCGCATCCGCGCCTGACCGAGCGCCGGTTCGTGCTGGAACCTCTGGCCGACGTCGCCCCCGACTGGTTGGTCGGGGGGCAGACGGTTTCGGCGCACGCGGAGGCCTTGCGCAACACCGATCCGGTGCAGGCGTGTGTTGCACAAGAGATCGCGTTCGAGGGCCTGAAACAGGCGTCTCGCCCGACCACAAACCGTCCTTAGACGGCCCACAAGTCGGGTCTGACTTATGGACACTTTCGCGTGTGAGGAGAGGCGGGATCAGAGCGCCTTGACGATGTCCTCGACCATCTTCTTGGCGTCGGCGAGCAGCATCATCGTGTTGTCGTTGAAGAACAGCTCGTTCTCGATGCCGGCATAGCCCGAACCCATTGAGCGCTTGATGAACAGCACCGTGCGGGCGTTCTCGACGTCGAGGATCGGCATGCCGTAGATCGGCGAGGACTTGTCGGTCTTCGCGGCCGGGTTCGTCACGTCGTTGGCGCCGATGACGAAGGCGACGTCGGAGGAATTGAACTCGGAGTTGATGTCTTCGAGTTCAAAGACTTCATCGTAGGGCACCTGGGCCTCGGCAAGCAGCACGTTCATGTGACCCGGCATCCGGCCTGCAACGGGGTGGATGGCGTATTTCACTTCCACGCCTTCTTCCTTCAGCTTCTCAGCCATTTCCTTCAGCGCATGCTGGGCCTGGGCGACGGCCATGCCGTAGCCGGGAACGATGATGACCTTGGAGGCGTTCTTCATGATGAAGGCGGCGTCGTCTGCCGAGCCGCGCTTGTACGGCCGGTCGACCTTTGCGCCGCCGGCAGCCGCGGCTGCATCCTCGCCGCCGAAGCCGCCGAGGATGACCGAGATGAAAGATCGGTTCATGCCTTTGCACATGATGTACGAAAGGATGGCGCCGGACGAGCCGACGAGCGCGCCGGTGATGATCAGGGCGAAGTTGCCGAGCGTGAAGCCGAGGGCGGCGGCGGCCCAGCCGGAATAGGAGTTCAGCATCGATACGACGACCGGCATGTCGGCGCCGCCGATGGGGATGATCAGCGTGATGCCGAGCACGAGCGCCAGAATGGTGAGGCCCCAGAACGCCCAATGGGCGGTGCCGTGCGACTGGATCAGGATCGCGAGCAAGGCGACGATGCCGGCGCCGATGGCGAGGTTCAGCACATGGCGGCCGGGCAGCAGGATCGGCGCGCCGCTCATGTTGCCGTTGAGCTTGGCGAAGGCGATGACCGAACCGGTAAAGGTGAGCGCACCGATGGCGGCGCCGAGGCCGAGTTCGATCAGCGAGGCCGCCTTGATGCCGGTGATGCCGAGAATGCCGAAACTGTCGGGCGCATAGAGCGCAGCCGACGCCACGAGCACGGCGGCGAGACCGACGAGCGAGTGGAAGGCGGCGACGAGCTGCGGCATGTCCGTCATCGGGATGCGGCGGGCGATGATGGCACCGATGGTGCCGCCGATGGCGACCGCGCCGATGATCAGGCCCCAGGTGACCGGATCAAGCTTGTCCCAGAGCAGCACCAGCGTGGTGGCGACGGCGATGGTCATGCCGATCATGCCGTTGCGGTTGCCCTTCTGGCTGGTGGCGGGGCTGGACAGCCCGCGCAGCGCGAGGATGAAGAGCACGCCCGAGACGAGATAGAGCAGCGGCGCCCAGGTAGAGTGGAATGAATCGATCAATTTTTTGCTCCTAGCGGCGTGCCGCGTTCGGCCCATGCTGCGACTTCACCATCGGCGATGGCAAAGCAGGCTTTCCAGGCGCCATCTTCGCCGCGCCGCAGGACATAGTCCGTGGGCCAGGCGATGATGGTTTGGCCGTGTGCGTCGGCGAGACGATAGTCGACGCGAACTTGCGCGACCCCGTCAAAATCGGTTGTTGCGGTCTGAACCCGGGCATCGGCATGCGCCACGCCCTGTGCATCGTAGAAGCCGCTCAGACGGTCGAGGTTGCGGCGGAAGGCCTCCGCGTCACGGAAGCCGGCCCCGCCATTCTGGTCAGAGATGAAACACGGGAAACGCCACATGGCCGCAATCGCGCCCATGTCGCGGCGCGAGAACGCGTCGGCATAGGCATCGAAGTGCGATTGGGCCTGGGTCAGCGTCACGTGTTACTGGCCCTTCTTCTTGTACATGGCCAGCATGCGCTGGGTGACGAGGAAGCCGCCGAAGATGTTGACGCTGGCGAGCATCACGGCGACCGCGCCGAGGATCTTGGCGACCCAGCCTTCCTGCGACAGGCCATGTGCGGCGGCGGCAACCAGCGCACCGACCACGATGACCGACGAGATGGCGTTGGTGACGGCCATCAGCGGTGTGTGCAGGGCGGGCGTCACCGACCAGACGACATAATAGCCGACGAAGCAGGCCAGCGCGAAGATGGCCGCGAGGAAGACGGTCGACTCGATGCCGCCGGCATCGGCATGCGCCGGCAGGGCGAGCGCCGCAGCGGCGATGATGGAAAGGGCGCGCTTCATGACTTGAGCCTTTCGCTGACAGTGGCGCCATTCCGCGTGAGCAGCATGGCTTTGACGATCTCATCGTCCGTATCGAGATTGATCGCGCCGCCTTCGGCGGTGATCAACGGAATGAAGGCCAGCAGGTTCTTTGCGAACAGCGAGGACGAATCAGCGGGCAGGCGGGCCGGCAGGTTCGAGAACCCGGCAACCTTGACGCCGTTCACGTCCACGATTTCGTCGGCCTTGGAGAGCGGGCAGTTGCCGCCTTGGGTGACGGCCATGTCCACGATGACCGCGCCGGGCTTCATCGACTTCACCATCTCCTCGGTGATCAGCACGGGTGCGGGACGGCCCGGGATCAGCGCGGTGGTGATGACGATATCCTGCTTGGCAATGTGGCTGGCGGTCAGCGCAGCCTGTTTCGCCTGGTATTCCGGCGACATTTCCTTGGCGTAGCCGCCTGCGGTTTCGGCCGCCTTGAACTCGTCATCCTCGACCGCAATGAACTTCGCGCCGAGCGAGGCAACCTGTTCCTTGGCGGCGGGGCGCACGTCCGTGGCGGTGACGACCGCGCCGAGACGGCGGGCGGTGGCGATGGCCTGGAGGCCGGCGACGCCGACGCCCATGACGAACACTTTCGCCGGGGCAATCGTGCCCGCCGCTGTCATCATCATCGGCATGGCGCGGCCATAGATCTGGGCGCCTTCGATGACGGCGCGGTAGCCGGCAAGGTTGGACTGGGACGACAGCGCGTCCATCGACTGGGCGCGGGTGATGCGCGGGGTGAATTCCATCGACAGCGCTGCGATCTTTTTCGCGTTCAGCGCCGCGATTTCGCTGGCCGGGAAGGCGAAGGGCTCCATCAGGGCGATCAGGGCGGCGCCTTCGGGAAGCGCCGCGACCTCATCCGGCAGGGGCCGGCGTACTTTAAAGACAATGTCGGCGCCCGCCGCTGCGGCTGGTCCGTCGACGACGGTGGCGCCGGCTTCCGCAAAGGAAGGGTCCGGAAAGCCCGCGACCGTGCCGGCGCCGGATTCGACCGTGACCGTGTGGCCGAGGCCCACGAGCTTCTTGACTGTCTCCGGAGTTGCCGCCACGCGGGTTTCGCCGGGTTGCCGTTCTTTGAGCACTGATATCTTCATGGAGCCTTGGATTAGGTTAAACCTTGCGCGGTGCAACAGTTTTTTTGGAGGTTAGGGGCATGAGTTTGTTTAGTCTGGCTAACAGGACGGCTTTGGTGACCGGGGCTTCGAGCGGGCTTGGCGAGCATTTTGCCCATGTGCTGGCCGGTGCCGGCGCCTCTGTCGTGATTGCGGCGCGCCGCATGGACCGGCTGGAACGGGTGGCGGCCGAGATTTCAGCCAAAGGCGGCAGGGCGCTGCCGGTCGAGATGGATGTGACGCACGAGGATTCGGTGACGGGCGCGTTTGCCGAGATCCAGGACGCGCTGGGCCGGCCCTGCGATATCATCATCAACAATTCGGGTATGTCCCGCGAGGGCTGGTACAGGGAACAGAGCGAAGAAGACTGGAATGCGGTCATCGACACCAACCTGACAGGGGTGTGGCGCGTCGGCAAGGCCGCGACCAATGCGATGATCGCGGCGGGGGTAAAGGGTTCGATCGTGAATATCGCCTCAATCACGGCGCACCGGACGCAGATGATGACGACGGCCTATTGCGTGTCGAAGGCCGGGGTCGATCACCTGACGCGGCACATGGCGCTGGAAAGCGCGCGCTACGGGATCCGGGTGAATGCGATCTCGCCGGGTTATTACAAGACAGCGATCAATGACGAGTATCTCGACTCCGAGGCAGGGGACGCGATGCGCAAGCGGATCGCGATGCGCCGGTTCGGGGAATACAAGGAGCTGGACGGGGCACTGCTGCTGCTGGCCTCCGACGCGGGCAGCTACATGACGGGGTCAACCCTGGTGGTGGATGGCGGGCACCTGCTCAGCCCGCTGTAACCGGCCCGCTTGCGGCGCTGCAAAATAGTCATTACACGATCCTCACGCGAAAGGTGCCCGGGTCAACAGCCCGGGTGAAAAGGGAAGCCGGTGGGAATCCGGCGCTATGCCCGTAACTGTCAGCGGGGAGTCTGTTGAGCCACACGCCACTGGGAAACCGGGAAGGCAGCTCGATGAGGCCCTGATCCGCTTAGCCAGGAGACCTGCCTTTTGCCGTCGTGAGCTCGCCGCCCGGGACCAGGCGTTGGGCTGCGGAAGGCACTCCTTCCGTTCATGCGACATGTCATGAACCCGCCGCGGAGCGCGCGCTCCCGGCATCTGAAGGAGCTGTGGACATGATCCTCAGACTGACTTTGCTTGGCGCCTTGGCGCTGGCGCTCAATATATCCCCCGCTTTTGCAGACGACGCGCGCGTGCTCGACACGGTGGAGGTCACCGGCCTGCGCCCGGTTGAGGCGGACCGCACGACGGTGTCGGTGTCCGTACTGTCGGAAGAAGACCTGGCGGTGCGCCTGTCGCCGAACCCCGCCGACCAGCTGCGTGCTGTGCCGGGCGTGGCGGTGTCGCGCGCGGGCAGTCTCGGCGGCCTGACGCAGGTGCGCCTGCGCGGCGCGGAAGCCAACCACACGCTGGTGTTGTTCGAGGGCATCGAGGTGTCGGACCCGGTGAACGGCGATACGGATTTCGGATTGCTGACCGCTTTGCCGGCTGGGCGGATTGAAGTGTTGCGAGGCGCAGCCTCGTCGATCTATGGATCGGATGCGATCGGCGGCGTGCTGCTGCTGGAGGCAGCGCGCGGGGCCGGGCTGACGGGCATTGCCGAAGGCGGCAGCTTCGGCACGGCGCAGGGCACGCTCGGCTGGACAAATGACCGGTTCGGGCTGGCCGCGACCGGTTTTGCGACCGACGGCGAAGACTCGTCGGGCACGGGCGGCGGCAAGGACGGTTCGGACGCGCTGACGGGGCTCGCGACCGCGAAGTTCGATCTGGGTGCGGATTGGGCGCTGTCGCTGGTGGGCCTTGCCCGCGCGGCAAGTTCCGACTTCGATTCTGATACGGATTTCGATGGCCTGCTGAATGACGAGGACCGCCGCACCGAAGCGGAACAGAGACTAATCGGCGCTGCGCTGACGGGCCAAACGGGCCTGGTGGACCATGTGCTGCGTGCGAGCTTCAATGAAGTAGACCGCGACAATTTCGCGGACGGTGCGCTCAGCGACACGGCGAAGGGCAAGCGCACGAAGCTGAGCTGGTCGCCCGGCTATACGCAAGGTGTCCACCGGTTGACCGGGCTGATCGACTATGAGCGCGAGACGTATGACCGTAGCGATGTCCAGTATTTCGGCGCGACGGATGCGTCCGAGGCGTTTGAATCGCTCGGCATCGCCGGTGAGTACCGGTTGAGTTCTGGCGCGCTGGACCTTTCGGCCTCCGCGCGCCTCGACGATAACCGGCGCCGGTTCAAGGACGCCGTCACCTGGCGTGTCGGCGCGGGCTATGCGTTCGAGTCCCTCGGCGGGCGTGTCCGGGCCTCGGCTGGAACGGGCATCAAGAACCCAACGTTCACGGAGCTATTCGGGTTTTTCCCCGGCAGCTTCACCGGTAATCCGGACCTGAAACCGGAGCAGTCGACAAGTTGGGAAATCGGCTGGGACCAGACGGCCGGGCCGGCGGACTTCAGCCTCACCTATTTCGAGGCCGATCTCGAAAACGAGATCTACACGGCATTCAATCCCGACTTCACGTCGACCGCGCGCAACCGGGCGGGCAAGAGCGAGCGCAGCGGCGTTGAACTGTCGGGCCGGTGGCAGCTGGCCTCGAACGTATCGCTGTCGGGTCAGGCGACGTTCTTTGACTCGCAGGATGATGCCGGCGCAGATGAAATCCGAGTGCCGGACATGACGGCCTCGCTTTCGGCCGACTTGCAGGTGCGTGAGGACGGGCTTCGTCTGGGGCTTGCACTCGACCATGTGGGCGAGCAGGGCGACTTCGATTTCGGTCCATTCCCGTCGCGCCTTGTCTCGCTCGATGCCTACACCCTGGCCGCGCTCACCGCAGAATATCCGCTGACGGAACGTCTGGCATTGACGCTTCGCGGTGAGAACCTGCTGGACGAGACGGCCACCGACGTGTTCGGCTATAACGGACCGGGCGCCGGCGTTTATGTGGGGCTGAAACTGCGTTGAAACGGGCCATTGTTGCCTTCTGCCTGATCGGGCTGGCCGGCCTTGCCTCAGCAGGGCCGGCCAAACCGACGGTTGTGTCGCTCGACTACTGCGCGGACCAGTTCGTTCTCGCGCTGGCTGACCGCGACCAGATTCTTGCCGTCTCCAAGGATGCCGAACGCAAATTCAGCCATCTTCGGGCCAGCGCGGCAGGAATCCCCAAAGTGCGCGCGGCGGCGGAAGACGTCATCGCACTCCATCCTAATCTTGTCGTGCGCAGCTGGGGCGGCGATGCGCGCGCCTTGTCCCTGTACGAACGGTTTGGAATCCGGACCGTCCAGATCGGTTATGGAGAAGACATCGACAGCGCCATAGGCGTGACGCGCGCCGTGGCGGCCGAGATCGGCCAATCGGCACGGGTCGACGCCTTGATCGCTGCCTCGCCGCCGCCGCGCCCCGCGAACGGCCTGTCCGCGCTCTACGTGACGCCGGGCGGCGTGAGCGCCGGACAGGGCACGATGATCGACGCCATCATGCGCCATGCCGGGCTTTCGAATGCCAACACGGGAACCGGTTGGACCGGCCTGCCACTCGAACGGTTGGTGCAAGCACCGCCCGCGCTGATGCTGACAGCCTTCTTCGGATTTGACGATGATGCAACGGATCGTTGGTCTGTGTCGCGTCATCCGGTGATGCAGCGCCTCATGCGCGATGCGCGTGTCGTGGCGATGGATGAGTCCCGCGTTTCCTGTCCAGCCTGGCTGGTCGCGGACGAAGCGGACTCAATTGCGCGCGCGCTGGAGGCCGCTCCATGAGCCGGCTCGTTGTTTTTCTGACGTTGGTTTCGCTGTGCCTCTTTGCATTGTCCGGTCTCGTCGGCACGGCGCCTCTTTCGCTTGAGGCCAGTCTGGGGGCTCTGGTGGGGCAGGGCGACGCGGCCGCCCGGACCATCCTGTGGGAAATCCGCTTGCCGCGCGCTGCCGCGGCCTTTGGAGTCGGCGCGACGCTCGGACTGGCAGGCGCGGCCTTGCAAGGCCTGTTGCAGAACCCGCTGGCCGAACCCGGCGTTCTCGGCGTCTCGGCCTTTGCGGCGCTCGGTGCCGTGGTTGCGATCTTTTTCGGACTGGCCGGTATCAGCGGGTTGATCGTTCCGCTGGCCGCCATTCTCGGCGCGGGGCTTGCGACACTCGTGCTGGTCGTTGCCACGCTGCGCGGCGCAAACAGCGTGACGCTCTTGCTGATCGGGATCGGCCTCTCCAGTTTTGCGGGCGCGCTCATATCGCTCGCGATGAACCTTGCGCCGAACCCGTACAGCCTGTCCGATCTGGTCAACTGGATGATGGGGTCGGTCGCGAACCGTTCGTGGGCGGACATAGCCCTTGCCGCGCCAGCCTGGGCCGTCGGGACCGCGCTGGTGATGATGGCCGCGCCGGGCTTGCGCGCGCTTAGCTTGGGCGAAGAGACGGCGGCAAGCCTTGGCGCGGACATCCGGCGCACCCGGATACTGGTGATCGGCGGCACGTCGATCCTGGCCGGGGCAAGCGTGGCGACGGCCGGCGCGATCGGATTTGTCGGCATTGTCGCGCCGCATATCGTGCGGCCTTTCGTGCGCCACGATCCGCAGAAATTGCTGGTGCCCTCGGCCTTGCTGGCGGGCGTGATCCTGCTCGCGGCGGATGTTCTTGTCCGCATCCTGCCTGTGCAGCAGGAGCTCAAACTGGGCGTTGCGGCCGCGCTGCTTGGCGGCCCGGTCTTCATCTGGATTGCCGCGCGGCTCGGGAGGGCGTCTGCATGATCTCCGCCAACGGACTGTCGATCTTCCTGAGTGGCCAGCGCGTCGTCACGGACCTTTCCATCGAACTGGGCGAGGGCGAGATGGTCGCGCTCGTCGGGCCGAATGGTGCGGGCAAGAGTTCGGCTCTGAAAGCGCTGGCCGGTGTGACGCCCCTCGCGGCGGGTGAGATCCGGATCGACGGCGTGGACGCCCGGCGCCTGAGTTTGCGGGCGCGGGCCCGTTGTATCGCCTGGCTGCCGCAGGCCCGGCCGGTTGCCTGGAACCTGGCGGCCCGGGATGTCGTGTCGCTCGGCCGGTTTGCGGAATCCCCCGCAGCCTACGATCATCTTGGTGGGGCCGACCGGCAGGCGGTCGATGCGGCGCTCGAGAAAGCCGATGCCGCGCGCCTTGCGCCGCGCGCTTTTCACACGCTGTCAGGCGGAGAACAGGCACGGGTGCATCTTGCGCGGCTGCTGGCCAGCCCGGCGCCCAGCCTGCTGCTCGACGAGCCCTGCGCCGCGCTCGACATCGTGCATCAATTGTCGCTGATGGAGACCCTGGTGGCGGAGGCAGCTTCCGGCCGGGCGATTCTCGTCGTCCTGCACGATCTGGAACTCGCGGCGCGCTATTGCCAGCGGATCATGGTGATGGAGGCCGGACACAAGGTGGCCGATGACGGCGCACAGGATGCGCTCAATCCGCATGTCCTTGAACACGTGTTCGGCGTGCGCCGCGACGCGGCGGGCGCGTTAGTACGCGCCGGTTGACGAAAGCAGGGCCGGCACGGTGAGCAGCAGGATCCAGAGATCACGGCCCAGCGTCCAGCGGCTCACATAGTCCGTGCCCAGAGCAGCGCGCTGCTCGAAACTGAGGCGGTTGCGGCCCTTCACCTGCCACAGACCGGTGATGCCGGGGCGGGCCAATTCGTAGCCGTCGATATGACGGCCGTAGGCCGCACGCTGGTGGGCGAGGATGGGGCGCTGGCCGACGATCGACATATTGCCTTTCAGCACATTGAACAGTTGCGGCAGCTCATCGATCGACGAGGCACGCAGGAACCGGCCGATACGGGTGACACGCGGGTCATTGCGCAGCTTCTGGAAACGGTTCCATTCGGCGCGGGCGTCGTCGTCCGTTTCCAGCAGACGCTGCAGCACGGCCTCGGCATTCGTGTGCATTGTGCGGAATTTATACATGCGGAACAGCTTTCCGCCCCGACCGACACGCGACTGGACGTAGAACGCGCCGCCACCATCGCATTTGATGGCCACGAAGACGAGCAGCATCAACGGCGCCAGGAAGACGAGCGCGAGGAGCGACATCAGGACATCCACCGCGCGCTTGGCGCCGCCATTGATCCCCCAAAATCCGTCCTCGATGGCGATCCCGTCTGAAACTTCGGACAAATCGTCTTCGAGGCTGGGCTCATCGAGCCCGACCTTTTGGTGGTACATGCCGGAAAGTCCCCTTGCGGCCGTGTTCTTCGCAGGTGCACATAACCGCTGAGTCGGCGTTGGTGAAGTATTAACCTTCAGTTTCGGGTCGCTTTTTTTGATCGGCCTGCGTTAGCCAAGACTTAGGACTGGGGCGCTAGGCTGGCAGCATCCAGAAAAAGGTCTGCGTCATGTTGGCTGGCAAAAAACAAGAATCCGAGGCTTTCGAAGCGCCCGTACAGGCGCCCGGAACGCCGCCTGCTGATGTGGCAAAAGCAGTCGGCGCGGAAGGTGGCGGCCCGCACGCATCGCCGGCCCGCGCGCTGCAGCAGCGTCTCATCCGGGAAATCGTCCAGCCGGCCCGGTCCTGGCTCTGGCATTCGGCCGGGTTGGTGCTTGTCGCAATCCTGTCGCTTTCGGTTGCCGGATTGATGTTGGGTTCCGGGCTTTGACGCCTGCGAATCTGGCAGCCGACTTGCTAGACAGGGTTAAAGGGCGCCTGTAGGGCAGCCCCATCAGGAGATCTTTGATGCGTATCAGGAAAGCGGTTCTGCCGGTGGCCGGCCTTGGCACACGGGTATTGCCGGCGACGAAGGCCATTCCGAAGGAGCTGCTGCCGGTCGTGGACCGCCCTGTGATCCAGTATGTCGTAGACGAGGCCCGGGAAGCCGGGATCGAGCATATCGTGTTCGTCACCGGACGCGGCAAAGGCGCCATCGAGGACTATTTCGACCATGCCTATGAGCTGGAAACCCAGCTGAACGCCAAGAACAAGACCGACATCCTGGCAGCTGTCGAGGCCTCGCGCCTGCCGGCAGGGGCGTCCAGCTTCGTGCGCCAGCAGGCGCCGCTGGGGCTCGGCCATGCGGTCTGGTGCGCGCGCGACGTGATCGGCCACGAGCCGTTCGCCGTGCTACTGCCGGATGTGATTGTGAAGGGCAAACCGTCGAGCCTGAAGCAGATGGCCGATGCGTTCGAGAAGGTGGGCGGGAACATCATCGCGGTTGATCCTGTGCCGGAAGACCGGGTGTCGTCCTATGGCGTGATCGCGCCGAAATCGCGCGACGGCCGGCTGATCAGCATGTCGGGCATGGTGGAGAAGCCGCCGCGGGAAACCGCGCCGTCGAACCTGGCGATCACCGGCCGCTACATCCTGCAGCCCGAGATCTTCGGCCTGCTGGAAAAGCAGGGCGCCGGTGCGGGCGGCGAGATCCAGCTGACGGATGCCATGGCGAAGTTGATGGAAAGGCAGCCCTTCTATGCCTACGAGTTTGAAGGCACCGTCCACGATTGCGGAAACAAGACCGGCTATTTCGAAGCCGTGCTGACGCATGCCCTCGACAATCCCGACACGGCGGACTTCGCACGTGCGCTGGTCAAGGCCGCCGCAGCCCGCTGAACCGCGTGGTTTCAGGCATGTGATTTGCATTCGCAAATTGCAAGCGACCGGGCCCTCATCAGGACATTGACCGGACGCACCGCATGGCGGCCTGTTGGGGACATAGGGCCGCCGGAGTGGGGGGAGGCCCGCCGATCATTCGGCGGGCTTTTTCAATTGTCTTGGCCGTGCGGGCCGCTAAACACTCGCGCCATGACAGACGCTGCGAACCTGCCGACCTTCGACGATGTCCTGGCTGCCGCCCAGCGCCAGCGCGGACTTGTGCGCATCACACCGGTTCTGAGCCACGCAGAAATCGACGCCGAAGCGGGCGCGCGGATCTTCGTGAAGGCCGAATGCCTCCAGGTGACCGGCAGCTTCAAGATGCGCGGCGCAACCAACCGGCTGGCCCAGATTTCCGACCAGCAACGCGCAGCGGGCGTCGTTGCGTTTTCATCCGGCAACCACGCGCAGGGTGTGGCGCGGGCGGCGCGGCTGTTCGGCATGCCCGCCGTGATCGTGATGCCGTCGGACGCGCCGCAGGTGAAGATCGACGGCGTCAAAGCCGATGGCGGCGAAGTCGTGCTCTACGATCGCAACGCCGAGAGCCGCGAAGAGATCAGCAACCGGCTCGCGGCTAAGCGCGGCGCCATCGTCGTGCCGAGCTATGACGACAAGGACATCATCGCGGGGCAGGGCACGGCCGGACTGGAATTTGCCCGTCAGATGCAGGACGCCGGCGAGACGCTGGACGGGCTGATCTGCTGCACGGGCGGTGGCGGCCTGATCACCGGAATCGCCCTGGCCTTCGAGCGACTGTCGCCGGAAACGCGGATCTGGACGGCTGAACCGGAAGCGCACGACGACTGGGCGCGGTCGCTGGAGGCCGGCGAGATCGTCGCCAACGCGCCGGGTACGCGCTCGATCTGCGACGCGATCCTGACGCCGGAACCCGGAAAGCTGACCTTCGCCATCGGCAAGCGCCTGCTGGCGGGCGGCCTGCGGATCAGTGACGGCGATGCGCGCCATGCCATGCGTATGGCGGCGCGGCATTTGAAGATCGTGTCCGAACCCGGCGGCGCAGCGGCGCTGGCGGCGGCTCTGCGCAGTCTGCCGGCGGAGCTCAAAGGCAAGCGGGTCGGCGTGCTGGTGACCGGAGGCAATGTCGACATGGCCGACTTCCAGAAAGTGCTGTCGTCCACGGACTAGGCCATTGTCCAAGAATTGCCGTGTTCGGAGCGTAAAGGCACGCAATGACTCAACCGATCCATTGTGCCATCGGCGACATCCACGGCGAGCTTGATCGGCTGAAGGCACTTCACCAGCAGGTGCTGGCCTTTGCGCAGACGCAATTTCCGAAAGCACCGTTGCACTTCGTCCATCTCGGCGACCTGATCGATCGCGGCCCGGATTCCTGCGGCGTTATCGACTATCTCATGGACTTCGAGCGCACGCGATTGCCGCGCCCGGTGACGCTGCGCGGAAACCATGAGCAGATGATGATCGACGCGTTTGAAAGCTCGGAATCCAGCGCCGTCAGTGTGCGGCATTGGTCAACCAATGGCGGCGCCGAGACTTTCGAAAGTTATTCCGGCAAGCCGGCCGGTTTGATGCAAAGACACCTGGGGTGGCTGAAGACGCTGCCGACGCACCATGCCGTCGAGTCAGCGGGGCTGGTCTTTGTCCACGCAGGGGTCGATCCGGACAGATATCCTGCTTGCGGCGAGCAGGTTCACATGTGGACAAGGCGGCGGGAATTCCGCGATCCTTCCTGCTGGACGGCGCCGGCCTTGAAAGGCAAGCGTGTTATCCATGGTCATACGCCGACGGAAGATTCGCTTCCGGAATCGGGGGGCGGCGGACGACGCCTGAACATCGACACCGGAGCGGTTTACGGAGGCCGTCTGACGGCTGTGATCCTGCGTGCGGGCGAGCCGGACCTGTTCTTTCACAGCTGACGTCTGCGCCTCTGTTGGCGCTGCAGCAAGTTTGGTCCTTACAGCAAGACCTTGCTAACCATTCGCGCCGGCCGCCTTTCTGCATGGTTAATCGCATCTTCCGCCTGCGGACCAGATTCTCCCTTTGACCTTCAACGGGCTTTATCACCCCGTCATTAAGGATGCAGGCTGATGGTAGCAGAATGCTGCCTGGACGAGGGCATCCAGAATGAAAGCCACACCGCTTATCAGCCTTGGCGTTTCCGTCGCACTCGGCGCCGGCGCCATCTTCTTTGGCCGCGGCCTGATTTCCGACAAGGCGCCCGACGCGCAGGCCAGCCCTGTGCCGGCTGTCGCGATGACCACCGTGCTGGTGATGACATCCACGGTCGAGCCCGGCGCGCTGATTGATCCGAAATTTGTGAAGGAAGTGGAGTGGCCGGAGCGGGCTGTGCCGGAAGGCGCGCTGCGCAATGTGTCTGAGCTGGGCCCGAAAGCCTATTCGCGCGGTCTGATGGTGCCGGGGGACCCGCTTTTGCTGCCGAAAATCGACAATACCGGCGCGGTTCTGACCCTCGCCGCCAGCATCACGCCAGGCATGCGGGCTGTCTCCATCGTCGTGCGCAATGACACCGGCGTTTCCGGCTTTGTGTTACCGGGAGACCGGGTCGACGTTAACGAATTCATGGAACTCGAAGACGCCAACGGGCGGTCTGAAGGCGCGCGCATCTCGGCCAACATCCTCGCGCGCCCCGTGCTGCGCCATGTGAAGGTGCTGGCTGTGGACCAGTCCTTTGAACAGAACTTGGAAGGCGCCAAGCCCTCCCAGACTGTGACCCTTGAAGTGACGCCCGACGATGCGCTGGTGCTCGGCGCAGCCAGCCAGCGCGCCGCGCTGGGCCTCGCCCTGATCAGCCGGGAAGAAGAAGCCATGGTCGTGGCGCAGGAGCCGGAAAAGCCTGTGAAGGTGAAACCGGTTGTGCAGCCGCGGACAGGCCGCAGCGCGCCTGTGACAACGACCGTGCGCGTCATCAATGGCGAAAGTGACGTGAAGATCACCGCGCCGATTGCGCGCGCTGAACCCAAAACGGAGGAAAAACGCTGATGCGCCCTGTACGGATCATATCAGCCGCAATCCTTGCGTGCCTGTGCCTCGCGCCGGCCGCAGCCGCCTGGACGCAGCGGATGGCGGTCGCCGGTGCCGAACGGCTTGAAGTGCGGCGCGGGCAATCCGCCGTCGTCGAAGCCGACGCCGCGTTTGCCACCATCGTGGTCGCCGATCCCGAGATCGCCGAAGCCATGGCGACATCGAACCGGTCATTCTTCCTGCGCGGCAAGACGCCGGGCACCACTACGGTGCTGCTCTATAATTCGGCTGGCGCAATTGCCGAACTGATCGAGATCGACGTCAAACTCGGCCTCGAAGAGCTGCGCGATGACCTGAAGCGCCTGTTGCCGGGTGAACCGATCGAAGTCTATCCGGTGCATGACGGCGTGTTTCTCGATGGCCGCGTGACGACCGCCGGCGCTGCCGAAATGGCGCTGCAAGTCGCCGAACGCTATGTGCCGGGCGGTGTCGCCAATGGGCTGACCGTTGGCCAGAGCCAGCAGGTGCTGCTCGAGGTGCGTTTCCTGGAAGCCAGCCGCAGCGCGGTGCGCGAGATCGGCTTCGGCAACACGATCGACGCCAATGATTTTCAGTCCACGACCGAAAGCAGCACGGTCTCCGGCCTCGCGGAAAAGACGGTTGCGCTGTTCACGAACCTCGGCGGCGAGAATATCGATGTTCGCATTCGGGCGCTGGAGGAGAAGGGCGTGATCCGTACACTGGCCGAGCCGAACCTCGTGGCGCTGTCGGGTGACACGGCCAGCTTCCTGGCGGGCGGTGAGTTTCCGATTCCGGTGTCCAACAAGGACAATCAGATCACGGTCGAGTTCAAGAAATTCGGGGTCAGCCTCGACTTCACGCCGACCGTTCTGGGCGAGGGACTCGTGAACCTGCGCGTGCGCCCGGAAGTTTCGGCGCTCGACAAGGCAAACGGCATCCGTGCATCCAACATCGAAATTCCGGGCATCTCGGTGCGCCGCGCGGACACGACGGTGGAGCTGCATGACGGGCAGGCCTTTGCGGTCGCAGGCCTCCTGCAGAACAACTATTCGAACGACATCCGCCAGACGCCGTGGCTGGGCAGTGTGCCGATCCTCGGCGCGCTGTTCTCGTCCAAGCGCTATCAGCGCAATGAGAGCGAGCTGGTGATCATCGTCACGCCGCGGCTTGTCCAGCCCGCGCCGCATCCGGACCAGCTCGCGTCGCCGCTCGACAGTTTCGCAGAGCCGACGGAAGCCGAGCTGCTGTTGTTCGGGCGGACGACCGGCGAGCCTATGCAGATTTCAGGGAACTGATCATCATGAAAGCCACAAAATCGATCTCACTTGTCTTCGTGCTAGGGCTTCTTGGCGGGTGTGCGTCATTCGATGCGCAGGATCGCTACGTGCTGGGCGGCGCCACGCGCGCCAATATTGCAGCGCAGTCGGACCGTGACGTGGACCTGCCCAATTCGCGCAAGGTGGAGTCGACGTCCGGCGTGCGCGCGGTCAATGCGGTCAAGGCGTTGAACGAAGGCCAGACCAAGGAACTGGCGTCGACCGGCACCGGGGGCGCCGAGTAATGCACGCATCCGCCCAACTCCAGAGCCGGCCGGCGCCTGAAGCCGGCGCGCGAAAGGTGAACATGATCGCGGCGCTCGCGACGCCCGAGCGCATTACTGCGCTGAAGGACGTATGCCCGGATGTGCGCGACCTCTCGGCGCTGGCGCCGCCCGAGATTGCCCAGCGCCATGGCGGCGGATTGCTGCTGATCGAGCAGGGTGTGCCCGGCTGGGACCAGCTTCTGCTGATGCTCGCAGTCGACCATCCCTCGACGGCGGTTGTCATCGTGTCCGATCAACTGCCGGCACATATGGTCCGGGCGCTGATGAAGCTTGAGGCCTGGGACGTACTGTCGGTTTCCGCCAACGCCGGCGACATTGCTGACACAGCAACGCGTCTGTCCGATGCCCAGACCCAATCCAAGAGCACCTCAGCGGACTCGGTTTGCTGGGCGTTTCGCGGCGCCGTTGGCGGCGCGGGCGTCTCGACGCTGGCCATCGAAAGCGCCTTCGCGCTTGCCCGCCTCGTGGGGCACGGCAAGGTTTGCCTCGTGGATCTGAACGTTGCCGATGGCATGACCGCATCCTTCCTCGAAGCGATCCCCAAGCTCGATCTTCAGGCTCTGTCGGCGGCGCCGGAGCGTCTCGATGCCCGCTTGCTGGCCGCCTGGTGCTGGCAGCACGAAGATGGTGTCTCGATCATCGCATCGCCGCGCAATCCGGATGCGGATGAGCTGGCGAGCGAGGCGGCTGTGCTGCGCCTGCTGGATGTCACCTGCGCCGCGTTCCCCTTCGTGATCCTCGACATGCCACGCCACATGATGCCGTGGACAAAATCCGTCCTCGCCGCTGTGGATCAGGCCGTGGTGATCAGTGAGCTGACCGTGCCCAGCCTGCATGCGGCCGCCGACATGTGCCGGGATATCGATGTGCTGCGCGGCGAGAACAATCGCGCCCGTCTGGTGTTGAACCGGATGTTCAAGAAGAAGCAATTCCGCACAGGTTTCCCGGTCGACACGGCCGAGAAGGCCATCGAGCGCAAGATCGATGTCACGGTGACGTCCGACTGGGACGCGGCGCGCACGGCCGTCAATCTCGGCAAGCCGATTGCCGACGTGAAGCCAAAGAGCCCACTCGTGAAGGATGTCGATGATATGGTCCGCCTGCTCGCGCCCGAGGGCATGATCGAGAACGCACAGCCCGGTAAGTCAGCCAAGAAGGCGAAAGCATGAGCCGTTTTGGATTTACACCTGCCGTCAAGCCGGTGCCCGCCGCAGCACCTGCGCCGCAGCCCGTCGCCGCGCCGGCGCCGCGCACCAAGGCCGAGACGGCCGCCTTCGACCTGCTCGATGCCAAGCTCCGTGTACATGCGAAGCTGATCGACGAACTCGATCTGTCGGCGCTCGACAAGTTGGATGACGAAACGATGCGCCGCCGGGTGCGCGCGATCATCGGCGAGATCATCCGCAAGGACGAAATGGCGCTTTCCTCTGCCGAGGAGGCGTCCTTCGCCGATGCGGTGATGGACGAAATGACCGGGCTGGGACCGATCGAGCCGCTTCTGAAAGACGATTCCATTGCGGATATCCTGATCAACGGATGCAATCAGGTCTATGTCGAACGCCACGGCAAGCTGCAGCTTGCGCCCGTGCGTTTTGCGGACAATGACCACCTCCTTCGCATCGTCCAGCGTATTGTCGCCGCCGTGGGCCGCCGTGTGGATGAAAGCCAGCCGCTGGTCGATGCCCGCTTGCTGGATGGCAGCCGTGTGAACGCGGCCGTGTTGCCGATCGCCATCGACGGCCCGCTGGTCTCGATCCGCAAATTCTCCAAGTCGCCGCTGACCATGGACAAGCTGGTGGAGTTCGGCGCCATTCCGCGTCCGGTGGCGGATTTCATTCTCGGCGCCGTCAAGTGCCGGGCCTCCACGGTGATTTCCGGCGGTACCGGTTCGGGCAAGACGACGCTGCTCAACGCGCTCTCCTCCGCCATCAGCCCGGATGAGCGCCTCATCACCATCGAAGATGCCGCCGAACTCCAGCTTCAGCAGCCCCACGTGGCCCGCATGGAAACGCGCCCGCCCAACATCGAAGGCAAGGGCGAGATCCGGCAACGCGAACTCGTCAAGAACGCGCTTCGCATGCGTCCGGACCGGGTGATCCTCGGTGAGGTGCGTTCCGAAGAAGCGTTCGACATGCTGCAAGCCATGAACACAGGCCACGAAGGCTCGATGGCGACAATCCACGCCAACAACCCGCGCGATGCGCTGACGCGTCTCGAGCAGATGGTGATGATGGGCGGCATGAAAATCTCGGAAGAGGCCATCCGTGGACAGATCGCCTCGGCCGTGAACTTCATCGTCCAGGCCACGCGCCTGTCGGATGGCTCGCGCAAGGTCGTGTCGATTGCTGAAATCACCGGCATGGAAGGCTCGGTGGTCCAGCTGCAGGAAATCTTCAAGTTCGAACGGACCGGTACGGCCGATAATGGCAAGGTGCAGGGCCATTTCGTGGCGTCCGGCCTGCGTCCGAAATTCCTGGATGAAATGGAGCGCCGGGGCGTGTTCATGCCGGCTGGCCTGTTCGATCCGTCCAACCGTTTCTGACCGGAGACAGCGCGTGTTCGGCCTGCCTGATCTCATGAGTTTCGACACCATGCTCATCATCCCGTCGGTGATGGCGATCGGTGCGATATTCATGGCGATCCAGTCTGTGCTCGGGCTGATCACCGAAGCGCAAACGCAGCGCATCGTGAACCGCCGCCTCCAGTTCAAGGACCGCTACGCCACGCACAACGAAGCGATGATCGAGCTGCGCAAGAGCCGCGGCCTCGACAAGGATGGCAATCTGGCGATGTCGCTGCGCTGGCTGAACCAGCTGATCGTGCGGTCGGGCCTGAAGTTCGAACCGGTCAAATGGGCCGCCATGTCGGCCGCAGGCTCGCTCATCCCGGCCGGGCTCTGCTGGTACTATGCGGGCGGGCTGTGGGTCGCGATCCCGGTTTATGTCCTGTCGTTTGTTTTCGGGCCGATCGGAGTGATCAAGCATCTGGCCGGCGCCCGTGCCAAGAAACTTGCCTCGCAGCTTCCGGATGCCCTGCAGATCGTTTGCCGCAGCCTTGAAGCGGGCCACCCAGTGGCTACAGCCGTCGGTCTCGTCGCCCGAGAGATGCCGGATCCCATCGGCACGGAATTCGGCATGACCGCCGACGAAGTCTCCTACGGCATGTCGTTGACCAACGCTGTGCAGCGCATGGCGGAACGCTGCGGTGACCCCGATGTGGAGCTGTTTGCAGCCACCGTGCGCCTTCAGGAAAAGACGGGCGGCAATCTGACCGAACTTCTCAAGGCGAATACCAATACCATCCGTGAACGGCAGACCATGCGTCTCAAGGTGCGGGCCGCTTCCTCGGAAGGGCGCACGTCCGCGATGATCCTCACGTCTGCGCCGTTCCTGGTGATGGGCGCGATCCACATGATGCGGCCGGAATTCTACGGCAACGTGATTCACGAACCGATGATCCAGTACAGCTTCTCCGGGCTGCTCGTCTGGATGATCATCGGCAACATCGTGATGAACAAGATGATCAACTTCAAGATGTGATCCGGAGACGCGCATGACGATCTTTTCCGGCTCCATGATTCCCGCCGCAATGTTCTTTCTGGCCGTGCTCGCCGCTATCCCGGCGATCGTGACCTTCATCCGTAACCGGCAGGCCGATGAGGACGTGAACCGCCGTCTGATCCGCCGCAGCAAGGAGTCGCCGGCCGAGCCGCGCAAGAATGAAAGCCGCATCGGCCGCGCCGTGATGGGCTTCGCTGACAATGCCGGCCCGACCGAGGGCGCCGAAGTCAGCGCCATCCGCGCCAAGCTGAACCTTGCCGGCTATCCGCAACAGAATGCTGTGTCGCGCTACTTTGCAGCGCGTTTCGTCTGTGTGGTCATTCCGCAGGTCGCACTGCTGTTTGCGCTGCCTTACTTTGCGGGCCTGCCGAAATATGCGCCTGTCGGGGTATCGATCCTTCTGGTGCTGCTCGGACTGGCCGCGCCCGGCATGTACCTCGACTCCAAGATCAAGCAGCGCAAGCAGGCCGGCTCGCTCGGCTTTCCGGACATGATGGACCTGATGGTCGCCTGCGTCGAAGCCGGGCTCAGCCTGGACGCATCGGTGCAGCGCGTTGGCGAGGAACTGGAATTGCGCCACCCCGTGATCGCAACGCATCTGCGCACGCTGTCACTGGAACTGCGGGCCGGCCGGGCGCGCAAGACCGCCTGGCGCGCCTTTGCGGACAGGATGGGAATCGAGGAGGCCGGATCGCTGGCCACCATGCTCCGCCAGGCGGAAGAAATGGGCACCAGCCTCGGCCAGACCCTCAGGGTTTTCTCCGCGGACATGCGCCAGCGCCGGATCCTCTATGCCGAAGAGAAGGCCATGGCCTTGCCGGCCAAGCTGACTTTGCCATTGATTTTCTTTGTGTTTCCGGTCCTTCTGGGGGTATTGATCCTTCCGGCGGTCGTGATGCTCGGAAAAGTGCTTCCGTCATAACCCGGCTAGGCGAACCGCTGGCAGATTGCTAGGAACCGCTCATGGCTACCTATCTTGAATTCGAAAAGCCGATCGCCGAACTCGATTCGAAGATTGCCGAGCTGGAAGCCCTTGCCGCGCGCAAGGACGGCCCCTCGATCACCGACGAACTCGCAAAGCTGAAGACCAAGTCGGCCAAGCAGCTGAAGCAGATCTATTCCGATCTCGACGCCTGGCGCATCACGCAGGTGGCGCGCCATCCGGACCGGCCGCACTTTTCCGACTTCATCGCCAACATCTTCGAGGATTTCGAAGAGCTCGCCGGCGACCGTCACTTCGGCAATGACGAAGCGATCATCGGCGGCCTGGCGCGGTTCCGCGGGCGTTCGGTCGTCATCATGGGCCACGAGAAGGGCCGCACCACCGAAAAGCGCCTCAAGCACAATTTCGGCATGGCGCACCCTGAAGGCTACCGCAAGGCGGTCCGCCTGATGGACCTGGCCGAGAAGTTCAACATGCCGGTCCTCAGCTTCCCCGATACGGCGGGCGCTTACCCCGGCAAGGGCGGTGAAGAGCGCGGCCAGGCGGAAGCCATCGCGCGCGGCACCCAGCGCGGATTGTCGCTCGGCGTTCCGTTCGTCACGCTGATCATCGGGGAAGGCATGTCGGGCGGCGCCATCGGCATCGCGGCGGCCAACCGCGTTCTGATGATGGAATATGCCATCTATTCGGTGATCTCGCCGGAAGGCTGTGCCTCGATCCTCTATCGCGACTCGTCGAAGGCCAAGGATGCCGCGGAAGCGATGGGCATCACCGCGCCGGACCTGCTGCGCACGCGTATCGTCGACGGCATCGTCAAGGAGCCGGTTGGCGGCGCTCACCGCGATCCCCAGCGCGCCATGGCCTCTGCTGCCAAGGCGCTCGACGCGGCCCTGCGCGATCTTGAGGGCATGACCCCGGCAGAACTCCGCCGCCAGCGCCGCGACCGCTTCTACGCGATCGGCCGTGAGGGGCTCTGAAGCCCCCCGCTTACCGGTGCGCCGGCATGGCTGAACGCGACTGGATCAAGCGCTACCTCGCGCCCCTTGTGTCCGCGCCCGGCGCGGCTGGGCTCACGGATGACACGGCACTGATGGCCACGCCGGCCGGGCCGGTGGTCATCACCACAGATGCCATGGTCGAAGGCGTCCACTTCCTGCCGGCAGATCCCATCGCCAGCGTCGCGCAGAAGCTCGTGCGGGTGAACGTGTCCGACATCCTCTCCAGCGGCGCGGAGCCGTGTGAAGCCTTGCTGACACTCGGGTGGCCGGCGGACCGTTCTGAACCCGAGCTGGCCCGGTTTGCGGCGGCCCTTGCCACCGAACTGGCCGCCTGGGGGGCGACCCTGATCGGCGGTGACACCGTTGTGAACCCCGCCGGGCTGTTCCTCTCGTTGACACTGACCGGCACCTGCCTTGGCCCGGCACCGGTCCGCCGGGGAGGGGCCAGCGCGGGCGACGACCTCTGGGTTACCGGCGAAATCGGCGCAGCGCGGCGCGGCTTCCTGGACCGCGACGCAGGCCAATCGAGTTCGTTCGTCGCCAGGCTCCAAGCCCCGGAGCTTCCGCCAAAAGCGGCCGCTGGGCTCGTCGCCAGGCTCGCGACCGCTGCAATGGACGTCTCCGACGGCCTGCTGGGCGATGCCCTGTCGCTGGCCGAGGCGTCGGGCGGCGGTGTGGAAATCAACCTGGACCAAGTGCCGTTCGCCGGGGGGGCGGCCGGGCAGGCCGAGGCGCTGGATCTCGCGACCTGGGGCGACGATTACCAGCTGCTGATCGCGGCGGCGCCCACAAGCCGGGACCGGGTCGTTCAAGAGGCGGAGGCGTTGGGTCTACCTATATCGCGTATCGGGCGAATCCGGGCAGAAGCGGGGTTGGTCCTGCTCGATCAGGGCGGCCGCGTTAACCTCCCGGAAACCGTGGCCTTCGAGCATGGAAGAATCGGATTGTCTGCCACTCGCCCGTAAAGCGAGGCGGGTTGCACCTCAGGGGGCCGGCTGGCAGGCAGAACCGTCGCTAAAAGACGCCACAGCCCAGTATTTGCAGGGTTGGAGGCCAATCAGGGGTTAAGGAAGGAACGCGAATGACATGGTATTTACTCGCACTCGGTGCGGGCTTCTTGTCGGTTGCCTATGGCTACTGGCAGATCACCTCGATCATGAAAGCGCCGGCAGGTACGCCGCGCATGATCGAAATCGCTCAGGCCATCCAGGAAGGCGCTAACGCCTATCTCAGCCGTCAGTACCGCACCATCGGTATCGTCGGTGTCGGTGTCGCCATCGTGCTCGCCGTTGCGCTCAGCTGGCAAGCGGCACTCGGCTTCGTGATCGGCGCCGTGCTCTCGGGCGCAGCCGGTTTCATCGGCATGCTCGTTTCGGTCCGCGCCAACGTCCGCACTACCGAAGCCTCCCGCAAGGGCCTCAATGAGGGCCTGCAGATGGCCTTCAAATCGGGCGCTGTCACTGGCATGCTCGTGGTTGGCCTCGCACTGCTCGGCATCGTTGGCTATTACGGCATCCTGACGGGCCCGATGGGTCTGTCGCTGACGGATGAAGGCCAGAAGCGCGAAATCATCGACTCCCTCGTGGCGCTCGGCTTCGGCGCCTCGCTCATCTCGATCTTCGCCCGCCTCGGCGGCGGTATCTTCACCAAGGGTGCGGATGTCGGCGGCGACATGGTCGGCAAGGTCGAAGCCGGTATCCCGGAAGATGATCCGCGCAACGCCGCTACCATCGCAGACAACGTCGGCGACAACGTCGGTGACTGTGCCGGCATGGCGGCCGACCTGTTCGAAACCTATGCGGTGACCCTCGTCGCCACCATGGTGCTTGGCGGTATCTACTTCGCCTCCACGCCGTACATCGGCGAGATCATGATGCTGCCGCTCGCCATCGGCGCCGTCTGCATCGTCACCTCGATCATCGGCACCTTCTTCGCCACGCTGGCGAAAGGCTCCACCGATGTCATGGGCGCACTCTACAAGGCACTGATCGTCACGGGCGTTCTGTCCATCGGCGGCCTCGCGATTGCCATCCAAACCGTCCTGCCGGGCGGCCTTGCCGGCACGCTTGTCGGCGCAGGCGACCTGCTCGGCCTCGTCGATCCGGTCACGGGCCAGGCGGCCGACATCACCGGCTGGAAGCTCTTTGCTTGCGGCGTGGCGGGCCTGTTCGTCACCCTGCTGATTGTTGTGGTCACGGCCTACTACACGGAAACCAAGTACCGCCCGGTGCGCTCGATCGCGAAAGCTTCCGAGTCCGGTCACGGCACGAACGTCATCCAGGGCCTCGCCGTGTCGCTCGAAGCTACCGCGCTTCCGGCACTGACGATCATCGGCGGCATCCTGCTGACCTTCAACCTGGCCGGCCTGTATGGCATCGCCATCGCAACGACCACCATGCTTGCCCTCGCCGGTATGATCGTTGCGCTCGACGCCTTTGGTCCGGTTACGGACAATGCCGGTGGTATTGCCGAAATGGCCGAACTGCCTTCGGAAGTCCGCAAGACAACCGACGCGCTCGACGCTGTGGGCAACACGACTAAAGCCGTCACCAAGGGCTACGCCATCGGTTCGGCCGGTCTCGGCGCCCTGGTGCTGTTCGCGGCCTATTCGGAAGACCTGAAATACTTCTCGGCACGCGCCGTGGAAGGTTCGTTCTTCCATAACGTCACGGTCGATTTCTCGATCGCCAACCCCTACGTTGTGGTCGGCCTCCTGTTCGGCGGCCTTCTTCCGTTCCTCTTCGGCGGCATGTCGATGATGGCGGTAGGCCGCGCGGCGCAGGCGGTGGTCGAAGAAGTCCGCCGCCAGTTCCGCGAAATGCCGGGCATCATGAAGGGCGAAGTGAAGCCCGACTATGGCCGCGCCGTGGACATCCTCACGCAGGCCGCGATCAAGGAAATGGTCGTGCCGTCGCTGCTTCCGGTGCTCTCGCCGATCGTGCTCTTTATCGCGATCTTCCTGATCGCCGGTGCGGGCGCGGCCCTGTCGTCGGTCGGTGCCATGCTTCTCGGTGTGATCGTGACCGGCCTGTTCGTGGCCATCTCGATGACCTCGGGCGGCGGCGCATGGGACAACGCCAAGAAGTACATCGAAGACGGCCACCATGGCGGCAAAGGCTCTGAAGCCCACAAAGCTGCCGTGACCGGTGATACCGTCGGTGACCCCTACAAGGACACCGCAGGCCCGGCCGTGAACCCGATGATCAAGATCACCAACATCGTCGCGCTTCTGATGCTCGCGGTGCTGGCGTCCCACTGAGGGCCAGATCCTGAACTGAAAAGGAAAGCCCCGGAACTTCGGTTCCGGGGCTTTTCATTTTAGCTGCCTTTGCAGAAAGGCTGGACTTACTGGCGCCGTCCGGTCGGGTTGTCTGGTGTGGCTTCGTCGGTGTTCGGCAGGCGCACGTTGCCGACCGTACCGAAGATCTGCTCCCACAGGCCCAGTTCGCGGCCGCGCGTCGGCGTCTCACGGGCGGCATAGCTGATCACCTGGCCATCCTTCGCCGTGTATCGGAGCACTTCATCGACCTTGTCGTCATCGCCGAACCGGATGGCCGTAATGCTGCGATCTGCCACTTTCGGCTTGTAGAACGCAAAGCGTTCCTGGACGTCCGAAATGTAGAACCAGGTGTTGGTGTCAAACAGGCCTTCGGTCGACGGTGAACCCAGCTGGGCCGAAACCGACGAACGTGTGTCCTCGCCCGGTTTGATGTCATAGGGCTGGACTTCATCAGGAATGTACCCGTGGAAGTCGCGTGCCGGCGACAGGCAGGCCGTCAACGGCAGAACAAGCAGGGTTGCCGCCAAGAAGGCAGATTTACGCATGGAGTCGCTCCCGATGGGCTTTGACCAACGACCTAGCTGGAGGTAACCGGGCTTGGCAAGCATGGGAGTGCATTCGTGACGGCATTTTCGGGCAACTGGTTCCAGCGGCGCGCTGCCCGCCGGAAAGCGGCGGCGGAGGCCTATGCCCGTCTGCTCAGCCATGCCCTGGCGCCGGTCCACTATGTGGCCAGCGGCGTACCGGACACGTTCGGCGGACGGGCCGGAATGGTCACAATCCTGACCAGCCTCGCCTGCGACCGTATCAGCCGCATCCCGGGCCCGGACGCTGCGCGCATCATCGAACGGTTGGATGCGCTGGTGCTCGACGGGTTCGACGCCGCTTACAGGGAAAAAGGCGTGGGCGACGCCTCGATCGCCCGCAAAGTGCGTAAACTGGCCCAAAATCATGCCGGCCTCGGCAAGGCCCTGTTCGCCGCGCTCCAGGATGCCGAATCGCCCGGGCAGGCGGCCCGGATTGCCGATGTCCTGCGCCGCAACGGGGTCGTTGCGGCAACGCGCGCGGTCAGCATGGCTACCATCCTGCTCGGCATGCAGGCACGACTGGCCCGCCAATCCGACGCCGAAATCCTGCACGGACAGCTGGAATGGACCAGCAATGCACCTGCGCAGGGCTGACATCAGGCGCATGAGAGCCGTTGCCTTGCCCTGCGGCGCCCCTTAAACCACGCGAAATTACGTATATCTGGCCACTCATTGTCAGGCACAGGACCGGATGCAGTCTTCAAACACCCTTTCGATCGACGCCATGGGCGGAGACAATGCCCCAGGCATCGTCGTCGAAGGGGTCGCGCAATTCCTCGAAAGCCGCACGGGCATGCGCGTTCAGCTGCATGGCGATGAAGCGCTGCTGGAGCCGCTGGTGGCGGGCCGTCCGGGGCTGGAAGCGCGTGCGACGATCATCCATGCGGCTGAAAAGATCACCAGCGACATGAAGCCCAGCCAGGCGCTCCGGCGCGGCAAGGGCAGCTCCATGTGGAACGCGGTGCAAGCGGTCAAGGACGGCACGGCCGGGGCCTCGGTATCGGCCGGCAATACTGGCGCGCTGATGGCCATTTCGATGCTGATCCTTCGCAAGATGGAGGGCGTGCACCGCCCCGCCATGACAGCCGTCTGGCCCACCCTGCGCGGCCGGACGGTCGTGCTCGATGTCGGCGCCAACGTGGAAGCCGATGCCCAGCAGCTCGTTACCTTCGCGATCATGGGCGAGGCCTTTGCCCGGGCCACATTGGGCCTCGAAAAGCCTTCGGTCGGGCTCCTGAACATCGGCTCTGAAGAAATGAAGGGCCATGAAGAGGTCCGCGAAGCCCATGAATGGCTGCGCGCGGCCGGGCTCGATATGGACTATCGCGGCTTCGTCGAGGGCGACGACATTTCCACAGGCGCGGTCGATGTGGTTGTGACGGACGGCTTCACCGGCAACGTCGCGCTGAAGACGGGCGAGGGGGTCGCGCGGATGCTGGCCAGCCACATGCGCACGGCCTTCACCGAAAGCCTGATGTCCAAGGCCGGCGCGGTGCTCGCGATGAGCGGCCTCAAGCGGCTGAAGTCGCTGATGGACCCGAGCAACGTCAATGGCGGGGTCCTGCTGGGGCTCGGCGGCATCTCCGTGAAAAGCCATGGCGGCGCCGATGGGCGCGGCTTTGCCCGCGCCTGCGAGATGGCTGCAGATCTCGCTGGCAGCGATTTCCAGGGTGAGATCGCCACCAACCTCGCAAAGATTGGAACCGGCGGCGTCGCAGCCTGACGGCAGCGCACCGGCGATCAAAAGGACGAACCAGCATGGCGCGGCGCAGTTTCATTCTCGGCACCGGAAGCTACCTTCCCGAGCGCATTCTCACGAATGCCGAACTCGCGGGCATGGTGGATACCTCTGACGAATGGATCCGCGAACGCACCGGCATCCGCCAGCGCCACATCGCAGCCGATGGCGAACTGACCTCCGATATTGCGACCGCTGCGGCGCGCCGTGCGCTGGCCGCTGCCGGTATTGACGCGTCCGCGATCGATCTCATCGTGCTCGGCACCACGACGCCCGACCAGACCTTTCCCGCCACCGCAACCGCCGTGCAGGCGAAGCTCGGCATCACGCAGGGCGCGGCATTCGACGTACAGGCCGTCTGTTCCGGTTTCCTGTTCTCGCTTGCCACCGCCGACTCCCTCTTGAAGCAGGGCCTGTTCAAGCGCGCGCTGGTGATCGGCGCGGAGACCTTCACCCGCATCATCGACTGGTCGGATCGCGGCACCTGCGTGCTGTTCGGCGATGGCGGCGGCGCGGTCGTGATCGAAGCGCGCGACGGCGAATTTGCGCCCGACGAAGGCATCATCACCCATCATATCCGCACCGATGGCTCGAAGGCAGACCTGCTCTATGTCGACGGCGGCGTCAGCTCCACGGGCACGATCGGCCATGTCCGGATGGAGGGGAACCGCGTATTCAAGCACGCCGTCACGAATATCTCCTCCGCCATCGAAACCGTATTGGCGGAAACAGGCCTGACCTCGGCCGACATCGATTGGTTCGTACCCCATCAGGCCAACAAGCGCATTCTCGACGGCGTGGCGAAGAAACTCGACATTCCGGAAGAGAAGGTGGTGATCACCGTCGACCAGCACGCGAACACGTCGGCGGCCTCGATTCCGCTCGCGCTGGACCATGCCGTACGCACCGGCCGCGCCAAACCGGGCGATCTGATCCTGTCCGAAGCGATGGGTGGCGGCTTCTCCTGGGGCGCCAGTCTTTTCCGGATTTAAGGTCCGCGCCCATCAGATTTCGCTAACGGCCTCGCTAGGATTTCGTTAAGATACCGGGCTTAGGCTTTAACGAGAGGCGAATGGGCAAGATGAGCAACGCGACTGTTACCCGTGCCGAAGTCACCGACGCGATCGTTCGCGAAGTCGGCGTTACACGGCAAGAATCGTCAGACCTGCTGGACCGCACGCTCGACCTGATCGGCGCGGCGCTCGAGCATGAAGAAGAAGTCAAACTCGCCCGCTTCGGCAATTTCGTTGTCCGCTCGAAATCGGCCCGCGAAGGCCGCAATCCCAAGACCGGTGAAGAGGCGCCCATCGCCGCCCGCCGTGTCGTCACGTTCCGTCCTTCGCCGATGCTGAAGTCACGCGTCGGACGCGACTGAACCCTTTCAGGATACAAGCATGACCGCACTCAAGTCCCGGATCGAGAAATCTTCGTCAGCCTTCCGGTCGATTGGTGAAGCGGCAAACGAGCTGGGCCTTGAAACCCACGTGCTGCGCTATTGGGAAACCCGTTTCCCGAAGGATGTGCGCCCGATCAAGCGCGAGGATGGCCGCCGCATGTTCCGCCCTCAGGACATGGACGCCCTGCGCGCCATCCGCGTGCTGGTGCATGAGCGTGGCATGACGCTGAAAGGCGCCAAGTTGATCCTGGCCGAGCAGGGGATCGACGCCGTTCTGGCCGGCACCGTTACGCTTGCGGCTGGCGCATTTGAAGCGGTGCCCAGCCCTGCGCGTGAATTGCAAGAAAGCGTTGCGCGCGCCTTCGCGGCGCACGCTGACCTCGGCACCGACCCGGACCGCAAGGCCCGCCTTGAAGGCGCCCTGCAGGAACTGACGGACATCAAGAGCCGCATCGACGCCGCGCTCGCACGCCGGGCCGCCTGACTGCCTGATTTTCGGGAATTTGGTCGGAGCGAGAGGATTCGAACCTCCGACCCCTAGTCCCCCAGACTAGTGCGCTAACCGGGCTGCGCCACGCTCCGACCGAACGCGCTGTATAGGCAAAGGCCCCCGAGGCTGCAACCGGCATCTTCCCGTGTTTCTGCGGGCCGCGTCAGCGGGGCGCGGCGGTGGTTACAACATGGCGCAGGGCCCGCGCGTCCCACAATGCATTGTGCTGCACGGCGTCCACCATGTCGGTCGGAAAGGCCGAGACATGCATCAGGCGCATCGACAGGTCGGGAATACGCACCGTGTGCCCCGGCGCGATGATCAGGCATTGCATCAGGTGCATCAGGTCTTCCGGCCAGTCGGCCACCAGCGCGGGCGAGGGATCGGCCGCGAGGAAGTCCTGAATGGCGCGCCCGAACCCCTCCAGCGGCACGATCCGGGGCCGCGCCGAGGGAATGGACACAACCGGCAGCACGTTTTCCTCGACCCAGGGGTGAGGCGCCAGGGCGTCGAGTTCCGCCTCCGGCCGGGCCAGGTAAAGCTCGCTCACCTCGCCCGACAGGGCGAGGCTGATCAGCTCCCCTCCAAACCCGTTGAATTCGCAGTCGAGGAAGTACAGCACCCGCTCTATTCCGGCTTCGACAGGTCCACGGTGTCGATCTGGCCCGCAGCGGCCAGCGCGAAAGCGTATTCGATCGCCGTTTCCTTCAGGCCTTCAAACCGGCCCGAGGCACCGAAATGACCCGAGTCGAGATTGATGCGCAGGAAATAGGGGCCCGCCTTGGGCGCTTCCGCGCGCAGCTTTGCGGCCCATTTCGAGGGCTCCCAATAAGTCACCCGCGGATCGGCCACGCCGCCCGTAATCAGCATGGGCGGATAGTCCAGCGCCGTCACGTTGTCATAAGGGCTGTAGGCGAGGATCGTCTGGTAGGCATTTTCATCCGTTAGCGGATTACCCCATTCCGGCCATTCCGGCGGGGTCAGCGGCAGGCTCTCGTCCGACATCGTGCTTAGCACGTCCACGAAGGGCACGGCGGCGATGATGCCGCCGAACAGGCCCGGATCCATGTTCACAGCAGCGCCCATCAGCAGGCCGCCCGCCGAGCCACCCTGCGCGATCAGGTGTCCGCGCTTCGTGTAGCCCTTCTCGACCAGATAATTTCCGGCCGCGATGAAGTCCTTGAACGTGTTGGTCTTCTTGTCGAGCTTGCCATCGAGATACCATTGGTAGCCCTTGGCCATTTCGCCGCGAGGGTTGACGACGGCGTAGATGAAGCCGCGATCCACAAGGCTGAGCCGGCCAGTGCGGAAATCTGCCGGGATGGTGATGCCGTAAGAGCCATACCCGTAGAGCAGCACCGGCGCAGTGCCGTCCACCCGCGTATTCTTGTGGCGCAGCAGGGTCACCGGCACTTCCGCCCCATCCCAGGACGGCGCAAGGATCCGCTCGACAACATAATCCGCTGGATTGTGGCCGGAAGGAATTTCGCGCGTCTTGCGCAGGATGCGTTCGTGCGTATCGAGATTGTAATCGACTACCTGGTCCGGCGTTGTCGGCGAGGCATACTCGAAGCGCAGCACCGGCACGTCGTATTCATAGCCGCCATCCAGATCGAGATCGAAAGCGGCTTCGTCGAAGCTGATCGCGTGGCTTTCTTCCATTCCGCGCTTGTGGATCACGATGCGGGGCAGGCCGCCTTCGCGCTCCATCACGGCGAGGTAATCCTTCTGCGCGTGCACGCCCAGCAACAGCGTGCCGGGGCGGTGCGGGATCACATCTTCCCAGGCCTCGCGGGTTGTCGAATCCATCGGCGCGCGGACGAGTTTGAAGTCCACCGCGCCGTCCGTGTTGGTGATGATGTAGAACTGGCCGTCCCAATGGGTGACCGAATATTCGTTGTCCGTCTGGCGCGGCGCGATCAGGCGCAGCTTCGGGTTCAGCTTATTTGCCGGAAACCAGTAGGCTTCCGAAGTCGTATGCCCGCCCGCCGAAATGAAGATCACTTCCTCGCTTTCGCTCGTGCCGAGGCCGACGAAGAAGCCGGGGTCCTTCTCTTCATAGATCAGCGTATCCTCTCCTGAGGCGAGGTCGCGTTGGTAGACGGCGCTCGGTCGGCCATTGGGATCGCGGAATACCCAGAAGATCGCCTTGCCGGTGGCGCTCCATTCGAATGAGCCGTAAGCGCTTTCGATCAAGACGCCGGTGTCTTCACCGGTTTCGATGTTCTTGACACGGATCTCGTAATATTCGCTGCCCTTGGTGTCGGTGCCATAAGCCAGGAACTTGTGATCCGGGGAGGCTTCAAGGTCTCCGAAGGCAAAATAGTCCTCGTCCTTGCCCATCGCGTCGCCGTCCAGCAGGATCGTCTCTTCGCTCTCTGGATTGAACGCATCGGCCGCAGGCCGGCGAGCATAGATCGCATACTCGCCGCCCTCACGAAAGCGCGTGTAGTACGCCCAGCCCCCATGGATCGACGGCACGGAGCTGTCATCTTCCTTGATGCGGCCGCGCATCTCGTTGAACAGTTCTTCCCGCAGCGCGCTGGTCGGCTCTTCGAGGCGGGCCTTGGTGAAGGCGTTTTCCGCTTCGAGGTATCCTCGGATATCCGGCTTCAGCAGTGCCGGGTCGCGCATCACCTCCTGCCAGTTCTCGTCCTTCAGCCAGGCATAGGGATCGTTGCGCGTATGTCCCAGCTGGGTGATCTCGTGATCGACCCGCGCGGCCACGGGCGCGGAGGGCAGGGTCGGCGCCACCGTTTCAGCAAGGTTCTTGGTCATGGTGCATCCGGAAAAGAGGGACGTGGCGGCCGCAAGGCCGGCGAGATGAGCGGCAAGGCGTGTGGGAGGCTCCGCTCTGAGGGCCGCCAAAGAGTGGAGCAGCCCGGCGGGACCTGTCCAGCTCTTATTCGGCCGGCCGGAAGTCCAGTACAATCCCGTTGATGCACCAGCGCTCACCGGTCGGCGGCGGGCCGTCCTTGAACACATGTCCCTGATGCAGGCCGCAGCTGGCGCAGTGGCATTCGGTGCGGGGGTAAATCATCTTGAAATCGGTCTTGGTCGCCACGGCGTCCGGCGTCACAGGCTGCCAATAGCTCGGCCAGCCGGTGCCCGAATCGAACTTGTGCTCGGACGACCAGAGCGCCGTGCCACAGCCCTTGCAGTGGTAGAGGCCCGCACGCTTCTCGTCATTGAAATTGCCGGGGGTGAAGGCCCGTTCGGTGCCTTCCTTCACGCCGACGCGGAACTCTTCCTCAGTGAGGATTTCGCGCCATTCGCGGTCGGTGCGTTGAATCTTGGTCTTGGTCATTGGGGGCGCTCCCTATCTGGCTCGCCCCCAATATAGGGTGTGCTTCAGCCGTAGAGAACCGTGATTGACTCTGCGACCAGCGCCGGGCGGTCCTTGCCTTCGATTTCGACGGTCGCTTCCATCTTCATCTGCTTGCCGCCGGCCTTGGGCTCAACCGACAGGCATTTCTGGCGCAGACGCACCTTCGAGCCGACCGGAACCATGTTGGTGAAGCGCACCTTGTCCGATCCATAATTGATTCCGCGCGTGGTGCCTTCGACGCGGAGGACTTCCGCGCCCAGCATCGGCAACAACGACAGGGTCAGGAATCCGTGGGCGATCGGGCCACCGATTTCCTTGGTGGCGCGGGCCACGTCGACGTGGATCCACTGGTGGTCGCCGGTCGCGTCGGCAAACTTGTTCACGCGGTCCTGGTCGATGACATGCCAGTCGGACACGCCGACTTCCTGTCCGGCCAGCGATTCCAGGTCGGCGTATGAGACTTTGCGTGGGTTTGCCATCGGATCCTCCTTGAATGGTTTTGCCTGTTTTGGCGTGGCCCCGGCGCTTCCGCAAGGGTAACGGCGCGTCAATCGACCCCCGCTTGACTGCAGGCGCCGCGGCCTCATTCTGGACAGCAGGATCGTTGACCATGGCCGCTATGAAGTTAACCACGCTCTTTTCCCTGCAAAAGGGTACACCCGGCTACGCGCGGCTGGTCTATGCTGGTCTGCTGGCCGGCCTTCTGGTCCCGGGGCTGAACATTGCCGCCGCCCTCCTGGCCTGGCTCGGCCGGGATGCCGGCGACGCCATGCTGCAGCGTCACGCCCTCAACCAGCTCCACATCTTCGGGAAGAGCGTCATCTATGTCCTGATCGGCCTCGTGCTGACCTATTTCCTGTTCGGCGTCCTGATCATAATGGCGACCATCGTCTGGTACATCTTGCGCCTCAACAAAGGCCTGCAGGCGCTCAGCGCCGGCGCCCCGCCGGAGAATCCCGAGAGCTGGCTGTTCTGACGGCTCAGCCGAGATGGCGCTTCAACGCCGCCAGGAAGCGCGCCACATCCGCGTCCGACGTGAACAGGTGCGGTGTGATCCGCAACCGGTTGCCCCGTTTCGACACGAAGATTTTCTCTGCCGTCAGCCGCGTAGTTAGATCTGCGGGCGCCGTGTCGGGCAGCAACGCGCCGAGATAGTGCGGCCCGCGTTCGGCCTCCGCCATCGCCGGCAAGCCCAGCGCTTCAAGTTCGCCCGCCAGCGCCCGGTTGCGATGCGCCAGCGTGGCCTCGATCCGGTCTACGCCCCAATCGAGGATCTGCTGCACGGCGGCGTGGAAGGCGGGCAGCAGCACGAAGTTCGATCGCTCACCCATGTCATATCGCTCCGCCCCCGGAGCAAACTGGTCGCGATAGTCGATCAGGCGGGAGAAGTCCTCCGCGCCTTCGCGGTTGATCCAGTTCTGCTCCAGCGGTGTGCCGTCGCGCCGGTGCGGCGCAGCATAGAGGAATCCCATCGCATAGGGTCCGAGCAGCCACTTGTAGCCTGCCACCACGACAAAATCCGGCTGCACGGCGCGCACGTCGAACACCATCGCTCCGCAGCTTTGTGTCAGGTCCAGCACCAACGCCGCGCCCACCTCCCGGCAACGCGCGCCAATTGCCGTCAGGTCGATGCGCGCCCCGTCCGTCCAGCGCACATTGGCGCAGGCCACCAATCCCGTCTCCGGCGTAATCGCCTGCAGGAGTGCGTCCGACAGGGACGCATTGCCCGCCGCCCGAACCGTCTCGATCTGCGCGCCGGTCGCTCGCGCCATCTCCCGCCATGTGTAGACGTTGGAGGGAAACTGGTCCTCCAGCAGCAGGATCTTCTGACCTTTCGCCAGCGTTATGTTGCGCGCGGCCACCGCCAGCCCGTAGCTGGCCGATGGCACGAAGGCGATGCCCGCTTCATCCGCCCCGATCAGCTGCGCCAGCAGCGGACGCAGGCGGCGCGTATCCTCGAAGAAGTCCGCATCCGGAATGGTCCAGGGTTGCAGCTTGCGCGCGAGACCGCGCTGACCGGCCTCGGCAGCCGCCACCGGCAGCGGCCCCATCGTGGCAACGTTCAGGTAGGCGACATCGTCCGGAATATCGAACAGATGCCGTTGGTTCGGGATCAGCGTCATGTCGCGTGATTCGCTCCAGCCAGGCTGGCCAGCAGGCGGTACGATGCCTTGGGGGTCCGCTTCAAGGTCTTGTAGTCGACATGCACGATGCCGAACCGCGGCCCGTAGCCCATCGCCCATTCGAAATTGTCCAGCATCGACCAGACGAGGTATCCGCGCACGTCCGCCCCCGCCGCGCGCGCTTCCAGCACGGCGCCCAGATACCGTTCGAGGTAAGCCACCCGTGCGGCATCATTCACCCGGCCGTGCGCGTCCGGTTCCACATCGTCGGCCATGCCGTTCTCGGTCACATAGACAGGCAAACCATAGCGCTTGGACGTCTCGACCAGGATGTCGCGGAACGCGCCCGGCTGCACATGCCAGCCCATAAGCGTCGTCTCCGCGCCGTCCGGCGGATCAACGTTGCGGAAGCCGAAAGCGTTGGCCCGCGCCGAGGCATAAGTCGGCGAATAGTGGTTTAGTCCCAGCCAGTCGAGCGGCGCGTGGATGTCAGCCTCGTCATCGGACTTCACGCGGTCGCCCAGCCAGCCGCGCATGATCGGATCATACTTGCCCAGGAAGACCGGATCGGCCGTGCCCCGGTTCATGGCCGAATCCATTATCGCCGCCGCCGCACGGTCTTCGTCCGTGTCGGTCGCGGGCAGGGCGGGTTGCAGGTTCGGCACCGATCCGATCTGTGCGCTGGCCGGCAGCTCCGCTCTCAGCCGGCGCACCGCCGCGCCGTGCGACAGGTTGACGTTGTGCACCGCGTCCAGCCAGGCTTCCCGGTCGCGAATGCCCGGCGCATGCACACCCGCGCCATAGCCAAGCATTGTGAACATGTTCGGCTCGTTGAACGTCGCCCAATGGACGATCCGGTCACCCAACCGACGCGCCATCAGCCCGGCATAGTCGGCAAACAGCGGCACGATCTCCCGGTTCGTCCAGCCGAGCCCCGCTTCATGCAAAGCCAGCGGCAGGTCCCAGTGGTAGAGGCAGAGCCACGGCGCGACGCCCTGGCGCAGCAATTCGTCTGTCAGCCGGTCATAGAAATCGAGCCCGTCCTCGTTCGGCTGTCCCCGGCCTTCCGGGAGCACCCGGCTCCACGAGGTCGAGAACCGGTAGGCGCCGAAATGGGCCGCTTTCATCAGCGCCACATCTTCCTTGTACCGATGGTAATGGTCGCAAGCGACATTGCCCGTGTCGCCATTCTTCACACGGCCCGGCTCGGCGCTGAATGCATCCCAGATGCTCAGGCCCCGCCCGTCATCCTTGAAGGCGCCCTCGATCTGGTACGACGCCGTCGACGCGCCCCAGACGAAGCTCTCCGGAAAATCGCTGCGCTGGACCATGCTTTCCTCCCGGGATTTTCCGGCAGGATGCGCCGGGCGGGCCTGGGCGGCAAGGGGCCGGCCCTAAACGATCCGGCTGGTCTTGTTGCCCCAGTAGCGGTCGCGGATCAGCCGCTTGTACAGCTTGCCGGTCGGGTGGCGCGGCAGTTCTGGATCGAAGTCGATGCTCTTCGGGCATTTGATCTTTGACAGGTTGGCCTGGCAGAAGGCCATCAGCTCAGCCGCCAGTTCTTCCGAATGCGCAATGCCTGGCATCGGTTGCACCACAGCCTTCACCGCTTCGCCGAACTCCTCGTCCGGCACACCGATCACGGCGCAATCGGCCACTTTCGGGTGGGTGATCAGGATGTTCTCGCATTCCTGCGGATAGATGTTCACGCCGCCGGATATGATCATGAAGGCCTTGCGGTCCGTGAGGTAGAGGAAACCGTCCTCGTCCACCTTGCCGACATCGCCCAGTGACGACCAGTCGGGGTGTTTCGGGTTCAGCGCGGCTTTGTTCTTCTCGGGGTCGTTATGATAGTTCGGTGGCGTGGTGCCTCCGAAATACACCTGGCCCTCTTCGCCCACCGGCACTTCGTCGCCATTCTCGTCGCAGATGTGCAGCTCGCCCATAATCGCGCGGCCGACCGTGCCCTTGTGGGTCATCCAGTCCGGGCTTTTCACCCAGGTCATGCCGTTGCCTTCAGAGCCGGCATAATACTCGTCGATCACCGGGCCCCACCAGGCGATCATCTGTTCCTTCACCGGCACAGGGCAGGGCGCCGCAGCATGGATCGCAAACTTCAGGCTGGAGACGTCGTACGATTTGCGCACGTTTTCGGGTAACTTCAGCATCTTCACAAACATCGTCGGCACGAGCTGCGAGTGAGTGACCTTGTACTTCTGGACAAGGCTCAGGTAGGCCTCGGGCTCGAACTTCTCCATGATCACCAGCGTCGCGCCGATCCGCGTGAACGTCATGCACCAGCGTAGCGGCGCCGCGTGATACAGCGGGGCGGGGGAGAGGTAGATCGAGTCAGCATTCGCACCGGACATCACCTTCGCAATCTGGATCAGCGCATTGTCCGCATCGATAGGCAGGTCCGGCTGCAGCGGCGGGCGAATGCCTTTCGGACGGCCGGTCGTGCCGGAGGAATAGAGCATGTCGGTGCCGGCCATCTCGTTGGCAATTGGCGTTGTCGGATAGGTCGCCGTCAGCGTCTCGAGCGACTTGAACCCCTCGATCGTGCCGTCGATCGACCAGCAATCGGTCAGCCCTGTCGCGGCTTTCACTTCCTTCGCCACGCTGGCCTTGCTCGCACCGGCGATCAGCAGTTTCGCGCCCGAATCCTCGATGATGTAGCCCACTTCCGGTGTCGTCAGGCGCGAGGAGACGGCCACGTAGTAAAGCCCCGCCCGCTGCGCCGCCCAGCAGACTTCGAAATACCGGGGCGAGTTCTCGGCGAAGATCGCGATCGTGTCGCCGGGATTGCAGCCTGCGGCCCGCAGTGCGTGCGCGATCCGGTTGGAGCGCTCGTCCAGCTGCTTGAAGGTGATGGTTTCACCGGTCGCGGCCATGATGATGGCGGGCTTGTCAGGATGGGTTTTCGCGTGGTGGAACGGGTGCATGGCGGTCTCCTCGGGGGCCACCTTGTCCCGGTGGCATTTCGCGGCGAACTCTAGCGTCGCCCCCCGAACTGTCCACGATTGACCTCGCGGGAGGGGGCGTCAGAACGACCGCATCCAGTAGCCCATGGCGTGCGTCTCGCTGGGCCCGCCCGGGGTCGTGGGCCAGTCGAATGTGGTCAGCAGGCCGTCCAGCTTGCGATAGCCCCGCTTGGTCCAGAACGCGTCCAGCGGCGAATGGTCCGCCGGCCTCAGCGGATGGTCCTTCGCCCGCTCGACCGCGCAGAAACAGGTGCGCTCGTATCCCCGCGCTCGTGCATGGGCTTCGCGCGCATCGAAGAAAGCATGGCCCAGCCCATGGCCCCGATAGTCCGCCAGCAGCACCGACTCGCCGAAATAGAATGTCGAGGCGAGGTCATACCCCGCTGCCGCCAGCGGCGCCGCGAACGCGTCGTGATGCCCCGTGATCGCCGAACCGGTCGCGCAGCCGACGATCCGCCCGGCCTCTGTCTCGGCGGCGACCACGAAACTGTCCTTCGCCGCCGCAAAGTCGCGCAGGTAGCGCTGCTCGTAGTCTTCTGTCCCGGCATAGAGATAAGGAAAGGCGCGAAACACCTCGATGCGCAGCGCCGCCAGCGCAGGCAGGGCCGCCTCCAGGTCTGCGCCGGTCAGCGTTCGCGTCTTCACGAGACCTGCCGGATCCATTCCTTGAGATTGTAGTACGTCGTCACCCGCGTAATCGCGCCGTCCTTCACGTCGAAGAATGCGCCAGCTGGCAGGCGGTAGGTCTGTCCGTGCGCCTCGGGCAGTCCGGAATCGGTCTTCTTGTAGATGCCGTGGACGATGAACTCGGCCGCCGCGCGTGATCCGTCTGCGGACGGCATCACGACGATGTCCGTGAGCGTCTCGTTATAGCAATCGTCCATGTGCGCAATGAACTCTGCAAACGCCTTGCGCCCGCCGCGCTTGTCGCCCTCGTTGACGAAATGGTTGATATCCTCCGCCACGCAGCCGGCCATCTTCGTCCAGTCCTTGGCGTTGAACGCGGCGTAATAGGCTTTGATCAAGTCTTGAGTCGTCATTTCGGCAGTCCTGCTTGTCCGGCCTCTTCCGGATGATCCTTGACATAGGCGCGCTTCAGCTCTGTCGACCGGGCGTGCGCCCCGTCGGGGCTCCAGCCGGGCGCATTCACCGCCCGCCCGAGCCAGCGCCACGGGCGCAACCCGTCGCGGGCGCAGTCGCGCACCAGTCCGGCAAGCTCATGGAAGGCCAGCACGACCGGATTGTACGAGCCGACGGGTTTCACAATTCCGTATACGGGCTTTTCCCGGTCCAGTTCCGGTACGAAGCTGCCGAACATCTTGTCCCAGATGATGAACACGCCGGCATAGTTCGCATCCAGGTACCGGGGATTGGTCGCATGGTGCACGCGGTGATGGCTCGGCGTATTGAACACCGCTTCGAACCAGCCGGGCATCCGCCCGATCGCCTCGGTATGGATCCAGAACTGGTAGAGCAGGTTCAGGCCGCCTACGAACGCAATGATATAAGGATGGAAGCCCAGCCACACCATCGGCACGCCGAGCAGGATCAGCCCCGTGAACGGCCCGAACCAGGGCTGGCGCAGCGCGGTCGTCAGATTGTAGTGCTCGGAGGAATGGTGCGTCACATGCTCCATCCAGAACCAGCGCATCTGGTGCGCAAACCGGTGCTTCCAGTAATACACGAAGTCATACAGCAGGAAGGCCAGCGCCACCGTCCACCAGGTCATCGGCAGCGTTGCAATCCTGTACGGCCAGGCCAGTGCCATCAGCCAGGCAAACACCGCAGCGGTCAGCGTATTGACCACCAGGTTGCCCACCCCCATCGCCATCGAGGCGAAGGCATCCTTCGTCTCGTAGCGGCCTTTGGCCCGGCCGGTCTTGACCGCCCACCATTCGAGCGCCACCGACAGCACGAAGAACGGCGCGGCCAGGGTGGTCACTTCGGGCAGGGGCACAAAATCCATGGCCGGATCGCTAGCGAAAAATGACGGCCCCGTCACTCCCCATCCGCGCGCCTCGTCCTGCGCTTGACGGACGCAAGGGAAGGGGCCCCTTGTCGGGGCCAGCTTAACCAGACCGGAGGAATCAGCATGGCCCGTCCCAAGGAATTCAAGGAAATCATTCTCGACATCGAGGACGGCATCGCCACGCTGACCCTCCATCGCCCGGACAACATGAACGCCTTCACCGGCACCATGATGTACGAAATGATCGAGGCCTTCGACATCACCGACGCCGACGACAATGTGAAGGTCGTCATCGTCACCGGGCACGGCGAGCGCGCCTTCTGCGCCGGCGCAGACCTGTCAGCCGGCGCCAAGACCTTCGACTATGACGCCCGCGCCGGCGACGGCGAGAAGGGCCGCACCGAGTCGGTCGACATCCAGCGCGATGGCGGCGGCCGCGTCACCCTGCGCATCTTCAACAGCCTCAAGCCGGTCATCGGCGCCATCAACGGCGCCGCCGTCGGCATCGGTGTCACCATGCAGCTGCCGATGGACATCCGCATCGCCTCGGAGAATGCCCGCTTCGGCTTCGTGTTCAACCGCCGGGGCATCAACCCCGAAGCTGCCTCCAGCTGGTTCCTGCCGCGCCTGGTCGGCATCCAGCAGGCATTGGAGTGGTGCTATACAGGCCGCGTCTTCCCCGCGTCCGAAGCCCTCTCCGGCGGCCTCGTTAGCCGCGTCGTGCCGCTGGCAGACCTGATGACCACCGCGCGCGCCCTGGCCCGCGAGATAGCGGACAATACCGCGCCGGTTTCCAACGCCCTGACGCGCCAGATGATGTGGCGCATGCTCGGCGCCTCCCACCCGATGGAAGCCCATATCGTCGACTCCGCGGCCATCTACACGCGCGGCAAGACGCCGGATGCCAAGGAAGGTGTCATGAGCTTCCTCGAGAAGCGCCAGCCGACCTATCCGGTGAAGGTGTCGGATGGCATGCCGGGCTTCTTCCCCTGGTGGGATGAGCCGGAATTCGAATGGATCGGCAACAAGTAGGGCCATGCAATCTCTCCTGCCTCTTGCTGAGGACATCGGCGCGCGCCTCAAGGCGCGCGGCGAGACCGTGGCGGTTTCGGAATCTTCCGCAGGCGGATTGATCTCCGCTGCCCTGTTGGCCGCGCCGGGCGCGTCTGCCTGGTATCGCGGCGGCGGGGTCATCTACACGCCGCAGGCCTTCCGCGGCTTGCTAGGGCTGCGCCGTGAGGATCTCGGCGGCATGCGCTCCTCGACCGAACCTTACGCCCGGCTCCTCGCGCGCACCATCGCCGGTAAGCTCGATGCCCATTGGGGCCTTTGCGAAACCGGCGCCTCGGGCCCCACGGGCAACGGCTATGGTGACGCCGCTGGCCACACCTGCGTGGCGCTCGCCGGTCCTGGAAAGTTCGAAGTCTCCCGCACGCTCGAAACCGGCCTCACCGACCGCCCCGAAAACATGCGCCGCTTTGCCGAGGAAGCGCTGACCCTCCTTAAGGCCGCCCTGACATGACCCCAACCCCTATCATCCTGTCATCCCGGCGAAAGCCGGAATCCAGCGCGGCGCACGCCGCCCTGCATAAGCGAGTCTGAAAAACCCAAGCCCCCCAAAACCGGCCAGCCCGAAAGCTGCGTCCGGACGCGGGCTGCCTAGTCCTCGCCGACCTTCACGACGCGCCGGCCGGTATTCTCGCCGCGGAACAGGCCGCAGAAGGCTTCGGGCATGGCGGTGATTCCTTCGAATTGTTCTTCCTGCGTCTTCAGGGATCCGTCCGCGATCATCCGCGCCATGGTGGAGAGCGCTTCGGGGAAGCGGCGCGCAAAGTCGAACACGACGAGGCCCTGCATGTTCACGCGGTGCGTGATAAACGGCTTGGTGTTGACGATGCCCGGGGTTTGCTCCGGGGTCAGATTATAGTCGGCCACCTGACCGGAAATGCAGATCCGCCCGTTCATTGCCATCAAGGGCAGCACGCGGTTGACCATCGCATTGCCGACATTGTCGAACAGGATATCGACGCCTGCCGGAAATTCCGCCGCGATGGCTCCGGTGAGGTCCGCCGCCGACTTGTAATTGATCGCGGCGTCAAAGCCCGCCTCTTTCACCAGCCAGTCGCACTTCGCATCCGAGCCTGCCACGCCGACCACTTTCGAGGCACCCCAGGCTTTCGCCAGTTGGCCGGCGGTCGCGCCGACCGGGCCCGCCGCAGACGTCACCAGCACCGTGTCGCCTTCCTTGAAACGTGCGACGTCCTTCATACCGAACCAGGCCGTCAGTCCGGGCACGCCCAGCACGCCGATCCAGGCCGAGAGCGGCACGCCCGGCACATCGATCACCTTGCCGATGAAGCCTTTGCCGGATTGCAGCGAATGGGTTTTCCAGCCGCCCGCGCAGAACACGTTGGTGCCGACCGGCCAGTCCGGATTGTTCGACGCGTCGATGACGCCGGCGCTGAACCCGTCCACCGGCTTGCCGAGGGGCAGGGCGGCCGCGTAGCTGTCGCCGCCGGACAGCCGCGAGCGCGTGCCGGGATCTACCGAGCACCAGACATGCCGTACACGGAATTGTCCGTCTTTCGGTTCAGGTAGAGGCAGGGTGACAAGCTCGAAATCCGAAGGCTTCGGCGGGCCGTCGCAATATTGCTTCAAGACGATCTGCTGCATGGAGGTGTCCATCTTTCGGGGGTGTCGGGGCGGGCGGCGCGGTCAGGGGATCTCGCCCGGCCCGATAGTGAAAAGGTTCGCCCATTCGGGATGCTTGGCATATTGGCCGCGCACATAAGGGCAGACGGGGATGATCTTGAAACCGTTGGTGCGGGCATCCTCGAGCATGAAATCGAGCAGCGCCCGCGCGACGCCTTGTCCGCCCATCGCCTCGGGCACGCCGGTATGGTTGGCGCTGATCACACCGGCGCGGGGATGCGTGTAGGTGATCTCGCCCTCGGCATCGATGCCATCGATACGCGCGACGTAGCGGCCTTTGCGGGGTCCGTCTTCCTTGGTGATGACGATGTCGGTCATGCGCTTGCCTTCTTCCCCTGCCGGGCTTCAGGGAACCTGCCCGACATCGCGGCGGCAATCCAGTGCTTCGGTCGCGGCACGGCTAGCGCGCGGCGATCACGGCGCACGCCTTGGCGAGCGCTTCGGGGTAGAGCTTGTGCTCGGCGGGAAGTGTCCGCGCGGCCAGCGTCTCTGCCGTGTCGCCCGGCAAGATGGGCACGCGGGCCTGCGCGATGATCTCGCCTTCATCGACTCCGGCGCTGACCCAGTGGACGGTGCAGCCAGCTTCGGTATCGCCGGCATCAAGGGCGCGCTGGTGGGTGTCGAGCCCCTTGTACTTCGGCAACAGGGACGGGTGGATGTTGATCATCCGGCCTTCCCAGCGTTTGACGAACCAGGGCGTCAGCACCCGCATGAACCCGGCGAGCGCGATGACCTCGACGCCGGCGCCGCGCAAGGTTGAGTCGACATGGAACTCGAAGGCTTCCCGGTCCTTGCCGTAGGTCTTGTGGTCGATAGCCAGCGCGGCGACGCCCGCCGCTTCGGCGAATTGCAATCCGGCGGCGTCCGGGCGGTTGGACAACACGAGCACTGGCTCGGCCGGGTAGGCCGGGTCCCTGGCGGCGCGCAGCAGAGCTTCCATGTTGGAGCCGCGGCCCGAGATGAGGATCGCGAGCCTCAGCCGCGTCATGCCGGCTTGAGCCCGCCGATCACGCGCGGCACTTCGCCTGCGGCGACCAGGTCGCCCAGAACGCTGTCGACGTCCGCACGGGCAACGGCCAGCACCAGGCCGATGCCCATGTTGAAGGTGCGGTGCATCTCGTCATCGGTGACGCCGCCGGCCTCCTGCAGCCATCTGAACACCGGCAGGGGCTCCCAGCTGGCGCGGTCGATGTGGGGCACAAGGCTGTCCGGACACATGCGCGGGGTGTTCTCGGTCAGGCCGCCGCCGGTGATGTGGGCGAGGCCCTTGATGCGGCCGGACCGGATCAGCGGTATCACCAGCGGGGCGTAGAGCCGCGTTGGCGTCAGCAGCGCTTCGCCCAGCGTCTGGTTCGAGAAGGGCGAGTGGCCACCATAGAACAGGCCCTCGCGGGCCACGATCCGGCGGATCAGCGAATAGCCGTTGGAATGGGGGCCGGAGGAGGGGATGCCGATCAGCACGTCGCCGTCATTCATGTCGCCGTGGCGGGGCAGCACCTTGTCTCGGTCCACCGCGCCGACCACGAACCCGGCCAGATCGTAATGGCCCGGCGGGTACATGCCCGGCATCTCGGCGGTCTCGCCGCCGACGAGAGCGCAGCCGGACTGGCGGCAGCCTTCGGCGATGCCGGCGATCACTGCTTCCGCGATCCCGCCCTCCAGTTTGCCGGTGGCGAAATAGTCTAGGAAAAACAGGGGCTCGGCGCCCTGCGCCAGAACATCGTTGGCGCACATGGCCACGAGGTCGATGCCCACCGTGTTGTGGATGCCCGTTTCGAAGGCCAGCATCAGCTTGGTGCCGACGCCGTCCGTGCCCGAGACGAGGATGGGGTCAGTGTAACCGGCCGCCTTCAGGTCGAACAGGGCGCCGAAGCCGCCGAGGCCGCCCATCACGCCGGCGCGGGCCGTCGCCTTCGCCATCGGCGAAATGGCATCTACCAGCCGCTCGCCTGCCTCAATATCGACACCGGCATCGCGGTACGAAAGGGGCGGTTTGGAGGTCGCGTTCATCTGATCTGGCCCCAGTGCTTGCCCGAACCGGCGCGTTAGCATGAGGCGGACCAGAGTTCCAGTGAAGGTTCGGAAGTGAAGCTCGCGGTTTCCGGTTCAGATTGTGCCTGTTAGAAGAAGCCCAGCTAAGGAGTTCGCGTTCCATGATTCGACTGCTACTGGCCGCCCTGTTCCTGTCCCTGGCCGGCGCGGGTGCCGTGCATGCCGACACGCGCGACGTCTACACCATCCGGGGCATCGCCGTGGATGAGACCGCTGCGACGGTAATCGAGGCGCGTGAACGGGCGATGACCTCGGCCCGGCTGACGGCGGCGCGCACCCTGATCAACAAGATTACATTGGCGTCGGACCGCGCTGCGGCGGGTGGCGTGCCGATCGATGCGGCCCTGGCTGCGCGGTTTGCGGCGGCGGTGGACGTGGAAGAAGAGGCACAGGGCGCCGGACGCTACCGAGGCAAGCTGGCCGTGGTGCTGAACCCGTCCGTGGTGCGGGCCCACCTTGATTCGCTGAAAGTACCCTATCTCGACGCTCAGGCCCCGCTGGCCCTGATGGCGCCGGTCTCGACCGTCGGCCAGCAGGCTGCCTGGGTCACCGCCTTCGGCGAGCGCAACAAAGGCACGCTGGTGCCGTTTGTCACAGCGACCGGCATCTACACGCCCTACAGCACCTGGACGGAGCTGAACCCGGAAGCGACGCCGCTGAATGCCCGCCGCGGCATCCTGGCCGAGCTGCAGGGCCGCGATGGCGCCTGGCGGGTCGTGGTCTCAACCGTGACGGCCAACGGCAATGAGGCCATCGGCGCCACGCCGCCGATGCCGACACTTGAAGCTGCGGCTGAAGCGGTGTCCACGATGCTGGACGAATCCTGGAAGCAGGCCTCGATCGTGCGCGACGGCTCGCGCACCGATGTGTCCGCCTCCGTGCGTTACACCTCGCTGGCCGAATGGAACACGCTGCGCGGCGCGCTCGCCCGTTCGCCGCTGGTGTCGGACTTCCGCACCAAGGCGGTCGCCCGTGAAGGCGCCATCGTGACCTTCTCCTATGCCGGCGACGAGAACCGCCTGCGCAACGACCTCGTACAGCGCGGTGTCACCCTCTCGCGCGAAGAGGGCGACCTGACCCTGCGCTCGGCTGTGTCGACCTCGATCCAGCAGTGAACGCCGGAGAACCGGACCCGGACAAGCGACCGACGCAGCCCCTGTTCGGTTTCCCCCCGCCGCCCGCCAGCTGGGACGGCCTGGTGCAGGGACCACACAATGCGGCGGCGTTGAGAATCTCATCCAAGCCGGACGACTGGGCGACACCGGTGCTGTGCATCACGGGCCCGGCAAAGTGCGGCCTGACCTATCTTGCCGAGGCCTGGGCCGATCAGTTCGGCGGGGAGTATCTCAGCGCCGCGCAGCTCTCCCGCGCCGGCCTGCGCGGGCTGGATGCACTGGCCGGGCGGCATGTGGTGGTCGATGACGCCGACCTCGTGGCCGGCAAGAGCGATGAGGCCCTGTTGTCGCTGATCAACCTGGTGACCTCCGGCGGCGGCCGCCTGTTGCTGACGGCCCACCGCCCACCGTCACAGTGGCGGGCCGGATCGCCGGACCTCAAGTCGCGGCTCAATTCCCTGCCGGTCGGCGAAATCGGCGCACCGGATGACGATGTGCTGCGGGCCCGGCTGCAGGCGGCGGCGGCGCAGCGCTACCTGCGACTCTCGACCGAGGTACTCAACTATCTGGTGCCTCGGCTTGAACTTGCCTATGAGGCCGTTGAGAACTTCATGGACCGACTCAGCGACGCGGTGAGTGAGCACGACCGGGCGCCCAGCCTTCCGCTGGCCCGGCGGGTGCTCGACGCGATGAGCGGGGCCGGGGACGATGACGAGGCGGAGGAATGAGCCGACATGGCGGATGGCCAGAGCCGAGTGAACAAGCAGCTGATGGGGTCGCCGCAGCGGTTCCTGAACCGCGAGCTGTCCTGGCTTGAGTTCAACCAGCGTGTGCTGGAAGAGGCCGACAATCGCGCCCATCCGCTTCTCGAGCGGCTGCGCTTCCTGTCGATCTCGGCCAGCAACCTCGATGAGTTCGACATGGTGCGCTATGCCGGCCTGCGTGAGCAGGTGCGCGCCGGTGTCACGCGGCCGAGCCAGGACGGGCTGACGCCCGCCCAGCAGGTATCTGCAATCGAGGAAGCCGCGTTCAACCTGATCGCCGACCAGCAGAAACAGTGGAAAGCCCTGAAGGCCGCGATGGAGGACGAGGGCATCTTCGTGCTCGCGGCCGAAGACCTGACCAAGCGCGAGCGCGCCGATATCGAGGCCTACTTCCACTCCAACATCTTCCCGATCCTGACGCCGCTGGCGATTGACCCGGCACACCCGTTTCCATTCATCCCGAACCTCGGCTTCACGATTGCATTCGACCTGCAGCCGGTGAATGGCGGCGAGGCGCAGGTGGGCATCGTGCCGATGCCGTCCTTCGTGCGCCGGTTCATCCGCCTGCCGAAGGGCGCCAAGCCGGGCATCCGCTTCATTGCGCTGGAGGACGTGATCGGCCTGTTCCTGCCGGCCCTGTTTCCGGGCTTCAAGGAGGCCGGACGCTGCCTGTTCCGCATCGTGCGCGACAGCGATATCGAGATCGAGGAAGAGTCCGAAGACCTGATTCGCGAATTCGAGGTGTTGCTGAAGCAGCGCCGCCGAGGCCGGATCGTCCGCCTGCGGATGCAATCGAGCGCGCCGGAGCGGCTGCGCAACTTCATCATGCGCGAGATCGGCGCGGATTCCTCGGATGTCGTGCAGTATGACGGCATTCTCGGCATGGCGCGCCTGTCCGAACTGATCGTCGATGACCGGCCAGACTTGCAATTCCCCCCCTATGAGCCGCGCTATCCCGAACGCATCCGCGAGATGGGCGGCGACATCCTTTCCGCCATCCGCGCCAAGGATATCCTTGTCCATCATCCATTCGAGAGCTTCGATGTGGTGGTCGAGTTCGTGCGCCAGGCGGCGGCGGATCCGCAGGTCGTGGCGATCAAGCAGACGCTGTACCGCACTACGGTGAACTCGCCGATCGTCGGTGCGTTGATCGAGGCGGCGGAGTCCGGCAAGTCGGTCACGGCGCTGGTCGAGATCAAGGCGCGCTTTGACGAGGAAGCGAACCTGCGTCTCGCCCGCGACCTCGAACGCGCGGGCGTGCAGGTCGTGTACGGATTCATCGAATACAAGACGCACGCGAAAGTCTCGCTGGTGGTGCGCCGCGAGGGCAATGAGCTGCGCACTTACACCCATTACGGCACTGGCAACTATCACCCGATCAACGCGCGTATCTATACGGACCTTTCGCTGTTCACTGCCGATCCGGCCCTGGGGCGCGACGCCAACCGACTGTTCAACTTTGTCACGGCCAACCGGGAACCGCCTGAAATTCCTCCGACATTCGAGTCGATCTGCATGGCGCCGGTGAACCTCAAAGAGCAGCTGCTCGAGATGATCGAGTCCGAGGCGGCGGCGGCGAAGAAGAAAAAGCCGAGCGGGATCTGGGCGAAGATGAACTCGCTGGTCGACGGCGATGTGATCGATGCGCTCTACCGGGCGAGCCAGGCCGGCGTGCCGATCCAGTTGATCGTGCGCGGCATCTGTTGCCTGAGGCCGGGCATTCCGGGCCTCTCGGAAAACATCACGGTGAAGAGTATCGTCGGGCGGTTCCTCGAACACGCGCGCATGCTGTGCGTGGCCAATGGCGAGCCGCTGCCATCACCGCAAGCGAAGGTGTTCATGTCTTCGGCGGACTGGATGCCGCGCAACCTGCAGCGCCGCGTGGAAGTGCTGGTGCCGATCCAGAACCCGACCGTGCACCGCCAGGTGATGAACCAGATCATGGTGGCCAATCTCAATGATGTGCAGCAATCCTGGCTGATGCATCCCGATGGCCGCTACGAGCGCTTTGAAAGCGAAGCGTCCGACGGCGCGTTCTCCGCCCACGGCTATTTCATGCTGAACCCGAGCCTGTCCGGCCGTGGCAGCGCGCTGGAAGTGACCCTGCCGCCGCGCCTGTCGCTGCCTGAAGGACCGAAATGAGTATTGCCCAACCCCGTCAGGCCGGCATCATCGACATCGGATCGAACTCGGTCCGTCTCGTGATCTGCGATGTGCTGGGCGCCTCGATCCTGCAGAGCTTCAACGAGAAGGTCATGGCGGGGCTCGGCGAGGGACTGACGAAGACCGGGCATCTGTCGCCGCAGGGCGTGCAGGCGGCGTTGCAGGCACTCAGCCGCTACCGCGCCATCCTCCGGGCGCTGAATGTCGACACCTATCAGGCGGTTGCGACAGCGGCCGTGCGGATGGCCAGCGACGGCGAGAGTTTCCTCAAGACGGCGGGCAAGGTGCTTGGCCGTCCGGTCCGCCTGCTGAGCGGCGAAGATGAAGCGCGCCTGTCGGCGCGCGGTGTGGATCTCAGCATCCACGATCCGTTGGGCGTGATCGGGGATCTTGGCGGGTCGAGCCTTGAGCTGAAACGCATTGGCGCGCCCGGCGGCCGGGAGGAGGGCGAAAGCCTGATGCTGGGCCCGCTCGCACTCGGCGATATTGTCAGTGAACCGAAGGAATTGCGCAAACGAATCCGCGACGCCCTGAAGACCAGTGAGGTGCTGACCGGCGCGCGTGGGCGTTTTTACGCTGTGGGCGGCGCGTGGCGCGCCTTCGGGCGGCTGGTGATGGAGCTGGAACGATATCCGCTGCACGTGCTGCAGGGCTACCAGATTAATGAAGGCCAGGTGGCCCGGGCGGCGAAACTGTGTGTCGACTCGCTGTCGAACGCCGCCGCACGCCAACAGATCGAGGCACTGGACAAGCGGCGGGCGAAATATTTCCCCATGGCCGCGATCCTGATCGAGGAAGTGCTGGCCCATAGCGCGCTGGAAGGCGTCACGATCTCCGCGACCGGCGTGCGCGAAGGCGTGCTGCACGACCTGCTGGAGATGAAGCTCGAAGATCCGTTGACGGACGGGATCGTCGCCTATGCGCGGCTCGACAACAACCAGATCGCGTTCGGGCGTGCCTTGCACACGTTCATTGCGCCGGCATTGGTGCCGCAGCCGGACCTGTTCGGCTCGCCGGCGGCCGACATCCGGATCGAGAAAGCCGCCTGCATGATGGCCGACAGCGCGGGACGGTATCACCCCGATCACCGCGCCGAGATGGCTTACGACCAGGCGCTGCGCGCGCCCTATCTGGGTGTGACCCATCCCGAGCGCGCGATGATCGCCTATGCCATCGGCTGCCGGTACGAGAAGGACTTCAAGCGCCCCGCCGAGCATATCGGCTTGACTACGGATCCGCAGGCTGACCGGGCGCGCCAGATCGGCTTGCTGATGCGGCTGGGCGCGGTCTTCTCCGGCCGGTCGGGGCCGATCCTCAAGCGGGTGTCTCTGAGCCGCGAGGGCGATACGCTGGAGCTGCAGGTCGGCAAGCGGGACGCGAACCTGATCTCGGAAACGGTGGAGCGCCGCCTGTCACAGGCAGCCAACCAGCTGAAGCTGAAATCGCGCACCAGCGTGCGCTGAAGCGCTCAGACGTCGAACAGGCGGACCTGACCGCCTTCGAACGATACGGCGAGCTTTCCGGAAAGCAAGGCGCGCGCCTTCTTGCCGAACATCTCGTAGCGCCAGCCGGTCATCGCCGCGATGTCCTGGCTCGTTTCGCCGCGGGCGATCCGGTCGATATCGGCAGAGTTGGCGATCAGGCGCGGCACGACATTGTTCTCGTCGCTGACATGCTTGAGCAGCACTTTCAGCAGCTCCGGCGCGCCGGCCGGGATCTGGGCATTCTGGACCGGGCGCGAGAGTTCCGGCGCGAAAGCATCCGGCGTGTCGATGGCGGCGCGGACGGCTTCCATCAGGCCCTGGCCATGCTTGGAGCGGATGAAGCCGTTCGGCACGGAGCGCAGCTGGGCGAAGTCTTCTTCCGAGCGCGGCTTCTGCGCGGCAATCTCCTGGATCGCGTCGTCCTTCAGGATGCGGCGGCGCGGCTTGTCGAGTTCCTGCGCCACGCGCTCGCGCCAGGCGGCGACGGAGACGACCACGGCGGCATAGTCCTTCTTCGGCATGCGCAGTTTCAGGCGCTGCCAGGCGTTCATCGGTTCGGTGTCATAGGTGGCCGGGTCTTCGAGGTCGGCCATTTCCTCGCGCACCCAGGTCATCCGGTCGGTGCGTTCCAGCTCGTCGCGCATGATCTGGTATGCGTCGCGCAAGTGGGTGACGTCGCCGAGGGCGTAGACCAATTGTTTCTGGCTCAGCGGACGGCGCATCCAGTCGGTGAACTGGCTGGACTTGTCGATCTGCTTCTTGAGGACGCGCTGGACGAGGTTGTCGTAGGAAATCGAATCACCGAAGCCGAGCGCCATGGCGGCGACCTGGGTGTCGAAGATCGGGCCAGGCGGGTGGCCGATCAGGCGGTTGAAGATCTCGATGTCCTGGCGGGCCGCGTGGAACACCTTGGTCTGCCGGTCGGAGGCGATCAGGTCCAGGAAGGGCTTGATGTCGAGGTCTTCGGCGCGAGGGTCGATGAGGCCCTCCACGCCGGGCGCAGAGGCCTGCACGAGGCACAGTTCCGGCCAGTAAGTGGTTTCCCGGTGGAACTCGGTGTCCACGCACACGAATTCCGCTTCGGCCAGACGTCCACACAGATCTTCCAGCGCGGACTGCTCAGTGATGGGCGTCAGGGTGTTGTCAGTCATTGCTGGGTCGCTTATCGCACCAGCTTGACAAAGGCGAGGGGGTCTGTGCCCTACGCCGCTTCTTTCTGTTTGGCCGAGATACCGGAGTTTTCGCCCAATGCACGCCTATCGCACCCACACCTGCGGGGAATTGCGCAAGTCCCATGTCGGCGAAACCGTCAAGCTGTCAGGCTGGCTGCACCGCCGCCGGGACCATGGAGGGGTGATGTTCATCGACCTGCGCGACCATTACGGCCTGACGCAGATCGTGTTCAATCCGGGCTCTGCGGGCTTTGCGACGGTCGAGCGCCTGCGCGCCGAGAGCGTGATCACGGTGGAAGGCAAGGTTGTGGCCCGGGACGGGGACCTCGTGAACCCGAACCTTGCGACCGGCGAAATTGAGGTCGTGGGCGGGGCTGTTTCGGTCCAGTCCGAGGCCGCCGAGCTGCCGATGCCGGTGTTCGGCGACCATTCCTATCCGGAAGACATCCGCCTCAAGCACCGCTACCTGGACCTGCGCCGGGAGCAGCTGCACAAGAACATGGTGCTGCGCTCCAACGTGATTGCGAGCCTGCGCCGCCGGATGGTGGCCGGGGGCTTCACCGAATACCAGACGCCCATCCTGACCGCTTCGAGCCCGGAGGGCGCGCGCGACTTCCTCGTGCCGAGCCGGATGCATCCCGGCGAGTTCTACGCCCTTCCGCAGGCGCCGCAGCAGTTCAAACAGCTCCTGATGGTGTCTGGCTTCGACCGCTACTTCCAGATTGCGCCGTGCTTCCGCGACGAGGACGCCCGCGCCGACCGCTCGCCCGGCGAGTTCTACCAGCTCGATATCGAGATGAGCTTTGTCACCCAGGAAGACGTGTTCAACGCAGTTGAGCCAGTCATGCGCGGCGTGTTCGAGGAGTTCGCCCAGTGGGACGGCAAGCAGCGCACCGTTGTGCCGGGCCCGTTTGAACATGTGCCATATGCCGAAGCGATGCTCAAATACGGCTCCGACAAGCCGGACCTGCGCAACCCGTTGATCATCTGTGATGTCTCCGACATTGCGACCCGCGAGGACGTGACGCTGGGCGTGTTCAAGAAGATCGTCGATGGCGGCGGTATCGTGCGCGCCATTCCGGCGCCCACCACGGCAGAACAGCCCCGCAGCTTCTTCGACAAGATGGACGCCTGGGCGAAGAAGGAAATGCAGGCTCCGGGCCTGGGCTACATCCGCTTCGTGGAAGAAGACGGCAAGCTGGCCGGCACCGGACCGATCGCCAAGTTCTTTGCGCCGGAGGCGCTTGCCGCACTGGCCGCGAAGGCCGGCGTCAAAGCCGGCGACGCCCTGTTCTTCTCGGCGGGCGACAAGACCGCCGCCGTGAAGCTGGCGGGCGCCGCACGCACCCGTATCGGTGAGGAACTCGGCCTGATCGACAAGAGCATCTTCAAGCTCTGCTGGATCGTCGACTTCCCGATGTTCGAATGGGACGAAGACAACAAGTGCGTGGACTTCAGCCACAACCCGTTCTCGATGCCGCAGGGCGGGATGGAAGCGCTGCTGGCGGCCGACACGGTCGAGAAACAGCTGGCCATCAAGGCCTACCAGTATGACATCGTCTGCAACGGCATCGAGCTGTCCTCGGGTGCCATCCGGAACCACCGTCCGGAAATCATGCTCAAGGCCTTCGAGATTGCGGGCAAAGGCCCACACGTCGTGGAAGAGAAGTTCGGCGGCATGCTGAACGCCTTCCGCTATGGCGCCCCGCCGCACGGCGGGATTGCGCCCGGCGTGGACCGGATCGTGATGCTGCTGGCCGAGGTCGACAACCTGCGCGACGTCATCCTGTTCCCGATGAACCAGCAGGCCCGCGACCTGCTGATGGGCGCCCCGAGCCCAGTCGAGGACCGTCAGCTGAAAGAGCTGAACATCCGCCTCGCGCCAGCGATCAAGAGCTGAGGCGCCTTTCGCTGAATTTATCCGGCGCCGCGCAGAATCTTCGCGGCGCCGCAAAGAGTTAGCGGGTTCTTAATCAAGTCTTGCGAATTTCACGCACAGCAAGAAGCGTGCGGAAACGGTTGGTCTGGCGGTGAACGCTTGGCCGGTTCTCTCCGGCCATGCCGCTTCCTGCGAGTGTTGCCGTCAGCCCGCTGACGGGGCTTCGCTCCATCCGGCGAAGTCCGCAGACCGGGTCTGACATCCTGCGAACAATCTATGGAGAAAGACTATGTCGCAAACGTCCTACCTTCTTTCGTGTGAAGTCCTCTGCGGTGAGGGCAGCGATGGCGCCCTCGAGGGCAAAGATCGCGCCTTCCTGATCGTCGCCGTCAGCGCCGCAAGCGAAGATGATGCGATTGCCAAAGTCGAAGCCGACTTCGACGAAGAAGGCTACGCGATTGTCGAGATCGAGTGGATTGCGACGGCTGCCGACATGCAGTGGGAAGATGCGGACGGCGAAGCCGAAGCCAAGGACATCCTCGCCCGCCTCGCCGAGCTGCCGGACGAAGTCATCTACGGTATGCTGTACGATATCTCCGACGACGACATGAGCGAAGCCGCCTGAGCGCCCGAATAGCGCTGCTTTTCCGTTTTGCAAATGACCTGCGGCCGCCTGAACAGCGGCCGCATTTTTTTGTTCCGGTGTGAGGGGACCGAAGGCGCGCGGGCGCTCCGGTATCAGTTGGGCGCGCCGGCGAGGTTTGTCGCGAGCTGCGAGAAGGTGCACATTGGCAGGCGTTGGTTGGCGGGCAGGCGGGTCGTGAGCGAGCCGCAGGCGCCTTCGAAGTCGGCTTCGTCGAAGCCCTTCACCGATTGCAGGTTTGCGCCGGGAAAGCGGGCATCGCGGAAGGACGCGCCGGTCACGTCTGCGCCGGCCATCCGGGCGTCGGTGAAGATCGCGCCGTTGAAGATCGCGCCGCGCAGGTTGGCGCGGTCGAATACGGCGCCCGTAAAGTTGGCGGTCGACAAGTCAGCGTTTTCGAGCCGGGCGATGATCAGCTCGGCCTGTTCGAAGTTGGCGCCGACCATGACGGCGTCCTGCAGGCTGGCGCCGTGCATCAGGGCGCGGCGGAAATCGGCGCCCGAGGCTTTGATGCCCTGCAGGCGCGTGCCGGCGAACACGCCGTCCGCGAGCTTGGCATTGGTGAGGACGGCGCCGCGCATGTCAGCGCCGGTCAGATCTGCGCGCTCGAAGTTCACGCCGACGGCCTGCACGCCGCGCATGACCGAATAGTCGAGCTTGGCTTCGGAATAGTTGGCGCCGGAGAGCGTCCAGCCGGTCAGGTTGCGGCCTGAAAGGTCGCAGGTGGCACAGGTGCCGACATAGCTGGGAGACCAGGCAACCGGCTGGCCCTGTGCGAAGGCGCCCGGTGCGGTGAAGGCGGCGAATGCACCCGCCAGTGAAAGGAGACGCAGATTCAGATTGTCCATGAGACTCGGAATAGACCTTTCCCGATATTCCCTAAACTGAACAAACTGTAAGAACTGTAAATGCGACACGACTGTTGCCAGAAAGCAATAAGACTGGACGGAACGTCATGAATTTCGCGTGAGACGCGAACACCATGCCATGCTCGTTCGCGCAACAGGCTATTGGCTCGCCCGGCTTTCCTCTCCGCACGTGTCGCAGGCCATGTGGCCGTCGGGGCCGGCTTCGAACAGGGTGAAGCTGCCGCAGGACGGGCAGGCCTGGGACAGGTAAGTCGGTGAAAGATCTCGGGTTTCTCCGGCGGCGGGCTCCTCGGCGGCCTTTTCGGCCCGGCGGGTGCCGAGGATGACGATGTTGTCCGGCAGCTGGCCGCGCGAGAAGCCGCGCGAGATGAACTGCGCCGCTTCGCTGGTGAAGGCCGCGGTCTCGCCGCGCGTGGCGTCGCCGGCGCCGCGGCCGAGACCGTCATGTGTGACGTCAGCTTCGGCGAGGTCGTCGCGGCCCAGATAGGAAACGGCGAGTTCCCGGAAGATGTAGTCGAGGATCGAGGTGGCATTGGTGATCCGGTCGTTGCCGGTCACCGCGCCTGCCGGCTCGAACCGGGTGAACACGAAGGCGTCGGCATATTCCTCTAGCGGCACGCCGTATTGCAGGCCCAGGGAAACCGAGATGGCGAAATTGTTCATCAGGCTGCGGAAAGCGGCGCCTTCCTTGTGCATGTCGATGAAAATCTCGCCGAGGCTGCCATCGTCGAATTCGCCGGTGTGCAGGTAGACCTTGTGGCCGCCGACCGTGGCTTTCTGGATGTAGCCCTTGCGGCGGTCCGGCAGGCGGGTGCGGCGCACGCGGGGGGCTTCCTCCGACAGGGCGGGCAGGTCGGGCAGGGCTTCGGCATCCTCGACGATCTCTTCGGCCAGCGAGACGATCTGCTCCATCCGCAGCCGCAGGTCTTCAGAAGGCGGCGCGCGGTGGCCGGTCATCAGCGCAGACAGGCCCGCCGCCATCGCGGCTTCGGCGAGTTCGAGCCCGTCGGCGGACGGCGCGCGCAGCATGCCCATGCCGCCGAGTGCTTTGGAGGTGGCGGCGGTGAAGCGGATCTCGGCATCGGCGCTGACATTCAGCGAAAGGCCAGCGGCAGCGAGGCCCTTGCCGGCGATCTCGTCGATGGCGCCGTCGATGGCGAGTTCGGCTGCCGCGATGTCTTTCTTGGAGAAGCCGACCGCAGACAGCAGCGCCTTGCCGTCGGAGTCGAAACGCTCGGGCGAGAGCTTGAGGTCGTTGATGATGATCTCGTCGCCGAGCACCCAGCGGGAGAAGGCGGCGCTCAGCGGCAGGCCGTCGCCAATGGCGCGCGTCACGCGCTCGATGGCTTCGTCGGTGAAGCCCCGGTCGCGCAGGCGGGTGCGGCCGAGGGCGGAGTCGAGGTCGTGCTCACCGGCCTGGGAGAGGCGGTCGAGCAGGGCGGGCAGGTGCTCGGGCGCGCGGCGGGCGAGGCCGAGGCGGGCGGCGCGGCTGAGGCTGGGCGCATCTTCCCCGTAGGCCAGCACGGTGCGCACCGGCGCGGCGCCTTCGCTTTCGCATTCGGGCAGCACGGCGGCCATGTCGCGCAGCGGCAGCAAGGCGAGCTGGCAGGCGCGGCGGCCGCTGGCCTTCATCGCCTCCAGGCCCAGCAGGCGGCCCTGGGCGGCGGGGAAGGCGGCGCCGGTAGCGGATGACTTGATCAGGGCAGCGAGTGCGGCGCCGACCGCGACACCGGCCTCCGAGGCATAGTCGAGCCCCAGTGACAGGACCGCAGCGCCAAGCCCGGCAACGACCAGCATGCCTTCGCCCAGATCGCGCGCGGCGGCGTCGACGGCTGCGACCAGGTAATCGGCTTCGAGCCCGCCGGGACCGATGGCCTGGGCTACATCCAGCACGCGGCAGCGGGTGCCGGCTTCGGGCAGGGCGCCGCGCATCAGGTGGATTTCGGCGCCCTCTTCCAGTGCCGCGAGCAGCGCGTCAGACAGAGCCGCGTCGATGTGGCCCGCATCGAACACGCCGGGGCGCGGCGAGGGGGTGCTGACGGCAGCGGCGCGCAGGGACGCGGCGGTCTTCAGGATGCCGCCCGGCTGGCGCAGGGCCTCTTCCAGCACGTCCTGCGGCAGGCCGGCGGCGAGGGCTTCGGCCAGTTCGGCGTTCTTTGGCGCGTCGCCCAGGCGTTCCAGCATTTCTGCGGTGGCGAGCTGGGAAACACCCAGAAGGTTCGCCGCGGACCAGGCGGCCCGGACATCGCGCAGGGCCGCGGCCGTCAGCGGCTGGGGCAGGCGCCCGGCAGAGCGCAGCACGTCCCTCAGCCGGATTTCCGGAGACAGCAAGCCGTCCGATTCGGCCGCTTCGAGTAGGTCATTCTGGGATTTCGCTGCCATGATGGGGTTCCGCGCCGAATCAGTTCAGCAGAGGGTGCCTTGGGCCCGCCCGTGCCGCAACCCTGTGCAGCCCCGTATGCGCGCCAAGTTGCCTGCACGCGGCGGATGGATTAACTGCCCGGGCACGGCCATATTGCGGCCATCAAGTCAGGTCAGGAACCCCTAGATGCTGAAGCAGATTTTCACCTGGTGGAGCGGTAACACGATCGGCGCCGCGTTCGATATCGGACGGCGCGCCAACCCCATCGGCACCGACGAATACGGCAACCGGTATTTCGAGGAGCGCAAGCCCTCGCTGGAAGGCCGCCGCCGCCGTTACGTGATGTACAATGGCCTGGCTGAACCGTCGAAGGTGCCGGCGGACTGGCATGGCTGGCTGCACCACACGCTGGACACGCCGCCGACCAAGATGCCGCTGGACCGGCGCGAGTGGGAAATCGACCATACGCCGAACATGACCGGCACGCCCTACGCCACCAAGCCGAAGGGCAGCCTGGCGGCCGGCGACGCACGCCAGAAATCGGACGGCGACTACGAGGCCTGGAAACCCGATGCGTGAATCTGCCTTTGAGACAATGATCGGCGCCGTCGTTGTGGCGGTGGCGGCGGTGTTCCTGTGGTTCGCGCTCGCGCGCGGCGGGGAAGCTGCAACCGGCAGCGACCAGTACACGGTGACGGCGCGCTTCAACAACGTGTCCGGCCTGGCGCGCGGCTCCGATGTGCGCATCGCCGGCGTGAAGGCAGGCATCGTGAAAGCCATCGACGGCGATCCGAAACGGTTCGAAGCCGTGGTGACGCTGGCCCTCGATACGAAATGGGAATTGCCCGACGATACCGACGCCCGTGTGTCGACCGACGGCCTGCTCGGCGGCGCCTATGTGGCGCTGGAGCCGGGCGGCAGCATGGACAACATTCCCCAGGACGGCAAAGGCGAGATCCAGTACACGCGCGGCAGCGTTGACCTGCTGACGCTGTTTGCCTCGTTCGCTTCGGGCAGCGGCGGCGACCAGCCTGCCGAAAGCGAAGCCGATCCGACCGCCGACCCGCTCGATGCCCTTGATGGAGTTGAACCTTGAAATCCTTGCTTCGCATGGCGGCCTTTGCGGCTGCGGGCCTGTCGCTTGTCGGCCTTGCCTCGGCCGCCACTTACGCGAAGCAGGACCGCGCCACGCTGCGCGCGCTGGACAAGATCACAGGCCGGTCGACGGACATCGTCGTGAAGGTCGGCGAGCCAGTTGAATTCGGCTCGCTGCGGATCGAACTGAAGGCCTGCTTCCAGACGCCGCCGGATGAAGTCCCCGAAAGCGCGGCCTTCCTGAAAGTGTTCTCGACGCATGTTACCGGCAACGAACTGCTCGGCATGACGCTAGAGGAAAAGGCCGCTGCAATCCCGGCGGCCACGGAAGAAGCGCCGGTCGTTTTCTCGGGCTGGATGTATGCCTCTTCGCCGGGCCTCAGCGCGCTGGAACACCCCGTCTATGATATCTGGGTGATCCGCTGCACCGCACCGGCGCCCGTGAAGCTGCCAGACCGTGTGACCATTCCGCTCGGCGATGAACCGTTGACGGATGATGTTCCGGCCGGCGTGTCGCTGAGCGACGAAGCCCCGGCGCTTCCGGAAGAACCCGAACCGATCGACTGATCCTGCGGGGCAGGCGGGTAGAAGCTCGCTGGCACCTTGAGGGCGCGCTTCAGCCGTGCACGGAATTCTGCGCGCGGAATTTCGATCAGGCCGAATTGTTCCAGATGCGGATTGTGGAACTGCGCATCAAGCAGCACATAGCCGCGATCAATCAGGCGCGCGACGAGGTGCACCAGCGCGATCTTTGAGGCATCGGTCGCGCGGCTGAACATGCTTTCGCCGAAGAACGCGCCGCCGATGGCGATGCCGTATAGGCCGCCGACGAGGCGGTCGCCGTCCCAACACTCGACCGAATGCGCATGGCCTTCCCGGTGCAGTGCGCTGTAAAGATTGAGGATGGACGTGTTGATCCAGGTGCTGGGCCGGCCTTCGTGCGGCTCGCCGCAGGCTTCGATGACACGGGTGAAGGCCGTGTCGAAGGTGACCCGGTAGGGCTCCTGGATCACGGTGCGCTTCAGGCGTTTGGGGATGTGGAAGGCGTCGAGGGGCAGGATGCCCCGCAACTCCGGATCGACTAGGAACAGGCGTGGATCGTCGCGCGAATCCGCCATGGGAAAGACGCCCCGGCGATAGCAGGCGAGCAGGTCCTCGGTTCCGAAGCGGGCGGTCATGGCGCAGATATGGGTTGCGCCGCCGCGGCTGTAAACGCGGCCTTTGGGCCGGCAAAAGCGGCAGGCACGCCTAGTGGCCGGCGAATTTTGGCCGGCGTTTCTGAACAAAGGCGCGGACGCCTTCCGCAAAATCCTCTGTGTTGCCGAGCTCGAACTGCGTGCGCCGTTCAAGATCAAGTTGGGCGGCGAAGTCATTGTCGAAGGCGGCGGCCAGGACTTCCCGTGTGCGGACGAGGCCGAGCGTTGGCCCGGCGGCAAGCCTCTCGGCCAGAGCAGTGGCCTGCGCCAAGAGATCGGCGTCATCGACAGCCTGCCAGATCAGGCCCCATTCGGCGGCCTTTTCCGCGGGCAGTTTGTCGCCGAGAAGCGCAAGGGCCCGGGCGCGGGCGGCGCCCACCAGCCGGGGCAGGTGCCAGGAACAGCCCATGTCGGGCACCAGGCCCAGCTGCGGCGCAAAGACCTGGATGAACGTCGCCGACCTTGCGGCGAGCACGATATCGCAGGCCAGCGCGAGGCCGACGCCGCCGCCCGCCGCCACGCCGTTCACGGCGGCGACGGTCGGTTTCGGGAACGCCGCGAGATCGCGCGCCAGCGGATTGAAGTGGCTGGTCATGCCGTCGGAAATGCCCTGTCCCCGCGAGACAGGCGGCTTGTCAGTCTGCTCAACGAGGTCGGCGCCAGCACAAAAGCCGCGCCCAGCGCCGGTGATGATCAGTGCCCGGACGGACGCATCCGCCGCTGCGACGGCGAGCGCGTCACGGAAGTATTCCATCAGCGCTCGGTTCAGGGAGTTGAGCGCGGAGGGCCGGTTCAGCGTGATCGTGAGGACGCTGCCGGAGAAAGTCTGGAGGATGGGGGCCGGATCTGCCGGATCGCCTGTGCTGGTATCGCGCAATTCCGGGCCCCTTCGCTGTCAGACTTCGCTGGCGGCTTCCGTCTCGGCGGCCTTGGCGTCGGCCAGGAATTTTTCCAGCCAGTGGATGTTGTAGTGACCTGCAACGACGTCATCATTGTCGACGAGGCGGCGGTGCAGATCGAGCGTCGTGTAGACACCGCCGACAACCATCTCCTGCAAGGCGCGCTTGAGACGCATGAGGCATTCGCGGCGGGTGCGGCCGTGTACGATCAACTTGCCGATCAGCGAGTCGTAGTGCGGCGGGATGCGATAGCCGGCATAAGCTGCGCTATCGAGGCGCACATCGGGGCCGCCCGGCGCATGGAACTCGGTAATGAGGCCCGGCGAAGGCACGAAGGTTTCCGGGTGCTCGGCATTGACGCGGCACTCGATGGCATGGCCGACGAGCATCACGTCTTCCTGGCGGAAGGAGAGCGCCTTGCCTTCGGCGATGCGGATCTGCTCGCGCACAAGGTCGATGCCCGTGATCATTTCGGTGACCGGGTGTTCGACCTGCAGACGGGTGTTCATTTCGATGAAGTAGAACTTGCCTTCTTCATAGAGGAATTCGATCGTGCCGGCGCCGCGATAGCCGATCTTCTGCATCGCGCGGGCGCAGATGGCGCCGATCTCCTCGCGCTGGATCTGGTTGAGGGCCGGCGAGGGAGCCTCTTCGAGGACCTTCTGGTTGCGGCGCTGCAGTGAGCAGTCACGCTCCCAGAGATGGGCGACGTTGCCGTGCGTGTCGGCGATCACCTGTATCTCGATATGGCGCGGGCCCTGGAGGTATTTCTCGAGGTAGACCGCATCATCGCCAAAAGCGGCTTTCGATTCGGTCTTTGCCGTTTTCACCGCGTTCTCGAGGTCGGCCTCGGTCATCGCCAGTTTCATGCCGCGGCCGCCGCCACCGGCGGAGGCTTTGACGAGGACGGGATAGCCGATCTTTTTCGCGGCTTTCTTGGCCTCGGAAATTGATTCGAGCGCGCCTTCGGAGCCGGGCACGCAGGGCACGCCCGCCTCGATCATCGCCGCCTTCGCCGCGATCTTGTCGCCCATGATACGGATATGCTCTGCCGTCGGACCAATGAAGGCGAGGCCGTGCGCCTCGACCATCTCGGCGAACTGGGCGTTTTCCGACAGGAAGCCGTAGCCAGGGTGGATCGCATCGGCGCCGGTAATTTCCGCCGCCGCCAGAATGCGCGATTTTTTCAAATAGCTTTCGGCAGACGGCGCGGGACCGATGCAGACGCTCTCGTCGGCAAGGCGCACGGCCATGGCGTCGCGGTCGGCTTCCGAATGAACGACGACCGTTTGCAGTCCCATTTCCTTGCACGCGCGGTGGATGCGCAGCGCAATCTCGCCGCGGTTGGCGATCAGGACTTTGCTGATGTTGCGTGGTTCGGCCATGACTACTCGATCAGGACGAGCGGCTCGCCATATTCGACGGGCTGGGAATTTTGGACGTAGATGGCTTTGACGGTGCCGGCGCGGTCGGCTTCGACCGGGTTGAAGGTCTTCATGGCCTCGACCAGCATCAACGTGTCGCCCTTTTTCACCTTGTCGCCGACATTGATGTACGGCTTCGACTGTGGATCGGCGGAGAGGTAGACTGTGCCGACCATGGGCGACTTCACGGCATTGTCCGGGGCGCCCGAGGGGACGGCGACGGAGCCAGGGCCGACCGGGGACGGCAGCGCGGGCGCCGCGGCAACGGGAGCGGGGGCCGCCACGGCGGCGTGGACGACCTGCGGGCCGCCTCGTGCCACGCGAATCTTCAGGCCTTCATGCTCGATCTCGATCTCCCCGAGATCGCCCTCCCGGAGGATGGCGGCCAGCTCGCGAATGAGGCCGGTATCAAGTTTGTTTTTGGAAACACTCATGTTTTCTTAGCTCCCTGCCTGTCCGGAAAGCCGCAGGGCGGCTCCTAGGGCCAGTTCGTATCCATAGGCACCTAGCCCGGCAATCGACGCCGTTGCAACAGGGGCAACATAGTTGACGTGCCGGAACGCTTCGCGCGCCGCTGGATTTGACAAGTGGACTTCAATGACGGGAATCTTGAGTGATTTCAAGGCGTCATGAAGCGCGATGGACGTGTGGGTATAGGCGGCAGCATTGAGGATCAAGGCGCCGGCCTCGCGGCCGGCCTCCTGGACCCAGGTGACGAGCTCGCCTTCAGAGTTGGTTTGGCGCATCACCAGCGCCGCATCGGGCGCCAGGGCACGCAGCCGGGCATGGATATCTTCGAGCGTATCGCGACCGTAAATCTCGGGCTCGCGCGTGCCGAGCAGATTGAGATTGGGGCCACCGAGGACATATACCGGTTTCGACATGGGCCTCCGTTTGCGCTGGAACGCCGTGTGTTGCAAGAGGGCAACAGGAGCTGAGTGCGATGAAGATCATCCTGAATGGTGAACCGCTCGAAATCGGAGCGGGCATGACGGTGGCCCTGCTGGTGCAGCGCCTGTCCGACGAGACGGGGCGGGACCCGCGCGGTGTCGCCGTTGAGCGCAACCGGGAGATCGTGCCGAAATCCCTGCACGCGGCGACTCTGCTGGAAGAAGGGGACCAGATCGAGCTGGTCCAGTTCGTGGGTGGGGGCTGAAAAGAGGCCGCGAAGCCGTGCATAAACTGTCCATACGGGCCCCAAAAGTTCTGGACCCTCTTGTATCGGATCGAGAGGTTTCGCGCGGGGTGTGTTGACGCCCGCGCCGCGGACGGCCAGATCAGCGACATGACCTCCAAGACATCTTCCGATCCCCTCATCATCGCCGGCAAGGCCTATAACTCGCGCCTGATCGTGGGCACGGGAAAGTATGCGTCCTATGCCCAGAACGCCGAAGCGGCCCGCGCGGCGGGCGCCGAGATCGTCACGGTGGCGCTGCGGCGGGTGAACCTGTCCGACAAGAGCCAGGAGATCCTGTCAGACTTCGTGAAGCCGGAGGAGTTCACCTACCTCCCGAACACGGCGGGCTGCTACACGGCCGAGGAGTCGGTTCGGACGCTGCGCTTGGCGCGCGAGGCGGGCGGCTGGAATCTCGTGAAGCTGGAAGTGTTGGCGGACCAGAAAACGCTCTATCCGAACATGCCCGAGACGTTGAAGGCGGCCGAATCGCTGATCAAGGATGGCTTCGAGGTGATGGTCTACTGTTCGGACGATCCGGTCTATGCGCGCCTGCTGGAAGAGGCGGGCTGCTGCGCGATCATGCCGCTGGGCTCGCTGATCGGTTCCGGCCTTGGCATCATGAACCCGGTGAACATTCGGCTCATCGTCGAGGCAGCGCGGGTGCCGGTGATCGTCGATGCCGGTGTTGGCACAGCGTCCGATGCGGCGATCGCCATGGAACTCGGATGTGATGGTGTACTGATGAATACCGCCATCGCCGCCGCAAACGACCCGGTCCGCATGGCGCGGGCGATGAAGCATGCCGTGATTGCCGGCCGCGAGGCCTATCTCGCCGGCCGCATGCCCAAGAAAATGTACGCAGACCCGAGCTCGCCGCTCGCGGGCTTGATCTAGGCCGGCGCGTGAACACGCCGCGCGACTTCGATCTGGTGATCTTCGACTTTGACGGCACCTTGGCCGATAGTGCGGGCTGGTTCCGGTCGATCCTGCCGGATCTGGCGCGGCGGTTCGGATTCCGTTGCCCGGATGAAGACGAGCTGGAAGTGCTGCGCCACAAGCCGCCGCGCGACGTGATGCGTATCCTGAAGATCCCCCACTGGAAGCTGGTGCTGATCGCGGTGCATGTAAGGAAGCGTGCGGCGAAAGCGGAAGCCTTTCCGTTGTTCGGCGGCGTTCCGGATGTGCTGCGCGCGATTGCGGCGCGCGGCATCAAGATCTCGGTGGTCTCGTCGAACGCCGAGGGCAATGTGCGCCGCGCGCTGGGGCCGGAGCTGAGCGCGCTGGTTACGACGTGGAGCTGCGGGGCGGGGCTGTTCGGCAAGGCGAAACATTTCCGCGACGTGCTGCGCGCGACGAAGGTGGCGCCGGAGCGGGCGCTATCCATCGGCGACGAAATCCGCGACATCGAGGCTGCCCGCGACATTGGCCTGAAGGCGGCAGCGGTCACCTGGGGGTTCGGCATGAAGCCCGCGCTGGAAGTGGCGGAACCGGACGTGATGTTCGAATCGGTGAACGAGCTGCAGCGGTTTTTCGAGGGGTAAGTTTGCCAAGCCTCCCCAGCCCCCTCTCCCCACGGAGAAGGGGCTTGGAGCGTTTTACGCTTTGACCAGACCGATATCCCGCAGACGTTCCATCAGGAAATCCTGAGCGGTGATCGGTGGCTCGGCCTTGCCGCCTTCGGCGAGGCAGCCGGGCAGGGCCTCGATCAGGAAATCCTGATTGAAGTGCAGGAAGAACGGCGTGGAATAGCGCGGAAACTTCGAACGCTCCGGGGACGGATTGACGACGCGGTGCGTGGTCGAAGGCAAAACGCCTCCCGTGTAGCGCTGCAGCATGTCGCCGCAATTGATGACCAGGGCGCCGGGCGGCGGGTTCACGGCCAGCCACTTGCCGGAGCGATGCTTCACTTCGAGGCCAGCCTCTTCTGCGCCGAGCAGCAGCGTGATGACGTTGATGTCTTCATGCGCGCCCGCGCGGACGGAGCCTTCCGGCGGCGGATCCATCTGCGGCGGATAATGCAGCAGGCGGAGGATCGAGTTGCCGAAGTTCACCTTGTCGGTAAACCAGTCTTCGGAAAGGCCAAGGTGCAGAGCGACGCCCTTGAGGATGTCGGCGCCGAACACATCCAGCGACTCGTACAGGGCGCGGGTGGCGCGGTCGAAGTCCGCCACTTCGGAGACGGACGGCGTGTCCTTCATCGTCGCGCGGTAGGCTGAATCGGCTGGCAGGGCCCGGCCGGTGTGCCAGAATTCCTTGAGGTCGGCCTGGGCCTGGCCCTTGGCGTTCTCGGTGCCGAACGGCGTGTAGCCACGCTGCCGGCCGCCGGGCGCGTCGTGGTACTTCTCCTTGGCGTCCGCCGGCAGCGCGAAGAAAGCCTTGGTGGCGGCAAGGTTGTCGTCGATCGTCTTCTGGGCAACCGGGTGGCCAGTGATGACGGCAAAGCCCGTTTCACGGAAGGACCGGCCGAGCGCGGCGGCGAATGCGGCCTTGTCCGAGTGCCAGAGCGAATAGGGGATCGGTTCGAAATATTGGGTCATTCCGGCAGTTTGCCAGAAGCCCGCGCCGTCAGAAAGGGGGCAACGGCGCCCGCGACAGTATCAACGGCTTTTGCCGCTCACGTCGTAATAGAGCGAGAAGGGTATCGGCAGGGCGTCGCGCACGTATTGCTGGACGAACTGGTTCTGCTTCGAGATGCCGGTGCGGGGCACGTAGATGACATCGAACCGGCGCAGGGGCAGCCAGTTGGCAAGCTTCGGATCGCGAAGGCCCGCGCTGACATCGACGAGGGTGGAGCTGACTTCCCCGCCCGGCAGGCGGCGGATGAGCAGGACGTCCTTGGCCTTTGCATCGCGCGTCAGGCCGCCGGCCATGACGATGGCCTGATAGGGATCGATCTGGCCGGGCAGGTCGAACATGCCGGGCTCACGCACTTCGCCGCCGACGAACACCTTCTGCGAGGCAAACTCGGTCGCGACGACGTCGAGATCCGGGTCGCGCAGCTCGCTGGCGAGCGACTCGCGCAGGTCGGCGGCCACCTCATCCGGCGTGCGGGCCATGGCCATCAGCGGCTCTGCCAGCGGCATCCGGATGCGCCCGTCCGGCGCCACCACGAGTTCGCGGGACAGCTCCGGTGCGGTGTGGACGATCACTTCGAGCTTGTCGCCTGGGGCGAGCAGGTACGGCGCGTCCGCGAGGGCTGAAGTCGCCCAGGCATCAGCGGCGAAATCTGTTGAGGTGGCGGCAGGCGCAGAGGAGCAGGCGACCAGGCCGATCGTGGCCAGCACGGCGATGAGGGACGGACCGGAAAGGAGGCGGGCGCTCATGGGGCCTAGGCTTTCTCGCATGAACTTCTGCGCAATTCCTGCGCGCCTCAACCCATCGCTGTTAATGATTAAGGAAATATCAAATGGCACATGCGAATCCTCGAAATGGACCAATCTGAGTCAGGACAACCCATGCCGCTTTCCGGCGAAGACACGACAGGTTCGGCGGCGGCGCCGGCTGCCCGCCAGGCCGGGTTCGTGCGTCCCCGGCTGGGCGCGCTGGATGTCGCGGTCTATCTCTGGCGGGCCAAATGGTTGATGGCGGCGGTGTTCGTGCCGCTGCTGGTGCTCGGTGTGCTGGCGGCGGCGGCCTTGCCGCGCACCTATACGGCAACCTCGCGCCTGCTGGTGTCGCTGGGCGACGAGTACATGTATCGCCCGTCGGTGGGCCGGGACGACAAGGCCATGCCGATGTCGCCCGAGATCGAATCCCTCGTCCAGTCCGAGCTGGAGCTGCTGCGCAGCCCGGTCGTGGCGAAGGCTGCGCTCAACAAGGTGACCCTGGCGCGGGCCTATCCCGACATCGCGAAGGGCTGCAAACCGGAAGCGTGCGAGCGGCTGGGGATTGCGGCGGTCACCGAACACCTGACGGTCGGCGGAACGCCCAAGAACCTCGTGATTTTCGCGCATTTCGAGCACAAGAGTGCGGCGATGTCTGCGGAGATGCTGAATGCGGTTGTTGAAGCCTATCTGGTCTATCGGACGGAGATCTTCACCGACAACCGCACGGCCAGCTTCGGCGAGCAACGCAAACGGTTCGAAGCCGATCTGGCGCAGACGGACGAAAAGATCCGCGAATACCTGCTGGCGAACAACCTGACCGATCCGCCGACTGAACGCGATACGCTGCGCCAGCTGTATCAGTCCGCCAGCGGAGAATTGCTGCAGACGCAGTCGAAGCTGCGCCAATTCGAAGCGCAGCTGGCCAATTACCGGCGCCAGATCGAGAGTATCCCGCCCGATCAGGACCTCTATGTCGAAGATTCCAGCCAGCAGACGTTGACGGCGCTCAAGCTGGAACGCGAAGAGAAACTGTCGCGCTACCGCGCCGACTCGCGCGTCATCCAGGAACTCGACAAACGTATCGAGCAGTCCGAGGCCTTTCTTGAGTCGCGGCCGTCGCCGGGCGGTGTTGTGCGCCGGGGGCCCAATCCGCTTTACCAGCAGGTCCAGGCGTCGATTGCGACCTTGCAGTCCGAAGTGCAGGCGCTGAAGGGGCAGGAGGCAGAACTCAAATCCCAGATCGAAGCGTTCGAGCTGCGCCAGCGCCGGTTGGTCGAGCTGGAGCCAAACCTGGCCGAACTGGAACGCAGCCGGGATGTTGCGGAGCAATCGGTTCGCGCGTTTGCCGAACGTGAAGTCGAAGAGCGCGCGCGTACCGAGCTTAGCCAGCGCAGTGTGAACAACATCCGTCTGCTCGAGCCGGCGACGCCCCCGATCAAAGGCGAGAGCCTGAAGCTGCCGGCAGCGATGCTCGCGCTTCTGTTTGCCGGGTTTACGGCGCTGATTGTGGGGCTGGTGCGGGCCTTGACGCGCAACGGGTTTGCGACGCCGGGCGCGGTCGAGCGCACGCTGGGCTTGCCGGTGCTTGCCACCGTCCAGAAATACTGAATGGCCAGGCGGATCCGATCATGCGCGACCTGAGACAGGATCTGGCCGGCCTCTGGCGACTCGTATCGCAAATGAGCGCGCCGAAGGGCGGGCGCATGATCATGTTCCTGTCGGCCCATACCGGCGAAGGTGCGAGCAGCGTAGCGGCTTCGTTTGCGCTGATCGCCGCGAGCCGGTCGGCCAAGCCCGCCTGGCTGGTGGATCTGGATGTCCGGAAGAACACTCAGTACACGTCTTTTGTGCAAGGCATCATCAAGGATGCCGGCAGGCCGGGGCATGCGCTGGACGCCTCGCTTGGTACCGAACAGATCTACACAGTGGCCGGCCACGAGGCCGATCCTTCTTATGGCAAGCTGCTCAACGCACACCAGATCGATGGCCTGCGTCTTCTCGTGACACGGTTTCGCAGCGACAGGCTCGCGCCCGGCCAGAAGGTGCAACTGCGCACGGCGCCCGGCTGGTGGAGGGCGCTGCGCGCCGCGGCGGACTGGATCATCGTGGATGCGCCGGCCATCGACCGGACCCGCGCAGGCCTTGCCTTTGTCGGTCAGGCCGATGGTGTCGTACTGGTGGTCCGTGCCGACGACACATCGGCGATCGACGCAGCAGCGCTGCGTCAGGATGTTGAAGCACACGGTGGGCGCGTGATCGGTGTCGTCATGAACCGCTTGCCCGACGATGCCCGTCTGGCGGGCCGGTTCGAGGGGATCGGCTAAAGCTGCGCGGCGCCGTCGAAGCGGATTTGAGGAAATCGTCGAAGGTAAAGGTGACAATCGGCCGTTTCGGCGACCGCAACAGCAGCGCGGCGACACGCCACTGCGAGAAACGCCGCTTGATGCGATCCGGAGTGTATCCGTTGGCGAACAGGTCCGAAATCACGCCGGCTCGATGTAGGGCGAGTAGGCCGCGGCGCGGTAGACCTTCAGGGCCAGCACGCGGAGCTTGACGGGCAGGAAGGACGCCGAAGCCACCAATCGCGCGGCAGGTGCGAGCAATGGCACGCCTTTGACGCGCTGCGCGGCTGACAGGAGCGGCATGCGCGTCGCGGCCTCGGGATGGCGGGCCACCAGACGGGCGAAGTTGGCCCCCGATCTTCCGAACTTGTCGAGCAGCCGCTGGTCTGGTTCCAGTCCCAGATGGCTGGCCGAGTTATCGATATGGATGACCGGGAATGTTTCGACGACGCACAGGCCCCAGTCCAAATCTTCCCAGCCCCAGCCGGAAAATCCTTCATCGAACAGCACCGATGTGAGCACCGTTCGGTGTACGAGAATGTTGGAGCTGAAGACGTAGCGGCCGGGATCACTTCGGCGCGTTTCGGCATCGACGCAATCCGACGCGGCGGCCTGCGCATAATGCAGCCGGTTGCGTTGACTAGGCACGACCTGGTCGAGCGAGTAGCCACCTGCGATGAGAGCGGGCCCACCCGCCGCGGCCGCGGCCTCAAAGTAGCGGGCGAGGAAATCCGGATGGTCGGGCAGCATGTCGGCATCGATCAGCAGGATCCAGTCCGCCGGCGCGTGGGCGACAAGCCAGTTGCGGGCGAAGCTGCGCCCGGCGTTCTGTTGGGCGACATGCAGGAGGGAGGGGCCGGGATAGGTGGCCATGGCGTCTTCATGGGCGCGCACGAGGGCTGGATCATCCGAGCCGTCGTCATAGACCCGCAGGGCGCATTCCGAGGCTTCCGGCAGCGCGCTCAAGGCACGGATCAGGTCGCTGGCATTATCCCGGTAGGCAGGAATACAGATCGCCAGTCGCGCTGCGGAGGAGGGCACCTGCGGGATCATGCGGCTGTCCTATCGTGCCCGGTGCGGATCGCCAAGCAGGCAGGGCGCCGTCATCAGCATGATGTAGAAAACGAACCAGAATGAGCGCCGGTTGACGTATTCAAGGTCCAGTCGGATGCATTCGCGCACCTCTTCCTTGGTATGGACCGAGCCGCGCGACCCGTTGATCTGGGCCCATCCGGTAATACCGGGCTTGACCCGGTGACGGTGGGAGATCTGGGACAAGGTTTGTCCGTCGCTGCTGAATTCCTCGATGTCGAGCAGCAGGGTTGCCCTGAACCGCGATCTAGCGCGCGCGAGTCGGCCTTTGCCAGCCAGGCGCGGAACGTGCGCTTCTGGCTCCGGCGGCGGCGCAAGGCTCCGTGCATGCGATGTCAACGCGAGCAGCTGCGTTCGGTATCTGGAGTCATAACCGGGTCAGGGTAAGCCGGTATCGTCAATATCTGATCGAAGCAGCTTCTCGAATTTCAACGGCATGCGGGGCTTGCGGAGGCGCAGGGCTTTCAATAGACCCCATTTTTGCGCTGGAGAGGTGGCCGAGTGGTCGAAGGCGCGCCCCTGCTAAGGGCCTCAGACTTTCGCGTAAATCATTGATTATACGGCGCGAAGTTGGGCCCGACCCACACCTTCCCCGAAATCTCCCCCATTTGCGAAGTTCCACCCATGGGCGCGGAGCCTTGTGGAAAGATCGGCAGGCGCCAGCTTCGTGTACAGCATCGCGGTACGTGAATCTTCCCAACCGCCATTGCGCTGCAAGGCCACGAGATTGTGCCGCGAAGCGACCCAGAACCAGGTTGCCCAGGTATGCCGCAAGACGTGTGGCGTCACCTTCATCGGGCCATCAGCCTCGAGCCCGGCGTAGTCGCGAGCCTTGTTGAAGATCACTGCGAACTGGCCGCCGGAGTTGTTCTCGCGGATCCGGTAAGGCTGCCCCTTCGGCGTCAACATGACGGCGCCGTCGCCTGGCTCCAAGAGAAGGTGCGCCAACGTCCGTGCACGCTCGATCGATGACCAGCGCGAGATGCCGTTCTTAGGATCCGCGACATACGCCTCAGCGGTCTTCAGGTTGATGTTGTCCCACATCAGATTGACCAGCTCGCTGGTTCGACATCCGGTCCCAAGGAGAAGCAGGATCAGGCGCTCGCACATCGCAGGGCCGCAGCTGCGTTCCTCATCGACGCGCCGCGCACCCCTGATCAGCTGCTCCGCTTCTTCCGGCGTAAGCCAACGGATCCTGCGCTGCGCATCGGAGGGCAGGATAAGGCCGCCGCGGTTCTGGTGGTTAATCACGGCACGGATCGGCGTGACGGCTTGCCGGCGGCGAGTGACGGCCTTCGTGTTCGGGTAGAGCTCCCGGGCGATGGCATCGATCGCTGGGGGCGTCAGCGACGCGAGGGTTCGATCTGGACCGAGGTGGTCGAGCAGCGTCTTCATGTACCGGGCTTCGGCCGACTTGTGATAGGCGAGACCTTTGGCGGCCATGACTTCCTTCCGGTCCGCCATATACGGCACAGCAGCCTGGACGAATGTGGTCTGCGGACCCTCCGCGATCGCCTTGCGGATCTCGTCCTTGATGTCTTCGAGGCGGCGCGCCGCTACTCGCCGGTCAGTAGTGCTTGTGTGTTGATTGCCGTTGAGAATTGACCCTGGGAGGGCAGAAATTTCCACTGAGAACTGACCCATGTTTGAACCGGTCCCGGGCTTTGGCGAGCGGGGGACCATGGAGTGTTGGACATGGCATTATTGAGCGTTATCCGGC